>CALXDD010000010.1 GCA_944386985.1 uncultured Oscillospiraceae bacterium
AAGCAATAGCCGATTTGAGCGTCGAAACCATATCGCCCCAGCAGATAAAGAAACTGTCCTATTATCTCGACAACTGGCAGAGCATAGATTTTGACGACAAAAGAAAAGCCGCCGATGGCTTGATTTCTACAATCAAGGCCACCAGCGACCGTGTTCAGATAGAGTGGAAAATCTGACATTTCCGCTCTATCGCCCCTCATTTCTATTTTATCTCGTTTGTACCCCTTGTACACCGATGCTTCTCTCTTTGAAGTGGATGGGGAGTTCGGGGCCGGTCCCGGGGGGCTGGCACAGGCCGGTCCGCGAAAGCCGACGCCAATCGACACGCTTTCCGCAAAAGAACGGCAGCCGGGATTTCCCGGCTGCCGGCCCTTCCATACCCTGCTTGTATTGTAAATGCCCGGGATAAAACAGTCCAATGCCTATGTTGGATGCTGTGTCATGCCCGCCGTGCATGGCCGCAGGCTCCTTTGATTTCCCGCATTTATTATCTTCCTTTTCCCCAAAAAGTCAAGCCGTCCTGTTGATTTTTGGCGAAATAAGACGGAGAAAGGGGATGCCTGCGGCTGCCGGTACAGCTGCGGGGTTCCGGGTGCGATAGAAAAAGTCCGCTGAAATCGAGAGATTTCAGCGGACTTCTTATCCCACCTGACTGGTGCTTTCCGCGCTGAGATACGCAACGGAATTTCTCCGGATCAGCTTGACGTCCATCATATACCGCCGCTGCCCCGACGGAGCCTCTCCCCGGAGATTCTCCATCAGGATCTGCCCCGCAAGCCGTCCCATTTCAATGGTGGGCCGCTCAATGACCGTGACCTTCGGCGTAATGGTCCGGGCCAGAAGGGAGTCGTCAAACGCCACCAGCGAGATGTCCCGGCCGATTTGGATGCCGTGCTCGATGAGGTAGTTGATGCAGCCGATGCTGATCTGGTTGTTGGCGGCAAAGATGGCCGTGGGGGGGTCCGGCAGCTCCATCAGCTGCCGTGTCAGCTCGTAGCCGCTCTCCTGATACCAGGGACCGTAGAGGACATAGGCGTCGTTCACCGGCGCGTGGTACTGCTGCATGGCGGCAAGATACCCGTCCATCCGGTTGGTGCAGATGGTGAAATCCCGGCCCCGGTCGCCGTTGATGATGGCGATCTTCCGGTGGCCCGCCCGGAGCAGCTCCTCGGTGGCCAGGAAGGAGCCCCGGTAGTTGTTGATGACCACCGAGTCAAGACTGCCGAGGGTCCGGTCCACCAGAACCACCGGCATTCTAAGATTGTGGTAGAAGTTGAAATCATCAATGGCCGGGATCAGAATCGCGCCGTCCACCAGGTTTCCCAGCTCCCCCATAAAGAATTTTTTCTCCTTTTCCGGGGACTCGCCGGTGGTAAAAAACAGGGTGGAGTATCCGTACGCCGATACCGCCTCCTCCACGCCCTGTACCACGGCGGAGAAAAAGTCGTTCACCAGGTCCGGAATGATCACCACGATCATATTGCTGTTCCCGCTTTTCATGGACGCCGCCATGGAATTGCGCACATATCCCAGCTCATGGGCCGCCTTCCGCACCCGCTCCCGCGTCTCAGGGCTGACCAGTCCGCGGTCATTGATCACGCGGGACACGGTAGAAATGGCAACACCGGAACGGGCCGCCACATCTTTAATTGTTATCTGGCGCGATTTTGCCATGTTCTTTCCCTCTGTATTTCCATTTTCAATCTAAAAACCTGCTTAATTTCATTATATTTTTTATTTTTCGGCCTGTCAACCCATGTCATAGAATACATTTCATGCCCGGATCGGCCCATTTGGCCAGGGACAGATACGTCTCATAGAGCGCCTGATAATCTCCGGCCTTTTCCCGGTTTGGTGTGTAGCTGCGCAGGATGCCCTCGCACAGGGCCTCCTGGGCGGCCATCACATCGGGGTAGAGACCGGCGCCGGCGGCCGCGTAGATGGCGGCCCCTCTGGCACAGGCCTGGGCGGTCTGAGATACGTCGATCCGGCAGCCCAGCACGTCGCTGAGGGTCTGCATCACATAGGCAGACTTCTGGGCAATGCCGCCTACGGCGATCACCCGGTCCACGGTGATGTTCTCCCGGGCCAGAGTCTCTAAGATGGTCCGCTGCCCAAAGGCGGTGGCGATTACCAGGGCCTGGTAGAGCTCCGCCGCCCCGGTGCCTAAGTGAAGCCCGCCCAGGGCGCTGCGGGCATGCTCGTTGACCTGGGGGTAGCGGCGGCCGTTGAACCAGTCCAGAGCCGTGACCGCACCCTTTAGAGGAAGCTTCCGGGCCTCGGCCTCCAGGACCTGAAAGATCCGGTCCTCCGCCGCCTGACGCAGCGCCTTCAGCTGCTGGGGAGCGATCACATCGGCGGGATAGTCCATCTCCGTCAGAGGGAAGAGGAGCAGCTTCTTCAGCCATGCGTAGGCGTCGCCGTAGGCGGCCTGGCTGGTTTCCACCCCGATAAAGCCGGGCAGAATGCTGTTCTCCGCGGCGCCGCAGGCGTAGGAGAAATTGCCCTTTGGCACCTGGTCCTCCCGCAGCACCAGCATATCCACGGCGGAGGTGCCGATGTTCAGCACCAGCCTCCCCGGCTGGACGCCGGCGCCCACCGCTCCGGCGTGGGCGTCAAAGGAGCTTCCGGTGATCACCGTGGTCTCCGGAAGGCCCAGCCGCTCCGCCCACTCCCTGGTGATGGGGCCGAGGTTTACAGAGCAGGGACGGGGGCCCTCCCCGTAGGTGGCCCAGACCTGCCCGAGATAGGGGTCCAGGGATTCCAGGCACCGCCGGTCCGGCAGGCCCTTCCACGCGCTGTGCCAGTAGGCCTTGTGGCCCGCGGCGCAGGCGGAGCGGTACATCTTCTCCGGCCGGGTCTCTCCGGAGAGAAGGGAGGGCAGCCAGTCGCAGTGCTCCACCCAGGAGTACGCCGCCGCCCGCACCTGGGGGTCCACCGAGACCGTGTGGAGGATCTTGGCCCAGAACCACTCCGAGGCATAGGGCCCCTGGTACCGGGTGTAGTCCGTGCCGCCCCAGGTGGAAAAGGTCTTTGTGACCTGCTGGGCCTCGTCGATGGCGGTGTGGTCCTTCCACAGATGGAACATGGCGTTGGGATTTTCCTCAAAGCCGGGCAGCAGGGCCAGGGGGGTCCCCGACTGGTCCACAGGGCAGGGGGTGGAGCCGGTGGTGTCCACCGCCAGGGCCGCCACATGCCGCCGCACGTCCTCGCCCGCCTGCTCCAGCGCCTGGGTGACGCAGGCCGTCAGACTCTCCAGATAGTCCAGGGGGTGCTGGCGGAACATCCCCGCCGCCGGGTCCTGATAGAGCCCCTGACTCCACCGGGGGTACGGGCACACCGCCTGTCCCGCCGTGGCGCCGCTGGCGGCGTCCACCACCAGAGCCCGGGCGGAGTCGCTGCCGTAGTCCACGCCGATCACATACTGTTTTTCCATTTTCTGTTCCTCCGTTGTTTAAAAAGGCAGGGCGCCGCCGGTTGAAAGCCGTGCAGCGCCCTCTTTTTCTCTCCTGACAGGGCGAGTGTGGGGGGGCGGGCTGGGTTACTTGGCCCGTCTCCGGTTCTTGAAGATATCAATGCCCACAGCCAGAATGATCACGATGCCCTTGATGACCATCTGCATATAGGAGGTCACCCGCAGCTGATTGAGGCCGTTATTCAGAATACCGATGACCAGGGCGCCGAACAGGGTGCCGCTGAGGGTGCCGATACCGCCGTTGAAGCTGGTGCCGCCCAGCACCGCGGCGGCGATGGCGTCGGACTCATAGCCGTCGCCGGCGGTGGGCTGGCCGGAGTACATCCGGGAGGCCAGCACAATGCCCGCCAGAGCGGAGAGCACCGCAGAGATCACATAGGCGCGGATGGTGATGGACTTGGTGTTGATGCCGGTGAACCGGGCGGCATTGACGTTGCCGCCCACCGCGTACATCCGGCGGCCGAACTTGGTGCGGTAGAGGATGACGCTGCAGAGCACCATGGCGAAAAACACGATGTACACAGGGACGGGGATCCCCAGGAAATAGCTGTTGCCGAAGGCGTTGAAGGACTCGTTGGTGCAGCTGACCGACCGCCCGTCGGTGATGATGTAGGCAAAGCCGCGGATGACCTCCATCATAGACAGGGTGACGATGAAGGGGGGCATGCCGGTGAAGGCGATGATGCAGCCGTTGATGAGACCCAGCACAGCCCCCAGAAGGAGGCTCAAAATCACAGCGCCCGCAATGGGAACGCCGCTTTCAATCAGCATGACCACGCTGACGCCGCAGGCGCCCAGCACGGAGCCGACGGTCAGGTCGATGCCGCCGATGATCAGCACGAAGGTCATGCCGAAGGCTAAGAGGGCGTTGGTGCAGATCTGCCGCAGCACCGTCAAAAGATTCGAGGGAGTGGCAAAGTTTTCCGTCGCCACGGTGAGAAACACGGTGAGGACCAGCAGGGCGATCAGAATGCCGGCGTTCCGCTTCAGGTAGTCCAGCCCCCAGTATGCCCCCTGCGTCAGGGGCGTGTCGTTCCTCTGCGCTTCGTTCTTCTTCATCACTTTTTACCTCCAGATGCAAGCCACATAATTTCTTCCTGGGACGCCCGGGCCTCCGGAATATTGTCCACCTCGCCGGAGACGGTGCCCTCGTGCATTACGATGATCCGGTCGCTGAGATTGATGATCTCGTCCATCTCAGAGGAGATCAGCATAATGGCGATCCCCTGCTGGGCCAGGGCGAAAATCAGCTGATAGATCTCCGCCTTGGCGCCTACGTCGATGCCCCGGGTGGGCTCGTCCAGGATCAGGATCTTCGGCTCGGTGGCAAGCCACTTGGACACCAGCACCTTCTGCTGGTTGCCGCCGGACAGCTGGCCCACCGCCTGCTTGGTGGACGTCATTTTGATGGCCAGGTCGTGGACGTGGTGGTCCACGATGGCCTGGCGCTTCGCCTGGTTCATGCCCACGATCCCCATGAACTTCTCTAAAACGGGGTAGGTCATATTGTCCTCAATGCTTCCGGTGAGGAAAAGGCCCTCCAGCTTCCGGTTTTCCGGAACGAATCCGATGCCGTTGGCGATGGCGTCCCGGGCGCTGCGGATGCGGACGGGCTTTCCCTCAATGAGCAGCTCGCCGGACTGGAGAGGATCGATGCCGAAGATGGCACGGGCCGTCTCGCTGCGCCCTGCGCCCACCAGGCCGGAAAAGCCCAGGATCTCCCCCTTGCGCAGCTGGAAGCTGACGTCCTTGAGGTACTTGTTCTTGAAGTGCTTGACCTCCAGGGTCACCGCGCCGATCTCCGGACGGCTCTCCCGGTGGTAGACCTCGTTGATCTCCCGGCCCACCATCATGGACACCAGCTTGTTCTGGCTGAGATTGCAGGCATCGTCGGTGCCGATCAGATGGCCGTCCCGCAGGACGCTGATGGAGTCGGCGATGCGGAAGATCTCGTCCATCCGGTGGGAGATGTAGATGATGGCGATGCCCTGGGCCTTCAGCTTGGCGATCTGCTCAAACAGGTGCTCGATCTCCACGCTGGTCAGGGACGAGGTGGGCTCGTCCATCACGATGAGGCGGGCGTTGAACATAATGGCCCGGGTGATCTCCACCATCTGCTGCTTGGCGATGCTCAGCTCACTGACCTTGGTGCGGACATTGATCTGCATGTCCATGTCGTCAATGACCTTCTGGGCCTCCCGGATCATTCTTTTATCGTCAATGAACAGGCTCTTCATCCTCTCCGCGCCCATGAAGAGGTTGTCGAACACTGTCATATTATCTGCAAGGCTGATTTCCTGGTGAATAATGCTGATGCCGTTGGCTTTGGCGTCCTGAACCGAGTTGATTTTTACCGGTTCACCGTTGATTCTGATCTCTCCGTCGCCTGGGTCCATGGAATAGATCCCGCCCAGGATTTTAATCAAAGTGGATTTTCCCGCTCCGTTTTCGCCCATCAGGGCGCGCACTTCGCCCGGTTTCACGCGGATATCAATGCGGTCCAGCACTTTTGCACCGGGGAAGGTTTTGGAGATGTTGGTCATTTCAAGAAAATATGGACTGCTCACAATATCCCTCCATCAAAATACGTTGTTTACGGAGGATCCACCCCGTTTGGCGGGGTGGATCCATCCATTGCTTGCCGGACTGCCAGCGAACGATTGTCACTTTTCGGGTTTCTCTCTGTACGCTATGTAGCAGTTAGGAATTGGCGTTGGTGGCGTCGATGAGCTCCACGGGGATCAGCATCTCAGACTCCACGCCCTCGCCGCTGAGGATGCTGTGGCAGGCGTTGATGGTCTCAGCGCCGATGTCAACAGGGTGCTGGGCGGCGGTGGCCAGCAGGCGGCCGGCGGCGATGGAGGCCTTGCCGTCGTCAGAGCCGTCCACGGCCACAACCTTGATGGAATCCAGCTTGCCGGCGGCCTCAATGGCGGCCAGAGCGCCCAGAGCGGAGGGGTCGTTCAGGCAGAACACGCCGGTGATCTCAGGATAGGACTGCAGGATGTTCTCCATGACAGGCAGAGCGGTGTCGGTGCCCGGGGTGATCTCCTGGCGGACCACGATCTCCATGTCGGGATAGTTGGACAGGGCGTTGACAAAGCCCTCGGCGCGGTCGTAGCACACCACGGCCACATCGTAGGTCAGCATGGCGATCTTGCCGGTGCCGCCCAGCTGCTCAGCCAGGGCCTCGCCGATGAGCTGGCCGGCCATGTAGTTATCGGACACCACGGTGCAGTCCACCAGATCGGTGTCGTCCACAGGGGAGTTGAAGGCAATCACAGGGATACCGGCGCTCTTGCAGGCCTCCAGGGAGGACTTGATGCCGGCGGAGTCCACGGGGTCGATGCACATGACGTCCACGCCCTGCTGAATCATATCCTCAATGTCGGAGATCTGCTTGGCGGGGTCGAAGGCGGCGTCCATGATAATGAGCTCGTCGCCCTCATTCTTGGCGGACTCCATGCCGTCCTGAATGTCTACATAGAAGGGGTTGGAGAGGTCGGCAATGGAGATGCCGATCTTCACACCGTCGCCGGTGTCGCCGGTGTCACCGGTGTCGCTGGTGCTGCCGGAGTTGCCGGAGTTTCCGGAATTGCCGGAGTTACCGCTGTTGCTGCTGCAAGAGGACAGGATTCCTACTGCCATGCAAAGCGACAGGAGTAGTGCCAGGTACTTTTTCATCGTTTTTACCTCCAAATAATTTCTTTATCTCCAATACGTCCCGAAGGATATATGTGGATTCTGTTTACCAGGCGGTGTAGCCGCCGTCCACCAGATAGGTGCTGCCGGTGACGAAAGAAGAGGCGTCGGAGGCCAGATAGACCGCGATGCCCATCAGCTCCTCCGCCACGCCGGAGCGGCCCATGGGGGTCATGGAGAACCAGCGCTCGATGGCGGGGTCCTTTCTCTGGTAGCGGTCCTCGCTCATCTCGGTGCGCATATAGCCCGGGCAGATGGCGTTGACCCGGACGCCCCGCTGGGCCCACTCGGTGGCCATGGACTTGGTCAGCATGATGAGGCCGCCCTTGGAGGCGTTGTAGGCGCACTGGTTCTGGGGGGTGTTGACGATCATGCCGGACATGGAGGCGATGTTGATGATGCTGCCCTTGCCCTGCTGGAGCATCACCTTGCCCACCTCCCGGGAGACGATGAAGGGTCCGTTGAGGTTGACGTCGATGACCTCTTTCCAGTCCTCAAAGGTGACCTTCTCCGCATCGTCGCCCCGCCAGGTACCGGCGTTGTTGATCAGGATGTCGATCTTGCCGTACTCGTCCATGACCTTTTTGACCATGGCGACCACGTCGTCCTCCACCCGCATGTCCCCTTTGATGACGGTGCACTTGACGCCCTCCGCCTCAATGAGCTTCTGGGTTTCCAGAGCGGTCTCAATTCTGCGGGCCGCGATCACGATGTTGGCGCCCGCCTGGGCCAGACCGGTGGCCATGGCCTTTCCCAATCCCTGGCCGCCGCCGGTGACAATCGCCACGCGGCCCTTCAGGGAAAACTGTTCCATTACGTTCAGTGCCATTTTCAATGTCCTCCTTTAAAAATTTCCGCTTCAACGGCATTACAGCACGATTTCCATCCAGTCCTTCTCGTCGTACTCCACGACGGTGCAATCGTTTTTATAAATCCGCTCCGGCAGCACCACCAGAACGTGGGCCTGGGGCTGATGCAGGGCGTAGCCGCCGCAGTGCCAGGTGCCCAGATTCAGCCGCACCATGGTGCCCTTGGGCACCAGAAAGGCCTCCGTCAGCTGGGGGACCGGGTCCGGAGAGGCGGGCGCCACATGGATCACGATATCGTCGTCCATGGAAACGATTCCCTCGCAGGTAGAGTTGTGATATTCCACCTTTTGGACCAGCATGTGGTCCGCTTTGTGCATGATCATGGGAGAAAAGGCCATGTTGTGCTCACCGGAGACGTGCATCACGACTTGATCCCGGTAGAAGTCCCCCATGTGAAATCCCTGGGGATCTGTAATATTGCAAAAAGATCCGTAAGGCGCAAAGGCCTCTACCGTCAATTTTTGTGCCTTGATTTGGCGCATTACTCTCATCCTTTCCTGTTTTTTAAATACAATAAGCAATCCGTGGTTGGCGGAGTACCTGCGCTGCAGACCAGGCCGCGCCTGCGTCCATACGGGACGGTGCTTTGCCAGACGCCGCGCACAGGACCGGCAGATATTACATTGGACCACCCTCCGAATGAAAACGTTTTTATTATCTGCGAACATATTATTTGCACAATTTTCCTGGAATGTCAATTCAGATTTTGTATTTTCTACACTATGCATATTTTGCGTCGCTGTAATTTGTAGATTCTGCTGGTCCTTTGACGCGGGAATGCTTCGGTTTTCCTGTTAAGTTGTGCAAACGTTTTCTTGCGGGAAAATGGCCTGATGCGGAACCCGAAAAGCGCCTGGAGGTTTGCGGCAGGCAGAGCTGCGCAAAAGTCCAGGCGCCTTCTATGTATTTTTATAATGCATCAAAGCTTGCAGGAGCGTAATTTGGAAGCGTTAGGGAGGAATGGTTGGAACAGCGTATGGATCTGTTCGTGTCAGAGCCCAAGGCCAGAACGAGGACCGGCAGCTGCCGGCGCTGCGGAGGAGGAACGTCCGGAAAGCGCATCTTTGCGGAGAAGCAGCAGGGGAGAGGCTTTGAGCGGTCCCGACGCCAAGAGACGGCGTGCCGTTTCCAGAGGGAGGGGCCGCCCTGCATTTTCGGTTCTTTCAAAAAAGTCAAATTTATGATAAAATATGCAGCGTGACGGCGCGCCGAAACATTCCGCCCGGTGGAGCGTTTCCGGGGAACCGGCCCGAAAAATGGCCGCAGCATGACTCTCCCTTCGCGGTCAATTTCAGGTCCGGCCACACCAAGAAAGGGGGAACGAGCATATGAGCGTACTGACAAGATCCGGCAATCTCGCAGCGGCAGCCTTGCTGCACAACCGCGTCTATCAACTGTATGATTTCCGCGGCAGCGCCTGTGAAGTGCCCATGGAACTGGTCCTCTTTGACGATACGGCTTTTCTGGACGGTGAAAAGCTGTACTTCGTCTACTTTGACCCTGTGCTGCGCTGCGTCCAGTATAACTATGGAAAGGGCGCGGCCAGCCGGAGCGGGAGCCTGTTTTTCTCCGACGATTTTCTCACCATCCTGGGCGCCATCCAGGGGGCTGACGGGCAGCTGCGGCAGGTCATGGGCGGCAGCAAGCCGCTTAAGTATCAGGCGGTGGCGAAGGATTCCAGCGGCAATGAGCAGCAGCACCGTCTGGAATTGGGCACCAGGCAGGGAAAGCAGATGATAGAGCCCTACTACAAGCTGGATGATGTGGATATTACCAGCACCACCGCCATCGTCAAGGTTGATCCGGGCACCAAAGAGACCACCATCGTCAAGGTAACCGACCCCATCGGCTTCGGACCGTATGACAACGTCTCCTTCACCATCGTTTTGCGCTATGACGGAAAGCGGTTTAAAGGTACCTATACAGAGAACAGCTGCATTTACGGCCCGATCAAGTATACCTTTACCGGGCGAGCCACGGAGGAGAGCCTGCAAGCCGCCCGGGCCAATGACCGGCAGTGGAAGGCGCGGGACGGCGCGGGCCTGGAGCGGTGCCCCCATCCCAGCCGCTTTTCCCAGGAGGTGCGGGACGCCATACCCCTGGCGGGCGAGGCGACCCTGCTGGAGCTGCTGAACATCAATCCGGTGGAAATCGTGTCGTCGGGCGGACAGCAGGTGACCATTGATCACGCCCAGGAGACGGCGGGAAAATATTTTCAGGACATCCTGACCTCCTATCTGGAGGAGCCCTATGTGACCGAATTTTTCGGGGGCAAGCCTGCCCTCCCCGCAAATGTCCAAAAAATCTCCGATACCTATGCCGCATTTTATAAAAAACATGTGGCCGACAACATGGCGCAGATCCTCTACGACAACTGCCGTACAGGCGGCAGCCAGGCGCAGACAGACGCCTGCAACCGGATCAGGATCCAGACGGTGAAAAATCACTGGAAAACTGTGGGGATCGATGATCCCGACTACACCAAGCAGGCGGACGCCCTGTATCTCGAGGGGTACCGGGACGGGGTCATGAGCATTCAGCCCTATCTCAAGGACGGGGTGAAGTGGGCGGAACAGCTGGCCGGTTACCTCATGAGCAGCGACTTCCTGGATCAGTGGCGGGTGCAGGTGGCCAGCCTGATGTTCGATCATGTCAAGGAGCGCATCTACGGCTTTTACAGTAAGCTGCTGGTGCTGGACGGCAGCGCGGAGGGACAGAAGCGGGCCCAGACCGTGGTTCACACCATGCTGGGGAGCATCATATATGTGGGCGGCAGTATCAGCGTCTACACGGAGGAGAATCAGGATGTCATAACGGAGCTGCTGGCGGCGCAGGTCGAGGAGCTGGCTGGCAAGGAGGAGCTTCCTGAGAAGCTGAAGGAGTACGCGCAGTTTTACCAGGATACCGTGGCCACGTTCGGTTCGGCCCATATCTTTGCGGGAATGCTGTTCAAGGAGATCGCGGATCTGACCAAGAAATCCTCTGTGGCCGCAGAAGCCTCCGAGGCGGAGCTGAGCGGAGAGGCCGGGGAGGAAATGACAAAAGACAACCCGGGGTGGAAGGAGACGTGGAAAAAGCACTTCGCCATTGCCAAGCCCGCCATCGGCATGCTGGTCTCGGCAGGCGCAGCGGCCTTTATGCTCTATTCCATGGTGACGACCGCGCAAAAAGAGAAAATGGAGCCGAAGGATGTGGTGGCCGAGCTCTCCATGGGCGAGCTGGTGCTCACGTCCCTTCTGAAAGCGGGCCAGAATCTGATGGATACGAAGATTGGGACATGGCTTGCCGAAAAATTGTCTGCCAATACCTCCGGCTTTGCAAAATTTGCCGAGAGCTTTTCCAAGTGGTTTACCAAGGAGGGCGTGGCGGCGGACAACATTTTTTCAAAACTCTTCGGGAAAAATTCCAGAGTTTTCTGCCAGCGCTTTCTGGGTCCGGTGGTTATTTTGACGGGCGTGGTGCTGGGCGGCTTCATGCTGGCAGACGCGGTCAAGAGAGGGCAGGACTACGAAATTGTGCTGGATTCCCTCAATCTGGTCATGATGGTGGGGGAGCTGGTCAGCTGGGGACTGGCCATGTTCGGCTTCAGCTGGGCGGGGCCGCTGGGCTGCGTTTTTGCCGCGGCAGGATTTGTGGTGATGATCATTCAGTTTCTCTGGGGCCTGATCAGCCCGCCGAAGGGGCCTGTGGAGGAGTATGTGGACCGTGTTCTGGTGCCGGCCAACCTGGCTGACGCCGCGTAAAAGGAGACTGTAAGATGACAGAATTGGAGCAAACTGCCGCCTGGAAGGGCGCAGGCAAAGCGATGCAGGAATTGTTTGTGGCCGATCCCGATTACCGCCAGTCGGCCGCCGCTGTCCGCACCTGCTGCAAGGATACGGTGATCAGCTGTCTGCCTGATGATCTCCGCGCAATGCTTTTCCGAAACTATCACCCCGGCTATCTTTTTTATCAATATATGCGGGAACAGGAGAACAACGGGATGCATCCGCTGCCCGGCGGCGAGGTCGGGGGGAAGACCGAGTGGTGGCAGGAGTTTGGCAAAGGACTGGTTGCCGGGGCTGTTCTGGACTGCGCGCCCGGCTCCGCATGGCGGCTCGATGCGGAGAAGGTCCATACATGTATCGACCGGTACGAGGACGAGCTGGAGCGCTTTGCCTACCTGATGTACGCCAGCGACTATATGAGCCGCACTGTGACGATGCGGGATATCTATGCCCGGACGCAATTTCTCTCCAGAGACGCTGCGGCCGCCCAATACGGCGCTTTGATGGAGGCCATCGCCCCCATCCGGGCGATGTGGGCCGCGTCCGGCATGTGGCAGAATATGCGGTATGAGCTGTATCATCATTACATCAAAATGGCCGCCCTGACCCTCACTCCCCAGCAGATCGACGGGATCATTGTGCGCGCCAAAGCGGCGGGGATGCCCATTCCCGCCGATCTGGATGCGGGGGTCTGGCACAAGTGCAGGGATTTCCGCGGCGCGGATCAGTGGGTTTCCGAGGCCGATATCCTGCCCGAATGCCGGGAGCCCTTGACGGAAAGCCGGGTACGGCCCCTGCAGGGGTTCTGGGATGTCCGGATGGACCCCATCGGCATGCCGGAATACGGCGCGGAGTATTTTGTGAATCAGTATGGAGAAGCGTTCCGGTAAGACGACGCTCCAAACCCGCTTTCCAAAGCCGCCGGGGACCAGGGCGGGCCGATGCCGCCGGTATGCCTGCGAAAAGCGCATCCCTGACCGGGATGTGCTTTTTGTCGGGCCGGCTCTGCGGGGGAAGGATCCTGTTTGAAAAAGGCGGTTCAGCTGAAGGCCGTTTCGAAAAAATTATTGAAGGCATCATCCCGATGTTCCCCCTTTTCAGATGGAAAATTTTATACTATAATAAAATGAAATATATTAAGCCCTGTGCAGGGCTTCTTGATACCGGTGTTTTCGGACAATACTATTATGGGAGGATCAGTCGTGTTCCATTTGTTTCCAGAAGAAGATGAGAATAAGTTCACCTGGGATTCTATTGGTGATGTGATGGACGGCAGAAGGAATCTGGGGGAGAGCATGCCGGTATTTGTCTACCGCCTCTTCCAGTTTACCATCAAGGACGAGCTGGCCAAGCGCTACGGCAATGAGACAACGGTGGATATTTTCCGGAAGGCGGGAGAGCTGGCCGGAAAAGAATTTGCGGCGCACCTGCTCAATCTGGAGCTGCCTTTCCACGAGTTTATGGCGCACCTTCAGGGCGTGCTGGAGGAGAGCAAGATCGGAATTTTGAGAGTGGAGAAGTTCGAGCCCGACACCGGCAGGGCGGTGCTCACCATCGGGGAGGATCTGGACTGCTCCGGCCTGCCCATTACCGGGGAGACAGTCTGCAACTATGACGAGGGATTCCTGGCCGGTGTGCTGGAGACGTACACAAAGAAGGAATATGTGGTGACCGAGGTGGATTGCTGGGCAACCGGTTCCCGGGTTTGCCGCTTTGAGGCAGAGGTAAAGGCGCCCGAGTGCACGCAGCATGGCTAAGGAGGATATCGAACTGCTGGTGGAACAGCTCCGGACCATCCTGCTGAACAAGCCGCTGGCGAAGGATCAGAAGGTGGAGGACCCGGAATTGGCCACGCTGCAGGAGGCGGCCTTTTATCTGGCGGACTGCCTGGAGGAGGCCAACGATTTCCTGCGCCACCTGCAGAGGGGGGAGCTGGATGTAAAGCCCCCCGGCCGGCATAATTTCCTGGCCGGCGGTCTGAAGGGACTCCACTCCGCCTTGAATCATCTGACCTGGCAGGCCAATCAGGTGGCCAATGGAGATTACAGCCAGTGCGTCAATTTTCTGGGGGATTTCTCCACCTCCTTCAACGAGATGATCCACCAGCTGGCGGAGCGGGAGTCGAAGCTGCAGATCCAGTCCCGGATGCTCACCGAGTCGGTGGAGCTGATGAAGGCGGTGATGGACGGCCTGAAGGACTGGATCATCGTGACGCTGCGGGATACCGGGGAGATCGTCTACACCAATCAGAGCGCCAGGCAGTTTTACGGCGACCCCGATTCCGCCCGGCGAAGCTGCGGGGACTACCAGGAGTTCGCGGAGTATATCCGCCGCTGCGGGCAGTCGCTGAACACCTGCAACGTCTTTGAATACCGCTGCAGGCAGACCGGCAAAACCTTCCGAATCCACACCTATGAGATCCAGTGGAGCGAGAAGATGGCCTGCGCCCATATCATCACCGACGTGACCAGCGAGCGGGAGTATCGGGAGCAGATCGAGGGCCTGGCCTATATGGATGAGCTGACCGGCCTGTACAACCGCCGCTATTGTTTGGAGAATCTGGAGAGGCTGCTGAAGGATGGGACGGATTTCACCTTTGCGATGATCGATCTGGACGACCTGAAGTACGCCAACGACAACTTCGGCCACGGAGCAGGCGACATGTATCTGAAAACGGTGGCCGATCAGATGCGGCAGGCCAGCCGGCCCGGCGATCTGATCTGCCGGATCGGCGGGGACGAGTTTGCGGCGCTGTTCCCCCACTGCGACGCCCAGGTCATTCTGGACAGGATGGAGCAGGTGGACCGCACCCTGGCGGAGCAGTCCCGGAATTTCCTCATGTCCATCAGCTACGGGGTGATTTATGTCAGCGGCGGGGAATCCATGTCTGCGCAGTCGCTGATTGAGCAGGCGGATGAGCGGATGTATGTGCTGAAAAATATGAAAAAGGCCGCGCGGCACAGCGCCGGGGGGCTGGTGGTATCGTTTGCCTGGTCCAGGAGCCTGGAGACGGGCAACGCCCAGATTGATGAGGAGCACCGGCAGCTGATCCAGGCGGTCAACCGGCTGCTGGAGGCCTGCGCCTCCGGAAAGGGCGGGGAAGAGCTGAGCGGCACCATTGACTTTTTGACCCAGTACACCATGACCCATTTCCGCCATGAGGAGGCGCTGCAGCTTCAGTACGGCTATCCGGACTACGCCAGTCACAAGCGCTATCATGAGACCTTCATCAAGGTGGTGGAGAATCTGGCGTCCCGCCTGAAGGAGGAGGGGGCCACCGCGCAGCTGCTGATGGAGATCAATAAGCAGATGGCCGGTTGGCTGCTGAACCACATCAAAACAGAGGACACGAGGGTGGCGCGGCATATCCAAAGCCAGTTGTCCTGAGGCTTGCCTGAATACAAGGCACTCCCGCTCCGGGAACCGGAGCGGGAGTGCGGCAGAAGCAGGGAGGACTTCCGCGCCCGATTCAGATTGGCCGCAATGCACGATCTTACGCTTTTGCGCCGCATAGAGAACCATTGTAAGCAGCTTTGCGTGCGGCCTTCAGCAGGCCGCTTTTTTGCTGTTTGGAGAGGGGCGCGGTGCGGGGACGGCCGTAAATTTCCCGGAGGCAAATATGGCGTTTGCCCGGGGCGGAAATTCTGGCGGGCCGTTTTTGCGGCGGGAAGAGAGACCGTCCGCCGCTTGAGAATGCGAGAAAAAGAGATTTGTTTCGTGGGAGAGGGAGAAAATGATATGAAGAAGATGTGGGAACTTTTTGAAAAAATGGACGAGATGGTGTATGTGTCGGATGTGGACACCAACCAGATCATATACATGAATGAGTATCTGCGCTCCGCCCTCGGCTTTCGTTCCCATGAGGAGTATGTGGGAAAGCTGTGCTACGAGGTGCTGCAGGGACGGGACTCCCCCTGCCCCTTTTGTACGAACCAGCAACTTCGGCAGGGGGAGTTCGTCTCCTGGATCCATAAAAATTTGATGCTGAACAAGCGGTTTTTGATCAAGGATACTATGATTTTCCAGGAAGGGCGGCGCTATCGGATCGAAATCGCCATTGATGCGGACGCCGAGGTGGCCTGTAAAACATCGTACTACTATGCCCGCAGCGAAACCATTTTGAATGAGTGCCTGCAGCAGATTTTCTCCACCACGGACCCGGAGGAATCCATTCGAAACATGCTCTCCTATATCGGCAAAACATTTCTCTGTGACCGCACCTATATTTTTGAACTGTCCAATACCCATATTACCAGCAATACCTATGAGTGGTGCAGGGAGGGCGTCATCCCCCAAAAGGAGCTTTTGCAGAATATCCCCGTATCCGCTCTGGACTGGTGGATGGCGCTGTTTGCCCAAAATGAGGTGACGGTCATTGAGGATCTGGAGAACATCCGGAAGCAGCACCCGGAGGCTTACGCCATTTTAAAGCCCCAGGGGATCTCCTCCCTGACGGCCGGTCCCATTCAGGTGGACGGGCAGGTGATCGGTTTTATTGGGGCGGACAATCCGGACAATCAGATGTTCCCCCTGATTATTTCCCTTCTGAATGTGATCGGCTACTTTACCTCCACCCTGCTGAAGCGGCGGGATTTGCTTGACCGGCTCAATGAATTGAGCTATCACGATCAGCTGACGGGGGCCTTGAACCGGCACGCGCTGGCGGAGGCCTACCAGAGTGTCTCTGTGACGTCGGCTGGGGTGATTTACTGCGATGTTACAGGGCTCAAAAGGACGAACGACACCCAGGGCCACGAGGCGGGAGACCAGACCATTTGCCGCTGCTATGAGATGATCCGGGAGGCGGTGGGCACAGATATGGTCTATCGCACCGGCGGGGATGAGTTTGTGGCTGTCTGCCTGAATTGCGGAAAAACGGAATTCTATAACCGCCTGTACCATCTGCAAAGCGAGGTCCGCCGGGACAAGTGCCATATAGCGGTGGGCAGCGCCTGGTCTGAGCAGCAGCCCCTGGACCTGGAGGAGCTGGTGATCCGGGCGGACCAGGAGATGTACCAGGACAAGCGGAACTACTATCATGGAAGCAGATGCAGGGCGCAAAGGGCGCTGCGGCAGAAGAGCGTGTCCCAGGAGGCGGAGATGCCCGCGCCCCGGGAGGAGGGGACGATTGGGCCTTTGGAGGGGTCTCTCCAGATGTTTTTGACGACAGCCTACTGCGATGTGGAATCCATGTTCCAGTCCGCCGCAAAGGACAACGACTCCAGCTATTTTTATCTGGGGGACATGCAGAGGGATTTGTTTTATATTTCCGACAATATGCGGGAGGATTTCGGTTTTCAGAGCAATCTGGTGCCGGGACTGCTGAAATTGTGGGCAAAGCGGATCAGCACGCCGGAGTTTCAGGACCTCTTCTGGCAGGACATCTTTGGAATGCTGCGGGAGAAGCGGACCTGCCATGACCTGCGCTACCAGGTGCGGGACGTCCATGGAAACAACCAATGGATCCGCTGCTACGGAATTTTGAAGTGGAACGAGGACAAGACTGCGCCGCTGTTCTTTTCCGGCCGGGTGACCCATCAGGATAAGAACTTCGTCATCGACCCGATCACCAACTTTCCCCGGGAGCATGCGTCCTTCAAGCAGCTGACGGAACTGCAGAAGCAGAAGGAGACGACGCTGGTCATCGGGTTCAGCCTCAACGGCATCACGGAGATCAACAGCACCAAGGGCAGACCCTACAGCGACCGGCTGATCAAAAAGGTGTCCGACAGCCTGACGGAGAGCCTGTCCTGGAAGATGGCCTTCTACCGGCTGGAGGGGATGCGGTGTATGGCCGTTGTGAACCCTCTGTGCTGCTCGGAGGGGGGCGAGAGACTGGTGGAGCAGATCCGGGCCATTATCAAGACCTGCTACGAGAGCATGGGAATCTCCATTGGAAACGTCTGCTCCTTTGCCCTTATGGAGTATCCCTTCAGCAACTTCAAGCCGGAAGATCTGATTGAAAACCTGCTCTCCCTGATCCGGGTGGCGAAGCAGGAGGTCAAGCTGAGCTATGTGGACTACTCCGCCCAGAATGTCCAGCGGATCCGGCGGATGTCCCAGATGGCGCTGACCCTCAGCCAGGATGTTGCCAACGGCATGGAGCACTTCCGGATTATGGTCCAGCCGGTGGTCTCCGCCGGGGACGGCGCCGTCATCGGGGGAGAGGTGCTGCTGCGCTGGACCTTTGAGGGCCGGGATGTGTCTCCGGCAACCTTTATCCCCGTGCTGGAAAAGGACGATTTGATCCATGTGGTGGGGCGCTGGGTGTTTGAACAGGCGGTATGCACCTGCGTCCGGCTCCACGCCTATAACCCGGCGTTTTATCTCACGTTCAACGTAAGCCTTCAGCAGCTCTCCGACCCTCTCCTGCTGCCGTTTATGGAGGAGACTCTGGAAAAATACGGTCTGGATGGCTCCAACCTGGTGGCGGAGCTTACGGAGAGCTGTCTGGACGAACAGCCGGATAAGCTGAACTCCTTTGTCAGCGCCTGCCAGAAGCTGGGGATCTACATCGCCCTGGACGACTTTGGCAGCGGTTACTCCTCTTTGCGGATGCTGCTGCAGTATCCCTCCAGCATCATCAAGCTGGACCGCTCCCTGGTGCGGGAGGTGACGGAGTCGGAGGCCAAGATGCACTTTATCCGAAGCATCGTGTTTGCCTGCCATCAGTTCGGCAAGACGGTGTGTATGGAGGGCGTGGAGCGGGAGGATCAGAATGAGATCATTCTGAACACCGGCTGCGACATGATCCAGGGCTACTATTACCACCGCCCCATGGAGCTGGGCGACGTCTACCGCCTGGTGAGTCAGAACGACTGACGGCGGAGGGAGGAGGAAGCGGAATGGAACAAGGGGAAAACAGACCGGCGGCCCCCGCTGCCGTTCATCCGGTGCGGGCCGTCCTGGACGAATTCTTTTGCCGCTGTATAGCAAAGCGGGATGTGGAGCAGTGCCTTGCCCTGGTCTCGGACCAGATTTACGGCGTTGGGTCCAAGGACGGCGAGGTGGCGATTGGAAAAGAGGCGTTCCGTACCCTTCTCCAGACAGAGATTGCCGCGCTGCCGGACACGGTCCGGTACGCCATAGTGGACTATGTCCAGAAGGAGCGTGTCCCCGGCTGCTGGGGCTGCTTCTGCAATATCCAGACCCAGGCCACTCTTTCCGGGATGCAGACGGCTTACCGCATGCGTTTGACAGCGGGAGTCCGCCGGGAGGGGGAGCGGTATCTCATTGACACGCTCCATGTCTCCACCGGCGCGTATCAGGAGGAGGGGGAGTTTTTCCCGCTGGATTTTCTCTCCCGGGGGGTTGGCGCCCTTAACCGGGAGACCCGGCGGGCGCTGATGGAGATCATCGGGCAGATCATGCCGGGAGGGATCGTGGGCGGCTATGTGGAGGACGGATTCCCCCTCTATACCGCCAACGAGCAGCTGCTCAGCATGGCGGGATATGAGAGCTACGAGGAGTTCAATTCCGACATCGGCGGAATGGTGATCAACAGCATCCATCCGGAGGACCGGATATATGTCGACGGGGCGATGCGAAAGCTCGCCGCGCCGGGCGATCAGTACGAGATCGAATACCGGATGAAAAAGAAGGACGGAAGCTACTTCTGGGTGCATGATGTCGGAAGGAAGACGGTGGCGGCCGATGGGCGGGCCGCGATCATCAGTGTGCTGATCGATTTCTCCCAGCAGGTCTGCACCAAGGCGCGCCTGGAATTTGAAGCCATCAGCGATCCGCTTACCGGGATCTGCAACCGGAAGGGGGGACAAAGGCAGATTGCCCGCATGATGCCGCCGGCTGCAAACTACCTGTTCCTCATGCTGGACCTGGACAATTTCAAGCGGGTCAATGACATATACGGGCACAGGCAGGGGGACCAGGTGCTGAACGCCGTGGCCGGACTGCTGACGAAATCGTTTTGCGAGCCGGACGTCGTGTTCCGGATGGGAGGGGATGAGTTCGCGGTTTTCCTGAAGGACTGCCGGGATCTGCAGGAGCCCAGAACAAAGATCGAGGGGATTCTCGAGTCCTACCGGCAGATGATCGAAAGCCGGTATCCCGCCGCCAAGTCCACCATGTCGGCGGGGGGCGTATACGGCAGGAAGGAGCGGTCCTTTATTGAGCTCTACCAGCTGGCGGACGAGGTGCTCTATGAGGTCAAAAATGGGCAGAAGGGACGGCTGAAAATCCGTGTCATCGAGTGAGGCGGATGCTCCCGCTGCTTTGACGGCGGAATGAGAGACAAGAAGCGCGCCATGGGGCAGGGCATTCCAAGAGCCATGGAGCGGTTTCGATAACGGAGATAAGAAGAAGGGGCGAAGCAGTACCGTACTGCTCCGCCCCTTCTTGAATTTTTTCAAAGCGCTTTTGTACAGCTGCCCTATGCAGGTCCCATCAGCTGCGGGCTTCTCTCTCCGGCGAAGTATAGCCCGCCGCCGCAAAGCCGCGAAACACAGGCTCGCCGGTGTAATACTGAGGCGCTTCCTCTCCGCGCAAAACCCGGAGAGCGCCTGCGGCCAGTCCTTCCATTTCAAATTCTCCGGGGAATACGCAGACCGGCGCGATAAAGCTGGTCATCTCGGTAATCAATCCCACCAGATATTTGGAATACGCCAGGCCGCCGGTCAGCAGAATCCCGTCTACCTTTCCGGAGAGCACCGCGGCATAGGCGCCGATATCCTTGGAGATTTGATAGGCGGTGGTGTCGTACACCAGTTTGGCAAACGTATCCCCGGCCTGGATCCGGCGCTCCACCTCCAGCGCGTCGGCGGTGCCCAGAAGATCGGTCCAGCCGCCGGTCTTCATGATCTTGTCCAGAAGTTCTTTTTTGGTGTACTTTCCGGAGAAGCACAGCTCCACCAATTCCGCCGCCGGCAGCGCGCCGGTGCGGGTGGGGGCCATGCGCCCTTCTCCGCGGGTGGAGTCGGCGGTGTCCACCATTCTGCCGTGCTGGTGGGCGGTGACGGAGATGCCGCCGCCCATGTGGACCACCACGACATTGATGTCCTCATACCGCTTCCCCAGCTGCCGGGCATAGCGGATGGACACCTCTTTTTGATTCAGCGGATGGCCGCGGCTGGTGCGCAGGATGTCGTGGAGTCCTGTAAGCCGGGCCTCGATGCGGAATTCGTCAACGCTGCTGGGATTCACCACAAAGCTGCGGCCGCCGAACTGCCTGGCGAAATCTCTGGCAATCATGGGACCGAGATTTCCGGGGTGCTTGCTGCCCGGTCCGATGCTGCCGTGCTGATACATCAGGTCGTTTACCTCATATACGCCGCCGGGCATCGGCAGAAGCCCGGTGCACCGGCCGGAAAACGCGTCGGTTTTGGTCAGATCGATCTCCTGCTCGCTCAGGGAGCGGAGGATGGTCTCCTTCCGGTAGTCCAGCTGGTCCACGATTTCAGGAAAGCGCCGCAGCTCCTCGGTAGGGTGGGGAACATTGACGGAAAAGCGCTTGACGTCGTTGTCAAACACCGCCACCTTGGTGGAGGTGGACCCGGGATTGATGGCAATGATTTGATACACCTTGTTCATCAGGAACGCTCCTTCATCTTGGCGGTAATGAGCACCCCCAGCGCAATGGAATACATCTTGGACTGGGCGGAAGTGGCCCGGGAGGTGAGAACGATAGGAACCTTGGCGCCCATCATAACGCCGGCCTTTTTGGCTCCGCTGAAATACTCCATGGCCTTGTTGAGCAGATTGCCCGCCTCGATATCCGGTACCAGCAGAATATCCGCATAGCCCGCCACAGGGCTGTTGATTCCCTTGTGCCTGGCCGCCTCCGCGGAGACGGCGTTGTCAAGGGCCAGAGGACCGTCCACCAGGCAGCCGGTGATCTCGCCTCTGCGGTTTTCCTCCGCCAGCTCCCACGCATCCTGGGTGCAGGGCATCTTGGGATTGACCTTTTCCACCGCGCAGAGCGCCGCTACCTTGGGCAGATCATTGCCCAAAGCGTGGGCCACCTCCACGGCGTTCTCCAAAATGGCGCGCTTTTGTTCCAGCGTAGGCGCGATGTTCATGGCGGAGTCCGTCACATGGAACAGCCGGTCGAAGCCCGGTACCTCCATGACGGCAATGTGGCTGATCAGCGCGGATTTTTTCAGGTCGTTCTCGCTGTTCAAAACCGCCCGCATCACCAGGGAGGTGTCCGCGAAGCCCTTCATCAGAAGGTCCGCTCTGTGGTCCCGGACCAGAGCGGCGGCCTTCATGCAGGCGGCGGCCTTGTCCGGCTCGTCTACCACATCCTCCGCCGCCACGGGAATGCCGGATTCCTCCGCAATGCGCAGGATCTCCGCCTGATCGCCTACCAGCAGGGGCTTGACGAGACCCTGGTTTGCAGCGGCGTATACGGCGGTCAGCACATCCTTGTCCTGGGCTGCCGCCACAGCGATGGTGCAGGGCTTCAGCGCCTTGGCCGCTGCCAGCACCTCTTCCAATGTACGAAGCATAGTCGTTATTCCTTTCTCTGCGGCCTGCCGGGTCAGGATGGTGCGGACAGGCCGGGCAATTGTTTTAAAGTGACCTGCGGGCAGCTGTGGGGTTCTTCTGCCCCCAGAGCCGTCCCATGGCACAGCACAAAACGGATACCAGCATGCCCAGGTCAAGGGAATCAAAGGGCAGCGCCAGAAGCTTTCCAACCAGCACCGAAGCGGGGGAGAGCACAATGGCCGCTAAAATCCAGCCGGAGCGGAACGGCCCCTTGGCCCACAGCGCGCAGCTCATGGGTACCAGCACCACCGATCCCCGAAGTCCCATGGAGAGGAATCCCAAATCGTTGATGGTGCTGCTGGGGACCAGAGCGGCCACCACCGCCGCGATGATCAGAATCCCGCCCAGGGTTCCGCGGGTGGCCACCAGCTCCTTCCTCTCGTTATCAATGGACTTGGAGAAGCGCTTGAGAATATCCTTCACCAGGATGGTGGCCATTCCAAGAGAGAGGCCGGCGCCGCCGCCCACCGAGGTGATCAGCAGCGTTCCCAGTATGATCCCTGCCAGCAGAGCGGGCAGATGGTTCAGCACAAAGGCGGGGAAGACCTGGATGGTGCTGGCCAGCACCGGAAGGTCCGGCACCGCCGCGCCGGCGGCGGTCAGCGCGTCCACCTCCGCCTGCAGCACATAGTGGGAGCGCATGAAAAGACCGATGCAGATTCCCGCAATGCCGAGGGGCGGAATCAGCAGGGCGCTGAGCAGAGCGCCGTTTTTCGCCTTCCGGTCGGTGCTGGCGCTCCAGATGGCCTGGGCGTAGGTCTGGGTGGACAGCACCCCCAGCAGCAGGGACACGCCGGAGCCGATGTCCTTCATAGCGCCCCGGGCCACCAGGTTTTCAAACCGGGCTGCAAGATCGGCGGAGCTGCTCAGGTTATTGATGCCGTTGGCCGTCTCCTGGATCATGCCCAGGTCCGTTCCGCACAGGAGAGTGTTGAGGCTGGAGAGAATACCGGTGACGCCGTCGCTGACCGCCAGCACATAGATCATTCCCACCACAGAGGCCACATACAGCAAAACCAGCTTGACCACGCCGCCCATGCCCGCGCCCCACGCGCCGCCGAACAGCACATAGAAGCACATGATGACCACGGAGATCAAAGCCGCCACAGGAACGGAGACCTGGGGGAAGAGCGTGGTCACCAGTCCCGAGCAGGCGACCACCTGGGCCAGCACGCTGATAAAAATTCCGACAGAGCACAAAACAGAGCCCAAACTGCCCGCCGCGGGACCAAAGGCTTTGGATATAATCTGCAGCTCCGTAACGCAGCCGCTTTTGCGCAGAGAGCCGGCGTAGCCCACTCCCAGCATGAGACAGCCGATACCGGAGCCCAGCGTGAACCACCACGCCGCAAGGCCGTAGTGAAAGGCCAGCTGGGCGGTACCGATGGTCGCCTGGCTGCTGACCAGAGCGCCCATGATGGTGCCGCATACCAGAAGCGGTCCGGCTTTTCCGCCGCCTGTCACGAAGTCCTTGGCGTCCTGCACTTTTTTGCCTGACAGCAGTCCCACTCCAATAATCAACAGAAGTACCAGGACGATCCCTACGATAGTCCACAGCGTCATATGTTTTGCTCCTCTCTGGCTCCCGCTTATTTTGCAGTAAGATCCCGGCAGGCTGCTGCGGAACCCTGCTTCAAGTAAACTCTCGGTACCCGCTGGGTGATGCGGCAGAGCACCTCGCCCCGGGTAACCCCCATTTTTTCACATAGCCCTGCCACGGTGTTTTCGCCATGGCTTCCGTCTCCGAAAATAAGGACCTCGTCCCCTACGGCGGCCTCCGGAAGATCCGTCAGATCCACCATGCACTGGTCCATGCAGATCTTTCCCACCAGCGGGACGTTTTTGCCGCGGATCATGACTGTGCCGATTCCCGCCAGCTGAGCGGAGAAGCCGTCGGCAAAGCCGAAGGGCAGCGTGCCCAGCACGGTCGTCCGGCGGGCGGTCCAGGTGTAGCCGTAGCCCACCCCCTCTCCCGGCGGAATGATCCGAATGCTCCCGATCTCCGAGCGGAACGTAGCCACCGGCTTCAAAGGGAGCTCCGGGTAGGACCGGGTGCCGTACAGCAGCGTCCCTACCCGCACCATGTCCAGATGGTATTCCGGGAAGCTGACCGTCGCGACGCTTTCGCAGATGTGGCGGACCGGTACCGGCAGCTTTGCCGCCCGGACGGCGGAGAGCAGATTCTCATACCGGGCATATTGGGCCCGGTCCGCTTCGTCGGAGGCCTGGGCAAAGTGGGAGAAGATCCCCACCGGCTTCAGTCCCGGCAGCGTCAGGACCTCCAGCAGTTCCCGGCGGCCCTCCTCCGTGTCCTGAATGCCGACCCGGTGCATCCCTGTATCCAGGGCCACATTGACCGGCAGACGCGTTCCCAGCCGCTCTCCCAGGGCGGAGATCGCCCGCCCCTGCTCCAGGGAGACGGCGGCCAGTGTCAGCTGGTGCTCCGCCGCCAGGGGCATCAGCGCCGGCGGCGTGTAGCCCAGCAGGCAGATGGGGGCGGAGATTCCGCTCTTCCGCAGGGCCACGCCTTCGCTGACGCAGGCCACCCCCAGCATGTCCGCCCCGTTTTTTAGCAGTGTGGGAGCGATTTCCGGCGCGCCATGGCCGTAACCGTCGCCCTTTACCACCGCAAGGAAGGTCACGTTGGGGCCGATCCATTTCCGGACCTGCCTGGTGTTTTCCGCAAGGCGGTCCAGATCCACATACAGTACGGTTTCCCGCATAGGAGTACAGCGCATGTTTCCTCCTTCCCCTCAAGCCCCATCAACAAGAGGCGCCTGCGTACGGCTACCCAGACGCCTCTTGGCAGACTGATTTGGAGACGGGACCTGAGCGACAAATGTCCCTCGCCTTACAGTACATTCAAAAACGGTTTTATTTTGTTCCCAGGCACTTTCTGATCCGGCTCAGCGCCTCCCGGATGTCACTTTCCGAAGCCGCGAAGGAGAACCGGAGGAAGCCTTCCCCGTCGGGGCCGAAGGCGTCGCCGGGGGTGGTGACCACCTGGACCTCATCCAGCAGCTTGATGGCCACGTCCTTGGCGGACATGCCGGTGGCCTTTATGTTGGCGAAGGCATAGAAGGCGCCCTCGGGGGTGATGCAGGAAATGCCCTTGATTTCGTTGAGGCCCTTCACCAGGATATCCCGGCATTTGAGGTACTCCGCGTTCATCTCCGCCACGCAGCTCTGGTCGCCCTCCAGGGCCGCCACCGCCGCCAGCTGCACCGCCGCGGTCACGTTGGAGGTGGTGCTGCCCTGCACCAGGGTCATGGCCTTGATGACATTTTCCGGCGCCACGGCGTAGCCGATGCGCCAGCCGGTCATGGCGTAGGTCTTGGAGAAGCTGTTGACGGTGATGGTGCGCTCGAACATCCCCGGGAGACTGCCGATGCTGAAGTGCTTGTTGTCGCCGAAGAGCAGGGCCTCGTAGGGCTCGTCAGAGATCACGATGAGATCGTGCTTCTTGGCCAGCTCCGCGATCTCCACCAGATCCTCCTTGGGCGTCACGCTGCCGGTGGGGTTGCAGGGGGAGTTGATGATCACCGCCCGGGTCTTGGGGGTGATGTACTTCTCCAGAACGGCGGCCTTGATGTGGAAGCAGTCCTCCTCGTAGGTGGGGACCGTCACCGGCTTGCCCTGCGCCAGGGCGATGTAGCCGAAATAGTTGGGGAAGCAGGGGTTGGGTACCAGAATCTCGTCTCCGGGATTCAATACCACCTGCATGCTGGAAAACAGGGACTGGTTGGCGCCGAAGGTGACGATCACATTCTCCGCCTTGACGTCAAAGCCGTTGTCCCGGTTCATCTTCTCGGCGATGGCCTTGCGCAGGACCATCATGCCGGGATTGGACACATATTTGGTGTAGCCGTCATTCCAGGCTTTGCAGCCGGCGTCAATGATGTGCTGGGGCGTAATGAAGCCGGGCTCACCGATGCAGAGGTTGATGGTGTTCTCGTATTTCTCCGCCAGGGTGAACATGGCACGGATTCCGGATGCGGGCAGCGTGCTGACTCTCTTGCTCAGTTCCATCGTTTTCTCTCCTTTCCGGCTTATCGAAAGCTCTTTCCGATCTCATACCCGGCCTCAAAGGCCTTGCAGTTGAGGGCTACCATCTTCTCGCCCTTCTTTCCGAAAAAGCGCCGGATCGCGTCCTCCGCGCCCTCGATGGTCACCACCTCTAAAAGCCCCACCACGATTCCCATGGTGATGATATTGGCCACCGCCGGATGGCCCAGCTCCTTGGCCAGCTTGGTGATGTTCACGCCCCGCTCCCAGGCGCTGCGCTGGGGGTCCGGGGTGATCTCCGCCTCGTTGTAGACGATCAGGGTATCCCCGCACTTGCCGGAGTAGCGCTCATAGGCCACCTGGGCCAGACAGATAATGAGATCGGGCTCCGTCACATCGGGGAAAAAGATCTCCTCATCGCTGACGATCACGTCGGACTTGGCAAAGGTGCCCCGGGTCTCCACGCCGTACTCGGAGGACAGGGTGGCACGCTTGCGGTCATGGATGGCAGCCGCTTCGGCGATCATGGTGCCGCAGAGGATCATGCCCTGGCCGCCTACGCCGCTGATAATGATTTCTTTCTGCTTGCTCATCAATCTTCCGCTCCTTTCAGACTGTCGATGACGCGCTGGTAAGCGGTGCTGTAGTCCTCCAGTTCCCGGTCGGCCAGGACGCCGGTGACGAACATGCCCCGCAGGTCCTCTTCGCTCATGGACGCGGCCTTGGCTGCGGGAACGGTCCGCTCCTTGATCCACTTCATCATGGCGGGGGCGTCGCCCAGCTTGTTGGAACGGCCGAAGTGGGTGGGACAGGGGGAGATGACCTCCACGAAGGAGAAGCCCTTGTGGGAGATGGCCTGGTCGATCAGCTTATCCAGCTGCACCACATCGTACACCGTGCCCCGGGCCACGAACCCGGCGCCTGCCGCCTTGACAACGCCGCATACGTCAAAGGCGTTTTCCACATGGCCGTAGGGGGAGGTCTTGGTGATGGCGTGCTTGGGCGTGGTGCCGGAATACTGCCCGCCGGTCATACCGTAGTTGAGGTTGTTGACCATGATGGCGGTGACATCCACATTGCGCCGGGCGGCGTGGATCAGGTGGTTGCCGCCGATGGTGATGCCGTCGCCGTCGCCCATGAGGGTAAATACGTTCAGCTCCGGGTTGGCCAGCTTGATGCCGGTGGAGAAGGCCAGCGCGCGGCCGTGGGTGCCGTGGAAGGAGTTGGTCTTTACATAGTCGTCCGCCTTGCCCCAGCAGCCGATGCCGGTGGCGATGACGGTGTTCTCCCGGGTCCAATGGCGCTTGTCGATGTTGCGGAGGATCGCATGCAGCACAATGCCGTTGCCGCAGCCCGCGCACCAGAACAGGGGAAGCTTTTCTTCCAATAAGTAATCCTGCAGCATTATTTCGCAACCTCCTCAATCTTTTTCAGAATCTCTGCCGGCTGGATGGGCTTTCCGTCTACACGGTTGACGCCGATCACCGGAATGTTTTTGGGATTCCGCATCCGGATCTCGCCGATGAACTGGCCCAGATTCATCTCCGGGACCACCACCGCCTTGGCCTGCTCCATGGCCGCCTGGATCTCCTTGTCCGCCACGGGCCAAATGGTCACCAGCTGCAAAACGCCTGCCCGGATGCCCTTCTCCCGGGCCTTCTTCATGGCGGAGAGGGCGGAGCGGGCGCTGCCGCCGTAAGCGATGATCACATATTCCGCGTCCTCCATCTGGTATTTGCGGGTAATGGTGATCTCGTCCCGGTGGGATTCGATCTTCTCGGTCAGATGGCGGATCACCCGGTCGGCGTTGTCGGGGCGGGCACAGGGACGGCCCAGCTCATCGTGCATGCTGCCGTTGACCTTGAAGACGTATTTGCTGCCGTAGGACGCCAGGGGAGCCAGACCGTTGGAGTGGTCATAGGGCTTGTAATCCTCCGGTGCGCAGGTGGGCTGCTTGCGCTCCACCACGGTGATCTCCTCGGGGCTGCGGATGATGACCTGCTCTCTGAGATGGCCGATAACCTCGTCGGAGAGGAAGATCACCGGGGTGCGGTACAGCTCGGCGTAGTTGAAGGCGGTGACCATCAGATCAAAGCAGTCCTGCACCGAGGAGGGGGAGAGCACGATGATGGAGTGGTCGCCGTGGGTGCCCCACCGGGCCTGGATCACGTCGCCCTGAGCGGGCTTGGTGGCAAGACCGGTGCTGGGGCCGGAGCGCTGT
This sequence comes from uncultured Oscillospiraceae bacterium, assembly GCA_944386985.1. Lineage (GTDB taxonomy): Bacteria > Bacillota > Clostridia > Oscillospirales > Oscillospiraceae > CAJFPI01. The sequence goes on from CALXDD010000010.1 coordinate 28,543, forward strand.
ACGTCGATCAGGACGCAGGGAATCTCGCCCATTACCGCCACGCCCAGATTTTCCGCCATCAGGGACAATCCCGGTCCGCTGGTGGCGGTGTATGCCTTCTTGCCGGAGCAGGAGGCGCCCACCAGAGCCGCCATGCTTCCGATCTCGTCCTCCATCTGGACGTACAGGCCGCCCACCTGGGGCAGACGGATGGAGGAGGTCTCCGCCACCTCGCTGGACGGGGTGATGGGATATCCTGCGTAAAATCTTGCACCGGCAGCGATTGCGCCCTCCGTCATGGCCTCGTTACCCTGCATAAATCTGAATTCACCCATGATCAACCCTCCTCAACCGTTATCGCAAAGTCCGGGCAGCGCATCTCACAAAGCCTGCACCCGATACAATCCTCGGGACGGACTGCCGACGGGCGGCCGTCCTCGTCTGCTTCCAGGACCTTTTTGGGGCAAAAACTTACACAGATTCTGCATTTTTTGCACCACTTCTCATTGATGGTGATCGTATTCAAGAAGACTCCTCCTTTTTGATGTTCTGCCTGTTTTTCCAGGGAGCACAATCATTTTTATTCTCAACTGTCTTTCTTTACGGCTTCTTTCGCCTTTTTCTTTTCCTCCACCTCGCTGACCCACTTGGTGTCCTTGCCGATAATCGTCCAGACGATCAGCACCACCGGTGCTACAAAGAGGAAGAAGTTATAGGGAACCAGCTGCATGGGTTCCACTCCGAGGAAGGGAACGGCCACCGTGGTGCTCAGACTCCAGGGCACCAGAACCGCCATAGCGGTACAGCCAACGCCCAGCGCACGCATCAGATTCTTTTTCTCCAGGCCGCGCTTTTCGTAGATGGGCTCCATGATGCTGCCGGCAAAGGCATAGGCAAAATTCATGGAGGCGCCGACGATGGTGCCGAAAATGGACATGATCACCGAGGCCACCACAAGGCTGAGCTTGGAGTGCAGCTTCTTCGTAAAGGGCTCCACGAAGGCCTCCACAATACCCGCGGCGTCCAGAATGCCGAACAGGCCGAAGGCGAAGAGGAACATGACGGCGGTGCTGGTCATGCTGGTCACGCCGCCGCGGTTGAGCAGAGTATCCACGAACTCCACGCCGGTATCAATGGTGAAGCCGCTCCAGAAGAAGGTGATGGCGTCGTTGATGGTATAACCCTGGTAGAAGCAGGCCACCGCGCCGCCGAAGATGGCGCCGGAGAGAATCGTGGGGATGGAGGGGATCTTCAGCGCCAGAAGCACCACGACGAAGATTGCGGGCAGCATGGTGATGATGCCGCTGCTGAAATGCTCGTCTACGGCAGAGACAATGCTGTTGATGAGAGAGGTGTCCACCGTGCCCTCACGGTACTGGAGACCTACTATGTAGTACAGAACCAGGCAGATCACCGCAGAGGGGATGGTTACCTTCGCCTGGTGGCCGATGCCCTTGAAAAGATCCACGCCGGAGACGGCGGAAGCGATGTTGGGGCTGTCGGACATGGGGGAGATGGTGTCGCCGAAGAAGGCGCCTGCACAGACCGCGCCGGCCGTCATCACCGGGTCCACGTTCAGGCTGATGCCGATGCCCGCCAGAGCAAGGCCCGCCGTGCCGAAGGTTCCCCAGGAGGTTCCGGTCACAAGGGCGGTCACCGTGCACAGAAGGAAGGCGGTTGCCAGGAACATATGGGGAGAAATCGTCTGAACGCCGAAGCTGATGATAATCGGCACGGTGCCCGCGGCGTTCCATGTACCGACCAGCGCGCCTACACACAGGATGATCATCACCGGTACGATGGCTTTCTTACAATTGTTGACCACTCCATCCTGGAGTTCCTTGTAGGGAATGCCCAGGGGCAGGCAGAGAATAATCGCGACAATCCAGGCAATCAGGAACAATGCGTTGATTTTGGCGCCCCAGGCCAGAGCCGGAATCATGATCACAGAAAAGACCAGGATCATGACCAATAGGGCATATCCAAAGCTGGCTTTTTTCCTCGTGGGTGTTTTCATTGTAGTTCTCCTCCACTTCCTTTTGAATTGAATGTATCAACAACGGCCTCCTGGCCATAGTTGCCGGGTCAGTGAAGTTGTGAATTATCACAAAATTTTCTTTTTTCATTTTAAGATATTGATTAATATTTGTAAAATTGATATTATAGAAAATTATCATCGCTTTTTTTGATAGTATGAGGAAATCTTATGGAGTTTCGAAATTTGCAAAGCTTTCTCCGGGTAGCGGAACTGGGGAGTTTTACCAGCGCTGCCAATGAGTTGGGCTATGCCCAATCCACAGTCACGACGCATATCCAGCAATTGGAAACAGAGCTGGGAGTTTCGCTTTTTGAGCATGTGGGACGGAAAGTTTTTCTTACGATTTATGGGAAGCAGCTGATTCCCTACGTCCATCAGATCCTGCAGATCCAGGAACAGATTACCTCCATGCATCAGACGGACTCTTCCCAAGTAAAGGGAATGCTGCGGATCGGCGTTGTGGAATCCATCATGAATTCGCTCCTTCTGACCAATATCAAGATCTACCGCCAGCGCTTTCCCAACGTGTGCATTCAGATCTATCCCGCCGTCACCGCTCCCCTGTTTGAAAAGCTCAGACGCAATGAAGTGGACCTGATTTTTACCATGGGGGATCAAGTGAACGTTCCCGGCTGCGTGTGCGCCTGCAGCCATGAGGAGCGGGCGGTCTTTATCAGCTCTCCGGAGCACTCTATGGCGCAGGAGGAACAGATCACATTGTCGGAAGTGCTGAAGCAGCCTCTGATCCTCACGGGGGAGATTACCTTTCTCCGCAGAGAGCTGGCAAAGGCGGCGTACCTTTGCTCACAAGAGCTGCGGCCGGTTATCCAGACAGAGAGCTCCAATATCATTCTCCGCTTGATTGAGCAGAATCTTGGCATCTCTTTTCTTCCCGAGCATTTGGTCCGGGCGGCCTTCCTTAAAAAGAAAATTGCCATATTGCCTGTAATCGACTACAGTCTTCCGTTTTCTGTCCATGTCTTCTATCACAAAAACAAATTTCTTACCCCCCAGATGATGGGACTGATCCAAATAGTCCAAGAATATTGGAATATCATTGACCGGCCGGGCGATGCGATGAAGCAAGTCCAAAAAACGATTTATCAGGAGGAGTAAAGCATGGCGACAATACAGTGCACACAAGAGGAAATGGCGCGCAGAGCGGTGCAGGAGCTGGAACGCAGGAATCAACGCAGCGATATCAACCAGATGATGACGGTGACGTTTGCCCGGTGCAGCGCGGAGGAGCGGTATTTGGAACTCTGCCACCAAATGGCGGAATGGGAAATCAACGTGATCGGCACAATGCATGGAGGACTGATTTCCTTCCTGCTGGACGCCACCATGGCGATTGCGTGCAGGGCCTACACCGGCGACCAGGTAACGCCCACTTTGGACATTCATGTGAATTTTCTCCGCCCTGTCCGCCAGGGGAGCGTCGTACAGACCAGGGGGACGGTAACCCATGTGGGACGCAGGATCGTCAACCTGACGGCTGAGCTGTGGACCGAAAAGCGGGAAAAGCTCTGCGCGACTGCGTCTGCGACCTTCTACCGGGCCGATCCTCCCCAGGCGGAGCAGTGATCAGTCCTTTCCTGATAAAGCACCGCGCTGGATGAATAAAGGAGACTTTATATCAGATGGATATGAGGAAAGGAAACGTTTCATTACGATTGGCGTGTGCCTGAAGGCGAGAAGTATACAGTACAAAAGGACGCAGACAGCCAGGCGGCTGTCTGCGTCCTTTCTGCCTGCTGAGGGCTGCGGCGCGCATAGGGGGAGCGGATCCCTGAAATGCTGATGCAAAAATTTTGATGCTGGGAGATGGAAATCAAACGGTGTCCCGGAGGCTGCCTGCGCTGACGGCCAGGCATATCGACAGCTATGTCCGCCGCATTTGCGAAAAAATGCGCGTTTCGGGCCCTTCAAAGATAGTTTTCCACAGTTTGCGGCATTTGTTCGCCGGGACCTATGGTGTGCTGGAGAAGGAGCTGTTCCGCCTGGGGGATATTCCGGGGCATATTAATATTAATACCACGAGGATTTACACGGCGGGAAGCGGACCTGGGCATACCGAAAGAATAGAACGCTTGGAACGGATTATCATGCAAGTTCCACACGGGTGCTTTCTGTTGTGCTTTTGGCTATATTATATAAACAGGAGAAAAAACGGAAAAATATATTTCGCTGTATGCACAACAGCCGGGTGGGGCCAAAAACTCTCCTGTCCCGCTCGGTTGTGCTGTATTCTATCAGAAAATTAAAATTTTATGGTACTAAATTACAGAATATTCAGCAAATAGATTCATCCAAGGCGCCGTACGGCAAAAAATTTTGCCATTTTGTACAAACAATAAAAATTTCGCTGCATTGAAGAAACGATCTTGTCAAATGTATTTATCATATGTATAATAAAAAATACAACTAAGTTGAATAAATCGAAATGACCGCACAATGAAAATTATGTGACAGAGCAGGATGGAATGGCGGCGGAGGACGCGGCCGGAAGGGGACGGCCGGACGATCGCACATGGAACAGCCTGCGTTTCAGAAAGAAAAGAGAGAAAAATAGAATTAAGTGTGTACTAACATAGAAATGGAGGGGATTTTATGCGAAAAGAGAAAAAGAGTGTACACATGGAGAACCGACAGGTGAAATTTGGAATTGTTCCCAAATTGCTCATCGGAATACTGTGCCCGGTTATTTGTGTGCTGATTATTGTGGGCATATTCCTGGGGCTGCAGGGTTCGGAAACGGTGGATGAAGTGATGAGCGCCCAGCTGGACGCAGAGGCAGAATCCGCAGCCAAGCAGGTCGAAGCGTTTTTTGAACGCTATTACGGCATCGCGGAAGGGCTGGCGTCCGGACAGGTTGCCCGGAACATTACCACCCAGGAGGTGGAGGGCGGTATGGCCGCCAGCACTCTGTACAGCAGCATGCTGGAGACGCTGCGCCTCGTGCAGCAGAACAATTCGGAAAACACCAGCTATGTGTGGATCGCCGACCTCAGCTCGGGAGAGCTTCTGCAGAGCGACGGGACGCTGTTCTCTTCCGGTCAGATCGATTTTGCCACCCGGTCCTGGTATCAGCTTGCTACAGAGAAACGGGGTACCGTTGTGACGGAGGCGTATGCCAGCGCCAATTCCGATGCCCTCATGGTCACGGTGGCCAGCCCTGTTTTTTCCGGCAGTCAGATTGTGGGTGTTATAGGAATCGATATTGATATGGATTATCTGACCCAGATGCTGACCGGAGTGAAGGTGGGGGAGAGCGGTTATATCACACTGTATGACTGCAACCACCAGATTATTTTCCACCCTGACAGCAGCGTGCGCAATACCAACGCCGAGGATGCCAACTATTCTCCGGAGATTCTCAGCGCGATTGTCAACAAGGAGGACATGAACGCTACCCGCTATGTACGCAACGGAACGGAGTATTACGGGAGCGTCCGCAACATTGAGGCGCTGGACTACTCGGTGCTGGGCGTTATGCTGGTGTCGGAATATACCGCGCATACTTCCGCCATTCTCCGCATTCTGATCATCGGAATGCTGTGCTGCGCTGTTTTGACGTCGGTCATCTGCGTCTTTATTGCCCTGTCGATTACCAAGCCGCTCAAACGTCTTGATGTGACCGTGGGCAAACTGGCCGACGGGGAGATGGATGTGACGGTGGAGACCCGCGGCCGGGACGAGGTGGCGGATTTGGGAATGAATGTGGTCCGCATTGTGGATCGGCTGAAGGAATATATCCTCTATATTGATGAGATTTCGGAGGTGCTCTATCAGATCGGCGCGGGAAATCTGGTGTTCGAGCTGCAGCATGAGTACGTTGGTGAATTTTCCAAGGTGAAGGATGCCCTTTTGAATATTCGGAGTACACTTACGGAGACGCTCACCTCCATTGCCCAGTCGGCGGATCAGGTAAATGCCGGAGCGGAGCAAATTGCCAGCGGAGCCCAGGCCCTGGCCCAGGGCGCAACGGAGCAGGCTTCCTCTGTGCAGGAGCTGTCCTCCGCGGTGCAGGAGCTGTCCGGACAGGCGACGGAAGAAGCGGGGAAAGCCGTCGAGGCCGGAAATTTCCTGGAGCAGATCAAGGGCGAAGTGGAAAAGAGCAATGCACAGATGGAGACCATGCGCAAGGCCATGGAGGATATCAGCGTCCAGTCCGCCGCCATCCGGGGGATCATCAAGACCATCGACGATATCGCCTTCCAGACCAATATTCTGGCGCTGAACGCCGCTGTGGAGGCGGCCCGGGCCGGTACGGCCGGAAAGGGCTTTGCCGTAGTGGCGGATGAGGTCCGCAGTCTGGCGGGCAAGAGCGCCGAGGCGGCAAAAAAGACCAACGAGCTGATTGAAAACTCGGTTCGGGCAGTGGAGCGCGGAGAGGAACTGACGAAGCTGACCGCAGACTCTCTGACCATTGTGGCGGATGGAACCAAGCAGGTGACAAAAACCATAGAGACTGTGGCGGCGGCCTATCGCGATCAGGCGGATAAGCTCTCCGAAATTGCCAGAGGAGTGGACCAGATCTCCGATGTGGTGCAGACGAACTCCGCTACTGCGGAGGAGAGCGCCGCGGCCAGCGAGGAGCTGTCCGGCCAGGCGGGCATGATGCATCAGCAGATCGCCCAGTTCAAGCTGGGGCAGGACACTGCCGGGGCGTTTACCCAGCCGGCCCATTCGGAGCAGCAGACAGCAGCCGATCGTTTCAGCCTGAAGTATTAAGAGAGACGCAAAAGACACAACAGGTTCCCGCGGCTGCATAGACAGACAGGCATATTATATGCAAAGCAACGAGGCCATGCGGCCGTGGAAGGGGGACCAGCGACAGAATCCCATATTTTCAGGAGAATATGTCATGCAGAACGATGCGTTATATCAGGAGCTTGCCTCGCAGCTGTCCGCACTGTCCGCAGAGCAAGCCGAAGCGGTTCGGGACTATCTTCGGGAATTGTCTGCGTCCGGTGGGGATGAGGCAGAAAAAAAGAACAAGTATCTGACGTTTCTGTGCTGTGAGCAGATGTTTGGCATTGATATTCGTCAGGTAATACAGATCATTCGGATTCCATCCATTACGCCGCTGCCGGACTCCTTACCATATATGAAGGGGGTCGTCGCCATGCGCGGCGAGATGGTTCCGGTGATCGATCTGCGGATCCGCCTGGGGAGGGACGCGGCCATTGACAGCAGCAGAAACTGCATCATTGTCATCAGCGCACGGGAGAGATCCGTCGGGATCATTGTGGATTCCATCAGCAGCGTGGAGGCCATTCAGCCCGAGGAGATCTGTCAGCCGCCGCGGCAGGAGGACCACAAGACGAATTATCTGATCGGCATCGTGAAGCGGGATGCGGTCATCCTGCTGATCGACGCGGACAATTTGTTCACCGCCCAGGATTTTGATGATGTGCTGGATATTCCTACAGTGCAGGCTGCTCAGCCGTCGGAGGCTTGAAGCGGGAAGAGCAAAAACCGCTGAAGGAGCGTGCCTGGGCGGGGAGATTGGGAGACGCCGCGTACTGCTGTGCTGAATGGCGGCGGCCCGGTTGAACGTATCCGGGAATTTTGAGAAAACTGTGCACCATACAGACAAGACAGGCATCCATCGCCGGGAAAAAGCCGGGGTGGATGTCTGTTTTTATAGAGGGAAAGAGGAGACCTGGCTGGAATAGGGCGCAGCGCACAGAGCGGCTCCCCTTTCTCCGCCGCATCCGGGAGCTTTGCGGAATGCGGAAAGCTCCTTTCAGGGGGACCTCTTGACGGCTTTTGGGTTCAATGTTATTTTAAATTGTACAGATTCTTTCAGCGTTGTGAAGCGGTTGTGTGAAAATTATGTTTGTCCGCGCAGAATTCGCAGACTGCGTTTTTGGGACAGGCGCGGGCAAGCGGAGAATACAGACCAGAGGGGGGCGTGCCTATGAAAATCAGCATCTGGAATATCTACCACAGGCTCTCCTATCCCAACCGGATTCCCCTGGTGAAGGACGGAAATCCCACCATCAAAGGCGTACGCTGGATCGTAACCAAGGATCTGAATCCCGACATGGTCTATATCGGAAACGAGGCGGAATTTTTTGCCGGGATCGAGGGGAACACCATTATCGTCCATCGCAATGATATGATCCTGGTGCAAAACGCGGAGCCCCAGGAGGTGTTCAACGAGGTCTCCTCTATCATGGAGATGTACCAGCGGTGGGACGAGGCCCTGGAGGAATGCGGCGCTAAGCCCAACGGACTGACGGAGATGCTGGCGGCCAGCTCGGAGATCTTTCAAAACCCCGCCTTCATCTATGCGCCGGACGGCAAGGCCCTGGCCATCGCGCCCGGGTATCCCGGCTCCATCCACTGGCACTGGGCGGAGATCCTGGAGCACCACGGACTGACCGAGGAGCGGATCGAGTATCTGCAGAAAACCATTGACCTCACCAATGTTTTCCTGGACAGAAAACCCACCATCCGGGACTCCTACATGGGGGACCACCAGTATCTCCACTGCAGTCTGGTGGTCAACGGCTACATGGCCGGCCATTTCGTGATTTTCAGCATGCTTCATCCCTTTGAAAGCGGTGTGGAGCACCTGGCCTCCAACCTCATTGTCCATATGCTCCGGTACATGCTCCGGCACTATGAGATTTACAGCCCCACCTCCCGCATCAGTACCTTTATCTCCGCCCTGATCCATGAGCGGCCCTATGAAAAGAAAGAATTCCTCCTGTTCCAGAAGCTGCTGGGCTGGAACGACGGGGAGGACGTCTATCAGTTTTATATTCTGAAAGAAATGGTGAAGGGAGAGCCGGTGCTGCTGTCCCGGACGTATCTGAAGCTTTCCTCCGCCCTGAAGAGCAGCGTGGTCTTTCAGGAGAACAACCTGCTCCTTCTGCTCCTCAATCTCAACCACGCGTCCCTGAAGGGGGAGGAGCTGGACCGGCTGCTGGACTCTCTGGGCAGGAGCTTTTACTGCGGCGTCAGCTCGCCCTTCCGGAAAATTGAGCAGGTGAGCTGTTATTATAAACAGGCGCTGGCGGAGGTGATCCGGTGCAAGGAGCAGCATCTCCGGCGCTCCCAGGGGATCGACCATATTGGAGACCACCTTCTGACGCTGCTGAAGCAAAATCCCCTGAATGGGGCCTATATTGTGCCGGAGCTCCGTGCTCTGGCGGAGTACGACCGGAAGGAACAGACCCACTATTATGAGACCCTTCGGGCCTGGTTTTACAGCGGCTTTCACCCCACATCCGCGGCCTTTATGCTGGGCATCCACCGAAACAGCTTCAACTACCGCATGGAGCGGCTGCGGCAGCTGATCCCCTTTGAGAAGATCGACTGGATCGCCGCCAACCGGGATGTGAAGAAAATCAATGAGTATTTCTACTCCTTTCTGTATTTAGATTCCGTAGACAGCCTGAAATAGGCTGTCTACTTTTTTGCACAAATCCCGTTGCTTTATGTACAAAAATAGATATACACTTCCCAAATATCTTTATATAAAATATAGAAAAACAAACCAATACACGCAGCATTTCCCTGAAAATCCAAACAATTTGGTTTGTACGGATTCTGCCAAAGGGGGATTTGACGGCCTGCGCGTTCCGGCGTGACGCAAGGCCGCGGATCTGCCGAGACCCCCGCAGGCGTCTGCCAGGGGGACGGTTCCAGCACGGCCCTTCGGCTGCGTCCCACGTTTCTATGTGCATCCTGAAAAGCTTGATACAAAAATATTGAGGGAGGTTTCATTTATGAGTATCTATGAGGAACGTCTTGACCGGATCAAGGCCGCCATCGCCCTGGAGCCTGTGGACAAGGTGCCCGTCATTTCCGGCCTGGCCGCCTGCGCCGCCCCCATGACCAACACGAAGGTCTCCGCCTTCCTGTCGGACATGGAGCTCAACTGTACCTGCAACATCAAGGCCACGGAGATGCTGGGCAATGTGGACGGCGTGCAGGCCACCCTGTCCTCCCCGGAGGGCCTTCCCACCCTCTGGCTGTCCAATATCGGCGTGCCCGGCGAGGACATTGAGGACGACCAGCTCTGGCAGGTGATCGAGAAGGAGCTGGTGACCCAGGAGGACTACGACGTCATCCTTCGGGACGGCTTTGAGCCCTGGTATCTGAGCTTCATGAAGGAAAAGCTCCGGGACCCCCTCAAGCGGATGAAACCCGTCGTGGAGTACGGCCCCACCGCCAAGAAGCGCTTTGAGGAGGCCGGCTATGTGGTCATCAAGGAGAGCTCCCTGCTGACGCCCTTTGAGATGCTCTGCGGCGGCCGCTCCCTGGAGGCATTCCTGGTGGACGACCTGATGGATATTCCGGAGAAGGTGGACGAGGTCTTCGCGGTGATCCACAAGTACAACATGGATCGCTACACCAAGCTGTTCGAGTCCCCCAAAAAGCCCTTCGGCGTGTGGGTAGGCGGCTGGAGAGGCACCCCGGAGACCCTGAATCCCGCTATGTTCCAGCGCTTCTCCTGGAAGTATTACCGGGAGCTGGTGGACCTCTGCATCCAGTACGGCGTGGTGCCCATCCTGCACCTGGACGCCTGCTGGAACCTGGGGCTGTCCAACTTCCGGGATATCCCCGCCAAGAAGGCCATCATGGCCCTGGACGGCAAGACGGATATCCACATGGCCAAGGAGATCGTGGGGGACACCATGTGCATCATGGGCGACGTGCCCGCCGCCATGCTGGCCTTCTCCAAGCCCCAGGAGGTGTACGACTACACCATGAACCTCATCAAGACCGTGGGCCCCACCGGCTACATGGTCTGCTCCGGCTGCGACATCCCCTTCAACGGCAAGGTGGAGAATATGCAGATGATGGCCAAGGCCGCCGACGACACCGCCAGGCAGTAAACGGGAGAGGCCCATCCCCTGTGCAATTTCTAAAAGAAAAACCCGGCGCGGCGGCGGCCCCTGTCAAAAGCCGCCGCCGCGCAAAGCCATCGCCCATCCCTGCATAAATAGATTGAGGGAGGTTTGTCCCATGAAGACAGACACAAGGAAATCCGCGGCCGGGCTGGTTTGTGCGGCGGCGCTGATCCTTCTGGCGGAGCTTCTGCCCCTTCCGGATGGAGTCACCCGTACCGGCTTTCTCTCCTTTGCGGTCTTTTTCGGCGCCATCATTCTCTGGAGTCTGAACTCGCTGCCCATGTGCGTCACCGCCATGATGATGATCTTCATCATGCCCGCGCTGGGGATTTTTGATCTGAACACCGTATTCACCTCCTTTGGCGGCAGTTCCTTCTTCTTCGCCATCGCCACCTTCGCCATGTCCATCGCCCTGGAAAAGACCTCGGTGCCCCTGCGCATCTGCCATCTCCTCACCAGCTGGTCCAAGGGGAATCCCAGAAAGCTGGTGATCGGGATCTTTCTGGCCTGCGGTCTCACCTCCGCCATTATGTCCAATCTCTCCACCTGCATCATCTACCTGAACTTAGGGCTGGCTCTGCTCCACGCCAACAACTGCACCCCCGGAAAGTCCAATCTGGGCAAATGCCTCATGATCGGCATTCCCTGCTGCAGCGGCGTGGGCGGACTGATCACCCCCGCGGGAACCCCCGGCAACCTGCTCATCATGGACCTTCTGGAGACCGCCGGCGTGCAGATGTCCTTCCTCCAGTGGTGCCTGGTCTTCGCGCCCTTGTCCCTGGTGTGCATCATCATCGGGGCAGTCTGGATCACCTTCCTGTTCCGGCCGGAGAAGGTCACCCAGGAGGCCATGGAGGCTTTGACCCAGAAGCTCCGGGACAGCGGGAAGCTGAAGCCCTATGAGAAGAAGACCGTTCTGGTTATCGTTCTCATGCTGGTCTGCTGGTTCCTCGGCACCTGGGTGACGGTGCTGAATGTGACCGTGGTGGCGGTGATGGGCATGGCGCTGCTGTTCTTCCCGGGGATCGCCGTTTTGGACTGGGACACCACGGTGAAAAAGATCAACTGGAACCTTTGCTTCACCATCGGCTCCGTAGGCGTTCTCATCGGCGGCATGACGGCCACCGGCATCATGGACTGGATTGTCAGCGGCCTTTTTGCCAACATCACCTCCTGGAACACCATCGCCATGTTCTTCCTCATCGGCCTGGTGGTGTGCGTTATCCGGGCCTTCATCCCCACCGCGCCCGCCATTGCCGCCCTGTTCGGCGCGCCGCTGCTGGCCCTCACCGCCATTACCGGCGCCACCCCCACCGCCCTGCTGGCCATCCCGGCCTTCTGGTCCTGCGCCCCCATGCTGCTGTGGATCGAGCCCATCTACCTCTTCAGCTATGGCTATGAATACTATAAGCCCCAGGACCTTCTGAAATACGGCGCGGTCCCGTCTCTGGCCATGGTGGCCCTCATGTCCTTTACCCCCTATTATGTGGGCCTCTTCGGCCTGTGATCCTGCGCGCGGCAGCGAGAAGGGAGGCGCTGTATGGAGAGAGCTTCCGTCCCGGGACAGATCCCGGTGGATATTATCACGGGGATGAAGCGTTCCGGCAAAACCTCCCTGATCAACGCCCTCCTGCAAGGGCCCTATCAGGGAAGGCGGGTTTCCGTCTTTACCAACGAGCTGGGAGACGCCCCCTATGCGGAGGGATGCCGCCTGCACGCGGTCCTTGGGGGCTGCATCTGCTGCACCGCCCAGACAGAGCTGATCTCTGAGATCCAAGCCGCTGTTCGGGAGGAGGTTCCGGAGCACCTGATTGTGGAGATGTCCGGCAAGGGGACCATCCGGGAGATCCTTCAGATCTTTGCCTATCTGCCGGAGTGCCGGCTGCACCAGCTTATTTATGTGGCAGACGTCCGCAAGTGGAGGGCACTGACCACCGTCATGGGCGGCGGCTTTGCCCGGCAGATCCGGAGCGCCCCCATCCTGCTTCTCAACCGCTGGGAGGAGGTATCCCCAGAGGCACGGGACGCTGCCTGGAATCAGATCCGGCAGTGGAATCCGGAGGCCCTGGCGCTGACCGGCTTCTCCCAGGTGGACCCGGAGAAAAACCAGACCCTCTGTCAGGCCGCCCTTCCGCGTCTTGCCGATCAGACCTCCGGCGGGGAGGGAGGGGAGGACAGACCCTCAGACGCCGATTGGGTGCTGAGCGCGGGGGAGGCGATGGGGGCATCCGCGTTTCGAGGCCGCAAAGCCGCGCCGCCGGAGTGGAAAAACAAGATCCGTTACAAGAGGACGGAGAAATCTTCCTGATCCGAGGCCCCGCTGCCCCGGCGGTGAAATTCATGCAAAAAGTTCAGCCAAAGCCCATCTCTTCGCCGCGCTGTGGAAAAAACCAAGCGCCGGACAGGTCAGCCTGTCCGGCGCTCTTTGTCTGTCGGTTGGACGAAATGGAAGATACAGGAGAGAGGCTTTTCCTCTCAATGCTCTCACAGAGGCCACGGGGAGGCGGCGGCGCCGAAAAAGCTCAGGTCGCTGCACCGGGGCAGAGAGGGCTGTCCGGCACGGCGGATGCCGTAGACAGCCGCCAGGCGGAGGATCTTGTTGGCCCAGCGGAGATGGGTGTTGTACTCATTCATCCGGGTGGCGTCGGCACTGGGGGAGACCAGCTGGCCGCTGCGGCCGTTCCAGCCCGCAATGGCCCGGGCGTCCTCATAGTCCCGGGCAGAGACCTTCAGCATGTCGGTGACCACAGGGATCTGGTTGGGGTGGATCACCGTTTTCCCGATAAATCCGTTGAGAAGGTCCAGGGCCACTTCCTCCCGCAGTCCCTCCTCCCAGCCGGGGCCGCCGTAGTATTCCCACACCGCTCCGGAGACCACATACTGGGTGGCGAAGGTGGTGACGATGTCGATGAGCAGATTGGAGACCGGTTTTACGTCATAGATAGTATCCCGGACGCCTCTGCGCAGCCCGAAGGCGTGGGACAGGTCGTTCCCGCCCACCCGAATATTCAGAATTTTTTCCGAAACGGTGTCCAGCCGCTCCTTCACCCGGGCAAGATTTTCATACCGGGTGCTGAGATCGATCATGGCCGGGGACTCAAAGACAGGCATATAGCAGTAGCCGGGGTGGGCCGGGGCGATATCCTCGATGGCCCGGATATAGTCCTCACAGTTCTCCACAAAAAATTTGGGGAGGATGAAGCCCCGGAGGATCTGAGAGAAGGGGCTGTAAGCGGACGCCAGCCGCCGCAGCTGCTGGGGGCTCCGCACCCGGACAAAAATGAGAGGCAGATAGAAATCCGCCTTCTCCGCATTGCTGCTGATCTGCCGCAGAATCTGAAAGAGAGCCGCCTCTGCCTGACCCACGGCTTCCTCCGCCACAGTGTCCTCCAGACAGAAGGCCAGGGAGAAGGGCTTGGGATATCGCTCGTGCAAAAGGGCGTCCGCGATGGCCCGGCGGGAATTTGCCGGGCAGTACATCAAAGCGCCCACATCATAACCGCTGATATGTTCCATTGTGCAATTACCTCTTCTAAGACGCGGAGGCCCGCGCCTCTGGAAATAAAACTGTTTTACTATTTTAGCATAAATTCCGTCATAAACAACCCGAAATTCCCGAGGAGCAAAGAAAAATTTTCCATCTGACAGGAATTAAGAAATGCAGTCTGCAGTGTGTTGAAAAAAAGCTGGAAAGATGCTACAATATTTCAAATCGTATGGACAGTTTCATTGGGGAATTTGAATGATGGGAAAACAGGCAGTACCGGAAAAACTGAATGATTTCTTCCTCCCGGTGTCCGCCCGTCGGGAAAAGGGCGTGTATTTTTGCCGCCTTGCCGGCTGCACGCCGGCCGTGGAGAGTTTTCTCAAGGCGTACTATGACGGGGCGAGACGCTCCGGCGTCATCATCGACGGCAGAATTCCCAACCCGGACGCCAACAATCTGGCCTATTTCTCTGAAATGATGGGCACGGAGTTTAGGATGGACCTGGCCTTCCTCCGGGAGCGCCTTCAAAAGTGGCTGCCCCGCATGGCCCCCGCCCAGCGGGAGATCGTGGCCTCGGCCGTTTTCTCCAACCTCCGGGACATGCTGCAAAGCGGCAAGAATGAGAATATGCTCCGCAACGCCTACATCAAATACATGTGCTGGTTCTACTACAAGTTCGAGCGCATTGTGGGCCAGCTGGGGTCGGATACGCCGCCCAAGATCCTTTACGACGGGTCGGTCAGCAGCTATGAGCTGCAGTTTCTGGCGGTGCTGTCCCGGGCCGGCGCCGATATCGTGCTGCTGGAGCGGTCCGGAGACGGGGCCTACCAAAAGCTGGACCCCGCCTCGGAATACGCCGCTCTCTACCAGGAGCCGGGGATGACGGCCTTCCCCGACGGGTTTGATCTGAAGTGGATTCAGGGAGAGCTGGTGCGGGAGGCCAACCGCCAGCGCCTGTTCGGACCTCCACCCGCCATCCATGCCTGCACCAACGCCTGGATGAAGAAGCCGGAGGTGAAGGAGCTTCTCACCGGCGTCCAGGCCCGTGGAGCAGAGGAAGGCTTCTTCTACAACGCCTTTGTGATCCAATACGGCGTGGAGGATAAGCTGCTCTTCTCCAACGACATCTTCTCCTTCTACACCCAGCTCAAGGGGAGCGGACGGCGGATCTGTCTTGTGAGCGGCGGCATCCCGGCCCCCACGCCGGAGGAGATCGCCTCCATCCGGCGGCAGAACTACCAGAACGCGGACCAGCTGGCGGCGGGCCTCATGCCCAACATCCAGTGTCCCGCCAGCCAGGAGCTGCAGCGGC
This sequence comes from uncultured Oscillospiraceae bacterium, assembly GCA_944386985.1. Lineage (GTDB taxonomy): Bacteria > Bacillota > Clostridia > Oscillospirales > Oscillospiraceae > CAJFPI01. The sequence goes on from CALXDD010000010.1 coordinate 44,232, forward strand.
TGATGGGGAGGGCCTTTGTGGAGCTGATCATGGAGGAGGCCGACAGCGGCAGCCCCATCTCCCGGCTGACCAACAAGGCGGTCTATCTGCTGGCCTGGCTCAGGCGGTATCAAAAGGAGCTGTTTGAGAGCTGGAGGATGCCGGAGGTGTCGGTGTTCCTCCTCTTCGGCAAGTGCGAATCGGCCAATGAGGCGCTGTTTCTCCGGCTGCTGGCAAGGCTTCCGGTGGATGTGCTGGTGCTGCTGCCCAATCTCAATGAGAGCAGCAGCCTGAAGGATCCCACCCTTCTGGAGCTGCGGTATGAGCAGTCTCTTCCCATGGACCAGTTCCCCGCCGAGTCCTCCCAGATGCGGGTGAGGACGGCGGCCTACCAGGCGGAGCGGGATCTGGACACCCTCATGTATCAGGACACCGGCCTCTACCGCAACCAGCAGTACCAGCGGGCCGAGGTGGTGACGCTGCAGACCATGTACGAGGAGATCTCCATTTTGTGGGATCAGGAGCTGAAATACCGCCCCAGCTTCGCCGTGGTGAACGATACCGTCACGATCCCTGTTCTGCTGGAGAAGATCAGCGGCGTCAAGGACGGACAGCTCAACGACTATTGGGTGGGGATCAAAAAGCTGATCACCCCGGACACCATGGTCATCCGCAAGTTCCCCTGGCACACCTCCTTGGACGCCAACCCCGTCAAGCCCTTTGTCACCCAGTTTCTGAAAAACGGGCGGCTCCAGCGAAACGTCATCAAGGGCCACAAGACCTATCCCTTCGGCATTCTGCGCATGGAGATGCAGGAGTATCTCCTTGACAAGCTCCAGCTGCTGCTGGACCAGCGGATCATTGCCGGGACCTACCAGAACGGCACGGAGTACACGGTGGTGGCCACGGCGCTCCACCTGAGCGAGGGGCTTTTGCGGCAGATCCAGCGCTTTGACTTTACCAAGAAGAATCCCAAGCTGATTATGGTCAACACCACGGAGCAGATCCTCTCCCTGGAGGACAGCATTCTGGTAGCGTTTCTCAACCTTGTCGGCTTTGACATTCTGTTCTTTGTCCCAACAGGGTACCAGTGTATTGAGAAGTATTTCCCGGCGGGCTATGTTAATGAGCACCAGATCGGGGAGTATATGTATGATCTATCCGTCCCGGATTTCCGCACCGTTCAGGAGAGCGGGCGGGGTTCCATCAGAAGACTATTTGGAAGGAGTAATTGACGTATGGGATTGGACTTTACGAGACCCACCCCGGCCGGGGGCGCCCAGGACGCGCTTCAGGCCCAGGGCCAGACCGCAGCCGCCCCGCCTGCCGAGCAGGAGAACTACCAGCAGTACGATATTGTGGCTGACCGCCAGCAGATGAACCAGAGCCTCACCAACTCCCCGGAGGTGGACCGGCTGGCCAGCCAGATCGAGGTGTATAACCTGGAGTCCATCGTCTCCTTCGGCGCCGGCGCCGCGGAGGAGATCTCCAAGTGCTCCGACGTGGTCCTCAACAGCATGAACATGTCCCAGCTGGACGAGTCCAGCGCCATGCTTGCCACCCTGGCCAAGATCATGGACAAGTTCGACATTGAGGAGATCAAGGAGAACCCGGGCTTTTTCGGCAAGCTCTTCGGCAATCTCCGCAAGCAGCTGGACAAGATCCTGGCCAAGTACCACACCATGGGCGAGGAGGTGGACAAGATCTACGTCCAGCTCAAGCAGTATGAGACGGAGATCAAGCAGTCCAACCGGAAGCTGGAGGAGATGTTCCAGGCCAATGTGAACTACTACCACGAGCTGGTGAAGTATATTCTGGCCGGCGAGCAGGGCTGCCGGGAGATCGAGGCTTACATCGCCCAGCGCCAGGCGGACATGGAGGCCAGCGGCGACAGCTCCATCCAGTTTGAGCTCACCACCCTCAACCAGGCCCTCATGATGCTGGAGCAGCGGACTCAGGATCTCCGCACGGCGGAGAACGTGGCCATGCAGGCTATCCCCATGATCAAGACCATGCAGTTCAGCAACATGAACCTGGTGCGGAAGATCAACTCCGCCTTTATCATCACCCTGCCCGTGTTCAAGCAGGCCCTCACCCAGGCCATTATGCTCAAGCGCCAGCGGATTCAGGCCGAGGCCATGTCCGCCCTGGATGAGAAGACCAACGAGATGCTGATCCGCAATGCCCAGAACACCGCTGAGCAGTCCAAGATGACCGCCCGGCTGGCCTCCGGCAGCTCCATCAAGATCGAGACGTTGGAGCGGACGTGGCAGACCATCGTCTCCGGCATCGACGAGACCCGGCAGATCCAGGAGAACGCCCGCAAGCAGCGGGTGGACGACCAGAAGCGCCTGGAGGCCATCAAGTCGGAGTTCAACGCGCGATACAGCATGCCCGATAAAAAATGAGTCCAATGTGACCATGATGTCAATAAGATTTGAAGGAGGAATATTCGTATGCCAATCAATCTGACAAAGGGACAGAAAGTGGATCTGACCAAGGGAAATCCCGGCCTGAGCAAGATTGTAGTGGGTCTTGGGTGGGACGTGAACGCCTTCGATTCCGGCGCGGCCTTTGACCTGGACGCGGCGGCCTTTATGACCAACGCCTCCGGCAAGTGCCCCACGGAGAAGGAGTTCATCTTCTACGGCAACCTGGAGCACGTCAGCGGCGCGGTGAAGCACATGGGCGACAACCTCACCGGCGAGGGCGACGGCGACGACGAGCAGATCGTGGTGGATCTGTCCATGATGCCCGCCAATGTGGAGCGCATCGCCTTCACCGTCACCATTTATGACGCGGAGAGCCGCCACCAGAACTTCGGCCAGGTCTCCAACGCCTATATCCACATCCAGGACATGGTCACCGGCACGGATCTGATCCGCTATGACCTGGGGGAGGACTTCTCTATTGAGACGGCCATCGTGGTGGGCGAGATTTACCGCCACAACGGCGAGTGGAAGTTCAACGCCATCGGCAGCGGCTTCCAGGGCGGCCTTGCGGCCCTGTGCGGCCACTACGGCATCGAAGTGGCGTAAAAGGAGGAAAAAACTATGCCTGTGAGTTTGAAAAAGGGTCAGAAGGTCAGCCTCTCCAAGGATAATCCGGGGCTGACGAAGGTTGTGGTGGGCCTTGGCTGGGATGTCAACGCCTTTGATACCGGCGGCGCCTTTGATCTGGACGCGGCGGCGTTCCTTCTGGGCGACAGCGGCAAGACCACCTGCAGCGAGGACTTTATTTTTTACGGCAATCTGAAGCACCCCTCCGGCGGCGTGGAGCACCTGGGGGACAATCTCACCGGCCAGGGCGAGGGGGACGACGAGCAGATCAAGGTGGATCTGACCCGGGTCCCGGACAATATCTCCCGCATCGCCTTCACCGTCACCATTTACGAGGCGGAGGAGCGGCGGCAGAATTTCGGCATGGTGAACAACGCCTTCATTCGGATCTTCGACGAGACCAACGGCCAGGAGATCCTGCGCTACGATCTGGGGGAGGACTTCTCCATCGAGACCGCGGCGGTGTTCGGTGAGCTCTACCGCCACAACGGAGAATGGAAATTCAACGCCATCGGCAGCGGCTATCAGGGCGGCCTCGCCGCGCTGTGCGCCAACTACGGGGTGGACATCGAGTAAGGAGGACGCCATGGCTATCAGTTTGGAAAAGGGCAGAAAGGTCAACCTTCAAAAGAACCAGGGCAGCGGTCTGGGGGAGATCCTGGTGAACCTCAACTGGAACAGCAGACCTGCCAAGCAGGGCTTTCTCTCCGGCCTTATGGGGGGGACAAAGAGCGGCATCGATCTGGACCTCGGCTGCCTCTTTGAGCTGAAAAACGGCAGAAAGGGCACGGTGCAGGCCCTGGGGAACGCCTTTGGCTCCCTGCAGAATGAGCCCTACATTTCCCTGGACGGGGACGATCGGACCGGGGCGGTGACCACCGGCGAAAATCTCCGCATCAACGGCAACCAGATCGCCAAGATTCAGAGAGTGCTGGTCTATACCTTCATCTATGAGGGGGTTGCCAACTGGCAGCAGGCCGACGCCACAGTGACCATCAAATATCCCGGCGCGGAGGACCTGATTGTGAAGATGGACTCCTACAACTCCAGAGATATTATGTGCGGTCTGGTTTTGCTGGAGAACATCAACGACGAGACTTTCAGCGTGGAGAAGATCGTTCAGTTCTATCCGGGCCATCAGGCGCTGGATCAGGCGTTCCACTGGGGCCTGCGCTGGACGGCAGGGAGAAAATAAGGAGGAAACAGGATATGTCTGTTAGTTTGCAAAAGGGACAGAAGGTCAGCCTGACCAAGGAGGGCCAGGCAGGTCTGAACAGAATCGTGGTGGGCCTCGGCTGGGACGAGGCCCAGGGCGGCGGCAGAGGCGGCATTCTCGGCTCCCTCTTTTCCGCCCCCACCCAGGCCATCGACTGCGATGCGTCCGCCATTCTGCTGCGAAACGGAAAGCTCACCGACGGGAAGGACATCATCTATTTCGGTAATCTCCGCCACCCGTCCGGGGCGGTGCAGCACATGGGCGACAACCTCACCGGCGCCGGCGAGGGCGACGACGAGCAGATCGTCATCGATCTGGAGCGGGTACCCGCCGAATATGACCGGATCGTCTTTGTGGTGAATATCTACCAGGCCGTGGAGCGCCGCCAGCACTTCGGCATGATCCGCAACGCCTTCATCCGCGTTGTGGACGCCCGGGGCAACCAGGAGCTGTGCCGGTACAACCTGTCGGAGGACTACAGCGGCATGACGGCCATGATCTTCGGCGAGACCTACCGCCACAACGGCGAGTGGAAGTTCAACGCCGTGGGCCAGGGCACCACCGATCCCGCCCTCCCCGATCTGTGCCGGCGCTTCATGTAAGCGGTCCGTTCCTCCCATTCGTTTCCATTTGTCATAGATAAACCAGGAGAGAGAAGCGAATTGTTGGGATTCCTTCTCTTTTCCTGCGTATACAGGAGAAAGAAAACATGCACTACAACGGACTTTCTGACAAAGAAGTCGCCGAATCCAGGCAAAAATACGGCAGTAACGTGATCCCGGATTCCGAGCCCACCACATTCTGGGCGGAATTCAAGGAGACCTTCGGCGATCCCATGATCCGCATTCTTCTGGCCATTGCCGCGCTGATGATTGTCATGTGCATCTTCGGGTATGCCGACATCTATGAGCCCATCGGCACCATCGTGGCCATCCTGATCGTGGCGTTTGTGTCCGCCAAGACCGGCGTGGCCAGCGACACCAAATACCGCCAGCTGAAGGACAGCACCAAAAAGGACCAGTGCAAGGTCTACCGAAACGGCGTCATCACCGTCATTGACATCGACGACGTGGTGGTGGGGGACAAGGTGCTGCTCCAGTCTGGCGACAAGATCCCCGCCGACGGCGTGCTGATCCACGGCAATCTGAAGGTGGACAACTCCGCTCTGAACGGAGAGGCGGAGGAGTGCCCCAAGTGCGCGGCGGAGGGCGATATGCGCCTGGCCGACGAGATCACCGGCGACACCTTTGTGGATAAGCACTCCCTCTTCCGGGGCGCCGTCCTTTTTGACGGCGAGGGCGTCCTGGATGTTCAGAAGGTGGGGCTTTCCACCATGATGGGCAAGATGGCGGAGGAGATGCAGGAGGACGAGCCGGACTCCCCCCTGAAGGTGAAGCTGGCCAATCTTGCCAACATGATCTCCCGGTTCGGCTATATCGGCGCCATCGTCATCGCCGTTTTGTATCTGGCCTTCTATGTGATCTCCGCCGGCGGCTTCGGGCCTTATCTGGCCTCCGGCGCCACGGAGGTTATCAAGGATGTGGTGGAGGCGGTGTCCCTGGCGGTGGTGATCATCGTCTGCGCCGTCCCCGAGGGGCTGCCTCTCATGATCTCCCTGGTGCTGATGCAGAACACCAGCAAGATGCTGGACCACAACGTTCTGGTGCGCAAGGCGGAGGGCATCGAGACCGCCGGGTCTCTCAACATCCTCTTCAGCGACAAGACCGGCACCATCACCAAGGGCCGTCTGGAGGTGGTGGAGTTCTTCACCGCCGACGGCATCACTATCCCCCTTAATGAGCTCTCCCAGCACGGGAAGATCAAGAGCCTGGTGGATCTCGCCATCGGCAAAAACACCCAGTCCATGTTTGACGCGTCGGGGAACGTGATCGGCGGCAACGCCACCGACCAGGCCCTGATGAAATTCCTGGGAGCGGAGCTCTTCCATCAGCTGGAGATCTCCTGCACCGTCACCGAGGCCCAGAGCTTCAACTCCGCCAACAAGTTCAGCCAGGCCTATCTCGGCGAGCTGGGCAAGACCTTCTACAAGGGCGCCCCGGAGCGGCTGCTGGCTGTTTCCGGAAAGTACCTCAGCATGAGCGGTGAGGAGCGGGAGATCGTGCCGGAGGTGATCAACGGCAAGATCGATGAGCTGGCAAGCCGCTCCATGCGGGTTTTGGCCTTCGGCTACTCCACCCAGGAGATGACGGAGAACAAGATCAACAGCGACACCGTCATCATCGGCTTTGTGGGCATCCGGGACGATGTGCGGCCCGAGGCCCGGGAGGCCATTACCGAGGTGCAGCACGCGGGCATCCAGGTGGTCATGATCACCGGCGACCGGCTGGAGACCGCGGTGGCCATCGCCAAGGACGCGGGCCTTCTCAAGACCAAGGACGACGTGGCCCTCACCTCCAGCCAGCTCGGCGAGCTCAGCGACGACGAGGTGAAGGAGATCATCCCCCGCATCCGGGTCATCGCCCGGGCCCTGCCTACGGACAAGTCCCGCATGGTGCGGCTGTGCCAGGAGATGAACCTGGTGGTGGGCATGACCGGCGACGGCGTCAACGACTCCCCGGCTTTGAAGCGGGCCGACGTGGGCTTTGCCATGGGCAGCGGCACCGAGGCGGCCAAGGAGGCCGGCAAGATCGTCATCCTGGACGACAACTTCAAGTCCATCAAGGACGCCATCTGGTACGGACGCACCATTTACCACAACATCCTGAAGTTCTGCAAGTTCCAGCTGGTGATCAATGTGGCGGCGGTGGTGGTCAGCGCCATTGCCCCCTTCTTCGGCATTGAGGAGCCTTTGAAGGTGACCCATCTGCTGTTTGTCAATCTGGTGATGGACGGCCTGGGGGCCATCATGCTGGGCAATGAGCCGGCTCAGGAGCGCTATATGACCGAAAAGCCCCGCCGGCGGGACGAGAGCATCGTCAGCAAGCCGATGATGATCCAGATCGTCATCATGGGCCTGTGGCTCACGGCCCTGAGCTTCTTCTTCCTGAAGGCGCCCTTCTTTGACCAGTTCTTTGCCAACACCGAGCAGAAGATGTCCGCCTATTTTGTGCTCTTTATCTGGAGCGCCCTCTTCAACGGCTTCAATGTCCGTGACGACGGCTTCGCCATCTTCAAGGGCCTGAACGAGAACACCGGCTTTATGAAGGTGTTTATCGCCATTGTCCTCATTCAGGCCGCCATCGTCAACGCGGCGCTGCTCCCGGTGAAGGCCGGTGAGTGGATCAGCAACATGTTCAGCTGTACGCCCTTCCCGCCCATGGCCTGGGTGGTTGTTGCGATCCTGGCGGCGACCATGATCCCGGTGGATATGCTCCGCAAGGCGCTGACCCCTAAAAAGTAACAACGCGGAAGGGGCGCTTCAAAGCGCCCCTTTTCCATGACAGGAGGTGTCGCTCCATGAAGAAACTTCAATACAATTCCCCTGTGGTCCTCAGCTTCTTTTTCCTCTCCCTTCTCTCCCTCCTGCTGGGATACCTGACGAAGGGCTGGACCACAACGGCCTTCTTCTCCGTCTACCGGTCGTCCCTGCTGAGCCCTCTGACCTATGTCCGCTTTCTGGGCCATGTGCTGGGCCACGCCAATTTCGACCACTTTCTCGGCAACATGCTGCTGCTTCTGGTGATCGGTCCGCCTCTGGAGGAGAAGTACGGCGGCAAGGCGCTGCTGACCGGCATTGTCTTTACCGCCATCATCTCCGGCGTTCTGCAGTTTGTGTGCTTCCCCCATTCCGCTCTTCTGGGCGCCAGCGGCATCGTGTTCATGATGATCATGCTGGCCTCCCTGTCCGGCATGAAGGGAGGAAAGATCCCCCTGACTCTGATTTTGGTGGGGGTGCTCTATCTGGGGCAGGAGGTGTACTCCATGCTCTTTGTCCGGGACAATGTGGCCAACCTCATGCACATCGTGGGGGGCCTTTGCGGCACGGCCTTCGGCTTCCTGGTGGGCCGGAACCACGCCTCCCGGAGCTATTGACTTATTCCAATCAGCGAGGAAACAGCCTATGCCTGACTACACAAGTGAAAATACCCTCCGGGTGGCCAAGCGGTTTCAAAACGCCAAGCGGACCTATCTGCTGGTAAACCCCCTCCAGGCCAAGCACATTCCCGTGAGCCCCTCGAAGGCCCTTGCCATGATGAACGCTCTGGGCAGTCTTCTGGCGCGGCGGTGGCCGGAGACCCGGCTGGTCATCGGCTTTGCGGAGACGGCCACCGCCATCGGCGCCGCCGTGGCCGCCGCCCTGTCCCCCGACTGCATTTATCTCCCCACCACCCGGGAGGCGTTCCCCAAGGGACAGCGCTGGGTGGAGTTCCGGGAGGAGCACAGCCACGCGGTGGAGCAGAAGCTCTGCGGCGACGGCCTCCCGGCGCGGCTGGAGGGGACGGATACGGTGATTTTGGTGGACGACGAGATCTCCACCGGCAACACCCTTATCAACATGGTGGAGGCCCTGCGGCAGGCGTATCCCCTCTTTCGGGAGAAGCGGATCGTGGCGGCGTCCATCCTCAACCGGGTGCCGCCGGAAAACGAGGCGCGGATGGCCCGGGCGGGGATCGAGAGCGCCTGTCTGGTGAAGCTCCCCCAGGAGGACTACACCGCCCGGGTGGTGCCTCTCTCCGTCCGGGAGGCGGAGGGCGTGGAGCCCGCCGCCCTCTCCCTTTGCCGGGAGACCCTGCCCTGCGCGCCCCTCCGGGACCCCCGCCTGGGTCTTCCCATCGGGGCGTACCGGGAGAGCTGCGCCGCCGCGGCGGAGGCATTCCTCCCCCGGGCGCTCCGGCAGATTTCCCCGGGCAGCCGGGTGACGGTGCTGGGGACGGAGGAGTGCATGTACCCGGCCCTTCTTTTGGGAAAGCGCCTGGAGGAGGCGGGACAGGACTACCGCGTCCGCTGCCACGCCACCACCAGAAGCCCCATCGGCGTGTGCGGGGAGCCGGGCTACCCCATTTTCTCCGGCCGGAAGCTTCCCAGCTTTTATGACGAGAACCGGGCCACTTATCTCTACGATATGGAGTCCTGCGACGCGCTTGTGGTGGTCTCCGACACGCCGGAGGAGGGGACGAAGGCCCTCGGCGCTCTGGCGGCCGCCTTCCCCCTGGCAGCAGGCGGAAGGGGATTCTATCTCCAGGGAGGTCAGCATGTTTGGTACCTATAAACCGGAGGATGTGGAGATCCTTCTCAAGGACATCACCGGCCTGGTGGAGCCCCTGCCCACGGCGGAGCGGGAGAAGCGGATCCAGAGCGGCGTCCACTACTCGGAGATGCTCCCCATTGAGTACGAGCCCTCGCCGGCGTATCTGGCGGCCTATGAGGATGGGCTGCGGCGCTACGCCCCCCTGACCGCCGCCGCGGTGGCCTCCGTCTCCAGGCAGATCTGGGAGGAGAAGGGGGAGGACGCGGTGCTGGTGTCCCTGGCCCGGGCGGGGACCTCCGTGGGGGTGCTGATCAAGCGCTATCTCGCCTGGAAATACCATGTGGAGGTTCGGCACTACACCATCTCCATCATCCGTGGCGTGGGCGTCGACAAAAACGCCATGGACTACCTTCTGGCGCGCTACAAGCCGGAGCAGATCCAGTTTGTGGACGGCTGGACCGGGAAGGGCGCCATTCAGAATGAGCTGAACCGGGCCATGGCGGAGTACCCCGGGGTGGACCCGGGGCTGGCGGTGCTGTCGGACCCCGCCGGACTGGCGGGGAAGTGCGGCACCCACGACGATTTCCTCATCGCCAGCTCCTGCCTCAATTCCACCGTCTCGGGACTTCTCAGCCGGACCTTCTACCGGAGGGATCTGATCGGGGAGAAGGACTTCCACGGGGCGGCCTTCTACCGGGAGCTTTTGGAAAAGGACCTCACCTACTCCTTCATCGGGGCCATCGAGGCCCACTTCCCCCAGGCGGCGGACAGGCCCCTGGAGGATACCGTCCCCGCCGGAGGCGCGCTGGAGGAGGTACAGGCGATCTGTGAGCAGTTTTCCATTGCCGACCGCAACCTGGTGAAGCCCAGCATCGGGGAGGCCACCCGGGTGCTTTTGCGGCGGGTGCCCTGGATGGTGCTGGTGCGCAGCATGGACGACGAGGAGCACCTGGGCCATATCTATCAACTTGCAAAGGAGAAGGGCGTTCCCCTGATGGAGTACCCCCTGGTGCACTACCGGGCCTGCGGACTCATCCGGGCCATCGCCGACAGCTGACCATGGAGAAAACCATCTTCGCAAGCGATTTGGACAACACCCTGCTGTTTTCCTGGAAGCACGCTGAGGACGCCGACGTGTGCGTGGAGCTTTTAAACGGGGAGCCCCAGGGCTATCTGACCAGGGAAACGCCGGGGCGGCTTGCCCGCCTGATGGACCGGGCCCTCTTCGTGCCGGTCACCAGCCGGTCGGTGGAGCAGTACCTCCGCATCCAGTTTCCGGCGGCCTGCCGTCCTCAGTACGCGGTGACCTCCAACGGAGGGGTGCTGCTCATAGACGGCGAGGCGGACGGGCAGTGGCTGGAGGAGTCCCAAAGGGCCGTGTCCCCCTGGCAGGATGCCATCCGGGAGACCATAGCGGCCCTGGAGGCTGCGCCCCAGGCCAGGCGCTGCCGGGTGGTGGACGGGATGTACGCCTTTGCCGCCTGCGATACGCCGGAGGACGCCCAGGCCCTGGCCGGGGCCATGGAGGGAAAAACATCCCTGAACATGGAGGTTTCGGGACGGAAGACCTACTTCTTCCCGCCGCCCATCAACAAGGGCGAGGCGGTCCGCCGCCTGCGGGCGCGTTTCCGGGCGGAGCGGGTGATCTGCGCCGGGGACACCACCATGGACGTTCCCATGCTGGAAATGGCGGACCTGGCCATCGCTCCGGAGGAGGTTCTGGTCCGGGGAATTTCACCGGAGAGGACGGCGGTCTGGGATGCGTCGGGCCGTTTTTATGACTTTGTTCTGCTGGAGGCCGCCCGGTACCTGGGGCTGAAAGCGGAGTAGACACGGGCCGGGCCAGAGGCCCAGAGAGGGAGAGATTTTTCAAAGGAGCGGTGTGGATGGCAGATTATAAGCAGTATTTTCAGGTGGTGCTTCGCACCCCCTCCGGGGCGGACGCGGCGGAGGAGTTCTTCACCCAAAGCGGGCGGTACGCCAATTTCCGGAAGGACACCTACTTTATCCGGTATCTGTGCGGCGGGGCGTACGACGCCGTTGCGGCCAGGGCAAAGGCCTGGGAGGGCGGGGGCCAGCGGGAGGGACGGGTGTTTGTCCCCTCCCTGTCCCGGCAGCCGGATCAGGGAGAGATGGGAAAGTACATGGCCCTCTATGAGAAGGGGACGGACGCCCTGCCCTTCCGCTTTGAAAACTGGATTTTGCAAGAGGCCTTTCAGGACCACTTCCGGGAGATGCTGGAGCTGTTTCAGAAGAGCCGGGGACGGGCGGAGGCCTCCATCCTCCGGAATTTTGCTGTAAAGCTGCTCTACTGGATCGATCTGTACTTCCCCCGTCTCTTTGTGGAGACGAAGCACCTTTTGGTGTTTCCCAAGTTTGTGTGCGGCGGTACGGTGAAGCTGCCGGAGTATCTCTTCCTCTGCCTTTTGTACCGAATGGGCTGCGACGTGCTGTACATAGGCGGAGAGGACATTTCCCTGCGGGACCCGGACCTTCTTAAGCTGTCCCTCCGGGCGGAGGCGCCCAAGCAAAGCGCCCCGCCGGCCGCAGTTCCGGTGATCTCCGCCGCCTCCCGCCCGGGGAGGACGGAGACGGTCCGTCCCACCGTCCAGATCCCCCGGCGGCCCTCTGAAACGCCGCCGCGCCGGGAGACGGCTCCGCCGCCCCGGTCCGGGGAGGGCCAGCCCCTTGACTATGTGGAGCTTGCCAAGCTGGCCCGGTCCGTGGTGATGCTCCAGGTCTTTGACGACCAGCGGCAGTGCTATAAAACCGGCTCCGGCGTCATCGTCCACGAGGGGGGCTATATCCTCACCAACTTCCATGTGGTCTCCGGCGGGCGGTATTTCGGGATTCTTTTGGAGGAGGAGCAGGAGGTGTTCTACACCAACGAGCTCATCAAATACCACCCGGACTTTGACCTGGCCATTCTGCGCATGCAGAAGCACAGAACGCCCATCCCCGTGCGGCGGGGCGGCCCGCCCCTGGTGCGGGGCCAGAAGGTGGTGGCCATCGGAAGCCCCCTGGGGCTGTTCAACACCGTTTCGGACGGGATCATCTCCGGCTTCCGCACGGTGGGGGAGCGGTCCATGATCCAGTTTACCGCCCCTACCTCCCACGGCAGCAGCGGCGGGGCGCTTTTGGATTTGTACGGCAACCTCATCGGCGTGATCACCGCGGGCTTTGACGACGGGCAGAACCTGAACCTGGCCGTGGACAGCAAGACCATTTTGGAGTTTTCCGGCGGGCTTTTGTAGCCCGATGGAGCAAAAACAGGACCCGGGAGGGCGGCGGCTCTCCCGGGCCTTTTTGCCTTTCGGAAGACGGCGGCTTTTCCTCTTTTCGGGGGTTTGCCGGAATTTCCCACGGTACGGCTTGTCATTTTGGCCAAAATCCCCTACAATGGACATAACTTATCGTCCGTTTCCACATCAATTTCCAATGAGGTGAGGCACTATGGAACATTCTGTCCTTCGTCCCCAGGCGGAGCGGCGGTACCAGGCGGAGCTGGCGGCCCTGCGTGTCTGGGATCAGGGAAACCGAAAGCCCCAGAACTGGCAGCTGTCCCCCAAGGCGGTGCGGCTGTTTATTTTAGGCTCCCGCGAGCCGGTGCGCTGCGGCGGGGAGACCGTCGCCATCCAAAAGAAATACCTGGGCAACGACGCCCTGGTGGAGCGGTGCATCATCACCCTGGCGGGCAACCGGGGACTGATGCTGGTGGGGGAGCCGGGCACCGCCAAGACCATGCTCTCAGAGCTTTTGTCCGCCGCCATCAGCGGCTGCAGCACCAACACGGTGCAGGGCACCGCCGGCACCACCGAGGATATGATCAAATACAGCTGGAACTACGCTCTCCTGCTGGCAAACGGCCCCAGCCGTCAGGCCCTGGTCCCCGCCCCTCTCTATGTGGGCATGGAGAAGGGCATCCTCACCCGCTTTGAGGAGATCACCCGCACCCCGGCGGAGGTCCAGGACAGCCTCATCAGCGTGCTCAGCGACAAGGTGCTGAACATTCCGGAGCTGGGGGACGAGGGCCTCCTCTTCGCCCGGCCCGGCTTCAACGTCATCGGCACCGCCAACACCCGGGACAAGGGCGTCAACGAGATGTCCAGCGCCCTCAAGCGCCGCTTTAACTTCGAGACGGTCCTGCCTGTGGGGGACGTGGCCCTGGAAAAGCAGATCATCCTCAACGAGGTGGGGGCCCTGGCCGCCGCCGCGGGGATCACCCAGCCTCTGGACGAGGAGGCGGCGGAGCTGCTGGCCACCACCTACCACGAGCTGCGGGAGGGCGTCACCGCCGAGGGCCAGCGGATCGAAAAGCCCTCGGCGGTGATGAGCACCGCCGAGGCCGTGTCGGTATACTACCAGACGCTGATGACGGCCTGGTACTACGGCGACGGCCGCATGGACGAGGGGTGTCTGGTGGACAACTTAGTGGGAGCCGTGGCCAAGGAGTCCCGGGAGGACATGGAGAAGATCTCCGGCTACTTTGCCACGGTGGTACGGGACAAAGCACGACGGGAGGGCGGAGCATGGAAGCGCTACTACGAGGCCAGGGGACGGCTGAAGTAATCCCCTTCTCCCTGGACGCCCCGGTGCTCTACTACCCGGTGCGCCACCACAGCCCCGTCTGCGCCTGGCACTTAGAGCGGGTTATGGAGCGCTACCGCCCCGACTGCGTTCTGGTGGAGGGGCCGGAGAACGCCAACCACCTGATTTCCGTGCTGACAAATCCGGACACCAAAGCCCCCGTGGCTCTCTACTACGCCTACCGGGACGAGGGCGGCCTCCTGTCCGGGGAGGAGGGGGAGGAGCCGGAGACCTGCCGCTGCTACTACCCCTTTTTAGACCAGTCCCCAGAGCTGGCGGCCCTCCGCTTTGCCGCGGCCCATGGCATTCCCAGCCGGTTCATCGATCTCTCCTACGCGGAGATCCTCCTGGCTACCAAGGCCTCCCGGGGCCTTCGGACCCGGGAGGAGAAGCAGAGCTACGCCAGCGACCGGTATCTGGCCGCCAACCAGTTTCAAAAGCGCCTGTGCGAGAAGGCGGGCCTTCGGAGCTTTGAGGAGTTCTGGGAGAAGTATTTTGAGACGGCGGGGCTCTTTTTGAGCGACGAGGCCTTTGTGGGGCAGATGAACGCCTACTGCCTGCTGTCCCGGCAGAATACGCCGGAGGTGGAGCTGCGGGAGGACGGGTGCCTTGCCCGGGAGGCCCACATGGCACAGCGGGTCCGGGAGGCCGCCGGGCAGTATCAGCGGGTGCTGGTGGTGGCGGGGGGCTTCCACATCTATGGACTTTTGCACCCCGAGCCGTCGGAGGAGCACCCCTGCAAGCTGCCGTCCTCCGCCCAGTCCGTCTACCCCATGCGCTATACCATGCCGGCGGCGGACGCCCTCTCCGGCTACGCCAGCGGCATGCCCGCCCCCGGCTACTACGCCGATGTGTGGGCGGCCCTCCACCGGGAGGGAGCGGAGAAGGCCTGGGGAGAGGTGACGCTGGATTACCTGGTGCGGACGGGCCGCAAACTGCGGCAGAAGGGGGACACCATCTCCGCCTTTGACGAGATCTGCGCCTTCCAGCAGGCCCAGGGGCTGGCGGCGCTGCGGGAGAAGCCGGCCCCCGGCCTCTATGAGTTGCGGGACGCGGTGCTGAGCAGCTTTGTAAAGGGAGAAGCAAATCTCTCCACCGGGGCGCCTGTGGAGGTGCTGGGGGAGCTCACCCGGGGAAAGGCGGTGGGGAAGCTCTGCGATGGGGCTCTGACGCCGCCGCTGGTCCGGGATTTTGACGAAAAGTGCAGGGCCTTCCGTCTGAAGCGGGAGGCCGCCCGGCAGGAGATCACCCTTTCCCTCTTCTCTCAGCCGAGGCACCGGGAGATCAGCCGCTTTTTGCACCAGACGGTGTTTCTCGACTGCGGCTTCGCCCAGCGGCAGAAGGGGCCGGATCTCCAGCGCCGCCGGGACCGGAATCTGATCCGGGAGACCTGGACCTACCGATGGACGGCCGCCGTGGAGGTCTCCCTCATTGAGGCGGCGGTTTCCGGGGCCACCATGGAGGAGGCCTGCGCCGTCCAGCTGCGGGAGCGGATGGCTGGGGCGAACAGCGCCGGAGCGGGAGCCCATCTGCTGGTCCAGGGCTTTCTCATGGGTCTTGGCGACACGGCGGACGCTCTGGCGGGCCGGATGGAGGAGCTGCTCCTCTCCGATGGGGACTTCACCTCTTTGTGTGAGGCCTTTGCCTCTCTCAGCACCCTGGAGGAGTGGCAGGACCAGTACGGCGAGCGGGGGGGCTACGACTATCCCGCCCTGCTGGACCGCTGCTTTGGCCGGGTGCTGCAGCTGCTGCCCGCCATGGCGGCGGTGGACGACCGAGGGGTATTGGGGGTGCAGCAGGCCTGCATGCTCCTCTACCAGGTGACGGACCGGGAGGCATTTTCCCACCGCCGTCCCGCCCTTATGGAGACCTTTGCCTGTCTGGCGGGCCAAAACCCCATCCACCCCGCCCTCCACGGCGCGGTGCTGGGGCTTCTGTACGGCGGAGACCCGGAATGGAAGGGCCGGATCGACGGGGCGGTGCGAAGCTATCTCCGGGGAACCCGGGGGATGATGCTCCAATCGGCGGCCTTCCTCCAGGGGCTCTTTTACACCGCCCGGGACCTTCTGCTGGTGGACCAGGGGTTTCTCCGCCAGATCGACGGGCTTTTGACGGAGCTGACAGAGGAGGATTTTACCGCTCTGCTGCCGGAGCTGCGTCTGGCCTTCAGCTACTTTGTGCCCATGGAGACGGACCGCATCGCCCGGCAGGCGGCGGCCCTCCACGGGGCGGAGGGAAGAGATCTGCGCCGTGAGGCGGTGGACGCCGCCGCCTACGCTCTGGCCGAGGCGGTGGACGCCTGGGCCGCCCGGCGGATAGACAGCTTTGAGGAGGAAGGAGGGGACCAATCGTGGTGAGCGACGGCGCGGCGCTGAACCGGTGGCGGCTGGTGCTGGGGAAAAACGCCGGGCAGCAGATCGGCCTGGAGAGCGTACGGCTTGTCCGCATGGACGAGGCCCTGGACTTCCTCTACGGCCGGGAGGCGGGAGCGGACGTCCGGGGGGAGAAGAGCCCCCAGGGGGGCCGTGAGGCCAGCCAGCCCACAGTGGCCCACTGGCTCAGCGAGGTCCGCTGCCTCTTTCCCCGGGAGACGGCGGAGATCCTTCAGCGCCACGCACTGGACCGCTATCAGCTGACAGAGCTGCTGGCGGACCGGGAGGTGCTGGAGAAGATGGAGCCGAACGAGGCCCTTTTAGAGACGGTTTTGAGCCTCAAGCACATGATGAAGGGGTCGGTGCTGGACGCCGCCCGCCGCATCGTCCGGCGGGTGATGGAGGAGCTCACCAGGCGGATGCAGAGCGATGTGCAGCGCTCGGCTCTGGGGAAGCTGGACCGCAGCAGCCGCAGCAGCATCCGCTCCCTGCGGAATCTGGACGTCCAGCGGACCATTCGGAAAAACCTGGCCCACTACGACATGGAAAAGCGCCGCCTCATGGTGGAGCAGGTCTATTTCAACGGCCGGGTCAAGCGGTACAATCCCTGGCGGGTGATCCTGGCGGTGGACGAGAGCGGCTCCATGCTGCAAAGCATCATCCACAGCGCGGTGATGGCGGGGATTTTCGCAAAGCTGCCCATGCTGGACACCCGTCTGGTAATCTTTGACACCGCCGTGGTGGATCTCAGCGGCTATGTGGACGACCCGGTGGAGACCCTCATGAGCGTCCAGCTGGGGGGCGGCACGGACATCGCCGGGGCGCTTCGGTACTGCGAATCCCTCATCGTCTCGCCCCACCGCACCATGGTGGTGCTGGTCAGCGACCTCTGTGAGGGCAACACCCGGCAGAATCTCTACGGCGTGTGCCGGGATATTTTGGAGAGCGGGGCAAAGCTCATTGCCCTCACGGCTCTGAACGAAAACGCCGACCCCGCCTACGACCGCACCGTGGCGGAGAATCTGGCGGGGATGGGGGCCTATGTGGGGGCCATGACCCCGGCCCGCCTGGCGGATTTCATGGCCCATGTGATGCGGGAGTAAAGGGGGGAGAGAGGATGCAGATCCCGGAAAAACTGGCCGCCGCCCTGGCGGCGGCGGACGAGGCGTAC
Source organism: uncultured Oscillospiraceae bacterium (assembly GCA_944386985.1). Taxonomy (GTDB): domain Bacteria; phylum Bacillota; class Clostridia; order Oscillospirales; family Oscillospiraceae; genus CAJFPI01. Next base: position 61,765 of record CALXDD010000010.1, read on the forward strand.
CTGGTGGGGCTTTGCAACAAGGGGACGGTGAACCGGGCGAAAAAGGACCTGGCCTCCCTGACTGATCCCCAGGTGAAGACGGAGGGGGAGGCGGTGGAGGTCCGGATGGGGGAGGTGACCTGTCTCATCCAGGCCCCTTTGGGGGAGAGCCGCTGCTCCTGTCCCAGCGGCGGCATCTGCCGCCACCGCATCGCGGCCATTTTGTGGCTGCAGCAGCAGGAGGGGACCGCCGCCCCGGCAGAGGAGGCGGCGCCGGAGGCGCCGGATTTTTCGGAACTTCGGGCCTATCCGGCGGAAAAGCTCCTGCGCCAGCTGGGGAGACGGCGGCTTGCCGCCACTCTGTTCCGCTTTCAAAGCGGCCAGGGGGCGGCCATCACCGAGACCTCGGTGGTCACAGTGGAGATGCCCTGGCTTCCCGCCACCGTGCGGCTGCTGGAGCCCATCGAGCACAGCACCTGCAGCTGCCACAGCCGGACCTTCTGCGTCCACAAGGCCGAGGCCCTGCTCCTCTGGCAGCTGCAGAAGGGGATCGTGGACCCGTCGGCCCTGGAGGAGGCCGCCGCTCCGGAGGAGGAGATGGATATAGAGAAGGTCCGGGGCGTCTGCCAGGGGGTGCGGCAGGCCCTGACCTCCCAGCTGGCCACCGGCCTCAGCCGTCTTCCCACCGCCGTGTGTGAGACGGTGGAGCGGATGGCTTCCCTCTGTCACACAGCGCAGCTTCCGGACCTGGAGCGGGCTCTCCGGGGGCTCCACGGGGCCTATGCCGCCTACTTCGCCCGGTCCGCCGCCTGCCGGGATACCGAGCTTTTGTCCCGGCTGTCTCTGGCCTTCCGGCTGGCCTCGGCTCTGGAGGAGGCCGATGGGGAGACCCTCCGGACCCTGGCGGGAACCTTCCGGGAGGACTACGTCCCAGTGGGAAACCTGAAGCTCTATCTCCTGGGGATGCGGGAGTTCTCCGGGCGGGGCGGCTACGAGGGCGCCATTTACTATTTCTGGGAGCGGGAGGCCCATCGGTTCTACACCTTCTCCGACCTCCGCCCCACCTTCTACGAGGGGCCGCCCCGGCGGAGATCCGCCGCCGCCCCCTGGGGCTTGCCCTGTCCTCTGCGGCAGGCGTGGAACCGGGGGCTGGATCTCACCGGGGCCAAAGCCAACCGGACCGGGGGACTGTCCTCCACCCAGCAGTGTACCGCTGCTCTGCTTGCCCCCCAGCCCCCGGGGGCCGTATTCCCGGAGGAGGAGATGATTACGGATTTCTCCCGCCTCCTGGAGGAGCGCAGCGCCCCCCATGCCCCGGAGATCTCCCGGCTGGCGGTGGTGCGGCCCGCCCGGTGCCGGGCGCAGGACTACGACACGGTGGGGCAGGTGTTCTCCATGGAGCTGCTGGACCAGGAGGGCCGGGACCTGTGGCTCACAGTGCGCTACCGGAAGGAGGAGGCCAAGGTGGTGGACATCCTGGAGCAGCTTGCCCGGCGGCTTCAGAATGAGGAGGGGCTGCGCCCGGTGTTCTTCGGCGTTGTATACCGGGAGGGCGACCGGCTGAAGCTGTACCCCATTGAATGCTTTCTGCGGTGGGAGGAGGAGCAATGACAGAGCTGCTTAAAGAGATGGAGCGGGCCCTGGCGGATCTTCTGCAGTCGGGCCTCGCCACAGGGGGGCCCGCCGCCGTTTCAAGGCTTGAGAAGCTGAAGGTGCGGTGCGGGGACGTGGGGCTCCACACCGGGGCGGCACTGCTGGGAGAACTGGCGGCGGCCCTGTCCGCACGGTCCCACCGGGTGGAAAAGGATGATCAGCCGGCAGCCGCCGCCTTTTTCCGGACCGTCCGCTATATAGAGCTGTGCCGGGAGAAGCTCCAGGAGACGGAGATCTGGCGGCGCTGGCAGGAGATTGAAAACCAAGACGAATAAAAGCAGGAGGAAAGCGATGCATAGCATAGAGGATCACAAGAAAAAGAAGCTGGAGCGGCTGATGGACAATCTGGGGCTCTCCCCCAACAACCGGACCCTGGCCCTCGCCTATCTCACATCGGAGCCAAGGGACGACAGCCTTTTGCAGAAGGCGGAGGCCCAGAACTTCCGGGATCTCGACTGGGAGAACCGGCACGCCGCCGTGGCCTTCCTGGAGCCCCTGCGCCAGTCCGGCGGGGCGGAGCTGGAGCGGTTTGTCCGGCTGTACTGGGCCATCGGCAAGAGCACCGCCATCTTTGTGCTGCAGCATGAAAGCGAGTGGAGGCGCCGGGAGGGGGAGCGGGAAAACCGTGCCGCCATTCTGGGCAAGAGCGCGGCGGCGGCCATGGAGGCGGAGCGGTGCGCCTGGCGCATGCCGGACTACGGGGATCTGGCCTGGCTCTACCAGCTGGCCGCTGAGGAGCCCCAGGTGCTGGAGGAAGCTCAGGCCCTGAGCGGCACTTCCTTTGGCAACATGCGCATCCTGCTGGCCGGCATCCTCCTCTGCAAAGGAAAGCGGGAGGCCCCCGGCCTTCTGCAGCGGCTGAAGGGCGGGCGGGACCCGCTGGCGGCCCGGCAGATCGCCATTTTGGAGAAAAGTCTCCTGGGGTGCCTGAACGCCGCCGCTTCCCAGCTGTCGCAGGCGGACCGGGACGCCCTTGCCGCTTATATGCAAAAGGGACAGACGGATCTGCAGCTGCCGCTGCTGTCCGTCCCCACCGCCTATGGACAGACGGCGGAAAAGGTGCTGGCCACAGAGCACAGCGAAGCCTATCTCACCGCCCTTATGGGTACCGCCGCCTTCCAGGCCCAGGGGGAGAGCGCCCGGGCCCGGTGCGCTGTGCGGGTTTTCCTGTCTCTGAACCCCACCGCGCTGCTGACGGCATTGTTCCGCGCCCTGCCCCGGGAGTATCTGACGGGGCAGCTGGACACCCTGCTGAAGGACCTGCCCGACGGGGAGGTGACGATGCTGCTGTTTTTAAGCCGGTTCACCCAGGGACAGGATGGGGGGCTGCTGCAGACGGTGGCCCGGCGCTGCCGGGGCGGGGCCTCCCAGGCGCTGGCGCTGGTGAACGCCAGGGAGTATGAGGTGCTGGCAGAGCTTTTGCCGGGGGCGGTGTCCAAGGGCTCCGCCAGCCAGCGGGAGAAGATCGCCGACCTGCTGGCCAAGAAGGTCCAGACCGGGAAGGAGGAGCTGCGGGACTTTGTCACCGATACAGGCAGCCTCAAAAGCGACGAGGGACGGCTGGCCGCCGTCACCGCCGCGTCCTACGCCTACCCCTATCAGGAGGTCCGGCTGGTCAGCCAGTACCAGGCCGCCGCCGGTTGGGACGACTTTGTCTGCCGCTGCGCCGTGGTATTCGCTCTGGTGTTCCGGGCCGAGGGGATGAGCCAGCTGTTTCCCCAGACGGAGGAGGCCGCCGGTCTGGCGGATGCGCTGCTGGCAAGGGACCTCCCTCTGGACAGGATGCTGCAGATCTTCGGGGCGGTATATGACAGCTGCTACGGGGAGGAGAAAAAGGCGGAAATCCGCAACGCCGTCTACGGCGTGGTGAAAAAACCGGAGTATCTGGAGGCCCTTGAGACGGCGGCGGTGAGCGGCGGGGTGTTCGGACGGTATGTAGCCCTCTCCGCCCTGGACGATCTCGCCGGTCTGCCCGACTGCGGCGAGAAGGCCAAGGCGGCAATTCTGGCCGCTACCGCCGACTCCTCCAAGCAGATTCAGGAGCTGCTGCTGGCCATTCTCACCAGCCACCCGGACTGGGCCGGGGACATCGCCGCCCTCCTGAAAAGCAAAAAGGCCGCCCAGCGGCTCATGGCCGCGGCGGCGGGGGCGAAGCTGGGGGAGGTCCTCCGGCCCGCTCTGGAGGCGGCGCTGGCGGCGGAGAAGAGCACCAAGGTGGCGGAGGCCCTCCGGGCCGCCCTCGGGCAGGAGGCCGCCGGGAAGGCGGAGGAGGAGACCGCGCCTGCCGATCCCGACCAGCTGGCCGCCCAGGTGCTGAAGGGCGGGAAGAAGCGGAGGATCCAGTGGCTTTTGGACATGCCGCTGCCTGCGCTGCATCTGGAGAACGGCGGGGAGGCCGGGGAGGACCGGCGGGCGGCGCTGCTGGCGGCTTACTGCGAACTGGGCCGCATTGGCCGCAGCGAGACGGCGGCCCGGCTGGCACAGGGAATTGACCGGGACGATCTGGCATCCCTGGCCAACGAGGTTTATGAGGCCTGGCTCACCGCCGGAGCCCAGAGCAAGACCAAGTGGGTGCTGGCCTTCGCGGCGGCCTTCGGCGGCCCGGCCATGACCCCCAAGCTTACCCGGGCCATCAACGACTGGCCCCAGCACGCCCGGGGAGCCATCGCCTGTGACGCAGTGGCGGCCCTGACCCTCAGCGACGACCCCGCCGCCCTTTTGACGGTGGACGCCATCTCCCGGAAGTTCAAGTTCCGGCAGGTGAAGGCGGCGGCTGCCGCCGCTCTGGAGCACGCGGCGGAGGAGCTTGGCATCACACCGGAGGAGCTGGCCGACCGTATTGTGCCGGATCTGGGCTTCTCCGCCGACGGCAGGCGTATCTTTGACTACGGTCCCCGCAGCTTTACCGTGCGGCTCACCCCCACCATGGAGCTGGAGATCACCAACGACAGCGGAAAGACGGTGAAAAATCTCCCAGCTCCCGGCAAGACCGACGACGAGGAGAAGGCCAACGCCGCCTACAGCGAATTCAAGACCATGAAAAAGCAGATGCGCACCACCGTCACCGCCCAGAAAAACCGTCTGGAGGCGGCGCTGGCGTCCCTGCGCTGCTGGAGCGGCGAGGCATGGCAGGCGCTGTTTGTGAAAAACCCCATCATGCACCAGTTTGCCATGAGCCTCATCTGGGGCGTATACCAGGGGGACCGGCTTCAGACCACCTTCCGCTATATGGAGGACGGCTCCTTCAACACCGTGGACGAAGAGGAGTATCAGCTGCCGGAGGGGGCCCGCATCGGCATCGTCCACCCGGTGGAGCTCACCGGGGAGACGCTGGCGGCCTGGAAGCAGCAGCTGGAGGACTATGAGATCGTCCAGAGCATTCCCCAACTGGATCGGCCGGTCTACTCCCTGGAGCCGGGAACGGAGCAGAGCCGCAGCTTAGAGAAGTTCGGCGGAAAGCAGCTCAACGGCCTCTCCCTCTCCGGCAAGCTCTTAGGTCTTGGCTGGTACCGGGGCAGCGTCCAGGACGGAGGGGGCTTCTATACCTTCTACCGGGAGGACCCGGCCCTGGGAATGGGGGTGGAGCTGAACTTCTCCGGCAGCTTCGTCGGCGGCGAGAACGACACGGTGACGGTGTATGACGCGGTGTTCTACCGGGCGGGCACCGTTGCCCGGGGCAGCTACTGCTACGATACCCCAAAGGAAGAGGATATCTTTGCTCTGGGGGACGTCCCCGCCCGCTACTACAGCGAGGTGGTCTATCAGCTGGAGCGGGCCACCGCCTCCAGCACGGAGACCGATCCCGACTGGAGGAGCGGAAGGAACTGAGGGACTGCCGGAAAAAGTACCGTTTTTGCGAAGCGTGGAAAACCTCCTCTACCATTTCTTAAAAAGAATGATTGAAAGAGGTTTAGAGCACGGCTGCAATGCAGGGGAACACAGTTCGCCGAGACTGTGCTCCCCTGAACTATGTGAAAGAGGAGAAGAAGATTATGAAAAAACGAGTGGTTTGCCTGATACTCTCGCTTGCCCTGTGTCTTGGCCTGGCCCTGCCTGCCGCCGCGGCCTTTTCGGATGTTCCGGCGTCCCACTGGGCCTATGACAGCGTGAACGATGTGGTGGACAAGGGGCTGTTCAACGGTACCTCCGCCACCACCTTTTCTCCCAACAGCACCATGACCCGGGCCATGCTGATCACCGTGCTGTACCGCTACGCGGGCGCCCCCGCTGTGGACGGGACGGTGGGCAGCGCCACCACCTATACGGATGTGGCGGACAGCGCCTACTACGCAGACGCTGTGATCTGGGGGGTGGAGCACGATATTTTCCCCATGTGGTTTCTCTACAACTCCCGCAATGCGGCGGACGTGTCCACCACCTTCCAGCCCAACGCTGTGGTGAACCGGGCGGAGTTTGCCTCCATGCTCTATTCATTTATGCAAGACGCCATGGGGGACAAGGCGGATGAGACGGATACCGCGGCGGTTATGGTCTATCTCAGCAGCGAACCGGGCTGCCGGTTTACGGATATGACCGCGGACGCCATCTGCCAGTCCATGCCGGAAATCGCCGGCTGCTCCATTGAGAAGGACGTGGTCTTCGGCATCATCAACGTGATGATGGGATGGGCCTATCCCAACGGGATTTTGACCGGCACCTCCGCCACCACCATGTCGCCGGAGGGGAGCGTCACCAGGGCCCAGGTGGCCGCCATGCTGGCCCGCTTTTATCAGAAATACGGCGAAGCGTCCCATGGGGAGGAGCCCTCCGCCGTCAGCTGCACGAATCAGGTGATCCAGCTTGTCAACGAGCAGCGGGCCCAGAACGGTCTGGCGCCCCTCCAGACAAGCACCGCTATCGGCGAGGCCGCCCAGATCCGGGCCGGCGAGCTGCCCAGTCTCTTCGAGCACACCCGGCCCGACGGCAGAAGCTGCTTTACCGTGCTCGCTGAGGTGGGCCTCCGCTATGGGACGGCGGGGGAGAACATCGCCTACGGCTACGCCACCCCGGAACAGGTGGTGGACGGCTGGATGAATTCCCCGGGCCACCGGGCCAATATCCTGAACGGGAGCTTCACCGCCATCGGTGTGGGGTACAACCCTGAGGGAAACTACTGGGTGCAGCTCTTCATCGGCTGATCGGACGGATAAATGGCCCTCGGTTTTTGATGGGAAACAGGGGGATATGATGCCGCCTCACCAAAATCGTATATTTTTTGAACAAACTTTGCTTATTTTGTAAACGTTGGCGCTCGCCCCTTGACAGTGCTAATTTACGGTGCTATAACAGAGTCGTTCCAAGAGAGAGGGGCCCGGAGGGTTCCTCCCGCAGGGTAAAAGATAAGTGCGATGAATGGAGGAATGACTTATGTTGCCCAGCATTTTTGGTGAGAATTTGTTTGATGATTGGTTTGATGACAGCTTCGGTATGATCCCCGCGTGGAATGGCCGCAACCCGCTGTACGGGAAGCACGCCAAGAATCTGATGAAGACGGACGTGCGGGAGACCGAGGATACTTACGAGATGGATGTTGACCTGCCCGGCTTCAAGAAGGACGAGATCAGCGTGGACCTGAAGGACGGTTACCTGACCATCCGCGCCGCAAAGGGCCTGGACAAGGACGAGAAGGACAAGAAGGGCAAGTACATCCGTCAGGAGCGCTACGCCGGCGCCTGCAGCCGGAGCTTCTATGTGGGCGATTTGGAACCCAAGGATGTCTCCGCCAGCTATGAGGACGGCATTTTGAAGCTGTCCATGCCCAAGGAGGCCAGAAAGGAGCTGCCCAAGGACACCACCATCGCCATCGGATAACGGAAAATAGAAAAGAGGCGCTCCCGCCGCGGCGGGAGCGCCTCTTTTTATGCCTGCGTTTTGAAAGGGGGGAACGGGTACCGGAAGCTGCGGCGGCGCTGCGCCTCCTATTGACGGCTCTGCTCACAGGGCTTTTGCGTTACTCCAGGCTGCTGAGGGCCTCCAGTGTCTGGCGGTACCGCTCCTCCAGCGCCTCCATCTTCCCTTCGGCGGAGGCGAGATCCCCCGCGCGGAGATCCTCCACCACAGGGCTTGCCTGCCGGAAAAGCGCCTTCATGGACAAATTCCCCGCCACGCCCTTGAAGGTGTGGGCCGCGGCAAAGGCCTGGGCGGCGTCCCTGCGGGCCAGTGCCTCCTTCAGCTGCTGAAAGCTGGGGTCCTGGGGAAACCGCAGGAGAAATTTCATCATCAGAGCCTCGTTCCCCATAAAGCGGGCCAGGGCCTCCTCCACATCGACTCCCGCCGCCTCCAGCCGCGCTGTTCGCATCTCATCCATTGCTTGTGCCTCCTTTGGCGGGACTGTAAAATTTACGGAGCGACGGCTCCTCCTGGCGGAAGGCGTTCAGCAGAAGGGGGTTGAACGCGCCGCACTGTCCGCCCAGGATCATCTCCATGGCGACCTGGGTGGAAAAGGCCTCCTTATAGCACCGCTTGCTCACCAGGGCGTCATATACGTCCGCCAGGGAGACGATCTGCGTCCAGATGGGGATCTGATTTCCCACCAGGCCGTCGGGGTATCCGCCGCCGTCCCACCGCTCGTGGTGGTGCAGGGCGATGTCATAGGCGTAGCGGTAGGCGGAGAGCTCCCGCATCTGGGGAATTCTCGCCAGAAGCTCCGCACCCTTGACCGTGTGGGACTTCATCAGCTCATATTCCTCCGGGGACAGGGGGCCCTGCTTGTTTAAAATGGCGTCCGGAATGGAGATCTTTCCCACATCGTGGGTGATGGCTCCCATGCCGATCAGCCGGATCTGATTTTCGGAAAAGCCTTTACCCAGGGAGGTGCGGCGCAGAAGGTGGCAGGTGATGTCGTGAATGCGGCGGACGTGCTCTCCGGACTCGTCGCTTCGATATTCAATGGCGGCGGCCAGGGCCTCCACCATTCCCATGCCCATCTCCGCCAGCTGCTGGGCCTGGAGCAGCAGCTTGTCCCGCTGCCGCTCCACCTCCGCCCCCAGTCTGCGCCGGGCCTGAAACAGCTCCACCACCGAGTTTACCCGCCGGAGGACGACGTAGGGGATCACAGGCTTGAAAATCACGTCGATGACGCCCAGCTCGTAGGCCTCCCGCATGGTGGTGCTGTCCACATCCGCGGTGATCAGGAAGACTGGAATTTTTTCCATCAGTCCATCCTGATGCAGGCGGCGGAGCAGCTCGATCCCGCTCATCCGGGGCATCACCACGTCCAGCAGAACGGCGCTCAGCTTCTCCCCGTAGGTCTCGATAGCCGCCAGCCCCGCAAGGCCGTCCTCCGCCTCCGTGATGTTGTATTGGGACTCAAAAATATTACATAATATGGCGCGATTGATGGGTTCATCATCAATCACAAGAAGTGTCTCACTTTTGGAATGATGCAATTTCTGTTCCTCCCGTCTTCCTCATTCCCGCGGCGTACTCCGGCGGGCGTCCCACTCTGTGATCAGCTTTTCCATGGTCTGACGCAGGATTGCGCTGTCAATGGGCTTGGATACATGGTCGTTCATACCCGCCTTGGTGGTTCGGTCGATGTCCTCGGCGAAGGCGTTGGCGGTTACGGCGATGATCGGTACGTCTCCGGCGTCCGGCCGCTCCAGGCGGCGGATGGCGCTGGCGGCTTCACAGCCGTCCATCTCCGGCATCTGCATATCCATCAAAATCACATCGATGGAATCAGTGGGCGCGGCGCGGAAGATCCGGACGGCCTCCGCCCCGTTGGCCGCGGGCAGCACCCGGGCGCCCATCAGACGGAGAATCTCGGTGATGATCTCCAGATTGAGTTCGTTGTCCTCCGCCACCAGAATGTTCCGGCCGGTCCAGTCGAAGGGACGGCTCTGCTTTTTCAGGAGGGGCTGTGCCGTCCGCTTTGGACTGTGCGCTGTTTTCAGCGGAAGCGTCACAGTGAACCGGCTGCCCTCTCCAAGGGTGCTGTTGACCGAGATCTCCCCGCTCATCTGCTGCACCAGGCTTTTGACGATGGACATTCCCAGTCCCGTTCCCACCGCGGGACGGGAGGAGAAGGTGGTCTCCCGGGAGTAGGGATCAAAGAGGTGCTCCAAAAACTCGGGGGACATCCCGATCCCTGTGTCTTCCACCACGATCTGATACTTGCTGTGCTCCTGAAAATCAAACTGCCGGGCCTCCAGGCGGATCTTGTCCCCGGCGTTGCTGTATTTGACGCCGTTGGACAGGAGGTTGTTGATAATCTGGGTGAGCTTTTTCTCATCGCCCCATACATGGGCCTCGCGAAAATCGATGCTGACCTCCAGCGTTTTTCCGTCCTCCCGGACCCGGTCCTGAAAGAGATTGGCGGCGTTGGTCAGAAGTTCCTTCAGATTGATCTCCTTCAGATCCAGATTGTTCTTCCCGGCCTCCATTCTGGACAGCTCCAGAATATCGTTGATGAGGTCAAGAAGCTGGCTGCCGGCCAGCTGGATCTTCTTCACATAGTCCCAGACCTTGCTCTGCTCCTCCGTCCCCCGGCTCCGCTCCGCCAGATTGCAGCAGCCGATGATGACGTTGAGGGGCGTGCGCATATCGTGGGACATCCGGCTGAAAAATTCTGATTTCGCCTTTGTACTCTTCCGGGCTTCGTCCAGCGCCTCCTGCAGGATGATGGTGTGCTGCAGCTCCCGGCGCTTCTCCTCGTCCACATCCCGGAAGCACAGGATCACCTCATTGGGGTTCAGCTCCGGATCATAGAGGGTCCGGATGTTGACCCAGCGATAGACCTGGCCGAACCGGCGCTGATAGTCGCCGCCGTAGTCGGGAATCCCCCGGGCAGTCCGCTGGCGGATGTGCTCCAGGGAGAAGCTGGTCTCAAAGGCCCGGAAGGTGTCCGGCCGCACCACCTTGCAGATGGCCTGGAGGAGCAGAGCGTATTCTCCGCTGGGGGGAATGTCGCTCTGGAGGTTGTCGAGGGTTTTGAAGGTGTTGTAGGTGCCGTCCACAAAGTTGACGCGGTAAATGGCGTAGAAGGAGTCGCCCAGCATGTGGGCCGTGTCGTCCGCCCGCTTCATCCGGCGGCTTCTGAGCGCGTCCTGAATGGTCATGAAGGCCAGCGCAAAGAACAAAATCGCCGCCGCGCCGGCAATGATATAGACCACCGTATTTTCCTCACCCATTAAAATGGAGTTGATGGGAATGGTCAGCAGGATGGTCCACCCGTTGGGCATTCTCTGGCAGTAGACGCCCCGGGCGACTCCGTCCATGTCCGTAAAGGTGGCGTCGTAGGCGAGGAGGGAGCCGTCGGCGATGCCCGCCAGCATCTGGTCGAGATAGCTTTGCAGCTCCTGGGAAGTCACATCCCACGGCGCAACTGAGTAGAGCAGCGTGCCGCTGGAATCGCAGAGATAGTAGGAGCAGTCCTCCGGCAGGGTGTGGGCGGTGTTGTGGAGGGAGGGGTTCTGGACAAACACGTCCATGGCAAATACATCCCCCTGCTGGTTCAGCGCCTTGGAGATGGTGAAGATCCGCTGGCCGGTGATGGCGTCGGTATACACCTCTCCGCACACCACCTCTCCCTCCGCCTCCACCGCCTGGCGGTACCAATCGGTATCTGTGTAGGGGTAGGCCGCGTCCCCTGACCAGGGGTTGGCGGCCACGATTTCTCCGTCAATCACCGCATAAAAATCCACAAGGTCCGCCCCCATGACCTGGATAAGCTTGGCGAAATGACCGCTCAGCCAGGTTTGGATCTCTGCGAAATCACCGCCGTCGGCAATGATTTCATCCACATACTGACTGATGAGAAGGACTTCCCGCTCCAGAGACTGGATGGTCATCTCCTCCTCCACCGCGTAGCTCTGTACCAGGGCGTTTCCCAGATCCTGGGCGTTCTGCAGCAGCTTGTTGCGTACCAGTGCAATGACAAACAGCAGCAGCGCCGCCACCACCACCAGCATGACGGAGTTCAGAACGATGCCGTACCACCTGGATAAGTTCCGTGTCTTTATTCCGGGCACGCCCACACCGCCGTTTCGAGGCGGGGAAAAGCCAGGGGCCCTCTTTTCCTTTTCGGAGGTAAGAAGCTGGTTTCTTTCCTTCATAAATATTCCGGTCCGTTTCCTGAAAAGGGTGGAAGCCGTCCGCCTTTACAGATTCTGCCGCTGCGGCGGCGGAAGAGGACGGCGCCAGGCGCCGACGGGAAAACGGCGCGCCTGGGGGCTTCTTTTCAGCGCGGGGCAGGCCGCGCTTTTCTGCCCCCTATTTTAATCGAATTCCAAAACACTGTAAAGATAAAAATACAACGGGGCAGCCTTCCAGGCGCCGGAGAGAAACCGGAAAGAAAGGGGGGCGCCGCCCCTTGCATCCCGGGCCCTGTCTCATTATAATAAAAATGCGCCGGTTCCCGCAAAGCAGCGGCTGCCCGGCGTAAATCCGTTACAATGAAGGTTCCAGGCAATGAGACAGAAAAAAGAAATCTCCAGGGAAGATGTGTTCCAAAACCGCTCCGTCCCGTCGGCGCTGCGGATCATGATTGTTCCCGCGGTGACCAGCCAGCTGATCGTCCTGATCTACAACATGGCGGACACCTTTTATGTGGGACAGACCAACAACCCCTACATGGTGGCCAGTACCTCGCTGATTTTGCCGGTGTTCAATATCACCCTCTGCCTTGCCGGGCTGGCGGGGGTGGGCGGCGGCGCGCTGATCTCCCGGCTGCTGGGCCAGGGGCGGGAGGACGAGGCCCGACGGGCCGGCACCTTCTCTCTGTACTTGGGGGCCGCCATCGCGGCGGTGTTCTCCCTGGGAATGGCCGTGGGGATGGACCCCATTTTAAAGCTTTTGGGAGCGGGGGAGAACACCTATCAATACGCCAGGCAATATGCCCTGTGCGTCATTGTCACCGGAGGCATCCCCACCGTGCTCTCCAACGTGCTGGCCAACCTGATCCGGAGCATCGGAAAGTCCCGGGAGGCGGGCTTCGGCATCATTCTGGGGGGCGTTTTGAATATTGCGCTGGACCCCCTCTTCATGTTCGTGCTGCTGCCCCACGGCCAGGAGGTGCTGGGGGCCGGCGTCGCCACCTGCCTGTCCAACTGCGTGGCCTGCCTCTTCTTCCTCGGCGTCATTTTGCGGATGGGCAAGGGCTCCATCATCACCTTCAGCCCCAGAGTGGGGCTTGCCTCCAAAAGCAGCGTCATTGCCGTTTTCGCCGTGGGCGTGCCCTCGGCTATCACCACCTTCCTCTTCGATATGGACTATGTCATCATCGACAAGCTGATGGTGTCTTACGGGGATTTGGCCCTGGCGGCCATCGGCATCGTTTTGAAGGTGGAGCGGTTCCCCCTGAACGTGGGCATCGGCATCTGCCAGGGCATGATGCCCCTGGTGGCCTACAGCTACGCCGCCGGAAACGAGAAGCGCATGGAGGACACCATCCGCCTCTCCCGGCGGCTGGGCCTTGTGATCGCTGCCATCAGCGTCATTTTGTACGAGCTGCTGGCGGTGCAGTTCACCCGCCTGTTCATTCCCGACGTCCAGACGGTGGAGATGGCCTCCCAGTTTCTGCGGATTCGGGTGCTGGCCACACCGCTGATGTTTTTGAGCTTCTTTACCGTCTACCTCTTCCAGGCCTTCGGAAAGGGACAGATCGCCCTCTTCCTGGGGGTTACGCGGTGGCTGGTGTTCAACATCCCCATGCTGTTTCTCCTCAACCGGATCTTTGGGATGTACGGGATTGTCTGGTCCCAGGCCACGGCGGACGTCCTGACGGTGCTGCTGTCCTTCTTCATGTACAGCAGATGCCGTCCCAGATTCCAGGAGTCCGGGAAGCTGTCTGGGTGACAGCACGGAAAATAAAAAATCAGCGCCGGGCAGGAGCAATTCGCTCCTGCCCGGCGTCTCTGCTCCGGGGAAAAAGGTCAGGGCCGCTCCTTCCCGTGGCCCAGAAGTTCCAGCGTCCGCATGCTGTCCCGCTGGACCTGCTTCTTCACCGCATCCAAGGAGGACATTTTGACCGTGGGACGGAGATAGTGCCAAAAGGTCACCGCCAGCCGGCGGCCGTACAGATCCTCGTGGAGACCGATGATGTAGGTCTCCACCGTCACCACCCGCTCCTGGTCCACCGTGGGACGCTCGCCCACATTGGTGACGGCGGGGTAGCTTCCCCCGTCCACCTCCGCTGTGGTGGCGTATACCCCGCCGGGGGGCAGCTGCTGGCCCGGGTCCGGCAGGAGATTGGCGGTGGGCATATCCACGGTCCGGCCAAGACCTCTGCCGTGGATGACCCGGCCGGTCAGACAGCACAGGGGCGCTGCCGTACTGTGTTCCATTGTGCCTCGCCTCCCTTTTCTTTGATTTCCGTCAGCATACCACACCCCCGCCGGAAAAGCAAGGGCGGAAGACAAGAAGAGCCGCCGCAAAATGGGACATTCTGCGGCGGCTTTGCCATTTTTTTCAGCTCTTTGGCGTCAGACGTACGAAATTGTAGCTGGCGAGAATCTGAAAGTATTTGGCAATACGGGGGTACAGAGGCTCCGCCTCCTCCCCGAACCGCTCCTTCACCGGCGCGGCCAGATCGCAGACCGTCCGCTGTCCGTCGATGAGGGGCCAAAGGAAGCTGCCCATCTCGTCTAAGTGGACGTAGGAGATCCGGGGCTTGTGGAAGACCTTTTGGGCAATGGTGTTCATAAGTCCCCGGTTCTCAATCTCCAGAGTGATGATTCCGGCCTCGTCCGCGCTCCACGCCAGATCCGCCCGGACGGGAATCAGATCGAGATAGTTGACCTGCTGCTTGCTTCTGCGGGCCATGTCTTACTTGGAAGCCTTGTTCTTGCCCCACAGGGAGAACTTCAGGAGGCTGAGGATGATGAGGGCCAGCACCACCGCGCTGCCCACCAGGTTGTTGGTGACGCCGCGGATGGGCTCCAGGAAGGGTAGCTTGGAGGGATCGAGCTCAAACACCGCCAGAATGGCCAGGGCGATGCCCACCAGGCCCTCGCCGGCGATCATACCGGCACAGTAGAGGGTGCCGTCGTTGTTCTGGGCGGCCTTCACCTTGTCGCTGACATCCTTGCGGCGGTTCATCAGAAGGGAGATGAGGCCGCCCACCATGATGCAGGCATTGAGCTGCACCGGCAGATAGATGCCCACGGCGATGGGCATGACGGGCAGGCGCAAAATCTCAAAGCACAAAGCCAGGGCCACGCCCACGAAAATGAGGCCCCAGGGCAGCTGGTTGCCCATAATGCCCTCCACCAGCATCTTCATCAGATTGGCCTGGGGAGCGGGGATCTCCGGGGAATCGAAGCCGTAGGCGGTATCCAGCAGGTACAGCACGCCGCCGATGGCAAAGGCCGCGGCCACCACGCCGATGATCTCGCCGGTCTGCTGCTTTTTGGGGGTGGCGCCCAGAAGGTAGCCGGTCTTCAGGTCCTGGGAGGTGTCGCCGGCGATGGCGGCAATGACGCAGATGACGGAGCCGATGGCGATGGCGCCGGTCATGCCCTCAATACCCTCCATGCCGGTGGACTTCAGCACCAGGGTGGAGATGATGAGGGTGGCGATGGCCATACCGGATACGGGGTTGTTGGTGGAGCCCACCAGACCCACCATCCGGCTGGACACGGTGGCGAAGAAGAAGCCGAACACCACGATCAGAATGGCGCCCACCAGGTTCACAGGGATGGCGGGGAAGAGCCAGATCACCAGGGTGGTGACCACCACGCCCGCCAGGATGATCTTCATGCTGAGATCCTGGCTGGTGCGGTCCAGCGTGGCGGAAGCGCCGCCCTTCATGCTCTTCATGGAGTCGGCGAAGGTGCGGCAGATCAGGGGGAAGGACTTGATGAGGCTGATGAAGCCGCCGGTGGCGATGGCGCCGGCGCCGATATACTTGATATAGTTGCTCCAGATGCCGCTGGGGCCGCTGGCGGCGAAAAGGTTGGCGATGGTGTCGGTGCTCGGGTAGATGGTGGCGTCAGCGCCGAAGAGGAACACCAGGGGGATCAGCACGCACCAGCCGATGACGCCGCCCACGAACATATAGGAGGAGATCTTGGGGCCTACGATATAGCCCACGCCGATGAGGGCGGGGTAGACCTGGGTGCCGATCTGGGCGCCGAAGTTCTTAAAGGTGTAGTTGATCTCGCTGGGAACCACCTTGAGGCCGTCCACAATCAGCTTGAAAAGGGCGGAGATGCCCATGCCGGAGAACACGGTGACGGCGTCGGAGCCGCCCTCCTCACCGGCCAGCAGCACCTCGGCACAGGCGGTGCCCTCGGGATAGGGCAGGGTGGCGTGCTCACGGACGATGAGAGCGTTGCGCAGGGGCACCATGAAGAAGACGCCCAAGAGACCGCCGCACAGGGCAATGACGGTGATTTCCACCAGGCTGGGCTTCTGGCCCAGGCCCTCGGCGGCCCACAAAAACAGCGCCGGCAGGGTGAAAATGGCGCCGGCGGCCAGAGACTCACCGGCGGAGCCGATGGTCTGTACAATATTGCTCTCCAGAATCGAGTTGCGGCGCATGAGCACGCGGATGATGCCCATGCTCAAAACCGCCGCGGGAATGGAGGCGGAAACAGTCAGGCCCACACGAAGGCCCAGGTATGCGTTGGCCGCGCCGAATACTACGGCCAGGATCACACCCACCAGGATCGATGTGACGGTCAGCTCCGGCGTGACTTTATCCGCCGGGATGTACGGCTTGAAAGGTTTATTTTCATTCATAACCTCTCTTCCTTTCCTTCTTTTTTTGGCGCGTGAGACCAAGTGTACCGTAAATTTTCCGTTAAGACAAGCTTTTCGACGTTTTTTTGGGGAAAATGTCAAAAATATTTTTATTCTTTAAAAGAGACTGAAAGGACTGCCTTAAAAAATCTTTTGCGAAAAAGAAAGGCAAGCCTGCAAAATCGAATGGATTGGGCAGGGCGGAACCACATATGGGGCCGCTTTTCCCGCAAAGCCGGCAAAGGCGGCAGGGCAGGGAAACCTGACCGGTTCCGGCCTTTTGGCTCCCCCTTACTTTTGTCCAATGTGACAAAATTTATGCACGAGGAAGGGGAGTGGATAACCAGCCGTTGCATAATGAGAAAATATTCGGTAAAATAGAAAAAATTGGCCAAACGGCGGAAAGGCGGCGAATCTATGCAGGCAGCGCTCATCCTGGAAAACGGCGTGGTTTTCCAAGGCAGAAGCATCGGCAGCACAGAGACACGGATTTGTGAGTTGGTATTCAATACCTCCATGACCGGCTACCAGGAGATCCTCACCGATCCCTCCTATGCCGGACAGGGGATCGTGATGTCCTATCCCCTCATTGGAAATTACGGCGTCAATGAGGAGGACAACGAGTCACGGCGGCCCTGGGCGGAGGCCCTGGTGGTGCGGCATCTCTCCCCGCGGGGCAGCAATTTCCGCTGTCAGGGGGATTTGAATTCCTATTTGAAGCAATATAACATCAGCGGTATTGAAGGGGTGGATACCCGGGCGCTGACCCGTATTCTCCGGTGCCAGGGCACCATGAACGCTATGGTGACCACGGCGGAGCAGGAGGATTGGGACGCGTGCCTGGACCAGATTCGCTCCTACCGTGTGGAAGGCACTGTGGAGCGGGTGACCCGGCAGGCAGAGGAAGTGTTTCCTGCCGAGGGTACCGCTTCTTTTCATGTGGCCCTCATGGACTACGGCGTGAAGCAGAACATGATCCGCTGCCTTCAGAAGCGGGGCTGCGAGGTGACGGTGTTCCCCGCCCACACCCCCGCCGAGAGAATCCTCACCGGCGGCTTTGACGGCGTCATGCTCTCCAACGGCCCCGGCGACCCCGCCGACAATGCCGCGATCATCGCCGAGATCAAAAAGCTCTATTTAAGCGACCTGCCGATTTTCGCCGTGTGCCTGGGCCACCAGATGCTGGCGCTGGCCACCGGCGCCAAGACCCGGAAGATGCGCTTTGGCCATCGGGGCGGCAACCATCCGGTGAAGGATCTCCAGGCGGGCCGGGCCTACATCACCAGCCAGAACCACGGCTATGTGGTGGCCCGGGACAGTGTAGACCCGGCGGTGGCGGAGATCTCCCATGTGAATGTCAACGAGGGCAGCGTGGAGGGGCTTCTCTACAAGCGCCCCAATTGCTTTACCGTCCAGTTCCACCCGGAGGCTTCCCCCGGTCCCCAGGACACGGAGTACCTCTTTGACCGCTTTATTGAAAACATGAAGGGAGGCAGGAACTGATGCCCAAGGATCTCTCTATTAAAAAAGTATTGGTGCTGGGCAGCGGCCCCATCGTCATCGGTCAGGCCGCCGAGTTTGACTACGCCGGCACCCAGGCCTGCCGGGCCCTGAAGGAGGAGGGCGTGGAGGTGGTGCTGGTAAACTCCAACCCCGCCACCATCATGACCGACAAGGACATTGCCGACCACGTCTATATCGAGCCCCTCACCATCCCCTCCGTCACCTCCATTATTGAAAAGGAGCGGCCGGACTCCGTGCTGCCCACCCTGGGCGGTCAGACGGGTCTGAACCTGGCCATGGCCCTCCACGAGAACGGCACATTGAAGCAGTACGGCGTCCGTCTCCTGGGTACCAGCCCCGACTCCATCCGCAAGGCGGAGGACCGCCAGGGCTTCAAGGACACCATGGAGGCCATCGGCCAGCCCTGCGTCACCAGCGACGTGGTGGAGAGCGTGGAGGATGCGGTGGCCTTTGCCGGAAAGATCGGCTACCCTGTCATCGTCCGCCCCGCCTACACTTTGGGCGGCACCGGCGGCGGCATCGCCCAGGACGAGGCGGAGCTTCGGGAGATCGCCGACCGGGGCATTCACCTCAGCCGGGTCAACCAGGTGCTCATTGAGCGGTGCATCGCCGGGTGGAAGGAGATCGAGTTTGAGGTCATGCGGGACGCCGCCGGCAACGTGATCCAGATCTGCTCCATGGAGAACATCGACCCCGTGGGCGTCCACACCGGCGACTCCATCGTGGCGGCTCCCACCCAGACCCTCGGAAACCGGGAGTATCAGATGCTCCGCACCGCCGCATTGGATATCATCTCCGCCCTGGAGATCGAGGGCGGGTGCAACTGCCAGTTTGCCCTGAACCCGGACAGCTTTGAGTACGCGGTCATCGAGGTAAACCCCCGTGTGTCCCGCTCCTCCGCCCTGGCCTCCAAGGCCACCGGCTACCCCATCGCCAAGGTGGCGGCCAAGATCGCCCTGGGCTACACCTTGGACGAGATCCCCAACGCCGTCACCGGCAAGACCACCGCCTGCTTCGAGCCTACCTTGGACTACTGTGTGCTGAAGATCCCCCGTCTGCCCTTCGACAAGTTCACCACCGCCAGCCGCACCCTCGGCACCCAGATGAAGGCCACCGGCGAGGTCATGGCCATCGGCAACAGCTTTGAGGGGGCGCTTCTCAAGGCCATCCGCTCTCTGGAGCTGCCGGTGAAGTCCCTGCGGCTCCCCGGTCTTGACAAGGCCTACACCGAGGAGATCGAAAGCCGCCTGAAGAACGTGGACGACCAGCGGCTCTTCGTCATGGCGGAGGCCCTCCGCCGTGGCTTCTCCCCGGAGAAGATCAACGCCATCACCAAGGTGGACCTGTGGTTTTTGGACCGCCTGAAGGCCATTGTGGACATGGAGGACCGGCTGGACCACGGCCACATAGACGAGGATACCCTGCGCCAGGCCAAGGTCATGGGCTTTGCCGACGCGGACATCGCCGCCCTCACCGGCTGTCCCCGTGCGGAGATCAAGGAGCTGCGCCGGCAGCACAACATTGTCCCCTCCTTCAAGATGGTGGACACCTGCGCCGCCGAGTTTGAGGCCCAGACCCCCTACTACTACTCCACCTACGACGAGGAGAACGAGGCGGTGGCCCCCCTCCACATGCCGGTGGTGGGGGAGATGGCTCCCAACGTGCCCCTGGCCCCCTTCCTCTCCGCCGCGGATCCGGAGGCCCACCGCAGCGAGGACCGGCCGCCCCGGAAGAAGATTCTGGTGCTGGGCTCCGGCCCCATCCGCATCGGCCAGGGGGTGGAGTTTGACTACTGCTCCGTCCACTCCGTGTGGGCCTTCAAGCGCCTTGGCTACGAGACCATCATCGTCAACAACAACCCGGAGACCGTGTCCACCGACTTCGACGTGGCGGACAAGCTGTACTTCGAGCCTCTCACCGCCGAGGACGTGGAGGCCGTGGTGGAGCTGGAGCACCCCTGGGGCGCCGTGGTCCAGTTCGGCGGACAGACCGCCATCAAGCTGGCCCAGGCCCTCACCGACATGGGCGTTCCCATTCTCGGCACCTCCTCCGACGGCGTGGACGCCGCCGAGGACCGGGAGCGGTTTGACGAGATTTTGAACCAGTGCGGTATCCCCCGTGCCAAGGGCATGACCGTCTTCACCACCGAGGAGGCCCTGGAGGCAGCCCACGCCGTGGGCTACCCGGTGCTTGTGCGCCCCTCCTATGTGCTGGGCGGCCAGGGCATGGAGATCGCCTACAACGACAAGAACATCCGGGACTTCATGGCCATCATCAACCAGACCGCCCAGGAGCACCCCATTCTGGTGGACAAGTACCTCATGGGCCGTGAGGTGGAGGTGGACGGCGTCTTCGACGGGGAGGATATCCTGATTCCCGGCATCATGGAGCATGTGGAGCGGGCCGGTATCCACTCCGGCGACTCCATCAGCGTCTACCCGCCCCTCCATATCACCCGCCAGCAGAAGGCCACCATCCTCCGTTACACCCGGGATCTGGCCCGGGCCCTGGGGGTCATCGGTCTCATCAACATCCAGTTCATCATCCACGAGGGGGAGGTCTATGTCATCGAGGTGAACCCCCGGTCCTCCCGGACCATCCCCTACATCTCCAAGGTCACCGGCGTGCCGGTCATCGACCTGGCGGCTCGAGTGATGCTGGGCCAGAAGCTGCGGGATCTGGGCTGGGGCACCGACCTCTACCCCGAGGCGGGGCTGTGGGCGGTGAAGCTGCCGGTGTTCAGCTTTGAAAAGCTCACCGACGTGGATACCGGCCTCGGGCCGGAGATGAAATCCACCGGCGAGGTGCTGGGCATCGCGGAGAGCTTCCCCCAGGCCATGCTGAAGGCATTCAAGGCCGGCGGCACCAAGCTGCCCAAGGCGGGCAGCCAGGTGGTCTTCACCGTGAAGGACGAGGACAAGGCCGAGGCGGTGGAGATCGCCAAGGGCCTGGAGGAAATGGGGATCGCCATTCTGGCCACCGGCGGCACCGCCCGGGCCTTCCAGGCGGCGGGCGTGCCCTGCAGGCTGGTGGAGAAGGCGGGGGATACCCACCCCAACATCCTGGACGCCATTGCCTCCGGCCAGGTGGATCTTATCATCAACACCCCCACCAGAGGCCGCCGCAGCGACACCGACGGCTTCCACATCCGCCGCAGCGCCGTGGAGCACAGCGTCACCTGCATCACCGCCATCGATACCGCCAAGGCGGTGCTCACCGCCCGGCAGGAGGGCCGCAGCGTGGATCTGGAGCCCATTGACATCACCCGCCTGGAGGTCCAGCCTCCCAAGGCGGAGGAGCGGGAGAACCTGACCTTCCGCTACGCCTGCCAGGCCGACGTGCCCCTGATTCTCCGGTTCATCAAGGAACTGGCGGCCTACGAGGGTCTCGGGGCCCAGGTGGTGGCCACGGAGGCACTGCTGGACGAGAGCCTCTTCCAGCACCGGAAGGCGGAGGTGCTCTTCGCCGTGGACGACGGCTTGGAGGTGGGCTTTGCCCTCTTCTTCCACAACTACTCCACCTTCCTGGGCCGGGGCGGCATCTGCCTGGAGGATATGTACGTCCTGCCGGAGTACCGTGGCCGGGGCTACGGCAAGGCCCTGCTCCGCCGTCTGGCCAGGATCGCTCTGGAGCGCCGGTGCGGCCGCCTGGAGTGGTGGTGCCAGCATGAGAACAAGGCGGGCATCGCCTTCTACACCGCTCTCGGCGCCCGGCCCGCCGACGAGTGGGCCCTCTACCGCATGAGCGAGGAGGCCATGGAGGATCTGGCCGGCAGCCGGTAAAAGATTTTGCCCATTTTTCCAGCCGAAAAGGTCCCGGGGATTTTTAAGTCCCCGGGGCCTTTTTCACATTGCGTTTGAAAGGGCTTTTTTATATAATGAAATTGACAATCAGGGGACAAAAACAGAATCATTTCAGAAAAGGAGGCCGTTTTTATGGACTGGTGGAATGTGTCTGTGTTCGGTGTGATCCCCGTGCTGTGTGTGGGGGTCATTTTCTGCCTCAGAAGGAAAGCACTTTGGACAGCGCCGATCGTTTCCGCTGTGCTGACCATTTTGATCAGCGTGATTGCCATGCCGTCTATTTTGCGTGACAGAGAGCACAGGGCGATGTTTTTCGGAATCTCACTCCCCCTTCATCTTGTCATTGCGGCCGTATTGACGGGGATCGCCTATGGAGCGGTATATTTCTTGAAAAAAGGACGTTCCCAGGAATAAAGTGTTTTTTGTTGCAGGGAACAGGGGAAATATGGTATACTGAAAAAGATTTGAGGAGGCCGAAAGGTCTCTGTCTCCGCGGCCCGTGGGGCGGGAGAAGAACGGAATTTGAATCAGGAGGAAAAAGACATGCAGAGCAACAAGCGCCCTGATAACATGGAGCGGATCACCACGACCGCCCTGGCGGAGCAGTTTATCGCCCAGCAGGTGGCGGACATTCAGGCCCAGGTAGGGGACAAAAAGGTGCTGCTGGCGCTCAGCGGCGGGGTGGACTCCTCTGTGGTGGCGGCCCTGCTCATCAAGGCCATCGGCAAGCAGCTGGTGTGCGTCCACGTCAACCACGGCCTTCTCCGCAAGGGGGAGCCGGAGCAGGTGGTGAAGGTGTTCCGGGATGAGATGGACGCCAATCTGGTCTATGTGGACGCGGTGGACCGCTTTTTGGACAAGCTGGCCGGCGTGGCCGATCCGGAGCGCAAGCGGAAGATCATCGGCGCGGAGTTCATCCGTGTCTTTGAGGAGGAGGCCCGGAAGTTAGAGGGCATTGAATTTTTGGCCCAGGGCACGATTTATCCCGACATTCTGGAGAGCGGCGGCGTGAAGGCCCACCACAACGTGGGCGGTCTGCCGGAGGATCTGAAGTTTGAGCTGGTTGAGCCCATCAAGCTGCTGTTTAAGGACGAGGTCCGTGTGGTGGGCAAGGCTCTGGGCCTGCCTGACAACATGGTGTTCCGCCAGCCCTTCCCCGGCCCCGGCCTGGGTGTGCGGTGTCTCGGGGCCATCACCCGGGACCGCCTGGAGGCGGTGCGGGAGAGCGACGCCATTTTGCGGGAGGAGTTTGCCAAGAACGGCCTGGAGGGCAAGGTGTGGCAGTATTTCACCGCCATTCCCGACTTCAAGAGCGTGGGCGTGCGGGATGACAAGCGCACCGACGAGTGGCCTGTCATTATCCGGGCGGTGAATACCAAGGACGCCATGACGGCCACTGTGGAGGATGTACCCTTCGCCCTTCTGCAGCACATCACAAAGCGCATCACCCAGGAGGTGAAGGGCGTTAACCGGGTGCTCTACGACCTGACGCCCAAGCCCACGGGCACCATCGAGTGGGAATGACGCTCGAAACGGCGAAAACCCGCATGAATACAGGCTTTTTTGCCCGTCCATACTGC
>CALXDD010000011.1 GCA_944386985.1 uncultured Oscillospiraceae bacterium
GAACCGGTACGGTATTGCTACCGAGGGATTTTAAGTCCCTTGTGTCTACCAATTCCACCACACCGGCAGATATCGGCAACAAGTAGAATACCATACTCTCCACCCATTGTCAACCCTTTATCGAAAATTTTTCAACTTTTTCTTTTCCACGCATATACTATCGGGTAACCTTATGAAAAGGAGGCATTATGGTGAACCGGCAGCACCCCCACGGCGACGTGGACGATCTGATCTATTCCGACGACTGGCAGCCCAGCCAACGTTAGTCCAGAAAAGCCCCGCCGCGGAGAGTTCCTTTCGCAGCGGGGATTTTTCCTGATCATCCTCCGGGCGCCTCAGTCCCATGCCTCCGTAATGATCCCGCCGCCTAAAACCAGATCGCCGTCATACAGCACCACCGACTGGCCTGGCGTCACCGCCCGCTGGGGCTCCCGGAACGTCACCTCCACCCGGCCCTCCGGCAGCGCCCGGACCTCCGCCTTCGCCTCCCGCTGGCTGTAGCGGGTTTTGGCGGTGACCTCCAGAGCACCCTCCCCGGGACAGGGAATGGACACCCAGTTGAACTGCTCCGCCCGAAGACGGCGGTGAAACAGCGCCCCCTCATCCCCTAAGGTCACCCGGTTCTCCTCCGGGTCCTTCCCCACCACATAGAGGGGCCGCCCGGCGCTGACCCCCAGCCCCCGGCGCTGGCCCAGGGTGTAGGCCGCCTGGCCCCGGTGGCGGCCCAGGAGGTTACCGGCCTCGTCCACAAAGTCCCCCTCCGGCGTCTCCTGCCCCCCCCAGCTGCGGAGAAAGCGGAGATAGTCTCCGTCGGGAATGAAGCAGATATCCTGGCTGTCCGGCTTCTGGGCGTTGGCCAGCCCCGCCTGGGCCGTCAGTTCCCGGACCTCCCCCTTGCTCCGCTCCCCTAAGGGCAGCAGCAGCCGGGAGAGCGTCTCCTGGCTGAGAGGATAGAGCACATAGCTCTGGTCCTTTTGCCGGTCCTCTCCGCGGAGAAGCTGCCAGCGGCCAAGCGCCTCGTCGTAGCTTACCCGGGCGTAGTGGCCGGTGGCAATATACCGGCAGCCCATAGCGTCCGCCTGGCGGAGAAGGCCGGGGAATTTCACATACCGGTTGCACCGCACACAGGGGTTGGGGGTCCGTCCGGCGGCGTACTCCCCGGCAAAGTCCGCCATCACCCACCGGGCAAACTCCTCCCGGCAGTCCGGCGCGCAGAAAGCAAGGCCCAGCCGCCTGGCCGCCGCCGCCGCGTCCTCCACGTCCCGGGCGCTGGCGCAGCGCTCCGCTTCCCAGCTGTGCATCTGCAGGGTGGCGCCTACCACCTCATAGCCCATCTCCTCCAGAAGCACCGCCGCCGCGGTGCTGTCCACGCCGCCGCTCATACCCAGCAGCACCCGCTGCTTCTCCATACTGTCGCTCCTTTCCCGAGAAAAAACGCCCGCCCCAGACCGAAGACTGGGACGGGCCTCCTCCGCAAATGTCTTACTGCCGCGCATTTTATCTCTCACGCCGGCGGCAAAAAGCTGCTGCGCTCAGCGCGTCCGACAGCTCCAGCAGCGTGTGGTCAAAACCACCGGCGTAATCAAAACCCACGTCCTGCACCGTGGCCACCGGATTGATCCGGTCGGGAAACGTGAACGTCACCCTGGTGCCCACCCCCTCTACTGAGGACGCCGTCAGGGTCCCGTCGTGGCCCTTGGCAATATGGTGGCAGATGGGGAGACCCAGCCCCAGGCCGTGAGGCGCCGGGTCCGTCCGCTCCACATGGCGGTAGCGGTCAAACAAAGTGGGCAGCAGCTGGGGAGAGATCCCCGTCCCGGTGTCGCTGACCGACAGCTCCACCTGTCCGTTCTCAAAACGCAGTTCCACGGTGATCGTGCCTCCCTTGGGCGTAAATTTCATGGCGTTGGACAAAAGGTTCAGCAAAAGCCGCTCCACCCCCTGGGCGTTAACAGCCACCAGCCGCTCCTCCTCGTCACAGCGAAAGATGAGCTGCTGTTCCTGCAGCGCCGCCAGCGCGGCGGCCTCGCCGCAGAGAATACGGCACAGGCTCACCAGATCCTCGCTTTGCAGCGGCAGGGGCTGGTCCCCTGTCAGCACTGCGGCGTCGGTGAGATTTCCCGCCAGGCGCAGCAGCCGGAAATAGCTCTCCTCCAGCAGCGCGGCGTTCCGGTCCATCTTGGCGTCCGCCTCCCGCTGGTCCTGAGGCGCCAGCCGGTTGATGGCCCCGTGTACATTTACCAGGGAGCAGCGCAGCTGCGCGGCCACCTGAGAAAGCATCTGTCCGATCACCTTCTCAGAATCCAATTCTTTCTCCGACATCGCGCACCTCCTCTCTGTGGTATCCTGCTCCAAATCAACGTTTGCCTTCGTGGTAAATTGCACCTTTTACATGAATGGCATGGTGATTATATCAAATTTTTGTCGAAATTACAAGAATTTTCAATGTACGTGAAAGGAATCACAAAAAAACCTTTTCAATTTAAAAATCAAGGTGTATAATACCTCCAGAAGTCCAAATTTGGGATAATTTTGAGAGGAGATTATCACTATGAGCATTAAAGTTGGTATCAATGGCTTTGGCCGTATCGGCCGCATGGTTTTTCGCGCCAGCCTCAACCACCCCGAGATCGAGGTTGTGGGCATCAACGATCTGTGCCCCGCTGATTACCTGGCCTATATGCTGAAGTACGACACCATGCACGGCCACTTCGAGGGCACCGTGTCCGCCACCGATAAGGCCATCATCGTCAACGGCAAGGAGATCCCCATCTCCGCCGAGCGCAACCCCGCCGATCTGCCCTGGGGCAAGCTGGGTGCTGAGTATGTGGTGGAGTCCACCGGCCTGTTCCTGACCAAGGAGAAGGCTCAGGGTCACCTGGACGCCGGCGCCAAGAAGGTCATCATGTCCGCTCCCTCCAAGGACGACACCCCCATGTTCGTCTGCGGCGTGAACCTGGATAAGTACACCACCGACATGAACTTCGTGTCCAACGCCTCCTGCACCACCAACTGCCTGGCCCCCATCGCCAAGGTCCTCAACGACAACTGGGGCATCACCGATGGCCTCATGACCACCGTGCACTCCACCACCGCCACTCAGAAGACCGTTGACGGCGTGTCCATGAAGGACTGGCGCGGCGGCCGTGCCGCTGCCGGCAACATCATCCCCAGCTCCACCGGCGCCGCCAAGGCTGTGGGCAAGGTCATCCCCGAGCTGAACGGCAAGCTGACCGGTATGTCCATGCGTGTTCCCACCCTGGATGTGTCCGTGGTTGACCTGACCGTGAACCTGGCCAAGCCCGCCAAGTACGAGGAGATCTGCGCCGCCATGAAGGCCGCCTCCGAGGGTGAGCTGAAGGGCGTTCTGGGTTACACCGACGAGGCCGTTGTGTCCTCCGACTTCCTGGGCGACACCCGCACCTCCATCTTCGACGCCGATGCCGGCATCGCTCTGACCGACACCTTTGTGAAGGTCGTCAGCTGGTACGACAACGAGATCGGCTACTCCAACAAGGTGCTGGAGCTCATCAAGCACATGTACAGCGTGGATCACAAGTAAGAGATCCTCTCCCAAAAGAGAAACGAGCACCGCCAACGCGGTGCTCGTTTTTTTATCTCAGATCGCCTTGGTTATTTGCAGTATACCTGAAAGATTGCGACGATCCTGCCGAAAGCTGTCGAGGGCGGCAAGAAAATCTTTGAAACTGGGAAAGAACCCAGAAAAAAGGAAAAGCGGAGAGAATTCTCCGCTTTTCTGCTGGTTTTTTGTTTTTTTCTAACAAGCCGTCTTTTTCCGCTCCGGCCGGTACTCCGCCCGGCAGATCAGCTGGGTCATGGTGCCCATGGGGCAGTAGACGCACCAGGACCGGGGCTTGAAGAGGGCCATGGTCACAAGGCCCAGCACCGTGGAGGTGAGCATGACGCTGTAAAACCCAAAGGCGAACTGGGCGATCCAGGGGGACACGCCGCCGTGGTAGGCCCAGTGCCAGGGGAGCTTGAAGGTCCACAGCAGCGTCACCGCCTGCCCCAGATCCCGGGCCCCGGAGAACACCAGGGCGGTATTCACCAGCATCTGGCCGAACATCACCAGGAAAAACAGCAAAAAGCCGCAGCGAAACCACTTGCTCTTCATCCACCGGGGGATGTCGTGCTGCCGAGAGAGGCCGAACCGTCCGCCCAAGAGAGCAAAGAGCTGTCCCCTGCCGCAGTAGCGGTTGCAGTAGGCCTTGCTGCCGGTGGTAATGGAGATGATAAGG
The DNA here is from genome assembly GCA_944386985.1 of uncultured Oscillospiraceae bacterium. Lineage (GTDB taxonomy): Bacteria > Bacillota > Clostridia > Oscillospirales > Oscillospiraceae > CAJFPI01. The sequence continues at coordinate 4,260 of CALXDD010000011.1, forward strand.
GGCAAAAAGAAGCATAAAAGCCCCAGCCAGGCAAAGAGAATATTGAAAAATCCCAGGATCAGATAGAGGGCCGAGGCGATCCAGAGGTAGTCGTACCAGCGCTTTTTCACTGCTTTGCCACCTCCACCTCAATCACCGAAGCCGGGCAGGCTTTGGCGCATTTGCCGCAGCCCACGCACAGGGCCTCCTCCACCCGGGCGAACACGCCCCGGACCACACCGATGGCCCCCTTGGGGCACACCTTCACGCAGCACCCGCAGGCCACGCAGTGCTCCCGGTCCACCCGGGCCAGCCGCTTTCCATTTCCCATAGGTCCACTCCTCTGCACATCAGATAGGCCCAGTATACGCTCTTCGCCGCCGCCCTTCCGTGACTTGGTCACTTGGCGAGGATGGTCTCGGCAAAGCCGTGGGCGAAAAGCCGGGCGGCCAGCAGCGCCTCGTCCAGGGAGTTTCCCGCCGCCCCCACCTCCACCAGCATGCTGCCGGCGGTACAGTGCTGGTTGTACCGGGAGTTTCGGACCGTGATGGGCCGCATGAGGGTGGGGTAGTCGGCCAGGAGGGTGTTCTGCACCGCCGTGGCCAGCTTCAGATTCTCCAGCCATTCCGGGTGGCTGAGGCCGCCGCCGTCGGTGCCCATGACGAAGGTAAGCTGGGCCGACGTGCCCTCGGGCACCTGGGAGATCACCTTGTAGGGGTTTCCGTCGGCGTCGGAGATGGCGTCCCGGTGGATGTCCAGCACAAAGGTGATGGAGGGGTACTGCTGGAGGTAGTTTTCGATGGAGACGAGAGACCGGTCGTAGGCCCCGTTATACTGGGGATAGTCGTACATGTTCCGGTCGTGGATGACGGAGATGCCGTGCTGGGAGAGGATGTCCGCGATCTCATCCCCCACCCGCACCACATTGTAATTGGTATCGGTGGTGCGGCTCTCTCCGCTGGCCACATACTCCTGGCCGGGGGGCATGGTGTAAGCCTCGCTGCCGTGGGTGTGGACGATGAGCACCTGGGGAGACCCCTCCCCCAGCGCGGCGGCAAAGTCCCCGGTGAGATCATCGGCGGAGAAGGTTTTGTCGGAGTAGTTGTTGATGTAGGCAAGGCCGCTGACAATGTAGCCCTTGGTGGTGGTGGGCTGGAGGGTCTTGGCGGTGACCCCGTTGTCCTCAAAGCTGAGAGCGGCGTCGGGAGTGGTAGGCGTCTCCCGGATGGGCTGCTGGGGGGTGGTCTCCTCCTGCCCGTCGGTGTCGTCCTGGGACTGGAGGGACAAAACCTCCTCCCGTGAGCTGGCCAGCAGCGGCGACTGGGAGATGGCCAGGGCCGCCGCGGTGGTGAGCCAGCCCTGGCCCCCGTCGTCCCCCAGCTGGAGCCGCAGCAGGGCCACCGGCAGCGCGTTCTGGTCCTTCAGCGCCTCCATTGCTCCGGTAAAGGTGTCGCTGCCGGCGGTGGCGAACACCACCCACAAAATTCCCACTGCCAGGGCCGCCGCCCCTAAGCGCCGCCTCATCGTCGTATTTCCGCCCTGCTTCAATGGCGTTTCCCCCTTTCTTCTCTGCTCTCAGATTATGCTTGTCCGGTGGAAAAAGAACGGTTGCGCCGGATTTTTTTTCGTGGTATGATACGGGTATCTATAAACACAGGAGAAAGGAGGCGGTGAAGTGGGAAAATTCGACGGGGTGCTGCTGGTCAGCGACTTTGACGACACCATGGTGGACACCTCCTCTCTCTACCGGGACCCTCAGCACCGTCTGCCGCCGGTACCGGCCTATACGGTGGAGCGGCTCAACTATTTTATGGACAACGGCGGCCGGTTCTGCCTGGTGACGGGCCGGTCCTGGCAGATCATGCGCCCCTTTATTGACGGCGTGCCCACCAACGGCCCCTGCGCCGTGGCCAACGGGGCGGGGATCATCGACATCTCCACAGAGCAGTTTCTCTACCGCCGCTTCCTCCCCGCCGACGCCATCGATCGTCTGAAGGAGATTCTGGACCGCTTCCCGGACCTCACCTGTGAGCTGTTCCGGGCGGACCACCGGGCGGATGTGATCCACCCCATCGCCTTCACCGTGGAGCACGCGGCGGGGGCCAAATACACCTACCGGGTCATTGAGGACCCCAGGGAGACGGACGCGGAGGTCATCAAGATCCTCTTTGAGGGGGAGAACGATTTCCTCCGGGAGCTGGAGGCCTACATCCACACCCGCCCCTGGTTTGCCGGCTATGAGCTGGCCTTCTCCGGCCTGCACCTTTTGGAGATGACGGCCAAGGGGGCCAACAAGGGGGAGGTCACAAAAAAGCTGATGGAGCTTTTGGGCACCTCCCCGGAGCATCTCTACTGCGCCGGGGACCAGGCCAACGATCTGCCCATGCTCCGCATCGGGGTGGAGAGCTTCGCCCCCGCCAACGCCATTCCCGCCGTGCTCCAGTCCGGGGTCACAGTGGTCCGCTCCTGCGGCGAGGGCGCCGTAGGCGAGGTGGTGGACCTTCTGGACCGCCGGTATGCGTGAATTTTCTGCTGTTATTTTTTACATCCGCCGCCCTTTGGCGGCATGAGAATCCATAAAGGAGGAAATTTCTTATGATGAACTCTATTTCTATGACCCAGCTGGCGGCCAGCATTACCGGCGCAATGGGCGTTGAGCCACCCAAGGAGGCCAACCACGGTATTGACCAGGTGGCTGCGCTGGTGCAGAACACCTTCGGCAAGAAGGCGGACAAGGTCATGATCTACAACCCCGACTGCATCTCTATGTGGATGTATCAGAAGCACACTGATCTCTTCGCCCCGGTGATGGCCGCCACCCAGCTGACGGTGCCTGTGGCCACGGTGATGCCCTCTGTGACCCCGGTGTGCTTCGGCACCATGTATACCGGCGCCATGCCCGCCGTCCACGGCATTCAGTCCTACACCAAGCCCCAGATCACCATTGATTCCCTCTTTGACGCCCTCCATCGGGCAGGCAAGAAGGTGGCCCTGGTGACGGTGGAGAACTCCAGCATGGACCTCATTTTCCGGGGTCGGGAGATCGACTACTACCCCATGCCCTACGACGGCGAGGCCACCAAGAAGGGTCTGGAGTTCATCAAGGAGGACCGCTACGACGTGGTGGTGGTGTACAACCAGGAGTATGACGACATGATCCACGACACCCAGCCGGAGTCTGTGGAGTCCATGGCGGCTTTGAAGAAGCATGTGGCCTCCTTCGCCGCGCTCACCGACGCGGTACGCCAGTATTGGGGCGATCATGACAGTCTGGTGGTGTGGGCCACGGACCACGGCGTCCACACCGACTGGGACGGCCACGGCAACCACGGCGAGTTCCGTGAGGATGACATCAACGTGATGCACTTCTACGGCGCGTATCCCAAGCGGTAAACCAGGTGAAAAAGGAGCCGTTGCAGTGTGACGATCCTGCAGCGGCTCCTTCTTTGACGATACCCCAGAGTTTTTCTTTCTGACGGTGGGGTTTCCCTCTAACCGGGAGACGGTATTTCGATACCTTGTCATGCCTCCGGCGGCCTACTTTTCTCGTCAAAGAAAAGTAGGCAAAAGTTGACTTAGAACCAACGGTTCTAAGAACTCCCTTGTCCTGACGTGGAACGATAATCCCCCCTGACTGTTGTTGGTCCTGTTGCCTCCGACGCTCCGTTGACGTGTCACGGTTCCCCTACTACCGCGCTTCGGCGCGCTCCATTGGTGGGTTGACGATGGCTGTTTCGTCTAAAAGCCTTCCCCTGGGGGAAGGTGGCGCACAGCGCCGGATGAGGGGAAGGGTATCTGGAAATACCGATTGTCTATAGAAGGCTGTTTTTCTTTCATAGATAGTACGTGATTTCCCTCTATGCGGAAGTCTGGAATTTAGGGATAGCGTTCCCCTCATCCGCCCCAGTGTGCGCACTGGGGCACCTTCCCCCAGGGGAAGGCTTTAGCCTGGTGTAATTGTAGAGGCCCCTACGACCACCAGGGGGAGCGCGCTGAAGCGCGGAAACAGGGGAACTGTCACCCCCTTGCAGTGTCAGCCGCACAAGGTAACGATAACACGGAACAAGACTCCCCATAATAGGAACAAAAGGAGTCCTTAGAACCTTGGTTCTAAGCCAACTTTTGGTGACTTTTCTTTGGCGAGAAAAGTCACCCGCCGGAGGCAAAACACCATTCAGTACACCGTCGGGTACCGACAGAAAAACCCGCCTGCGTCAGCGGGCAAAAACAAAAAAGAGCCCGCCCCGGCAATTGAGCGGGCAAAAAAAGCCTCCCCCGGCAAAGGGGGAAAACAGGAGGAACGAACATGGGCAGCAGCATGATACAGGACCGTATGCCGGAGGGGCTGGCAGCCTTTTTAGGCGCCGTGGCCGCGCCGGAGCGGGGCAGCGTGTTCGACCCCTTCTGCGCCGGCGGGGTTCTGCCGGCGGCCATGAACGCCCTGAGAGACCGGGCGCTGACCTTTGTGGGCCGGAACTGGATCTTAGAGGACTACGAGGAGGACCCGGGAATCTTCGACTGCGTCATTACCTCCTTCCCCTTCCTCTCCCCCGGCGCCGCCGGACGGGAGGAGGGCTATCTTCTCCGGGCCATGGACTGCCTGAAGCCGGGCGGCAGCTGCGCCTGTGTGGTATCCTGCGGCTTTCTGGGCCGGGACAGCCGGGATGCCCGCCTGGCCCGGAAGCAGCTGATGGAGGAGATGGACCTCCAAATGCTGCTGCTTTTGCCGGAGGATACCTTTCCCGGCGCCCGGGTCTACAGCGCGGTGCTCCTTTTCTGCCATTCCCTGCCGGAGCGGGAGACTGTGCCGGTGGTAGACCTGCGGGACGGCACCCTTACCCGGGATACTCTCCACCAGGTCCGCGCCGCCGTGGACAGCGGCCGGTGGGACGGCCTCCGGGCCCTGCGGCTTTCCCGGGAGGACGTGGCCGCCCCCGGCTACATCCTCACCCCCGACCGCTACGATCTCCAGCCCGAAGACGGCCGGCGCGGGGCGGCGGCCCCCTTTGACGCCACCAGCTATGCCCTGGGGGAGCTGGACCGGGTCTTCCGCCAGTGCTTCCCCGACGCCGCCGTCCGCAGTGCCGACGTTCCAAGCCCCTACCCCCGCCGCCGGGGCGGGGAGCTGTTTCGCCTGCGCACCGGCCAGCAGCTGCCGGAGCTGGCCCACGACTGCTGCGGTCCCTACCCCCTCTACCAGGGCTCCGGCATCTGCGGCTATACCGATCGATACAACACCGGGGAGAAGCTGCCGGTGTACGTCATCAACCGGGTGGGGGACTACTGCGGCCGGGTGTATCTCTCCGAAAAGCCCTGCTTTGTTCAGCAAAACTCCATGTCCCTCACCTGTAAAAGCGATGACTTTGACCCGGTGTTTCTCTTTTTCCTCCTCCGCTCGGCGGAGCTGAACCAGTGGAAAATCCGCTCCACCAAGCCCTACATCCGCCAGGAGGCGGTGCGGGACACCTGGTTCATCGTGCCGCCCCTGGAGGTCCAGCGGACCTTCTCCCGGCGGGTGGAGGACCGCTTCCGTCAGATTTTAGACATCTGGGAGGAGCAGTCCTATGTGATGCGCCAGGAGGCCCTTTTCTGAGGACTGGAAAAGGCGGAAAAAGTGTGCTATACTGCTGTTTAAAGGAGAAAAGGAGGGGCGCTTTATGACAAAGGAAGAACTGTGCCGGGCCGCCTGGGCCATGCTGGACCGGGCCTATGCCCCCTACTCCCACTTCCGGGTGGGCGCCGCTCTGGAGTGCCGGGACGGCACTGTCTTTACCGGCTGCAATATTGAAAACGCTGCCTACTCCCCCTCCATCTGCGCTGAGCGGGTGGCGGTGAGCAAGGCGGTCAGCGAGGGCCATCGGGACTTTGCCCGTATCGCCATCGCCGCCGATACCGACCGCTTCACCTCCCCCTGCGGCGTCTGCCGCCAGGTACTGTGGGAGTTTGCCCCGGATTTGGAGGTCCTGCTCTATAACCGCCGGGGAAAAATTCAGGAGCTGACCCTCCGTCAGCTTCTGCCCTATAGCTTTGACAGCACCGCTTTGGAGGAATAACATGGAATTTCACCAGACCTTTACCATTGGCAAACGGGAATCCACCCGCTTTTACTTCTATCAGGTCCTCCGCGCCCGGCTGGTGGGCTCCCTGGGCTTTGGCCTGGTGGCCGCCCTGGTGTTCTATCTCTACGCCTCGCCTTACCTGTCTCCAGTAGCCCTGGGCGTCACCATGGTGATCGTCTTTTTCACGATGCTGGCCGCCATCTCTCTGGGATACTGGCTGGCCATCGGGGGAAAACTGAAAAAAGCGGCAGCAAAAAACGGCTTTTCCGCCTATGACCAGGAGGTCCTCATCAACGGCTTCGGCATTCGGGTGAAGGCCGCCGGACGGGAGAGCAAGGTGGGCTTTGACAAACTCCATGCCGTTCGGGAAACCGGCAGGGACTTCTATCTCTACCTCAGCGACCAGGACGCCTGGATTCTCCCTAAGGGCCAGATGGCCGGGGGCGCCGCGGACTGCGCCGCTCTGCGGGAGCTGTTTGCCAAGGTAATTCCATCCAGCCGGCTCCACCTGAAGGGCGGAGCCCACTGACACGCGCCAAAGGCGCGGAAGGGAGGCTGCCTGCCATGCGATTTACCTACTATCTGTCCTCAGACCGCCCCATGCCGGCAGAGGAGTGCTGGGCCCCCTGGGCCATTCCCTCCCACACGGGGGCATTCGGCTTCTCGGTGGAGGAGGCGGAGCTGGACCCCGCCGAGCTGACCGGTCTTCCCGTGCTGGATGAGGTGTACTGCCTGGAGCTGCAGAAGGACCCGGAGACCCTCCCCGCTCTGAAGGCCTATTTGGAGGAAAACATGGCGCCGGACGGCCAGGTCCAGCTGTGGCGGGTCATCAAGAGCAGCCGCCATGACCGCCGTCCCCCCTGCCGCTACCGCGGGAAGCTGATGGACCTGGACATTGAGACCTTCCGGCTGCTCTTTGACGACCAGGAGCTTTGCATCAGTATCGAGTATTGACCTGGGGCGGCCTGCGCCCCGGAAAGGAGACAACATGGCCTCAAACCGTATCGGCCGCATCAATGAGGAGATCCAGCGGGAGCTCAGCGCTCTGCTGCGCACCGTGAAGGACCCCCGCCTGCAAAGCGGTCTTTTTACCATTACCCATGTGGACACCACCAGCGACCTGCGCTGGGCCAAGGTGTACGTCTCCGCCCTGGACAAGCGCCAGGAGGCGGAGATGATGAAGGGGCTGAAGTCCGCCGCCGGGTACCTCCGGCGGGAGCTGGGCAATGCCCTGGACCTGCGCTACACCCCCCAGCTGCAGTTTGCGGCGGACGATTCCATTGAGAAGGGCGCCCACATTCTGGAGATGCTGCGGGACCCCACGGTGGTGAAGCCCGCTAATCCCGCCAACGAACACATTCATTTGGAAGACGAGGAATAACCCATGACCGTACAGGAAGCCGCCGCCCTGCTGCGCGGCAAGGATCAGATTCTTATTCTCACCCACCGCCGTCCCGATGGGGACACCATCGGCAGCGCCGCCGGGCTATGCATCGCCCTCAGGCAGCTGGGGAAGACGGCCTATGTGCTGCCCAATCCCGATGTTACCGACATCAACCGTATCTACGCCGAGGGCTGCTGGGCTCCGGCGGACTTCGCGCCGGAGTTTGTGGTATCGGTGGACATTGCCGCCCGGCAGCTGTTCTACCCGGAGGCGGAGGCCTACCTCCCCCGGGTGGATCTGGCCATCGACCACCACCCCTCCCAGGAGTTTTTCGCCAGGGAGACCTGCCTGGAGGCGAACCGTGCGGCCTGCGGCGAGATCATCTATGCCATCTGCAGGGAGCTGGGGGAGATCACGAAGGAGGTGGCCCTGCCCCTCTATGCGGCGGTGGCCACGGATACAGGGTGTTTCGTCTACGCCAACACCACCGCCAACACCCACCGGGTGGCGGCGGAGCTTTTGGAGACCGGCATTGACTACTTCTCTGTGAACAAGCGGCACTTCCGCACCAAGAGCCGGCGGCGGCTGGCCCTGGAGGCGGACATGCTGGCCAACATGGAGTTTTTCGACGAGGGCCGTGGAGTATTCATGGCGGTGCCCCTGAGCCTGATGGAGTCCCTGCAGGCCACGGAAAACGACGCGGAGGATCTCTCCACTCTGGCAGGGATCATCGAGGGAGTGGACTGCGGCGCAGTGCTGCGGGAGCTTCCTGACGGCAGCTGGAAGCTGTCTCTCCGCACCGGGGCCAACGGCCGGGTGAACGCCACCAAGGTGTGCAGTTTACTGGGCGGAGGAGGCCACGCCATGGCCGCAGGGGCCACGGTGTCCGGCACGCTGCCGGAGGTCAAGGAGAAGATCCGCGCAGCCGTCGCGGCGGTACTGGCGGAGGAGGCGTAAAAGGCCGGCCTCTCCCCGGCGGGGGGAGGCCGTTTCTTGTGCGCTCTGCCGCACCGGCGGGGAGGTCTTTCGCCCGCTGACGGGGGCGGGGGTGTTTTGTCGACGGCCGACGGTATTTCGATACCTGGTTATGCCTCCGGCGGCCTACTTTTCTCGTCAAAGAAAAGTAGGCATCTCCGCGCTAAGAGCCTCGCTGCGCTCGGTTGCGCTCCGAAACACCTCGCTGCGGCTCGGCGAAAGTTGACTTAGAACCAACGGTTCTAAGGACTCCCTTGTCCTGACGTGGAACGATAGTCCCCCCTGACTATTTTGGTCCTGTTGCCTCCGACGCTCCGTGGACGTGTCATGGCCCCCCTAATACCGCGCTTCGGCGCGCTGCCCCGGTGGGTTGACGATGGTCCGTTCGTCTTAAGCCTTCCCCTGGGGGGGAAGAGGCGAAGCGCCGCCAGTGGCGGAAGAAGCGAGCCTCTTTCGAGGAAATCCGTGAAGCGCTGCCTGTGGCAGAAGAAGCGAACGGATTTTGAGGAAAGGCCCCGGCTGGCGGGCGCGATTAGCGACCGAGAGCCGGCTCGGCCCGACGGTGAGCAGAAGCGGCACGATTGGCGGGCGCGAACAGCGCCCGGGAATCGTTTTGCCGCGACGGTGGTCAGGTGCCTCCGAAGGAGGCGGATGAGGGGAGCGGTATCAAAATTCAGCAAATCAATTCGGAGGCAGCTTCTCGTCAAAAACCAGCTTTTGATCTTTCCTCCGAGTTGGTCTGGCGCTTTTGGGTGGCGTTCCCCTCATCCGCCCCAGTGTGCGCACTGGGGCACCTTCCCCCAGGGGAAGGCTTTAAATTGCAGAAGCCTCTACAACCACCAGGGGAGCGCGCCGAAGCGCGGAAACAGAGGAACTGTCACCCCCTTGCATCCGTCAGCCGCATAAAGGTAACAACAACACGGTACAAGACCTCCCATAATAGGATCAAAAGGAGTCCTTAGAACCATTGGTTCTAAGCTGATTTTTGCCTACTTTTGTTCAGCGACAAAAGTAGGCCGCCGGAGGCATAACACCATTCAGTACACCGTCGGGTACCGACAAAAAGAAAAAAATCTCGTCAGCAGGACAAAAAAGAGCCCGTCCCGGCGATTGCGGGACAAAAAAGGAGCCCCCTATGAGCGACGGAATCATTATCATCGACAAGCCCCAGGGCTGGACCAGCATGGACGTATGCGCCAAGCTGCGGGGCATTTTGTCCCAGCGCCGCATCGGCCACGGCGGCACCCTGGACCCCATGGCCACCGGCGTGCTGCCGGTGTTCGTAGGAAACGCCACCCGGGCGGTGGAGTTTGCCGAAAAGGGCGACAAGGAGTACATTGCCGGGCTGCGCCTGGGGCTCACCACCAACACCCAGGATACCACCGGCGAACCCATGGAGGAGCGGCCCGTCACCGCAGGCCCGGCGGACCTTGCCGCCGTTCTCCCCCAGTTTACCGGTCCCATCCTCCAGGTGCCCCCCATGTACTCCGCCATCAAGAAAAACGGCCAGAAACTCTATCAGCTGGCCCGGAAGGGCATCGAGGTGGATCGGCCGCCCCGACCGGTGACCATCCATGCACTGGAGATCCTGGACCAGATCGGCCCCGCCGACTACCTCCTCCGGGTCCGCTGCTCCAAGGGCACCTATGTCCGCACCCTCTGCCACGACATCGGCGGGGCGCTGGGCTGCGGCGGCGCTATGAGCAGCCTCCGGCGCACCATGGCCGCAGGCTTTACCATTGACCAGGCGGTGACCATGGAGGAGGCCCAGGAAAAGGGTCCCGCCCTCCTCCTGCCCACAGACGCCTTTTTCTCCCACCTCCCCGCCTGGACCATCCCCGGTGAGCGGCAGGAGAAGCTGTGCCGCAACGGAAACCCCGTCCCCGCCCCGGAGCTCTCCGAGGGGACCTTCCGTGTTTACGGCCGGGACGGAACCTTTTTATGCGTCAGCCGCTGGGAGGACGGCGTACTGACCTCTCTCAAGAATTTTTTCGGCAACTGAGGAGTGACCGAAACATGGAACAAACACGCCGTACCGTCATTGCCCTTGGCTTTTTTGACGGAATTCACCTGGGCCACCAGGCCCTGCTGCGCCGGACCGTGGAGCGGGCGGAGGAGTATGATATGACCCCCGCCGTCTTTACCTTCGACCGCTCGCCCAAGGCCATGGTCACCGGCAGGGACATCCCCCTGCTCACCACCCCGGAGCAGCGGATCGCCATCATTCACGCCCTCTTTCCCATCCGGGAGGTCATCGTGGCCCCCTTTGACCGGGAGATGATGACCATGGACTGGCGGGACTTTGTGGACATGCTGGCCGGCCGCTTCCACGCAGGCTGGCTGGTGGCGGGCCACGACTACCGCTTCGGCCACAAAAATTCGGGGAACGCCGCCCTGCTGCGGCAGCGTGCGGCGGAGCTGGGCCTCGGCTGCGACATCATCCCCCCGGTGCTGGCGGAGGGGGAGCTGGTAAGCTCCACCCGCATCCGCGCCCTTTTGGAGGAGGGCCGCCGGGAGGAGGCCCGCCGCCTGCTGGGCCACGACCTGCCCATAGGGGAGTGACTTTCCCCTGCTCATTTTGGGAGGTGACCGGTCATAGAGGCGGACTTCCGCCCTTTACGGATCCCCCTGCTGGAAGAGCCGGAGCGGCACAGCCACCCCCGGAGCGAAATGGTCTTTATAAAAAACACGGACGGAGAACCCAAATTCTCCGCCCGTGTTTTTTCTTCATATGCAGCCCCTGGTCAGCTGCGGAGCTTCCGGCAATACTGGGTGCAGAGCTTGTCGGTACACTCCGAGCACTTCAGCGCCGCATTGGACTGGTCCCAGAACCGCTCCGGATACATCATCACGCACAGCTCCCACACCAGCCACGCCACCGCAGCCATGAGCACCAGAGAGCCTGCATAAAACCCGCCCATATAAATCAGCGGGGAGAACATCATCAGATGGTCCCAGTTAAAAATCCTGCAGGTGGTGCAGCAGCGGTTTTTCATGATCAGCCGGAAGGGACACCAGATCAGCACGCAGATCAGATCGCAGACATAGAACAGCACAGAGATCATGAAGAGGTTCATCTTGTCGATCACACCGGAATAGTATAAAATTCCAATGACCGCGATCAGCGCGCACCAGAGAATAAATACCTTGTAGGCCACCTTGGTGGTGGACACGATGTAGTTGCGCAGGGCCTCGTAATTGATCTTCTCCCGGATCGGCCGGAAGCGGTTGGCAAAAAGCTTCTGGGAGCCCAGGGGGACCTTATTCCTGATGGGGATGATCTGAAGGAACATGTCCGCGACCCATACAAGCCACAAAAGGTGCAGCGGCGAGAGGGTCTTGAAAAAGTTCATTCCGTCCAGCACCGCAAAATCTCCCGGCCGGAACAGGCACAGGAGGACACACAGGACAAAAATCAGGCAGCGTCCCACCAGCCGGGCAAAGTAACGCTTTCTTGTTGCAGACATGGTATCCTTCTTTCTCTCTCATGGATCTTGCCGCCGTTTCGCAGCAGAGCCAGTCGTCCGGTGTCCCTTCTCACCGGCAAAAGAAGGTGGAATCCGTGGAAAACCGGCAATACATAAAAATTCGTTTCGTATTTCAAAGTATAATACATTTTTATAGAGAAATACAAGAGCAAACAGCAAGAAACTCTGCGATTTTGTTTCAACCAGCCGTATTTGGCCGCAAAATACCAGCCCTGGGGCGGTGGAGCTGATGAACGTGCCCGCCAACTATTTGCGGGAGTATGCAGGGCCCGACGACCGTATCCACTGCGCCACAATTTGTCCCGGCGCGCCAAATATGGTTCCAGATGCGTGCCCGGTGTGGTATTATATTTGTACCCCCAGACGCAAGGAGGCGGACAGGATGTACATCCGGCTGTGCGGCCGTGCCGGAGTTCACCCCGAAAAACTGCGCCTTCGGTCTGCTGATCCTTGCTCTGCGCGCAGCAAGAGATGCCTATAACCGGGCGGTACAAAAGGGCTTTGGGACCCCGGTTTCATAGCAGCGAACAGGAAGGAGAAAATGACAGATATGAAAATTGACTTTGACCGGATTATTGAGAGGAAGAATACCAACTGCGTCAAGTATGACGGGATGGCGGCGTCCTTCGGCAGCAACGACCTGCTGCCCCTGTGGGTGGCGGACATGGACTTCGCTGTGCCGGAGGAGGTATCCGCGGCTGTAGCTAAGCGGGCGGAGCACCCCATCTACGGCTACAACACTTTCCCCGAGGGCTACTACGAAGCCTTTGCTGCCTGGGAGAAGAAGCGCCACGGCTGGGATGTGGCGCCGGAGTGGGTCTGCCACACCCCCGGGGTGCTGGCCGCCCTGTCCAACGCCATTTTGGCCTTTACCGAAAAGGGAGACGGCATCCTCATCCAGCCCCCTGTGTATTTCCCGTTCAAGAGCACCATCGAGGCGCTGGACCGGAAGGTGATCAACAACCAGCTGATCTATAAAGACGGCTGTTTCACCATGGATTTCGACGGCCTGGAGGAGAAGGCCAGGCAGGCCAAGCTGTTCATCTTCTGCAGCCCCCACAACCCCTCCGGCCGGGTATGGACGCGGGAGGAACTGAAGCGTGTGGAGGAGATCTGCCGGAAGAACGACCTGCTGGTCTTCTCCGACGAGATCCACAGCGACATTGTCTACGCCCCCCACCAGCACACCGTGTTTGCACAGCTGTCCGACTGGGCCCGTGAGCACTCCATTGTGGCCATGGCGCCCAGCAAGACCTTCAACATCGCAGGTCTGGAGATGTCCCATATCACCATCCCCAACGACGCCATGCGCACCCGGTACCAGTATCTCCTGCGCTGCGGCCTCCACGCGGAGAACGCCAATGCCTGCGGAATCCCCGCGGCCCAGGCGGCCTATGAGCATGGAGAGGAGTGGTACCAGCAGCTGCTGCAGTACCTCCAGGCCAACATCGACTATATAGACGCCGCTTTGAAGGAGCAGATCCCCCAGGTTCGCCTGGTTCGTCCGGAGGCCACCTACATCCCTCTGCTGGACATGGGCGCCCTCGGCATGACCAGTGACGGGCTGAAGGATTTCCTCATCCGGGAGGTGGGCGCCGCCCTGAACGCGGGGAGCGCCTTCGGCCCCGGCGGGGAGCAGTTCATGCGGATCAACGTGGCTACCCAGCGGGTTCGCCTGGAGACCTTTGTGACCCGGCTGAGAGAAGCGCTTGATCGTCGGAAGTAAAAAACGCAGAGAATCGGAGACTTTCTTCCCATCCTCCTGGTCATACTGATCTGAGGGTCCATGGGGATTTCCTCCGCCTGCGCAGCGGCAGCGTTTTCCCCATGGCAGCGCCGAGCCACTCAGAGGTGTTCCGCGGCAGTCTGGACGAGCATCTTCGCCATGTGCCGCCACCCGTAAAATTATCAAGCCGGAGGCGGCCGCCCCGGCGGCCCGCAATGCCGGAGCGGAGAACATTGCCGCCATCCGCGCCATTGCAAAGGGAGACGCCTGCGCATGCAGGCGTCTCTCTTTTTCTTATTTCACGATGGCCGGTGCGGCTTCTCAGTTCTTCAGACTCTGGAGAGGCGCGGGAATCCGGCCGCCCCGGGCGATGAAGTCCGCGCTGGAGGCGGGGTGCACCGGCATCACCGGGGCGCTGCCCAGAAGACCGCCCATCTCCATCATGTCCCCCACCTTGGCGCCGGGCACCGGAATGATGCGGACGGCGGTGGTCTTGGAGTTCACCATACCGATGGCCGCCTCGTCGGCAATGATGGCGCTGATGGTCTCGGCGGTGGTGTCCCCGGGGACGGCGATCATGTCGAGACCCACAGAGCACACGCAGGTCATAGCCTCCAGCTTGTCGATGGTCAGCGTCCCCTCCAAAGCGGCGGCGATCATGCCCTCGTCCTCGCTGACGGGGATAAAGGCGCCGGAGAGGCCGCCCACATGGCCGGAGGCCATCACGCCGCCCTTCTTGACGGCGTCGTTGAGAAGGGCCAGGGCGGCGGTGGTGCCGTGGGTGCCGCAGACCTCCAGTCCCATCTCCTCCAGAATCCGGGCCACGCTGTCGCCGATGGCGGGGGTGGGGGCCAGGCTCAGGTCCACGATGCCGAAGGGCACGCCCAACCGCTGGCTGGCCTCCCGGCCCACCAGCTGGCCCATTCTCGTCACCTGGAAGGCGGTCTTCTTGATGGTCTCCGCCACCACGTCGAAGGGCTGGCCCTTCACGCTCCGAAGGGCGTGGTGGACCACACCGGGACCGGAGACGCCCACATTGATGACACACTCCGGCTCTCCCACGCCGTGGAAGGCGCCGGCCATAAAGGGATTGTCCTCCACAGCGTTGGAGAACACCACCAGCTTGGCGCAGCCGAGGCCCTGGGTGTCCCGGGTCCGCTCCGCAGTCTCCTTGATGATCTGCCCCATGAGGGCCACGGCGTCCATATTGATGCCAGCCCGGGTGGAGCCCACGTTGACGGAGGAGCAGACGAAATCGGTCTCCGCCAGAGCCTGGGGGATGGCGGCGATGAGCCGCCGGTCACCGGAGGTGAAGCCCTTCTGGACCAGGGCGGAGTAGCCGCCGATGAAGTTGACGCCGCAGGTCTTGGCGGCCCTGTCCATGGTGACGGCAAAGGGGACGAAGTCCTCGGTGTCGCAGGATTCCGCCACCATGGACATGGGGGTGACGGAGATGCGCTTGTTGACGATGGGGATGCCGAACTCCCGCTCAATGGCCTCGCCGGTAGCCACCAGCTTTTCGGCCTTGCGGCAGATCTTGTCGTAGATCCTGTCGCAGCAGGCTTTCCAGTCGGGGTGGGCGCAGTCCCGGAGGGAGATGCCCATGGTGATGGTCCGGATATCTAAGTGCTGCTTATCGATCATCTCGATGGTCTCGAGGATACTTTTCTGATTGAGCATTTGTGTGCCTCACTTTACATTTGCATCCCGCAAAGCGGGATGCAAAGAATTTCAATCATTTTTGTCAGAACATGCGCCTGACAAAAATACTTTGACTCCGCCGCCTTGGGCGGCATTCACCAGTCTGCAGACTGGTGGCGGGGGATTCTCAAGGGGGAAAGCGGCGAAGCGCCGCCTGCGGCGGATAAAGCGAGCCGCTTTCGAGGCAGCGGCGCAATTGGCGGCCCGATCAGGGCTGGGAATCGCAATGCCGCAGCGGTGTATGCCTGCTCCCCCCTGCACTATTAAATTTTGTGCATCGCGTCAAAGATATCCTCCCGCTGGACACGGATATCGAGTCCCCGCTCCTTACCGTAGCCGGCCATCTGCCGCTTCATCTCGTCAAAATCCATGCTGAGATCCGACACATCCACCACCATGGTCATGGTGAAGTAGCCCTGCAGCACCGTCTGGCTGATGTCTAAAATGTTCACATTATAAGTGGCCAGGTGGGTGCATACCCCGCCGATAATGCCGATGCAGTCCTTCCCGATTACCGTCACAATGGCTCTCATAGGGTGTTCTCCTTTCAGTTTCCAAAACATTATTTCAGCTGATCCAGGGTCAATCCAAACCCCTCAGCAAAGTGGTCGAAAAAGTACCGGATCTCCGGCAGATCCATCTCCTCCAGCAGCCCCCGGGTCTCCCGGGCGGCGTCGGCAAAGTCCCTGTTTCCCGCCGCCAGCTCCTCCTGGCACTTGATGTAGGCCGCCAGCTTGTCCGCCGCCTTCACAATCTCCCGAACCTCCCCCTCTGCCTCATGGACCAGAGGTGCGTAGGCCGGAACCATCTCCGGCGGCAGCATGGAGAGAAGGCGCTCCGCCGCCGTGTCCTCCACCTGGCGGTAGGCCTCCCGGATCTCCGGGCTGTAGTATTTGATGGGGGTGGGCAGGTCCCCGGTAAAAATCTCCGTGGCGTCGTGGAACAGCGCCGCCGCGGCGCAGGCGCTGGGATCGCAGGGGCGGCCCAGCACATCCCGCCGGATCACCGCCAGGGCGTGGGCCAGCACCGCCACCATGTGGCTGTGCTCCTGGATGTTCTCGGTATCGCTGTTTCGCATGAGGGACCAGCGGTTGACATATTTCATCCGAGAGAGATAGGCAAAAAAGTTATACATGGCCGCCTCCGATCCGTCCCTGCAGCACCTCGCCGCCGCTGCCGGTAAGCAGGACGTCCATGGTGCGGTTGTGAAGGTTCTCCCCCTCCGCCTCCACCACCATGTAGTTGGGGGCGTGGCCCCGCCAGAGGCCGTTCTCCCCCCGCTCCTCAAAGAGGACGGGGACCTGACGGCCCACCCAGCGCCGGAGATAGGCTTGGTGCAGCTCCGCCGCCGTCTCCGCCGCCCGGGCGCACCGCTCCTCCTTAATGGCTTTCGGTACCTGCTCCATCCTGGCCGCCGGGGTGCCGGGGCGGATGGAGTAGGGGAAGATGTGCATATCCGCAAAGCCGCAGCGGTGGAGAAAGGCCAGGGTCTCGGAAAACTCCTCCTCCGTCTCCCCGGGGAAGCCGGTAATGAGGTCGGTGGTGATGGCCGGATCGTCAAAATACTGCCGCAGCAGAGTGACGCTCTCGTAATACCGCTCCGTATCGTACTTCCGGTTCATGCGCTTGAGCACCGTGTCGCAGCCGGACTGGAGGGACAGGTGGAAATGGGGGCAGAGCTGAGGCAGCGCCGCCGCCCGTCTGCAGAAGTCCCCGGTGATGGTCCGGGGCTCCAGGCTCCCAAGGCGGAGCCGCACGTCCCGGGGCAGGGCGGCGCACACCGCCTCCAAAAGATCGCAGAGGGTCTGGTCCCCCGGCAGATCCTGGCCCCAGGAGGAGATCTCAATGCCGGTGAGGACGATCTCCCGGTATCCCTCCGCCGCAAGGCGCTCTGCCTCCTTTGCCGCCTCCCCGGCGGGCAGGGACCGGACCCGGCCCCGGGCGTAGGGGATGATGCAGTAGGAACAGAAGTTGACGCAGCCGTCCTCGATCTTCAGAAGGCACCGGGTGCGGCCCTCCAGGCCCCCGGCGGGCAGAGGCTCAAAGGTCCGGCGGTCAAAGGCGTTGTCCAGGGCGGTGATGGGCCGCCGGTCCTGCCATTCCCGCTCCAAAAGCTCCAGAAACCCCCGGCGGTCGCCGGTGCCGGCGATGAGGTCCACCGGCAGGTCCTTGATCTCCTCCGGGTGGGTCTGGGGGTAGCAGCCGCACACCGCCACAATGGCCTCCGGGGCCTGCTTTCTGGCCCGGCGGATCATCTGCCGGGACTTCTTGTCGCTGACGGCGGTGACGGAGCAGGTGTTGATGATATAGGCGTCCGCCGCCCCCTCGAAGGGCACCAGGGTGTGTCCCCGCTCCGTCAGCAGCTGTTCCAGGGCCTGTGTCTCGTATTGATTGACCTTGCAGCCCAGGGTATAAATGGCGATGTTCAGTGGTCAGCCCCCCTTGCCTTTTGGGAAAAATCCCGATATAATAAGAATTTGCCGAATTTCCCCCTGTTTTTTGGGGGAAGCACGTCAACGAATAGGCAATATGGTATTATACCTTGTTTTTTTGCCGGTGACAAGGCAAAACCTGTGGGGATTTTTTCCGAGAGAGGGACAGATTTATGTATTACTTGGACTATGCCGCCACCACGCCGGCGCCCCGGGCCGTGGCGGAGGTGATGGCAGCGGTGCTGACGGAGGACTTTGGAAACCCCTCCTCCCAGTATCCTCTGGGCCTTGCGGCCAAGAAGCGGACGGAGGCGGACCGGGCCGCAATAGCGGCGGCGCTTGGCTGTAAGGCGGAACAGCTTTACTTTACCTCCTGCGGCACGGAGGGGGACAACTGGGCCATCCGGGCGGCCCTGTGGCAGAACCGCCGGGTGGGAAAGCACATCGTCACCACCGCCGTGGAGCACAGCGCCGTCATCGAGACCATGAAGGCCCTGAAGACCGAGGGGTACGACGTGACCTTCTTAAAGCCGGACAGCGAGGGCCGGGTCACCGCCGCTCAAGTGGCGGAGGCCCTCCGGGAGGACACGGCCCTGGTCAGCGTCATGCTGGTGAACAACGAGACCGGGGTCCGCTTCCCCATGGAGGAGATCGCCGCCCTTTTGAAGGGCCGCCCCGCCCTTCTCCACACCGACGCGGTCCAGGGCTTTTTGAAGGTGCCCTTCACCGCCGCCTCTTTAGGCGCGGACTATATCACCATCTCCGGCCACAAATTAGGGGGGCCCAAGGGCATCGGGGCCCTGTATGTGGGGGGAAAGGCCCAGAAGCCCCACCCCCTCCTCCACGGCGGCGGCCAGGAGCGGGGCCTCCGTCCCGGCACGGAGCCCACCGCCCAGATCGCCGGGTTCGCCGCGGCGGTGTCCCTGTGGACGAAGGACTTAGAGGCGCGCCGGGCCCATTTAGAGGAGATAAAAACCTACGCCCGGAAGCAGCTGGGGAAAATCGAAGGTCTCGTCTTCATCGGCGGCGCCGACGCCCCCCACATCCTCTCCCTGTCCCTGCCGGGATATCCCAGCCAGAACATTGTCAATGACCTTGGCGCCAAGGGTATCTGTGTCTCTGCCGGGTCCGCCTGCCACCAGGGAAAACTGAGCCATGTCCTCACCGCCATGTCCCTCCCCAAGCGCACCGCCGCCGGGGTGATCCGGGTAAGCTTCGGACCGGACACCACCACCGAAGCAATCGACGCTTTAGCGGAAGCCCTGGAGGAGCACCGCCGCACCCGGTTCCCCATGCTGTAATCCCTCTAATATTGAAACAGGGAGTATTTTGCTCGACACAAAATACTCCCTGTTTTCATTTTTCCCCTGATTTTGCCGTTACTTCACCCGTCTCCCGTCGCTGTAGACCGCGGTGATGTGGTCCTTCTCCATCAGGTACAGCGACCGCTCCAGCCGCTCCTGGAGGCTCAGCTCCCGGGCAGGGGGCGGCAGGGTGCCGTCGTCCACCACCATGGCGTGGAGCCGATCCCCCACCGTGAAGCCCTCACCGCCGCCGAAATATTTGTGTCCGGCGGTGGTGCCGAGATACCATGCCTCCGGCACCGTAAGGAAGGGGACGCCGGTCTCCATGGACTTGACCTTGGAGGAACGGAGGGTCAGCACCACATTGGCGGCCATGCTCAGCTTGTCGCCCCCGGCGATGTCGGACCCCAGGGCCACCCACACGCCCCGGTCGATCAGCTCCCGGACCGGAGCGGTGCCGCTGCAGAGGTTCACATTGGAGGCGGCGCAGTGGACCGCCACCACCCCGGCCCTCGCCATGGCCTCCTGCTCCGCCTGGTCGCTGTGAACGCAGTGGGCCATGGCGGTGCGGTCCTTCCATAGTCCAAACTTGTCGTAGGTCTCCCAGTAGCGCCCGCAGTCCGGGCAGAGCTCCTTCACCCAGGCGATCTCCCCCCGGTTCTCCGACAGGTGGGACTGGACCAGCAGGTTTCGCTCCCGGGCCAGCTTTCCAAGCCCCGCCATCAGCTCGTCAGAGCAGGAGGGGGTGAAGCGCGGGGTGAGGATGGGCTTGATGTGGGCAAAA
Source organism: uncultured Oscillospiraceae bacterium (assembly GCA_944386985.1). GTDB lineage: Bacteria > Bacillota > Clostridia > Oscillospirales > Oscillospiraceae > CAJFPI01. The sequence goes on from CALXDD010000011.1 coordinate 24,092, forward strand.
GAGCAGCCGTCCAGCCACCGCTCCGTCTCCCGGAGGGATTCTTCGCAGGTTTCCTGGTAGCCGGGGCCTCCGTTGCGGTCCATGTTCACCTTTCCCACATAGCCGGTGACCCCAGCCGCCTCCAGCTCCTCCATCAAGATCCAGGTGGCCTCCGTGTGGATGGAGGAGAACATCACCACCCGGGTGGTGCCCCAGGCGATGAGCTCCCGGGCCAGCTGGCGGTAGGCCTTCCGGGCAAACTCCTGGTCTGCAAACCGGGCCTCGGTGCGGAAGGTATAGGTGTTCAGCCAATCTAAAAGGGGCAGATCCATCCCCATGCCCAGCATCACATACTGGGGAGCGTGGAGATGGAGATCGGCAAAGGAGGGGAGGATCAGCCTGTCCCCCCAGTCCTCCACCGGAAGACCCCGGTACTGGACGGGAAGCGCCTCCCCCACATAGCGGATCGCCCCGTCCTCCGCCACCAGATACCCCTTGGGGATGGCGGCAAGCTCCCCGAACCGTGGGGCGTGGAGGATATTTCCGTGCAGAATGGTCGTCATGATACAGCACCGTCCTTTCTCAAGAAAAACAAAAGAGCGCCCCGCCGGCCATCCGGAGGGACACTCATAGCAGGGCCCTTTCGGCGGCCCGGTAGAAACTTTCGCACCATACAAGCGAAATTATATGAGGTCGTTTCTTTTCTTCCTTTACTTTACCATATCCCGGAATAAATGGCAACCCCGGTTTTCCCCCATTCCCATCCCTGCCGCCAAATTGTAAAAAGTTCTTGACATTTTTGCGCCGTCCTGCTATGCTCAAGATGTCAAAAGAATTTGACATCTCAACACAGCTTTCAGAGGGAGCGGACAGGAGGATTTGGTATGAACACAGGCGGATTTTCTATCGAGCATCTGGGCCTTGCGGCTTTTGGCCTTTTTCTGATGGTCACGGTGGTTCTGGACGTCTGCATGATTGTCTCTCTGGCCCGGCCGGGGGACGAGCGGCGGCAGCTGATGGTGTGGAAGGCGGGGACCTGGACCCTGGTGGGCACAGCGGGGAGCCTGGTCATTTCCATTGTGGAGTGCATCGTGCAAAACAGGGCGGTGGCGGTGAACCCCTTCATCGTGCTGAGCACCGCCTCCATCATGTACTTCGTGCTGCTGCTGTTTTACAGGCGGAAATACGGAGGCTGAGATGGACAATCATATCCGAGAGAAGCGAAAGGAGCTGGGCCTCTCCCAGGAGGAGCTGGCGAAGCGGTGCGGGGTGTCCCGGCAGACGGTGAACGCCATTGAGAACAACAAGTACGACCCCACCCTCACGCTGGCCTTCCATCTGGCCCGGGAGCTGGAGACCACGGTGGACCAGCTCTTCTCCCCGGCTGAATGAAGCAGTCGGAAAAGCCCCGCGGAGTCTGCGCCGCAAGACGCAAAAGCAGGAAACCGCTTTTCCCAATGAAAAAAAATGCCTGCCGCAAAAGCGGCAGGCATTTTCATAAAGATCACACTTACTCGGTGACGTAAGGCAGCAGAGCCAGCTGACGGGCGCGCTTGATGGCCTCAGTGAGCTGACGCTGATGCATGGCGCAGGTGCCGGTGGTTCTGCGGGGCAGAATCTTGGAGCGCTCGGAAATGAACCGGCGCAGCTTGGCGGCATCCTTGTAATCGATATGATCACACTTGTCCACGCAGAACTGGCAAACCTTTTTCCGCTTGCGGTTCATGGGACGAGCGGGTCTGTTCTCGCGATCCATAGCCATGGTAGTATCCTCCTGTTAGATTTCTTAGAACGGCAGCTCGCCGTCCTGACTGTCCAGCTCGGCGAAGCCGGAGGGCTCGCTGACCGGGGCGCTGTAGCCGCCGGAGGGAGCTTGGTTGAACGAGGACGCAGGGGCCCCGTAGGCCGGAGGGGCGTCATAGCCGCCGCCGGCGCTGTCACGCTTGCTGTCGCCGAAATAGACGTTGTCCGCCTGGACCTCCGCGCTGCGGCGGTTGTTGCCTTCCCGGTCCTTCCAGTCCCGGATCTGCAGCCGGCCCTCCACCACAGCCATGCGGCCCTTGGTGAAGTACTTGCTGACAAACTCCGCGGTCTGGCGCCAGGCAACGATGTCGATGAAGTCGGTCTCCTTTTCGCCGCCCTGACTCTTGAAGTCACGGTCAACGGCCAGAGAGAAGGACGTCACGGCAATGCCGTTCTGGGTCCGGCGCAGTTCCGGGTCGCGGGTAAGGCGGCCCATGAGAATAATGCGGTTGAGCATATTCCTGTCCTCCCGATCAAACGTCCTTGCAGACGATCAGGGAACGCAGGATGCCGTCGGTAATACCCAGGATACGGTCCAGCTCCTTGGGGAAGGACGGCTCGCTGGTGAAGCTCATGAGGACATAGTAGCCCTCAGTCTTGTAGTCGATGGCGTAGGCCAGCTTGCGCTTGCCCCACTCCTCAACTTCAACAGCGGTACCGTGCTGCTCAGCCAAGGTCTTGAACTTTGCCACGGTGGCGGCAATGCTCTCCTCGCCCATGGCGGGATCGATGATATACACGACCTCGTAGTTAGCGGATACTTTAGCCATTTTTGTTGCACCTCCTTTTGGACTGATGGCCCCCGGCCTCTGCCGGGAGCAAGGATTTGCCTGCATACGCAAGCCATATTATTATATAAAATTTCCGCCGTTTGTCAAGGACTTTTTCCATTTTTCCGGAAATTTTCTCCCAATAGATCCTCTTTTCCGCCTATTCCCGCAGAAGCTCCGCGCTCCGGTACTGCACCGCCTCGGCAATGTGGGCGGCGGAGACAGACTCCGCGCCCTCCAGGTCCGCGATGGTCCGGGCCACCCGCAAAATCCGGTCGTGGCTCCGGGCGGTGAGGCCCATGCGCTCAAAGGCGGAGCGGAGCACCCGCTCCCCCGCACTGTCGGTGCGGCAGAACTTTGCCACCTGGTCTGGAGTCATCCGGGCGTTGCAGCTGACGCCGGTGCCCGCAAACCGGGCGGTCTGAACGGCCCGGGCCCCGTCCACCCGTGCCTTGATGACGGCGGAGGACTCCGGCGTCTCCCGGCGGCGCATGGCCTCAAACTCCACCGAGGGCACCTGGACGTGGAGGTCGATGCGGTCCAGCAGAGGCCCGGAGATCCGGGAGACGTATCGCTCCACCTGCTGCTCCGTGCACCGGCAGCGGCCGGAGGGGTGGCCGTACCAGCCGCAGCGGCAGGGGTTCATGGCGCACACCAGCTGGAAGCGGCTGGGCAGGGTGATGGACCCGGCGGCCCGGGTGATGGTCACCTGTCCGTCCTCCATGGGCTGGCGGAGCACCTCCAGGGCGTCCTTTTGAAACTCCGGCAGTTCGTCCAAGAACAGCACCCCGTTGTGGGCCAGGGAGATCTCTCCGGGTCTCGGATTGCTGCCGCCCCCCGCCATGGCCACGGCAGAGAGGGTGTGGTGGGGACTGCGGAAGGGCCGCTGGGAGAGGAGGGGACGGCGGCTGTCGGTAAGCCCCGCCACGGACCAGATCTCCGTGGCCTCCAGGGCCTCCCGGCGGCTCATGTCCGGGAGGATGGAGGGAAGGCGCTTGGCCAGCATGCTCTTCCCCGCCCCCGGAGAGCCGATGAGGAGGATGTTGTGGCCTCCCGCGGCGGCGATCTCCATGGCCCGCTTCACGTTCTCCTGGCCCATGACGTCGGCAAAGTCCGGGCCCGTCTTCTCCCCCGGCTCCGGCTGCCAGGGCGGCTCCGGGGCAATGGCCTCCTCCCCCCGGAGGTGGCGGAGGAGCCGCGGGGCGTCGGAGACGGGATACACCGTAAGGCCCTGGGCCAATGTGGCCTCGGCGGCGTTCTCCGCCGGGACAAAGAGCTTTTGCACCCCCAGCCGCGCCGCCGCCATAGCCATGGGCAGGGTGCCGGTGACAGGCCGGAGAATGCCGGTGAGGGACAGCTCCCCCAGGAAGGCCGCGTCCTTTGGCAGAGGCGGGATGTCCTCCTGGGCCGCCAGGATGCCCAGGAAGATGGGCAGGTCGTAGACGGTGCCCTCCTTCTTCAGGGCGGCGGGGGCCAGGTTCACGGTGATGCGGCTGACGGGGAACTTGGCCCCGCAGACCTTGATGGCGGAGCGGACCCGCTCCCGGGACTCCCGCACCGCCGCGTCGGGCAGGCCCACCACGTCGAAGGCGGGCAGGCCCCCGCTGAGGGCGCACTCCACCGTCACCTCGTAGCCGGTGACGCCGGTGAGGCCCAGGGAGCGGATGGTGGTGACCATAGAACAGCACCTCGATTTTCCTTGAATTTTGTCGGATGGGGGGATAAAAAGGGGCGCGGGCCGCTCCGGGAAAAGGGGCGCGGGCCGCTCCGGGAAAAGGGGCGCGGGCCGCTCCGGGAAAAGGGGAACAGCCCGCGCCGCGGGGATGGGATGGGCGTCAGCCCATGAAATACAGGATCTTGCAGGCCTGGCCCCGGGTCATGGGACCGTTGGGGTTGAGGCGGCCGTCGCTGCCGGAGAGGATGCCCTGGGCGTACATGGTCTCCATATAGGACCGGGCCCAGTCGGGCACGCTGCCGCTGTCGGGGAAGGTGGAGATGTCTGTGGTGGCGTAGCCCCGCTCCTGAAGACGGCCCAGCATGGTGATGGCCTGAGCACGGGTGATGGTGCTCTTGGCGTCAAAGGTGACGGTGCCGTCGGTGTGGCCGGTGCCCTGCATGATACCCAGGGCGTACATGGCCTTGGCGGCGTCCAGCGCCCAGGCATCAATGGAGCCGAGGTCGGAGAAGGGAACCTGCACGGAGGCGTAGTCCGAGGCGCTGAGACCCAGCCAGCGGAAGAGCATCACAGCGAATTCCGCACGGGTCATCTGCTTGTCGGGCTTGGCTGTGTAGCCGCCGTTCTCCTCAAATCCGGTGATGATGCCCTCCTGATAGAAGTAGTTGATGGGGGCGCTGGCCCAGTGGGCGGTGCCGCTGGCCAAAGTCAGATCGGTAAAGGGAGAGGCCGCCGCGGTGCCGATGTCCCAGGAGAGGCTGGCGATATTGCCGCTGACGTCCCGGGCGGTGAGGGTGACCCGATGGGCCTTCCCGTCGGCATAGGCCGAGGAGAGATCCGCAGACAGCGTACCGGTGGCGCTGTCCAGAGAGAAGGCCAGAGCCTTCCGGTCGCAGGTCAGGGTAAGGCGGTCGGCGGGGATGGCGCCGTCCACCTTGTCAACGGCGGTGGCGGTGAGGCTGGTGCCGCTGAGCTGGCCGGTGATCTCCGGCACGGTGTTGTCAATCACATCGCCGTTGGAGGCCACCAGATGGTCCAGATAAATGGTGCCGGAGGTGACGGGAGCCTCCGCCTTTCCGGCGGTGATGGTGAAGGCGCTGAGGGTGGTGCAGCCGGCGGGCAGCTTCACGGACACCTGCTTCCAGCCGGTGAAGTCCAGCGTGGTCAGGGCCGTGGTGGCGCCGGTATTGTCGTAGAGGGACAGCACGTTGCCGCTGCCGTCGCCGTAGACCCAGAAGTTCAGCCGGTCATAGCCCTCCGAGGGCTTCAGGCCCAGCTGGAGGCCCGCGCCGCTCTCGCCCAGGGAGTAGTTCACCTGGAGGGAGGCCTTTCCGATGCGGACTTTGTCCCCGGTGTGTTTGGCGGTGGTGACGCCAAAACCGGTGTAGCCGCTGACGTCGCCCTCAAAGCCCTCCAGCAGGGACGGACCCTTGCCCACAACGGTGACGGAGACGGTGGCGGTGAGGTTCCCCTTGGTCACGGTGATGGCGCCGGTGCCGGGGAGCTGGGCGGCGGTGAAGACGCCGTTGGCGTCCACGGTGCCCACGCCGCCGGAGACGCTCCAGGAGTAGGTGGCGGCGGCGGAGGCGATGGGCAGGTGCTTATAGGTGGCGGAGGCGGTAAGCTCCGCAGAGTCCCCTGCGTTGAGCGTCAGGGAGGTGACGGCCTTGCTGCCGCTGTAGACCTGTATGGCGTCAGGGGTCTCGATGATCTGCAGCTCCAGCGTCCCGGTGCGGCCGCCGGCGGTACCGGTGATGGTGACGGTGCCCGCCTTGTCCGGCGCGGTAAAGGACGTGCCGTTGATAACGCCCTCAGAGGCGGTGAGGGTCACATCGCCGGACATGGGGATATAATTGGTATCCAGCAGGGCGGCGGTGATGTCCACGGTGCTGCCCGCCAGGACATAGCGGTTACTGGTGTTGAGGTACACGGAACCGGCCTGCCCGGTGGACTGCTGGGTCGCCACCAGGAAGATGTGGTTGGTCACCTGGCGCTCGCTGCCGTCGGAGGGGCTGTTGAGCCGTCTTGCGGTGGTGCTGTCGGGCATGGTGGTGATGGTGGTGGTGGAGCCGCCGCCGTCCAGACACACTGCCTCCACACAGCCCAGCTCCGCCATACGCTTGGCCAGGGTCTTTTGGGAGGCGCCCACAGAGTAGCCCTTCTGCCGTCCGTCCACAGTGTAGATAATCACGCGGCCGTCCGCGGTGATGCCCACGGCGGTGCGGGGGGCGTTGGTGCTGTCCAGATTCGCGGTCTGCACCACGCCGTTTTTCACCAGGGGATACAGCGCGCCCACGGCCTCGGTGACGCTGTTCCACTCCGCGCTCTGGGCGGTGACGGTGAGGCCGAAGATGTCCCCGGCCTTCATGGAGCGCAGATAGTCAAACTCCGTCACATCCGCCTTGGCGTTAACGGAGAGTACCATCTGGCCTGGCTGGATGGCGGTGGAGCCGCCGGTGGTCTCCCGAACCTCCAGCACCCGGTAGTAGCAGGTCTGGCCGATCACCGGTTCAGGCTGGGGAATGACCCCGGTGGTCTCATCGGCCACCGGCTCCAAAATCACATCCACGCCGGGGTCGGTGGTGCCGGTGTTGTGGGTGGACTTGAAGTCATAGGTATAGGCGTAGATGCCGCCGTAGCTGCTGCGGGCCTTGTTTACAGCGGCGATGTAGAAGTTGCCCTGGCCGTTGAGGCTGCCCCGGATGGACAGATAGGGCATGCCGATGACGGCGGAGCCGTCGGCCTTGAAGCCGATGGCATAGTTGGTGCCGCAGGAGCTGTACAGCCGTCCGCCGGACACTAAGATGCCGGTGGGCACGCCGTTGCTGTCGAAAAAGTCGCCGTTGACGCCGGCCACCACCCGGTAGCCCTGGCTCTCCAGCTGGGCGGCGGCGGCGGAGCCGGTGCCCCTGGCGGTGACGCTGCCGTTATAGGCAATCTTAGGGGACACGGTGGTGTTGGGCGAATAAGTAAAATAGGTCTCCCGGCGCATGTCGCTGCCGGTCCAGTAGATCTCGTTATAGAGGGTGGTCCCCTCGTGCAGCGTGGTGTCCAGCACCTGCAGCTGCTCTCCGTAGGCATCCGCCGCCAGGGCGGGCAGCGCCGACAGCAAAAGCGCCAGCGCCAGGAATAGGGCAAATGGTTTGCGCAGTCTCTTCATGGCAGTCTCCTTTTTGCGGTGGGGCGCGACGGGGCCTCCGCCGCAGTCAACATAACAACGAGCATACTATACCACTTTTCCGGGAAAAAGTAAACAGAAAAAGGGCAGTCTCTTTGGAAGAATTCCCACTGCGTCTGTGAAGAAACCGGAAACACGGAGCGGGAAAACTTGACCCCCGAAGGAAATTAGCGTATGATACAGTTACCATTGAATTCTGCCGTTGAATCCGCCTGCGAAAGCGCCGGCAAAAACAGCTCCAAGGGAGGAAGCGCCATGGAATCAGCGCCTAAAAAATCTGTGCTGCCCTACTATGCTGTGGCAGCCGTCTGGGTGGGGTACGCCCTGCTGTTCCCCCTCTATACCATTTCCGCATTTTTGTTTGTAGCCGTGCTGTCGCTGGGGGTATTTTTCCTTCTGCGGGCCCTGTGTCCCGACCGGTCTCAGGCCAAAGCCGCGCCGCAGCCCCAGGCCATGGCGGAGGAGGAGAAACCCGCCTCCTCCGGCAATGAGGAGCTGGACAAGATGATTCGGGACGGCGCCCTCGCCATCGAGGAGATGAAGCGGCTCAACGACAGCATCACCGACGAGAAGCTGTCCGCCGCCATCGACCGTTTGGAGGCCCTCTCCCAGAAGATCTTCGACGCGGTGCGGCAAAACCCTGATAAGCTTCCGCAGATCCGGAAATTTATGGACTACTACCTCCCCACCACCCTGAAGCTGCTGAACGCCTACGACCGGGCGGCAGCCACCGGCATCAGCGGGGAGAACATCGACTCCACCAAGCGGAAGGTGGAGGAGATCATGGATACCATCGTCACCGCCTTCGCCCGCCAGCTGGACAGTCTCTACGGCAGCGAGGCGCTGGATATCTCCACCGACATCACCGTGCTGGAAACCATGCTGGCCCGGGAAGGGCTCAGCGGACAGTCCATGCAGGCGGAAACCACCAAAACCGCCGACGGCGGCGAAATCGACCTGAAGCTGTGAAAAACGTGTGAAAGGAACAGAAACGTATGACAGACAACAACATGCCTGAACTGACCCTGACGCCCACTGCCGACGCGGCGGCCGCCGCCCAGGAGCCCCCCCAGCTGGTGCTGGGCGGCGAACCTCCCGCACAGGAGCAGAAGCCGGAGGTGGAGCCGGTGAAGCTGGACGACAGCATGCTCACCGAGGCGGAGCGGAAAATGGTGGAGGAGTTCTCCCAGAAGATCGACATTACCGACAGCCAGATGGTGCTGGAGTATGGCTCCGCCGCCCAGAAGAGCGTGGCCAGCTTCTCCGAGAACGCCCTCAGCTCTGTGCGCAACAAGGATCTTGGGGAGGTGGGCGACACACTCACCGGCCTTGTGATGGAGCTGAAGGGCTTTGGCGAGGAGGAGGAGCGGAAGGGTATCTTCGGCTTTTTCAAGAAGGCCGGGGACAAGCTGGAGATGATGAAGGCCCAGTACGGCAAGGCGGAGGAAAATGTCAACAAGATCGCCCGGCAGCTGGAGCAGCATCAGATCACCCTCATGAAGGACATCGCCATGTTCGACCAGATGTACGAGCTGAACCTGAAGTATTACAAGGAGCTCACCATGTATATTCTGGCGGGCAAGAAGCGGCTGGAGCAGATCAGGGCCACGGACCTGGAGGCCCTTCGGAAGAAGGCGGAGACCACCGGCGCCCCGGAGGACGCCCAGGCCTACAACGACCTCGCTCAGATGTGCAACCGCTTTGACAAGAAGCTCCACGATCTGGAGCTGACCCGGATGGTATCGGTACAGATGGGCCCCCAGACCCGGATGCTCCAGAACAACGACGCCCTCATGGTGGAAAAGATCCAGTCCTCCCTGGTGAACACCATCCCCCTGTGGAAGAGCCAGATGGTGCTGGCTTTGGGGTTGGAGAACAGCCGGAAGGCCACCGCCGCCCAGAGCGCGGTGACCCAGGCCACCAACGACATGCTGAAGAAAAACGCGGACATGCTGAAAATGGGCACCGTCAATGTGGCCCAGGAGAGCGAGCGGAGCATCATCGACATTGAGACCCTCCAGCACACCAACCAGCAGCTGATCTCCACTCTGGACGAGGTGATCCGGATTCAGAAGGAGGGGACTCAGAAGCGGAAGGCCGCGGAAGCGGAGCTGGGCAAGATCGAAGGCGAGCTGAAGCAAAAGCTGATGGAACTGCGGGGCTGATGGTATGAAATTACTGAAAAACCGCGGCTTTGCCGCGGCGGTGATGGTTCTGGCCATCGTCCTCTCCTCCCTCTACGGTCTCAGCAAGCGCCCGGCGGTGGAGACGCCGGAGGGGGGACGGGCTCTGGACGAGGGGCTCAGCACCGGCGCTTTGGAGCGTTATATCGTGGACGAGGCCGGAATCCTGTCCGATCAGACGGAGCAGACGCTCTCCCTCTACAACGCCAACTGGGACCTGTGGGAGGGCTGCATTTTGGCGGTGGTCACTGAGGACACCGTGTCCGGCAGCATAGAGGACGCCGCTTACGCCTGGGCCGGCAAGCTGGAGCTGGGGGCGGACGACGCCATTTTGCTCATGGCGCCCGGGGACCAGAACGCGGCCCTCATTGCCAGCGGCCGGTTTTACGACGCCATGGGCGATCCGGTGCGGTACATCGATCTGTACCTCTACGACGACTTTATGGCGGGACAGTATGACCAGGGGGTCCTGGCCCTCTTCGGCCAGATCCACCTCCTTTTCGGGGAGAGCGGTACATACTCCGGTACCGCCGCCGTATCCTCCTTCCTGCCGGTGGTGATGCTGCTGGTGCTCCTGCTGATCTTTTTCTCCTGTTTGGATTCCATCCGCCACGCCGCCTGGCGGCGGCGCTACGGCGGCATGGCGGTGCCTCCGGTGATCTTCCGCCCCATTCTCTGGTGGCACCGGCCCGGCGGCGCCTGGTACCGCCGGCGCATGGCCCCTCCCCCGCCTCCGCCCCCCAGGAGAGGACCTCCTCCCGGCGGCTTTGGCGGCGGTCCCCGGGCCCCCAGAGGCGGCTCCTTTGGAAGCCGGAGCGGCAGCTCCAGCAGCAGAAGCGGCGGCGGCTCCTTCGGCAGCCGGGGCGGCGGCTTCGGCGGCAGAAGCGGCGGCGGTTCCTTTGGCGGCCGGGGCGGCAGCTTCGGCGGCAGAAGCGGCGGCGGCTCCTTTGGCGGCCGGGGCGGCGGTTTTGGCCGCAGAAGGTAACAAAATACCAAAAAGCAGGCAGTATCATACCGATACTGCCTGCTTTTTTGCCTCGTTTCGCGGCGCGCCAGGGCGCGTTGTTGAATTGTACATGGAGGACGGACACAAAAAAGAAATATTTAGGGAATACTATGTCTTGCAATTTCCCTGAAAAATGAGGATAATGGTGTCAACTACCAACCTTCGACCAAATTCTCCACAGAACCATTTTCAGAAAGGGTGATTCTTATGCAGCTGCTCCAGGAGCGCATCCGCAAGGAGGGCAAGGTCCTGCCCGGCAATATCATCAAGGTGGACGGTTTCCTCAACCACCGGGTGGATACCAAGCTGATGGAGGCCATTGCTGACGAATTTGCCAAGGTCTTCGACATCAGCGACATCACCATGGTCCTCACCGCCGAGGCCAGCGGTATTGCGCTGGCGGCCATCTGCGCCAACAAGTTCAACGTGCCCATGGTATTTGCCAAGAAGGCCAAGAGCGACAACATTGAAGGCGGCCTGTATCAAAGCGAGATTTTTTCTTATACTTATAAGAAGAAGATGACCCTCATTCTCTCCAAGGAGTGGCTGCACAAGGAGGACAAGGTCCTGATCGTGGACGACTTCATGGCCAAGGGCAACGCCATGCAGGGCCTTATCGATCTGGTCAACGAGGCCGGCGCCACCCTCAAGGGCATCGGCGTGGCGGTGGAGAAAGGCTTCCAGGGCGGCGGCGACCGGTTCCGCAACATCCCCGGCGTCCCCTACAAGGCCCTGGCTGTCATTGAGAAGGCCGACGAGAACGGCATCATCTTCCGGGACGAGGACTGAGTTTTTCTTCTTCCCGGCAGATTTCTTCCCCTCTTTGCGTCTGTACAGATAGAAGCGGCAAACAGATCGGATGAAAGAAGGAGGAAGCTGTGATGAAAAAGTTCCGCATTCTGCTGGCAGCCCTGATGCTGCTGTCTCTGGCCCTGCCCGGCTGCACGCCGGAGAACCTTTCGGAAGAGGTCAACGCCAAGCCGGTGATCTATCTCTACCCGGAGGAGGAGACTGAGGTCACGGTCCTGCTCGACTATGACGGCCAGCTCACCACCACCTACCCCGCCTACGAAAACGGCTGGACCGTCACCGCCGCCCCCGACGGCACCCTTACCGACGCAGAGGGCCGGGAATACTACTGCCTCTTCTGGGAGGGCCTTGCCTCCTGGGACTACGACTTCTCAGAGGGCTTCTGCGTTTCCGGGGAGGACACCGCCGCCTTTTTGGAGGAGGCCCTCGCCAGTCTGGGCCTTACGGACCAGGAGGCCAATGAGTTTCTCATCTACTGGCTTCCCAAAATGGAAGGCAATGCCTACAACCTGCTGTCTTTCCAGACGGAGGCCTACACCGACCACGCCCGGCTCACCGTGACGCCCCGGCCGGACACCGTTTTGCGGGTGTTCCTGGCCTGGAAGGCTTTGGCCGAGCCGGTGGATATTGCGCCCCAAGCGCTGACAGCGCCCGTCCGGCAGGGCTTTACCCTGGTGGAGTGGGGCGGCTGTCAGGTTTCCTAAACCAACGATAAAGGAGTGACCCCATTTGCCCCGTCAATCTGTTCTTGTGCTGGACTTCGGCGGTCAGTATAATCAGCTGATCGCCCGCCGGGTCCGTGAATGCAGCGTCTACTGCGAGGTGAAGCCCTACACCATCTCCCTGGAGGAGATCCGGGCCTTCGACCCCATCGGCATCATCTTCACCGGCGGCCCCAACAGCGTCTATGACGAGAAGGCCCCCCATGTGGACCCCGCCATCTTCACCTTAGGCGTGCCGGTGCTGGGCATCTGCTACGGCTGTCAGCTGATGGCCCAGGCCCTGGGCGGGGAGGTCACCGCCGCTCAGGCGGACACCGCCCGGGAGTACGGCAAGACGGAGACCTTCTACGACACCGGCTGCCGCCTTTTCAAGGGCCTTCCGGAAAGCGGCATCAGCTGGATGAGCCACGGAGACTATATGGCCAAGGTGCCCGAGGGCTTTGCCCTGGTGGGCCGCACGGAGGCCTGCCCCAACGTGGCCATCGCCGACGAGAAGCGGGGCTTTTACGGGGTGCAGTACCATCCGGAGGTGAACCACACCGAGCACGGCGTGGATATGATCCGCAACTTCCTCTATGAGGTCTGCCACGCCAGGGGCGAGTGGACCATGGGGGACTACAAGGATACCGCCATCGCCGCCATCCGGGAGAAGGTGGGCAGCGGCAAGGTGCTGCTGGCCCTCAGCGGCGGCGTGGATTCCTCCGTGGCCGCCGCGCTGCTGGCGGAGGCGGTGGGCAAGCAGCTCACCTGCGTGTTTGTGGACCACGGCCTTCTCCGCAAGGACGAGGGGGATGAGGTGGAGGCCGCCTTCTCCAGATGGGATCTGAACTTTGTCCGGGTGGATGCGGAGACCCGGTTCCTTCTGAAGCTGGCCGGCGTGTCCGAGCCGGAGCACAAGCGGAAGATCATCGGCGAGGAGTTCATCCGGGTCTTCGAGGAGGAGGCCAAGAAGATCGGCGCGGTGGACTTCCTGGCCCAGGGTACCATTTACCCCGACGTCATCGAGTCCGGCGCCGGAGACGCCGCCGTCATCAAGAGCCACCACAACGTGGGCGGTCTCCCTGACTATGTGGACTTCAAGGAGATCATCGAGCCTTTGCGGATGCTCTTCAAGGACGAGGTGCGGCAGCTGGGCCGCGAGCTGGGCCTGCCGGAGTATCTGGTGAGCCGCCAGCCCTTCCCGGGACCCGGCCTTGCCATCCGGGTGATCGGGGATCTCACCAAGGAGAAGCTGGACACGCTCCGGGAGGCGGACGCCATCTACCGCCAGGAGATCGCCGCCGCCGGCGAGGACAAGAACATCAACCAGTATTTTGCGGTGCTCACCAACACCCGCTCCGTGGGCGTCATGGGCGACGGCCGCACCTATGACTACACCCTGGCCCTCCGCGCGGTGACCACCAGCGACTTTATGACCGCCGACTGGGCCCGCATCCCCTATGACGTGCTCGACAAGATCTCCACCCGCATCGTCAATGAGGTCAAGGGCATCAACCGCATCGTCTACGACATCACCAGTAAGCCCCCGGCCACGATTGAGTGGGAGTAACTGCACGAACCCCGAGAAGCCTTGCGCCGCAAGGCTTCTCGGGGTTTTCCTCTTGGCGTTTGACCGCATTTTGACCGCAAAAATCCTGAGATTTGGGTTCGAGTGGGAGGAAATAAATCCTGTCATTTAGGGTAAAAAGTATGCGAACCAATCCTGTTATTTAGGGACGACAGGAAGCGAACAAATCCCGTGATTTAGGGGCAAGGCGCATCACAGGATTGATTGGCTTTTAGGGGTAATGAATCCTGTGATTTGGGGATGGATAGGAATTTCAACGCCAAGCAGTAACCTGCAAGCGATATCCGATGAGCGAATTATAAAAGGCAGCCGCGGTTTCCATGAACCGCGACTGCCTTACTATTTTCTTGATTTTGTCTTTACTGCCTTACTATTTTCTTGATTTTGTCTTTACTGCCTTACTTTACTGCTTTTATCTTTGCGATGCCGTTTATCATCCCAGGAGAAGTAACATCCAGGGACTGCCCGGGTTCCAGGCGCACGGAGACGGTTGCCTGGGTAAAACGCCAGAGTTCTTTTGCACGTACAGTCATGATCTCTTTCCCATCTTCTAAACGCCCCGTTGATACCACAGCTTCATCGGGCAGGACAGGCTCCAGTGTCTTATCCCGATCCAGGAGATTCAGCAGATGTTCCTGGGCTTCCGGGCTGGTCATGCTGCAGTAATGGTCGTAAGTGACATTGCCTGCCAAAGAGTGTCCCAGGAGGAATTCACTGATTCCGCTGCCGTCTTTGATGCCATTATTTCTCAGGCGGTGATGATAATGACTCTGGAGCAGTCGGCTTCCTGCTCCACTGGCGGAAGATGGGTCGGGCTTCAAAGCATCAGGCCCGACGCCGCAGCGGAGCAGCGCCTCCTTGCAATAGGCGGCAAGCTCTTTGCTGGTCATGCGCTTTCCAGAACTGCTCTCCAAAATCCGGCGTCCCTTCAGGTCAATTCCCCGGCTCTTGAGTTCTTCGGCGCGACGGAAGAGTTCCCGGGCGCTGAAGGAGCATACGGGTTTTGTATAATCGCGTGTTGCTCCGGCAGAAAACTCTTTAATGATGACAATCTGTGCCGTTGTTTCTTCCCGTCCCATCTGATTAAAACGCACATCGTCCCAGGAGAGCTTACATACATCGCTGCCGGTAAATCCCTCCTTCTCCAGTAGAACTCCCGTTGCGCCAATATCATCAACATCGGCCTCTGCAATCATTTGATTCAGACGGCGCTCCTCTTTTTCAGAAAGCGACTCCTTCTGCTGCGCCTTTTTCTGCTGGACCTCGATATTCCTTTTCTTCCGGGATGGATTTCCCGCCAGGAAAGTGGTAAAGGGATTTTCGCCGGAGTAGATGCCACGATCCCGGCAATATTCCCAAAACTGTTCAGCAAACCGAAAAATTGTTCCCCGTCTTTTATCGGACAATTTTTTATAGGCAGTGGAAAGAGCTTTCTTGGAAACAGCATCCATTGTGTATTTGTCCAGAAGGCCAGCCAGCTTTTCCAGTTCGCGCTTGCTGCGGCGCAAGGTTTCATCCGAGGTATGCGCCCTGGCTTTCCGTTCCTTCAAAAAGGAATCTGCGTGAATTTGAACGGCCCGGGCAATGGGCATTTTTCCGGCATAAAGGTCTCCGTTCTCATCTGCCAGTGTGGTGGCATTCTTCACAGCGAGCTCTTTCGCTTTCGCCATGACCTTTTCTTTAATCATTTTTTCATCCGTAGTATCGAGATAAAGGTCAGCCTTAACAGAAAAAGATTCTGCAGAAGGTTCGCGCTCATCGGCTTTCAAACGGTTCTGTATTTTGCGGCGGGAAGGCCCTTTCATCTGCAGGACTTTTCCATCACTCGGGGAGCGAAGACTGATGCGTCCCCGGAGAATATAGAACTTGCCTATATTCGGTTTCCCCGTTCTCCGCTGCTCATTGAGCGTATATGTATATTTGTTTCCTTTATAAAAACACACTCCCTCTCCATGAAGCAATCCATCCTTGTTACGACAAGTAGTATAGGTAACGCAGTCATGCTGTGCTGAGGGCTTTGTTTTTCCACTCATTTTCGTTCCTCCTTTATATCATTCCATTTTGAAATGTCAATCTGCTCTGCCTGGTCAATCCACTTTTGATATTTGGTAGGGCTGGTGACAGGGCCAATCACCGGGCGGTTTTCCCGCAGTCTCGGTGAGTCCTTTGCGCCTGTTTGGGGCTTTGGTGGTGAAACCACTGTGCCGTCGGTGATAAAATCCATACGATTTCCACTTTCACTGGTGATGCCATGAAACGTTACCACAATAGGTTCTTTGCCCGCAGTGATGCGGTATGCGCTGTATCCTGTCAGATCGACTGTTTTGCCTGGGACCGGACAGATGGCGTTGTAATAGGGATGCCGGCTGTATTCCGGCAGAAATGTATGGCGTTCCAGCTGTCTGGCAATATCCGACTGCACATCATAATTTGTATAGTCCTTGTTACTGGTTTCCGAATTTTTGTGTCCCATGAGATAGTACACATCTGCGGATGCCATCCCGCAGAGATGTATCGCACGCCCTGCCCAATCGCGGCGCAGAGCATAGGCTGATACATCGGTGTCCGGCACGCCATCGCTGTCCAAATCCGGCTCTCTTCGTGTCAGGGCCGCTACCAGTCGAAAGTTCGCCTTCTGAAAACCGCACAGTTGGAGCAATTCTTTTACAAAGGCTGACAGACCGGATGGGTCAGCATAACGGCAAGGGTCATCCGGATAAGAAACCAGAGGCATCTCGGCAATTTCCTCACTTGTATAACCAAGACTGCTGAGATAGTCCATCCGCTGAAGAATCAGATGATGCATCAGCGAGCCGCAGATACAATAGCGATAAGCGGCATCTGTCTTCAGCCGTGGAATGCGGTTCCCATTTTTGATTTGATAAAGAATCGGAATCACCACATATCCATCCCGCAATGAGATATCTCCAATTTTAACGGCGCACGCTTCTGCAGTGCGGGTTCCACCGGTCTCCATCAGTCCCGCGCCCATCGCAAGTCCGTAATGCGGCATTTTTGTCAGCAGATGTGCAAACTTCACCCGGACATCTTCGGGAATATATTTCACCTGGTCGGCCATGGGGAGCGCTTCGATTCCTTCCGTATTGAACAGCCGAGGCGGAAGTGCCGGATTCAGTTCATACAGCTGCTTCAGGATCCAGTTGACCCGGAGCAGATATTGAGACACGCTTTTGTTCGCCGTAACAGGATTTCCGTTGCTGCGTTTGCTCTTTAGTGCCTTTTCCACCAGGGCATCCTTGATCTCCGCAAAATCCGCAGAATCGGCTTCCGTACCCAGAGCGTCCAGTAGGCGCAGAATCCGATTCTCAAAATAAGTACAGGTCCACTTCATGGTATCGTCATCCCAATCCGGGTTGCGGATTCCCAGCTCTCGAAATACTTTGTAGGTCGCAGTATATACGCCGTATGAATCGTCTAATTTCACTTTTGCGGCGCTTGGTATTGATTTTCCCTTGCATTCCTTTTCGATAAGATTGGCAAGAATCCCTGCTTCGTAGTTTTCATCCGCGATGGTCGGGTCGAAAGAACGCTGGTGTTTGGCCCCCATCCGCACGCCGGAGATGGTACTCTTTGCATAACCTGTCAGAATCACTTTGCGGCTTGATTTGATTCTGCTGGTAATTTATGTGCACATATATCAGGGACACCAATATTGATATTTTTAGGAAAGCCCATGGTTATTTCCTCCTGTAACTGGAAAGCTTTGTTGAAAAGCTTCCATTTACAGGAGTATGGAATAAATAGACATTGCCACAATATACATCCATGTTCTGCTGTCGAAAATGGAGGTTTTGAATCCCCAAATACCGAATATTCCTACTTTAGCCCAGAAAAAGCTAAAAGCGGAGCGACCATCAAATGATGGACGCTCCGCTACAATCATGTACGATTATTTTTAATTGTTTTCATCCGGAATGTACTCAACGATATCCTCAATGCGGCAATGAAGCGCTTTGCAGATTTTCCCCAGCGCCTCCATGGTCACCGGTTCGTCTTTCCCCATATGCGCCAGTGCATTGGAGTTGATGCCCGCAACAGTTTTTAAATCTGTTCGCTTCATCTTATTCTTAATCAACAAGACCCAAAGCCGTTCATAGGACCATGCCATTCGCCCCACCTCTGAAACTATTTTAACCCAGAAAGAAAAAAATGTGAATACGTAGATCTAAATTTTAGATTTAATATTGACATTATAAATCCGTCGTGCTATTATACTGATAGAAAATAAAACAACGGCAGTGCACGGGAGGTGCGAACTCCCATGCACCTGCGCAGGTGATACGAGCACCTACACAACGGATCTACATCCGCACCGCAGGATTAGTATACCTTATTTTGCCCCCATAGGCAAGACAAGAATTTGTGGTGACGGAACAGTGTCCCGAACGCTGTCATACCGACCGCTTCACACCGTGTAGGCTTATGCCCTGCACGGTGTTTTGTTTTCCAAATTATCAGGAAAGGACGAAAAAACATGGAAAACAAGCGGTTTTTGAATGTGAACGACGTGGCGGACTATCTGGGCATCTCTGTTCCCACCGCCTACAAAATCATCCGTCGTCTGAATGACGAGCTCAGCAAGATGGGGTACCTGACCGTATCCGGCCGTGTCAGCAAGACTTATTTCGAGCAGAAGGTCTACGGCGGTGTCACCGCGTAAGGAGGTGCGCTATGCCGGTTTACAAGGACAAGAAGAACAACACCTGGTATGTGAAGGGCCGCTACAAGGACTGGACCGGAAAGACGAAGGACCTGATGAAACGCGGCTTTGCGCTGAAACGGGAAGCTGTGGAGTGGGAGGAAAACTTCCGCCTGCGTCTGGCCTCCAGCCTGGACATGACCTTCTCCGAATTCTGCCAGATCTACGCAGAGGATCTGGGTAGCCGCCTGAAAGACAGCACCTGGGAGACCAAGGCCGCCATCATCAGGACAAAACTGCTGCCCTTTTTCGGAGCCATGCGTATGCGTGAGATTACCTCTGTGGAGATCATCCGCTGGCAGAACGAGATGATGAAGCAGAAGCTGCCAAACGGAAAGCCCTATTCCCAGACCTATCTGAAAACCCTCCACAATCAACTCAGTGCCATCTTTAATCACGCAGTGCGCTTCTACAAGCTGTCGGAGAATCCGGCCCGAGTGGCCGGTGCCATCGGCGAGAAGGAGGGCGGTGAGATGAGCATCTGGTCGGAAGAGGAGTATCGCCGCTTTGCTGAGGCGGTGATGGACAAGCCGGTTTCCTATTACTGCTTTGAGATGCTCTACTGGTGCGGCATCCGGGAGGGCGAACTGCTGGCGCTGACCCGGAAGGATTTCAACTTCAAAAAACAGGAGGTCAGTATCTCCAAGACCTACCACCGCATCAAAGGAGAAGACCGCATCACCTCCCCCAAAACCAAACAGAGCATACGTGTCGTCTCTATGCCCGCATTTCTCTGTGAGGAGATTCAGGATTATTTCTCCATGGTGTACGACCTGCGGCCCAACGACAGGGCCTTTCCCGTGACCAAGAGTTTTCTCAGCCGGGAGCTGGAGCGCGGGGCGGCGGAGAGCGGCGTCAAACGCATTCGTGTTCACGATTTACGCCACTCCCATGTGTCGCTGCTCATCCATCTGGGATACAGCGCGGTGGCCATCGCCAAACGGGTGGGGCACAAAAGCATTGACATCACCTACCGCTATGCCCATCTGTTCCCCTCCATTCAGACCCAGATGGCCAGCCAGCTGGATCAGCTTCGAGAGGAGGCAGACCATGTCGCAGAAGAATCTTGACCGGAAGGGCCGCTGGAGATGCCACACCGTAGCCTTTCGTGTATCGCCGGAGGAACGGGAAGCAATTCGCATCAGGGCCAGACTTTGCGGGTTGACGCTGCAGGAATATATCACCCGGAGGTGTCAGGAACAGGAAGTGGTCGTGGTGGGCAATCCCCGGGTGTACAAAGCGTTGAAAACCCAGATGCAGCAGATTCTGGCCGCCTTGGAAGGTGCAGCGGAAGGAGGTGGGGCCTCCGAAGAACTGCTGGAAACCATCCAATTTGTGGCACGGATTTTAGACGGTATGAACGTCGGCTAATGCCACAAGTACATTCCAAAATTTAAAAATCAAGGAGGAAAGCATTATGAATGAAATGCAAGGAATCAATCTCATTACTGTCGCGCAGAACCTTGCGACGGCAAACACCCCGGAAGGATTGCAGGAGGCTATGAAGCAGCTTCATCTGAGCTGTCTGACACAGCCCGTAGCGGTTGTACGCGAAATCTCCAGGCATCTGGAGGAAATCTCCAAAGTCCAGTTGGTGGACCGCGTGCGTGACACTGTGAAGAACGGAAAGTACAGTAAGGATGCAGCTGTCGCTCTGGAGGACGTGGAAAATCTTACCGCTCCCGTTCTCGCCGCACCGATTCTCAGTGAGAAGGCCCGTCAACTCGCACTTCACGTGGAGTGCCTGATCTCGCTGCGGAGTTACTGCAGCCAGCGCGTACAGATGCTGGAGGCCATCCAGCATCTCCCCGGCGAAGAAGCGGAGGCACTCGCCGGGATGTTGACCGACCGTCTCACCGTTCTGCTCATCCTGGAGGTGCTGGTAGAGAAGGCAGCCGGCGACAAAGCGCTCAACCGGCAGATTGACCTCTGGCAGATGCTCTATATTGCCCGGACGGAGGGACAGGTGGAGCTGGCGCCCTATTTCTTGGCACTGGACGAAGGGGACACCATACAGTGCCTGCTGCCCTGCTGCATCCCTTATGAAGCCTCCGCCAAAACGTATTACAGATGCGCCGGGATTCTCAAGGCTCTGGTGCATCAGAAGGAAATCCGGGAGTACGAGGCGTTGGTACATTCTCTTCACGGCAAGGTGGAACAGAAAGTGATATACCGCGTCAGCTGTGGTCGGGATGACGAGGATACGATGGCTCTGGAAGAACTCTATGTGCTGCTGCGCGTCGCTTTGCATAACGCCGGTCCCGTTGTTTGGGAGTATCCCCGCTTTGAGAAAATCAAGAAGAATCTGGAGGAAAACTGATATGAATTGGATGAATTATCCCATGCTTCACAATTTGGCCCGCGTTCTGACCACCGCCCCTCGGGGGCGGCTGGTCGAGACGGTGCTGGCCCAGGTACAGACCTGGCAGGCAGCCGTGTCCGACACGGATTTGATGATGTTTCAGACGCTTCACTATGAAGTCTACGAGGCGCTGAAAGCCGACGTAGCGGCTTTGGAACTGCGCGATATGGGTTCTCCCAGCCTGCACTCGGCGCTGCACGCCGCCGCGGTGTTGGACGAGCTGCGGGAGGGCACCGGATGCTGTCAGCCCACCTGGGAGGGTGAGGAGCTGAGTCTGGTACCGCCGGAGACCCGGAAACTCTGGTGGAGTGCGCCGGAAAGCGACGAGGAAGCTGAAGATGCGGTGATGGACACCCTGGCGGTCCTGATGGCCCAGACCCTCAACTATCCCCTGTCTCTGGAACTGACCCAATACCTGGTAACCTACGTGCTGGTGTTGGAACTGGAAAGGGTCAAACCGGAAAACCATCCCCGCAGGGAAACAGCCCGCTGCATGAAGCTGGCCAAGTATCTCACCCCCTGGGAGCGCCGCCACTCCATTGCCTACATCTGCCATCAGGACGGGGAGATTTTCCTGCTGGACGGTGAAATCGACAGCGGGACCTGTGAGGACTATCTGAACGCCATCCGTCAGGTAGAGCAGCTGGTAGACCATGATACCTTGAAACGCCATTTGATTGACCGCACCGCTCAGCCCTGCTTTGACTTTGAACTGGAAAAGGCGGTCCATATCTGGCTGGGCGACGAGTATAAGCGCTGGGGAAGACTGGCGGAGTAACCACAAAGAGGCCGCCCGAATGGGCGGTCTCTTACCAATAAAAGACAATTCTCTGTATGACTGCCCACAGGCAAGGTATACCAATGTGGAGTTTACCGGTTCTGTCTCTGCCGACAGTGGCTACCGTGTCACGGAAAAGGATGGCACCTACACTGTGGAAGAGTACACCCCGTCCTCCGGTGGCTCTGGCACCAGCGACTTCGCTGTGACTGTGGAGAAGGCCACCAACGGTACCGTGACTGCCTCCGCCTCCTGCGCTGCCAAGGGCACCAAGGTTAAGTATTTTCGAAATCTGGATAGCGGCGCTTCTATATGTAAATGACAATCAAGAAGCAGCGAAATGCGCTGACTTGGCAACTGACAAACAGGATTACTAAAAAGGCCGGCGCGTTATTTCGCAAGGAAATGGCGCGCCGGTTTTTCGTATATTTTCAATATAAATAAGTGGCAAACTGTCCAATGCGCAGCCTTCCTTTCATCCCATTTGAATTACAAACCGCTTTGCACTTTTGTATGGAAGCATTTTTGATATCAAACGCTCCCCGCACATTATTCCCTCAACAGATTGTGGAATGTTCCGAAACGGGAATTTTTATTGATTTTCTGCATAATATGTTCTATAATGGAAATATCTAAAATGCGGAGGTGATTGCAGTGGTAGAACGGAGAGAATATCTTGACCAACTGATTCAGTGGAAGGATGAACAGGTAATTAAGGTGGTGACCGGGATTCGCCGGTGTGGAAAATCCACCCTCCTGACGCAGTACCAGTCCTGGTTAAAAGACAGCGGCATTTCTGAGAAGCAGATTGTTTCTGTTAACTTTGAAGAGCTGGAGTATGAGGAGTTGCTGGATTATAAAAGGCTGTATGCGTATTTGAAGGCGCGGCTGGTGTCGGGGGAAAAGACCTACATCTTCCTGGATGAAATTCAGAAGGTCCCCGCTTTTGAAAAGGTCGTAGACAGCCTGTATGTCAAGCCGGATGTTGACATCTATATCACAGGCTCCAATGCCTATATGCTTTCCGGCGACCTTGCGACCCTTTTGACCGGGCGGTATGTGGAGATCAAGATGCTGCCGCTTTCGTTCCGGGAATATCTCACCATGACAGAACTGGAGAAGGACCGTGGATTTGCGGAGTATCTGAAAACCGGCGGCCTTCCTTATCTGACGGTAATGGACCGTACCCCGCAAAAGGTGGAAACTTATTTGGAGGGCATCTACAATACTGTGATCGTCAAGGATATCGAAGACCGGCAGGCCCGCAAAGAGAGCGACCCATCCAAACGAAAGATCACCGACATTGCCCTTTTGAAATCCATCGCAAAGTACCTTGCCAGCGTAGTGGGCAGCCCCATCTCGATTCGGAGCATCACCGATTATCTAACCTCCAGCGGCAGAAAGATCTCCCCCAACACAGTGAATGACTATGTGGAGGCGTTGACGGAATCTTTTATCTTTTATCCGGCAGACCGTTTTGATATTGTCGGCAAGCAGCTTTTGAAGATCAACAAGAAAATGTATATCGTTGATCTGGGGCTTCGCAACCACATCCTGCCGAGGAGAAACTATGATCTCGGGTTTTCCTTGGAGAACATCGTCTACTTTGAACTCCTGCGCCGGGGCTATAAGGTGATGATCGGCAAGATCGGAAGCACCGAGGTGGACTTTGTCGCGGAAAAGCAGGGCGTGTACACCTATGTTCAGGTGACTGCGGATATGACCGCAGAAGAAACCTTTGAGCGGGAAATGCGGCCATTGACGCTCATCCGCGACAATTACGAAAAGGTCATCCTCACAGCCGACCACCTGACAATTGGAAACTATAACGGCATCCAGGTCAAGAATCTGGTTGAATGGCTGCTGGGCCTGGATTAGTAAAATCCAAACTGATAGGAAACTGGGCAGTCCCCTCACTTGAGGGGACTGTGTTTTATTGCTTCGTATCGGGCAGAGTTCCATGTGCCTGGGATATCCCCGTTTGGGAAGCACCGGTGCTGCTCACACTCCTGCAAGATCATTCCAGAGTGTGCTGATCTGGGCGGGATCAAATGTTATTTCGGCGCACAGCTTGTAGAGACGGCGCCGATAGATGGTTTCCTTGGCTGCATATTGGCCCTGGATGGCACAAGCGGTGCCGAAGCAGAACTTCACAGAAGAGATTTCCTCGGAAGGGACTGCGGTCAATGCGCAGTCTTTCCGCAGCTTTTTCATCCTGCCCAATATGAAATCGGCCTGATAATCGTCCGGGTTATAATGGACAATGACCTCCTTCGTATGAGCGGAGAAAATTGCGCGCAGGATGTCGTCATTGAGCAGTTCCGCCAGATACGGCGCCTGGATGAAAATGCGCTGTGCCTTGAAAGCGGCACAATGGTACAGGATATCCTGAAGCTCACCATCCAGCAACGGGCGGTCCGCGTAATAGGTAGCCTCCAGAGAATCTGTCCAATCGCTCTGCATCCCACGGAGCTTGTACGCTGCAATCAGATCATTGGGCAGCTGCTCCTTCGCCGGGGAAGCGGTGCAGGGGCGGCTGGGCGGAGAGAAGAGGTTCCAGGCGCCCAAGTGCCGGCAGTGAAGCTGTTCCGCCAGCGCATCCGCGTAGGCTTGGATCCCCGACTGGAAGTGAAAGGCCAGAGAACGGTCCGCCTGGTTCCGATAAACGAAGCAGAATTCGCGCTGATAGGACAGCGTGTGGTAGGAGATATCGAGGATCCGATACAGCTCAGCGCTCTCCGCGGCGTTCTGGAACACCGTATTTGCCAGCCGGCTTTCCCGGTAAATTGCCGCCAGCGTATCAAACTTGCTGCGGAGGAATTCCAGATTGAGTGGATATACCTCCAGCAGGTATGCCTGCCCCCGCGGCGGCTCCCGGTAGGTGCCCAGGAGGGGCGCGTCTGAGATCTCTCCGGTGACCTGGTTTACCGATATGCGGCTGAGCTGGCTGCGCAGGGTCTTGACCTTCTTCTGGGTCTCCAGTACCTTTTTCCCCAAATCGGTCAGGACGATGTCGCCGCAGGAAACAGCGGCGAACTGCTCGCTGTCCAGCTGCGATACGATTTGCAGCATAATGCTCTCCGGCAGGCCGAACTGACTGGCAAGGTCGGGGAGGGATTTGGCGCCGATGCGGATGGCAGTGAGGACACATTCCTGAACAAAGGAGAGCACCTGGACACGCCGTTCCCAGACCGTCAGGCCGATTTCTTGTACAGGAATATAGACCGGGACCCGGCAGATGAAATCATAGCCGGAAAGCTGCGGAGGAATGTATTTTTCAACATTTTTTTGCCATTCAGACAGCATTGGTAAGCTCCTTTATATCGATTTCCTGACAAAATTCGGGATGCTCCTGCATATAACCGATTACATAGGGGAAGCGGTTGCCGGGAATACGGGGATTGCGGAGAAACTTTCCGTCACCGACAATAATCAGGGCCCGTTTGGCACGGGAGAAGGCGACGTTCAACCGTGCTTCCTCTTTCAAGAAACCGATACGCCGCTGATTGCTGCTTCGGACGGTGGAGTAGATGATGATATCACGCTGGCTGCCCTGGAATGCATCCACGGTGTTGATATCGACTTCAATGTGGCTCAACGGGATTTGCTTGAGGCGGTTCCGGATCAGCTCCAGCTGCGCTCGGTACGGCGTGATGATGCCGATGGAATACGTCTCCCCCTGAGCGGCGATTTCCTGGTTCAGCCTTTGCAGGCAGCTTTGGATCACAGTGACTTCCAGATGGTTGATGTATCCGCGCTGGTGACCGACGGACTGCTCAAAGCGGGCGGGACCGGCTTTGGAGGTGGTCAGCCAGGTGATGGCGCGGCCGTTGAGCATGGGAAGGTTGGTGGTTCGCTCCGATGCCTTCACGCCGTTCTGCACTTTGCCGTCGTAAAAGAGAAGGCTGATGAGATCGCCAATCGCCGGATGCATCCGGTACTGGGTGGAAAGCGTCTCCTTGCAGCTGTCGGGCAGAATCTCAAACAGCTTTCCGAACCCGGTGTTTTGAAGTTCAGCGATCTGGGTGGACTGGAAGCTGGCTTTGAGGGCATTTCGGTCAAAGACCGGCGGGAGCTGCTTGTGGTCACCCACCAGAATGGCTTTCCGTGCCCGGACCAGGGGAACCATGATTTCCGGCAGGGTTGCCTTTGCCGCCTCGTCTACAATTACGTAGTCAAAGGTTGTGTCACGGACCCGAGGGTCCGAAATGACACCGATGCAGGTGCCTACAATGATGGAGGCGTTTTTGATATAAAACTCTCCCAGCTCATTGCTTTCGCTGATGCGTCGGATCCATTGTTCGGAAATCAGGCAGCTCTGCAAGTAGGGATTGGTACGGCTTTTCCCGTAAGTGTTTTCAAAGCCTGCAGCGATCCGTTCCAGACGTGCGCGCTCTGTTTCTTCCAGATTTGCAAGCTTCAGTTCTTCCAACACTTGCGCGTATTTACAGAACGGCTCCATGGGGATGTGCTGTTCCGATAAACGCTGGGCCAGCCATGCTTTGCAGTTCTCAATGCTTTCCTTTACCCATAGGGCCTGGCAGTGCTCCAATCCGAAACGGTCATTGATCTTGGGGTCAATGTTCTCTTCGCGGCCGATGCGGATGGTCGTATGCTCCAGATAGGCTGCAAGGTCCTCCAGTAGTTTATCCACGGCGGCATGGGATTGAGATACAATCAAAATTTTCTGATCCAGTGCGGGATTCCGCTGATTTTCCCCCAGAATCTGCCGAATCACTTCCACCAGAACGTTGGTTTTGCCGGTACCTGGAGGACCTTGGATCAAGGCTATATCCTCCGCTTCCAGCGCTTTCCGGACGGCGCGCTTCTGGGTGAAATCCAGCTGCTCATTATAGAAGCGGGGCGTGGTCTTGAGTTGAAAATACCCAGGCTGCTCAGCACCTACGAAAATACCCTTGAGGTTGCCGCCGTTGACGGTTTCTGAGCGGCGGAATTCCTCCAGCGCCGCTTCCTGACGGCGGTATTGCTGGATCTCTTTGCGGTAATCCAGGCAGATAGAGCCGTTGTTCGGCAGACGGGGCTTCCTGGGTGCGGCCTTGACGGCCATCACGGCGCCGTCCTCCCGGTATTCCCAGAAGGTACCCACCTCTGCCAGAATTGGATTCTTTTTGAACCGTCCGCGCTGTTCGAAAATAAACAGGGTATCCTGGCTGAACGCCTCGTCGGGCACGCTGTCCGGGTCCAGCCGGAAAAGGAACATCCCGTCTTCGTAGCGGACGCTGGTGTAGTACAGCCGGACAGTATTCTTAGACGCGTCTGCAATCATGGCCTGGATGAATTCCCGCCAGATACCGTACTGCGCGTCGTATTCCCGGTCGATGTTTTTCTGCGAGTAGATATCCGCTTGGAAATCAGCAATCCGGTTGCTCAGGATCTGGCTGCAATTGTTGGGGAGAGGGGTGTTTGCAATTTTGTGTGAAAACAGGAATTGAAAATGCCCGGGAACCTCCATGGAAAAGCGCTTGTGCTGCTCCCGCTTGAAGGCATCCAGCCTGCGGAAAGAGACTACCTGGAAAAAATCGTCTGACAAAACGCATTCCATGGAGATGCTGATGCCGTCAAAGCAATAAATGGAGGCCTGACCCTCGGTGCGAAGCCGGATCAAGCCGCCCGTGAACTGGGCGGGAAGGAAGCTATCCAGCAGCTCCAGGTAGGGCATCTCCCGCCGTACCAGGTTGCGTTTTTTCAGATCATCGAGTACGTTGGTGGGGACGGCGAAGAAGTACCGCTCGTCACTGCCGCAGTACCGCTGGTAGAGGGGAGCCAGGGCCAGCTCGCAGTCGTCAATATTTTCATATCGGTCCGCCGGGGCGGGGGCGCACATTTTCAGCAGGACTTCCTTTAGCTTTACGTCGATACCGCCGGCGGATTGGATGGCCGCAGACATTTCGGAAGCCGCCACCGGGACTTCACCGGTAAAAAGGAAGTAAATTACGGCGCCCAACGAATAGATGTCGCTGCGCTCGGTGGCGTTTTCACTGTGGACGGTCACTTCCGGCGCAGAATAATTCTGGGTGGCAAACTGATATGTGGTTCCGTCCTGGAACATCCCACGGATTTTTGCGATTCCGAAATCAATCAGCTTCAGCTCAAACGACTCGGTAATGAGGATGTTGGAGGGATTGATATCCCGGTGGATCACGGAGTTCCGATGGGCGTGCTGGATGGCGTTGGTCAGCTGCTTCACCAGGTTGTACCGGGTGGAGGCGTTCGGGATCACATCCAGCATCTGGGACAGGGGACGCCCCTGGACATACTCCATGGAAATGATGCCTTCACTCCGGCCATCCGGAGCGGTCTGAATATCCGAGCGGAAGATACGGACAATATTTTCACAGGCCTTTAATCGTGTCAGTGCCTGCGTTTCCTTCTGGAAAATGGCCCGGTAAATAGGGGTTTCCAGATTCTGGATGCGTTTTACCACAAAGCGAAACCCTGCTTCGTTTTCCACCAGCTCTACAATTGTTCCGGAGTCCTTCTGCTTACTCAGCGTCTGAATCACTTTTTGCTCCATGAATTGTTCCTTTCTTACCTCGATAGATGGCTTGAATGCATGGTAACAGGATATAAAAAGTATAGCATAGTTGATGGATATCTGCAATTGTATATCGTCTATCAAACAACCAGTGTCAAATTTTCAACCCAAAAAACACCCCATCTGCCGCGCACAAAACGGTATACGGCAGACGGAGTGTTTGAGGAAGGGGGATTCTTGTAAGACGTGGGGCGGTATATCGTCCCGCCGAGGTAACGAAAATGGTTCGGCTCCTGGAAATTATTTCACAGAACAGACATAGTTGACCAGTTCCACGAGAAAATGCTGGGGGAGATGTGTGGCGCCGCGCGAGAGGATGCTGATCATCAATTGAACGAGAATCCAATGTTGGATTACTGGTAACCAATTGGCATGATAACAGCCGTCTTTATCAGTGAGAATTTGATCCAATACGTCAAAGTACGTTACCACATCATCAGCGTTGCGGCAAAAGCACAGGGACTGCATATAAATTTTAACTTTGTCATCCACCTCCTTGTCGGGAACTGTTGTACGGATTCCTCTGTATTCGGCTGCAGCCGCACAGTCTTCCACTGTCATAGCGCCTAAGGCTAAGAGCTCTTCTGAGCCGATCAATTTCCCGGTTCCGGCCAGATTAAATGCCATGGCAGCAACGGCAGTGCCGTATGGGATTTTTTTGTTCGAATTCAAATTATTCATAGTATAACTCCTTTTTATTCTGGGCAGAAAACGGTACGCAGATGGGAAACTGCCCAATCCATCTGCGCAGCAGAGCGGAACTTTATGCGCCGCGGTTGTTGTCTCAAAAATGAATAAAAAAATAGGCAGACCCTCCTCACAGTTCCAAGCGGTTCTGTTTTGCAAGAGTTCTGCCTTTACTTACAGCAATGCAGATGCATGCTGTTTCAAATAGAAATGTTTTGATTTTAAGCTTTCAAAAAATGTAATTCAACTATTCAATTTTAGTGATTGAAGAATGCCGACACATTCTCTCATTGCCCTACGCTTTGATAATATATCCAAAATCAAAAATTGTCAATATGGAATTCCGATTTCTTGTATTTTTTGCAAAACTGAAAGAAATCAAAACTTTTTTGTAAAAAACGGAAGCATGGCAAGCGCAGCGTTTTATGGTCTTTTTAATATACTTTTGTATAAGAATTGGCTCAAATTTATAAAATTTGAAGATTCCATCCTTTCGGTATTTTTCAGCAAAAACACAACTTATTAAGAGTCATGGGTTTGTCGAAACATATATGGCTGTAGTCAATTGCACCATTGTATAGAAACAATACGCATCCCAATGCATCTAAGTTTTAGGACTTCCTTATCTTAAATATGTTTCCTTACTGGATGCTGTCAGCCCACCTGGGAGGGTGAGGAACTGAGTCTGGTACCGCCGGAGACCCGGAAACTCTGGTGGAGCGCGCCGGAAAGCGACGAGGAAGCTGAAGATTCAGTGGTGGAGACCCTGGCGGTGCTGATGGCCCAGACGATTAACGATCCCTTGTCTCTGGAACTGACCCAATACATGGTAACCTACGTGCTGGCGTTGGAACTGGAAAAGGTCAAACCGAAAAACCACCCCCGCAGGGAGACCGCCCGCTGTGCCAAGCTGGCCAAGTATCTCACCCCCCTGGGAGCGCCGCCATTCCATCGCCTACATCTGCCATCGGGGCGGGGAGATTTTCCTGCTGGACGGTGAAATCGACAGCGGAACCTGCGAGGACTATCTGAATGCCATCCGTCAGGCGGAGCAGTGGGTAAGCCATGCCGCCTTGAAACGCCATTTGATCGACCGCACCGCTCGCCCTGCTTTGACTTTGAATTGGAAAAGGCGGTTCATATCTGGCTGGGCGACGAGTATAAGCACCGGGGAAGACTGGCGGAGTAACCACAAAGAGGCCGCCCGAATGGGCGGCCTAACAATAGCATTTCCCTGTATAATTGCCTTAAGGCAAGGCGCACGATAGAAATCAAGACCGCCAATACTTCATGGTTGCTGGCCTGCTCCTTCATGCCGTTTTTGGGGTTCATTCACTTCCACTAAAAAAGTAAATTTTTTGTTTTAAATGGGGAATATTACAAATTCTGTCGAAAAATGCAGCAATTTTCCATAAATTCCCCAAATACGGCCCTCGATGAGGGCCTTGTTTTGATAAGGTTTCAACGGCCCGCCATTGTGAACCTTGACAAAACAATGGGAGTGAAAATACAGTCATGAAATTTCATGCGCGCAGGGCGCACCACAAAAACAGGCAAAAACGGGGCGCATGAAGTTTTCGCGCATGTGGGCCGACGCATACGCTATGATTTCATGGCCGTGCCGCTCACAGCGGCAGATGGCCGTTTTTTGCTATGCTTTGCATAGCAAAAAGACCCTCTTACGATCCGAAACGATGGAGAAGGGATTGCCGCCGCAGTGTACAGCTGGCGCTGGCGCAGTCTCAGAAGACCGATGCACATGAGCCGGAATTGGTGGAGGAACACTATGTCTGGCTGGAATATGAAGCAGTTGGATCATAAGTATACTCCTTCAGCACTGCCTGTCAGAAAACTTTTACTATTGGAGGAACCGCAGGCTTCTTTCCGGGACCAACTGGAGGCGCGAGAAAAATATCGAAATTATTTATAATAGATGATAAAATTTCCGATTTGCTAAAGGAAGTTTATCAATGCTATACTAACTTTAACAAACAGGGTTCCTTCCTCCTCTGTGAAGAGTTCACGGAGTTCTCTGTTGTGACGAGAAAAAGGGAGGTGTAATGTAAGTTCCACCAATCTGCCACGGGAACACTGTGGCAAGAAAGAGTAGCAAGCGTATTGCTCAGTATTATGAAAGAGTAGGAGCGGTCATCTGCCTTGTCATTATTGGCGTATGCGCGGCCACCGCGGAAAGCAAAATTCCAAGTGTTCGAGGCCTACGAGGAAGGTGTCCAAATTTTCAATTTCCGTAACATTTCTTATCAACATGCCAGATTAAAAAGCAGGAGGAAACCAATATGAATGCATACGTGGAAAGAGTCATCGAGTATGTGAAGAAGCGCCATGGCGACGAGCCGGAGTTCGTGCAGACCGTAGAGGAAGTGTTCAGCTCCATTTCCCCTGTGATCGACGCCCATCCTGAATATGAGAAAGTGGATCTGCTGACTCGCATGGTGGAGCCGGAGCGTATGTTTACCTTCCGGGTCGTGTGGTGTGACGACGCCGGCCAGTGGCACACCAACATCGGTTACCGCTGCCAGTTCAACGGCGCCATCGGTCCCTTCAAGGGCGGCCTGCGCTTCCAGGCAAACGTGACGCCCAGCATCATCAAGTTCCTGGGCTTTGAGCAGACCTTTAAGAACAGCCTCACCGGCCTGCCCATGGGCGGCGGTAAGGGTGGCAGCGATTTCGATCCCGCCGGCAAGAGCGACGCGGAGATCATGCGGTTCTGCCAGAGCTATATGACTGCACTGTATCGTTACATCGGGCCCGACATCGACGTGCCTGCCGGCGACATGGGCGTGGGTGGCCGCGAGATCGGCTATCTGTTCGGCCAGTACCGCCGCCTGAAGGGCGTGTGGGAGAACGGCGTGCTCACCGGTAAGGGCTTCACCTACGGCGGCAGCCTGACCCGTCCCGAGGCCACCGGTTACGGCGCTATGTATTACCTCCAGGAGGTTCTCAAGCACGAGGGCGAGGACATCAAGGGCAAGACCATTGCCTGCGCCGGCTTCGGCAACGTGACCTGGGGTATCTGCAAGAAGGCCCATCACCTGGGCGCCAAGGTCGTCACCCTGTCCGGCCCCGACGGCTACATCTACGATCCCGACGGCGTCTCCTCCTCCATGGAGAAGGTGGACTATCTGGTGGAGATGCGCAACAGCGGCCGCAACAAGGTGAAGGATTATGCCGACAAGTTTGGCGTACAGTTCTTCCCCGGCGAGAAGCCCTGGGGCGTGAAGGTGGATGTGGTGATGCCCTCCGCCATGCAGAACGACGTTCACATGGAGCATGCCCAGCAGATCGCTGCCAACGGCATCAAGTACTACATCGAAGTGGCCAACATGCCCACCACCAATGACGCTCTGCAGTTCCTCATGAGCCAGCCCGGCATGATCGTTGCTCCTTCCAAGGCTGTCAACGCCGGCGGCGTGGCCGTTTCCGGTCTGGAGATGAGCCAGAACAGCGAGCGCCTGGTCTGGACCGCAGAAGAGGTGGACGAGAAGCTGAAGGGCATCATGAAGACCATCCATGCCATGAGCGTGGAGGCTGCTGAAGAGTACGGCCTGGGCTACAACCTGGTTGCCGGCGCCAACATCGCTGGCTTCAAGAAGGTTGCCACCGCTATGATGGAGCAGGGCTGCTTCTAAAAAAACTGCGGGGCACAGCCTCGTTTGAGTTGAAGCTCCAAAGAGGGCTGGGAGCATTGCTCCCGGCCCTCTTTTTACATTGCGTCTCCATCACCGCATCTCCGCGGGGTACAAAGAATCCCCCGGCCTGAGGACGGGGGATTCTTACAGAAATATGTCTTCAGCAGATCAGCTGTACGTTGTTGGCGGCGAACCACTCCAGCCATTCCGCTGGCGGCTCCCGGTCCGTGATAACGGCGTCGATCTGATCCAGCCCGAAGAGCTTGGTAAAAGCGACTTTTCCGAACTTGGTGTGGTCCGCCAGGAGATAGACCTTCTGGGACCGCTCCACCATCAGACGCTTGATCTCTGCCTCGTCCTCGTCGCTGTCAAAGGCACCGGAGCCCAACTGCAAGCCTTTGCAGCTGACCAGGGCTACATCCATGTTGTACCCTTGGATCGTGTTGCGGGCAATGACGCCCTGGAAGGAATAGGATTTCTTGTTCAGGAACCCGCCCGTTGACATGATCTTGATCTTGGTATCCGCCAGCTCCCGCAATACGTTGGCTGAATAGGTCATCAGCAGCAGATCCTCCCGGCCGCTGATAAGTCGGATCGTCTCCATCACAGTGGAACTGGAGTCGGCGCCGATGGCTGCCCCGTTGCGGGGAATCAGGTCCGCCGCCATGCGGGCAATGGAACGCTTCTCCTCCACATTGGTCTGAGCCCGGCGGTCATAATTGACACGGATCACCGCATCCCCCACATTCAGGACAGCGCCGCCGTAGGTGCGAGCCACTAGCCCCTCTTTCTCCAGCTTCTCCAAGTCTCGCCGAATGGTTTCCTCCGTCACCTCAAACTGCTTGCTTAATTCTGAAACAATGACCCGCTTTTCAGTTTTTACCATGGTCCGGATGCTGTCGAGTCTATCCTTCTGCGCCATTTTTATTCCCGTCCTTCTCATGTATAGGCTCCTTTATTATACTGAAAAGTTTCGCATATTTCAATAAGCAATCAGGACGTGCAGGGACTATTGGTCCAATTTTTCAGCCAATTCCCGCATCATCGCTGCATCGTCCGCGCTGAGATCGACATCGGCGGACCGGGCGTTGGCGCGAATCTGTTCCGGTTTGGAGGCGCCGCTGAGCAGCAACACATGCTCGTCCTGGCTAAGGACCCAGGCCAGCACCAGGTCGGCGGTGGTGCAGGAGTATTTGGCGCACAGCGGCCGGAGCTGGTCGAGAAAGTCAAAGACCCGAGGCAGATTCTCCGGCTGGAACCACTTCTTGGGGATTTGAGCCCCCACTGGTTTGTAGTCCCGGGGTAGCGCGCCACTGAGAAGGCCCATCTCCAGCGGGGAGTACGCCTGCAGGGCAATGTGGTGTGCCCGGCATAGGGGCAGCAGATCCTGCTCCACCCCCCGGTCCAGAATGCTGTATTTGGCCTGGACGATGTCCAGTGATCCGTATTTAAGATATTCTTCTACCTGCTGGGGCGTCACATTGGCCGCGCCGATGGCCCGAATTCTCCCCTGTGCCTTTAGCTCGTTGAGCAGTTCCATGGTCTCTTGAATAGGGGTGTAGTACGGCTCCACCGACTGCCAGTGGGACATATAGACGTCAATGTAGTCGGTCCCCAGGCGTTCCAGGCTCTGATCGATCTCATGGAGGACGGAGCCGCGGGAGAGGTTTTTGTACAGCTGCGTATCCCCCACTTTGTTGAAGAGGGCTCCCTTGCGGTCCCACACGACGCCGAACTTCGTGACGATGCAGATGTTCTCTCGACCGATCTGCCGCAGCGCCTTGCCCACGATCCGCTCGCTGTTGCCGAAGTTGTACCCCGGCGCGGTGTCGATCATGTTGATACCCACTTCGGGACAGGCGCAGATGGTGGCGATGCTCTTGCATTCCTCCTCGGCCTGCTTGGCGGGATCCCGCCCCCACGCGGGGCCGCCGCCGATGGCCCAGGTACCCAGATTGATGCGGGATACCGGCTTATCCAGCGTCCCGATTTGAATGGTCTTCATGGCGTTCCTCCCTGTCAGTTTTGTGATCCTGTCCGGCAGGATCCCTTATTTCGCAAACCATCCCGCTGCCTTGCCATTGCTGCCGAACAGCAGGATCTTATTCTCCGCCCGGGCCTGGACAGCATCCCGGACCTTGATGTTCAGGCCCTGATACTTCTCGTTTTCCGGGCATGCGTGGATGGCGTCCATGGCGGCCTCGCACAGCTCCGTGTGGATGTTGATCTTGGTGATGCCAAGGTCGATGGCCCTGCGGATATCGGCGTCGCCGATGCCGGAGGCGCCGTGTAGCACCAGAGGAATGGAGACACTGTTTCGCACCTGCTCCAGGATGTCGAAGTTGATCTGCGGAGGGGCGGTGTAGGCGCCGTGTTGGTTGCCGATGGCGATGGCCAGGGAGTCGATCCCTGTGCGCTCCACAAACTCCGCTGCCTGTGCGGGGTCGGTGTACAGGTAGTGGGCCAGGGCCTCCTCGTAGTCGGTCTCCGCCCCCACATGCCCCAGCTCCGCCTCCACCGGGATGCAGAGGGGG
Organism: uncultured Oscillospiraceae bacterium; assembly: GCA_944386985.1. Lineage (GTDB taxonomy): Bacteria > Bacillota > Clostridia > Oscillospirales > Oscillospiraceae > CAJFPI01. The sequence goes on from CALXDD010000011.1 coordinate 59,072, forward strand.
TGGAACTTGTCCACCACTTCCTTGGTGCGGCGGATGTTCTCCTCGAAGGGATAGGCGGAACCGTCGATCATCAGGGAGTTGTAGCCGATGTCAATGGCGTGGCTGACGATCTCAAAGCTGCGGCCGTGGTCCCAGTGGATGGAGCAGGGCAGGGCGGTCTGGGTGGCGTAGGACCGCATCATGTGGATGAAATGGTTGATATCCGTGTTGACCAGGAAGCCGCTGCCGAAGGAGAGAATCACGGGGGACTGCAGCTTTTCGCAGGCCTGCATCACGCCGGAGAGCATCTCCACGTTCCAGATGCAGAAGTTGGCCACAGCGTAGTGCTCCTTCTGGGCCTTTACAAGCATGTCCTTTGTTGATACGAGCATAGTGACACCTCAACTTTTTCGTTCTGATGAGTAGTAGGGGATACGCCCGCGGGGTCAGACTTCCAGGGGGCGGGCCATGAGGCGCTGGATCTCCGACTGGGGGATGTCTACGGTGGGGCCCAGGACCTTGGCGATAAACAGCTGCTTGGCCATCTTTTCTGCGGCCTCCACCCGCTGGAAGGCCTTCTCCAGGGTGGAGCCCACGGAGAGCACGCCGTGGTTGCCCAGGAGCACCAGGTTCCGCTCCTTCAGATAGGGGGCGGCCTGGTCGATAATATCCGCCGTGCCGGGCACGCCGTAGGGGGCCACGGGGATGTCCTTGAAGTGGAAGAGAATCTCCGGGTGGCACTTGGCGGAGATGGGAATGTGGCACATGGCGTGAGCGGTCAGATAGGGGGAATGGCAGTGGATGGCCGCAGTGATGTCATCCCGCAGCTCATAGCTGCGCTTGTGCATGATGGTCTCGGAGGAGGACTTCTTCGACCCGTGGATCTGACGCCCCTCCTCGTCTATGACGCAGATGAGGTCCTCCGTCAGGGTACTTTTCCGGGTTCTGGCAGGGGTGATGTACAGCAGGCCGCCCTCCTTGATGGACAGGTTGCCCTCGTAGGTGTTGACCAGCTGGGCGGCCTCCATCGCCTTGGACACGCGGATGATCTCCCGGATTACATCGTAGTTGATTTCCTGGCTCATGTTTGTTTACCTCCAAATTCCTCTTATCGTGTCATTGGTTTCAAATTGAAGCAATGCCTGCTCCCACTTTTCGTGGTATGCCGGACGCGGGGAGTAGGTACTGCTTGTAAACGAGTGTTTGGCGATCTGCTGCATTTCGCCGAGATCTGAGACCGCCCCCACGGCGTACAGCTGCATCAGGATGTTGCCCAAGGCACTGGAGACGACGCTGCCTGTGACGACGGGCATGGCCAGGGCGTCTGCCAGTCGCTGCATCAGAAAGGGGTTGCGCGTGCCGCCGCCAATGGCCACCAGCCGCTGGAAGTCGTTCCGGCCCGTGATCTGCCGGATCTGCCGGAGAGACCACAGAGCCTGAAGCACCATGCTGTCCAGAACGCAGTTGGCGGTCTCTCCCACACCGAAGGGCGGCGTTTGCCCCGTCTCCCGGCAGTAGTCCGCAATGGCCTGCAGGATATCGCCCTGCTCCACCCGTAGAGCGGGGTCGCAGACGTTGCAGTAGGTGTGGTTCTCTTTCGCTGTGCGGCACGCCTCCAGAACGTCCTCATAGGTCAGCCGGGGCTGCGTGCGCCGCCAGGCCTGTATGCACTTTTCAAACAGCCACATGGCGTTGAAATCCCGGCATAGGGACGAGTGGAAGGGGCCCTTCACCGTTTTAAAGGCGCCTTCAAAGCCCTGATGGGACACGACAGGTTCGTTGGTCCGTGCCCCAAAGATGATGGAGGTCCCCACGCTGGCAAACACGCTGTGCTCGTCCAGCTCCGGGGCGGCCAGCAGGGCGGACTCCGTGTCGTGGCTGGCGACGGTGACCACCTGGAGCTCCCGGCCAAGCCCTCCGGCGACCGTGTCCCGTAGCGGGTGCACCGCGCCGCCGCCCTTCACCAGCTCCGGCAGGATGGCGGAGGGGATCTCCAGCCGGTCCAGCACATCTACCGCCCACCCGCCGCCGGTGGAGAGGAGACTGGCCACAGACGCCATGGACTCCTCACCGTGCATTTGGCCGGTGAGGGCGTAGTTCAAAAGGTCGGGGAGCAGCAGCATGCGGCTGCTCCGGTGGATGGCGTGCCGGGGATCCCGGGCATCGCAGAACAGCTGCATGAGCACCCGGATGTCCGTGGGGTAGACCCCGGTGGCGCAGTAGAGCTCCCAGAGCGGCACGCGCTTTTCAATCTCCTGCAAGACGCCGCGGGTGCGCCCATCCTTATAAAAGAGCGGGAGCTCCATCAGATCGCCGCGCTCATCCAGCAGCCCGTAGCCGTTGCCGAAGGTGTCGATTCCCAGGGCCTGAAGGGACATGCCCTTTTGGATCAGCTCCTCCGCATATCCCCGGACCGCGGCGAGGATGCCCGGGACATCAACATAGATGTGGCCGCCCCTGGCCAGCGGAGGCACCTGGACGCTGCGCTGGTCGAGGATCCTGATTTGTCCGGCCTCGCAGCAGGCCGCCAGCATCTTGATGCTGCCGCCTCCCACGTCTGCCGCCAGACAGCCTCTCATTCCTGTCACCTCCCAAGTCGGGCGCTGCGCCCTGTCATGTCTCCTCCACGCCCGCCTGCTCCATCACCGCCCTCAGGCAGTCCATGGCCTCCCGGGCGGCGTTCAGGGCGGTCATTCCGGCGTAACGGTCTACCGTGGGCGACATGGGCTCCAGAATGACCGGTCCGTCATAGCCGGCTGCTCCAAAGGCCCTCACGATGGCGGCGCAGTCGATGGTGTCGTTGGTCCCAGGCAGTGCCCGCTGGTGGTCGTCCTGCTCCTCACGGCTCCGGGTGCTGTCCGCGTTGGAGAGGTGGAGGTTTACCACCCGGTCTACATGGCGCAGCGCATAGTGCAGATCCTCCGGCCGACTGCCGCTGGTGTACCAGTGGATGGTATCGAAGACGAAGCCGATCTCCGGTGAGACGCTCTCCGCCAGGTCCACAACGCCCATCAGCGAGTGGAGGAAGGGGTAGCGGAACTGGTCCCGCACGGTCTTGGCGCCCATGAACTCCAGGCCGTATTGGATGCCCTCCTCTCGCAGGACGTGGTACACGGCCGCCAGGCGGCGGTTGTGCCAGTCAAAATTCTGGGAAAAAGAGTAGACGTTGCTGCCCGGCCAGATATGGTTGTAGGCTCGGCGGCATCCGGCGAGACGCGCCCGGTGGGCCCACTCCCCGAATTCCCGCACGCGCCCCGGAAACTCCTCATCAGGGATTCGGTACATGTCCGCCGGAGCCATGATAAGACCGAAACGCATTCCAAAGTCCGCCAGGACTCGTCCCGCCTCTGCCGCCGCCGCGTCCGTCTCGAAGGCCCCCGCCGGGACTTCGATGCCGCGGAACCCGCTTTGCCGTGCGGCCTCCAGCAAAACGGGGAAGGGATGGTGGTTCATCCCTATCGTCCTTGGATTCAAATTAGTATACATTGTGGATTCTCCTCTCTACCAGTTGGCAAATCCCACATAAAAATGTTGTTTTCCAAAATTATACAGCATTAATGCCTGCGATTTCAACATAAATTTTGAAATAAAGAAAAAATTGTTGATAATCAACATATAAAACAGGAGAAATCTGGAAAAAACCATAAAGTTTTTCTGTTTCGGAAAAAATTGCTTGCATTACAAGAACGAATCCACTATACTTGCATCAAACCTGAGCCGCTTCCACAAGCCGGAAGAACTTCAGAAAATACAAAATTATTTTGGATGGAGGTTGTGAAGACGATGAAAAAATTCCTTAGCTTCTTTTTGACGGTTGTAATGATCTTTACGCTCGCCGCCTGCGGAAACAACACAAATAGTGGGAATCAAAATGGTTCCGCCGGAGGCGGTCAGTCCGACGGCAACACCATTCGCATCGGTGTCCTCACCCCGCTGACTGGTTCCAGTGCCCAGTTGGGTAACCAGGTAGCCGCGATCTATCAGATGATTACGGATGTGATCAATGAGGAGCATCCCGAGCTGACTATGGCCATGGCCGCCTCGGCGGGAATCACCAGCATGGACGGCGCGAAGCTGGAGCTTGTCATCGCCGACCACAAAAGTGACGCCACCACCGCTGTGTCTGAGGCCAAGCGGCTGATTACCGAGCAGAACGTAGTGGCAATCTGCGGCGAGTTTACCAGCGCCATCGCTAAAGCGGTGGCCGTGGTCACCGAGCAGTATGAGATTCCGTTGATCGCCTCTTGCTCCGCCGTCAGCCTGACCGATGGCACCAACGACTTCCAGTGGTTCTTCCGATACGCCATCACCGACGAGACCTACATCAAGGATACCTTTGATTTTATGAACTACCTCAACGAGAACTACGATGCCGGCATCAAGACCATTGCCATGTTCTCAGAGGACAGTGAGTTCGGCGCCAACATTGTTCCCATTGAGGAGAAGTACGCGGCAGAGTACGGCTATGAGATTGTGGAGAAGATCAACTACTCATCCAGTGCCACCAACCTGACCTCCGAGGTCCTGAAGATCAAGGAGGCCGACCCCGACGTGCTGCTGATGTCCTCCTTCGTGTCCGACGCACTCCTGTTCTTCAACACCTGCAAGGAGCAGAAGTATACCCCCAACTTCATCATCGGCCAGCGGGGCGGCTTTATCCAGAGCGACTACCTGACCGCCATGGGCGATGAGAACAACTACATCTGCACCACCGGCAGCTGGGCTTCCGACATCAATACTGACGTTACCAAAGAGCTGGTGGACCTGTGGGCAAACTCGTCCTATAACACCGAGAAGGTGGATCTCATGGACAGCCATGTGAAGGACGCTATGAATCTTCTGTTCCTGGCCATGGCCATCGAGCAGGCGGGCACTACCGAGAGCACTGCCCTGCGGGAGGCTCTTCTGAACCTGGACTACGACATGGATACGCTGATGATCCCCTGGAACGGCATTTCCTTCAACGAGTACGGGCAGAACACCCAGTCCAACGGCTTTGTGACCCAGTACTATGACGGTGCCTACCACACGGTGTACCCCGAAGCGGGAGCCTCCATGGAGCCGGTGTTCCCCATGCCGGAGTTCGACTACTGATCCCCGTGTCCGGCCGACCTGACTGAACCGAGAAAAACGCAGGGCGCCGTTTTGAAGCCAAAACGGCACCCTGCTGAAAAAGATCGCCGTACGATCATACACCGCTTTATGAGGAGGAGCCGCTATGAGCGTTTTTTTGCAAGGTCTATATGAGGGCATTATCAATGGCTCGATCCTGGCGCTGATCGCAATGGGCATTGCATTGGTGTGGGGCGTGATGAATATTCTCAGCTTTTCCCAGGGTGAATTCCTGATGTTGGGCATGTTCGTCTCCTACTACGCCAACCGCCTGCTGGGTCTGGATCCCATCGTCGCCATGCCTCTGTCCGCCCTGGTCCTGTTTGTACTTGGCATCATCATTTATAAGCTTATCATCGCCAGAGCCCTGCGGGGACCCATCTTGTCCCAACGATTGATCACCTTTGCGCTGAGCATGGTGCTGGTCTACTCCGCCCAACTGTTTTTCGGTGCGGAGTATAAGACACTGTCCAATCCGGTTAAGTTCTCCGGCACCATCGACCTTGGGTTCCTGACCATTGCCAAGCAGAAGCTGGTGCCCTTCCTGCTGGCGCTGATCGTGGCGGGCCTGCTGTTTTGGTTCCTGCGCTACACCCGCATGGGCAAGGCCATTCAGGCCACCAGCATGGACCGCTATGCCGCCGGTTTGGTCGGCATCAACCCCGACCGCGCCTACACCATCTCCTTTGCCCTGGCCAGTGCCGTGGCGGGAGCTGCCGGCTGTGCGCTCACCTACTATTATTACCTCTATCCCAACGTAGGCGCCACTTTCCAGCTGTGGGGCTTCATCGCTGTGGCCATGGGCGGCTTCGGCAGCATCACCGGAGCCTTCTTGAGCGGGCTGCTTATGGGCATCGCAGACACCCTGACTGGGCTATATGTCAACACCGCCATCAAGTACATCGGCGTCTGCGTGGTCTTCCTTGTCACTGTCTCCTTCCGTCCGAAGGGCATTTTTGGGAAGTAAGGGAGGAACACATGAAAAAGTTGTCGTCAAAGCGTTATCTCCTCTGGGCGGGCATCCTGGTCATCCTGATCGTCCTGCCCCTTCTGTTCAACACCGCATTTTCCCACCACATCATGACCATGATGTGCATCTGGGCCCTTCTCGGCATGGGCTGGAATTTCATCGGCGGCTATGCCGGCCAGATCTCCAACGGTCACGCCATCTACTACGCCTTCGGTGCCTACGCCAACGCCATGCTGCTGCAGTGGTTCAACCTCTCCCCGTGGATTGCCATGTGGGTAGGCTGCCTGCTGTCCGCCGGCATCGCCTTCCTGATCGGCAAAGGGCTGCTGCGCTTCCGGGGCCACGTCTTTGCCATTGCCACTATGGCGGTGGCGGAGTGCGTCCGTCTGATCTTCATCAACACCAAGGCGGTGGGCGGGGCCACCGGCGTCTACATCTTCAGCGCCAAGCTGAACCCCATCCTGTACATGCAGTTTTCCAGCACCAGAACCTACGTCTACCTGTATATGGCCATTGTCGTGTGCGTGCTGCTATTCGTGCGCTGGCTGAACAAGACGAAGTTCTGCTACTACCTGCGGGCTATCAACGGCAACGAGACTGCCGCAGAGAGTGCCGGCATCAACGCCGCCAACTATAAACTGCTGGCCTACATGCTCAGTGCCGTGATCGTCAGCCTGGCGGGAAGCCTGTACATGCAGTTCATGCTGTACACCGACCCCTCTATGATCCTTACCTCCAACATCTCCATGATGATCGTGCTGGTCACGGTGATGGGCGGCGTGGGGACGGTATACGGCCCCATCATCGGTGCCATCGTGCTGACCTACATCTCGGAATACACCCGCGTCTATTTGAGTCACTACAACGGTCTGGATATGGTGATCTACGGCGTGCTGGTCATCCTGATCGTCCTCTTTATCCCCGACGGTCTGATCTCCATTCCCGGCCGGATCAAGCGGCGCCGGGAGCGCCGGCACACAGCGGGAAAGGAGGCGCCTGCCAAATGAACAGCATTCTTCAAGTCAACGACGCCACCAAGAAGTTCAGTGGCCTGATGGCCAACGAGGGGATTACCTTCCATGTGGACCGCGGGGAGATCGTGGGCGTGGTGGGCCCTAACGGGGCGGGTAAGACAACCCTCTTCAACTCCCTCAGTGGTGTCCACCAGCTGACCCGGGGCTCCATCATCTTCGATGGTATCGACATCACAAAGCTCAACAGCCACAAGATCTGCAAGCTGGGCATCGGCCGCACCTTCCAGATCCCCCAGGCCATCGTGACGCTGACCGTGGAGGAGAACGTGCTGATTGGGGCTCTGTGCCACACCAACAACATGAAGGAGGCGCGGCAGCACGCCGACGAGACCATCGAAGTCTGCGGCCTGGCGGCGCTGGCAAAAAAACCCGCCTCCATCCTCAATGTGGCCCAGAAAAAGCGTCTGGAGATCGCCCGGGCGTACGCCACCGACCCCAAGCTCCTGCTGTTGGATGAGACCATGGCCGGCCTGACGGCCACCGAGCGGGTGGAATCCGTCAAGCTGATCGAAAAGATCAACGCCAAGGGCGTGAGCATCCTGATGATCGAGCACAACATGGATGTGGTCATGCGGGTGTCCAACCGCGTCATCGTTCTGGACGCAGGCAAGGTCCTGGCCATCGGAACGCCGGAAGAGGTGACCTCCAACGAAGCGGTGATCAACGCATATCTGGGAGGAGGGAAGAAGGATGCTTAAGGTCGAACATGTGAAGACAGGCTACGACGGTGTCCCCGTCGTGCACAACGCGTCTCTCCAGGTGGAGCAGGGCTCCATCGTGGCGCTGGTGGGCTCCAACGGGTCCGGCAAGACCTCCCTTCTGCGGGCCGTGACAGGCGCGCTGCCCATCATGCGTGGCGACATCCTGTACAAGGGCCAGTCCATTGCCGGGGTGAAGTCCTTCAAGCTGGTGGAGATGGGGATCTCCATGGTGCCGGAGGGGCGCCATCTGTTCGGAAAGATGTCCGTGCGGGACAACCTGCTGATGGGGGCGTACTCCGTCCGTGACAAGGGGGAGATTGAAAAGCGGCTGCAGTCGATCTACAAGCTGCTCCCCCGGGTGGAGGAGCGCCAGCGCCAGCAGGCGGACACCCTCTCCGGCGGTGAGCAGCAGATGGTGGCCATCGCCCGGGGCCTAATGTCAAAGCCGGAACTTCTGATCCTGGACGAGCCTTCCTTGGGTCTGATGCCCAAGCTGGTCACGGAGATCTTCGAGTTTATCCAGCGCATCAAGGATTCCGGTGTCACGGTCATCATCGTGGAGCAGAACGCCGTGGCCACTCTGGAAATGAGCGACTACGCCTATGTCATGCAGAACGGCGAGACCGTCCTGGAGGGCACCGGACAGGCGCTTCTGGCGGACGAGCAGGTCAAGAAAGCATATTTGGGAGGATAAGGAAGATGCTGGTTACATTAAAAGAGCTGCTGGAGCAGTACAAGACCACCGACAAGGCGGTGGGCGCCTTCAACGTTACCACCTACTGCGACGCCCAGCCCGTCATTACCGCCGCGGAGAAGCGGAACGCCCCGGTCATCATCCAGGTGGGCGGCTTTGCTACCCGGTATATGGATCTGGCGCTCTGGGGTCCCCTCCTCACCACCATGGCCCGGCGGTCTACGGTCCCCGTCTGCGTCCACCTGGACCACTCCAAGGACGTGGAGGAGTGCCAGCGCGCCATTGACGCCGGCTTTTCCTCCGTCATGTACGACGGCTCCCAGTTGCCCTATGAGGAGAATGTGCGGCTGAGCAGAGAAGTGGTACGCCGGGCGGTGGAAAAGGGAGTCAGCGTGGAGGCGGAGATCGGCTCTGTGGCCTACTCCGGAACAAACGCCTTTAAAGCGGAGGCATCCGACCCAGACACCACGGCCCGCTTCGTGGCGGACACCGGCATCGATGCGGTGGCGGTGGCGGTGGGGACGCTGCATCGCATGGAGAAGCAGGCAGCCCATCTGGATTTCGGCCTTCTGCATGCCATCGAAGAAAAGGTGGACATCCCCCTGGTGATCCACGGCTCCTCCGGTTTGTGCGACGAGGACTTCAAGCAGATGTGCGCCTCCCACGTTACGAAGGTCAACATTGGCACCGCCCTGCGCATGGCCTTCGACCAGGGGCTCCGCACCGCCCTGCGGGACCACCCCGAGAGCAACGTATTTACGGAGATCGCCCACATCCCAATGGAATATGTGGAGCGGAAGGTGCTGGAAAAGCTGGCGTTGCTGGGCTTTTAACGGCAGAACAGGAGCAGCGTATGGATGGATTTGACGTCATCTGCATAGGGAATTCCGCGGTGGATGTGCCGCTCCACCCGGTGGGGCCAGAGATCTTTTCCCACGACTCCTATCCCATAGACCGCATTATCCCCCAGGTGGGCGGGAGCGGGACCAATGTGTCCACGACCCTGTCCCGCCTTGGCAAGCGGGTGAAGCTGGTCACCCTGTTGGGCAACGACATGCTGGGGGACTATCTGGTCCGCCACTGTGCCACCAATGGGATCGACACCTCAGCCATTTTGCGGAGCAGCGCGGTGGACACGCCTCTCAGCATCGGCCTTGTCCGAGAGGACGGGGAGCGAAGCTTTGTGGTGAGCCGGTCAAGCAGTACCTTTGCCTTCTGCGCCGACCATGTGGACCCGGCGGTATTTGCCGGTGCCCGGATGCTGATGTTCTCCAGCATATTCATCATGCCGGAGTTTGACGACGCCGGGTTGACACGGATCTTCCGGGCGGCCAGGGAGGCGGGACTGATTGTCTGCGCGGATATGATGCGCAGTAGGACCGGCCAGCGAATGGACGCCATTGCCTCGGCTCTGCCCTATGTAGATTACTTTTTTGCCAATTTTGAAGAGGCGGCGTTCCTCACATCCCAGCCCACCCTCAACGCAATGGGGAAGGCCCTGCTGGATGCGGGCGTCGGCCATGTGCTGATCAAAATTGGGAAAGAGGGCTGCTATATCTGTGACAACGAGACCGCGTGCACGCTTCCGGCCTTCCGAAACGAGCACCCTGTGGATACGATCGGCGCCGGAGACAATTTTGCAGCCGGATTCCTCTCTTCGGTCCTGGACGGCGCGTCATTTCCACAGGCCGCCCGATTTGCCAATGCCACCGCCGCCATCTCCGTGGGCGCGCCGGGGGCGACCAATGGTGTGCAGAGTAAGCCGCAGGTGGAAGCATTTTTACAAAAGGAAGATAGTTTGCATACTTCTGCTCCAGGCTGATGGATCAAATTGCAAAGATTCCATTGAGAGAATCGGTTATTTCCGTACAGAGAGCGGATGGCCTTCTTTATATATTAAAAAATAATCGAATCAATTAGCGAGGGGAGTGGAAGCACTCCCCTCTATTTACTTTATCCGTGAGAATGTATCCGATCTGCAGCATGAGCAACGACTATCTGGCGGATGAAGCGGAGACCGAGTATTAGGAGAAAAATAGCCCCTAAAACAACATAACGGCATGTGCAATTTTGCCTACCTGTTGAACCGAGACTGCATCGAATATCACGCCACAAACATCATCACCTGGAGTTTAATTATCTCCTATTTTAAAGGCTTTCAACTGACCAAGTCCGACACTATGTCGGCCAACGAGCCGAGGTCCGGCAATTACTACGCCCAGCCTGGCCTTTGGCAATTTGCCGGTTCTGGCTAAAGGTGTGTGGATAGCGGCTGTCAAATCGGCAACAATGATAGAGTTGTCATCCTGCGCAACCCGGGCAGCAGTGACTTCGGTTTGGTCGTGGAGACTATGAACCACGATGGAATCAATTCCGGCGATCCTTCTATAGCGGTAAAATTCCAGCTGCAAACCAGAAGATAACTCCTTTTTAGCTATTAAGGAACAGGAAATCTGTGGCGACCTCTATTGCCGCTACACAGACATTGTGGGTGATATCCCTGACCGCAAAATGCCCCCAAAAAGTCCTGGAAAAGAAAATAATAGCAGTAAAAACGCAAGATATTGAAAGTAGCACTCAACCAAGCCCGCTACATATTGTAGAAACCACGAAACCGTAATCGAGTGGGAATGACCGTCAAAAGGTTGCAAACCCGCATGAATACAGGCTTTTGCCCGTCGCTGCGGCTCTTGATACTGGATTGATATGATTCGTGTCCGCCCGGTATTCCAAGGAGAATCATCACAAAGAGACAAGCAAAACCGCTCTGCTGAATGACAAATTCAGCTGGGCGGTTTTTTTACTTCTCTTATTTATTTTTCCGTCAGGAAACGCTTGACTCATGCTTTCCGCAATCGTCACAGGTATAAGGCCAGTTGCGTTTCCATTCAAAAGATTCATCCCTGGTGATCTCTCCGGCATCAAGTTCCTTCTGGCGCAAATCGTCGAGGTACTGCGCTCCCTGTATCTGGCCTATGTGGAGCTGCGGGGAAAATTTAAGCGTCTGCAAGGGGACTATGGCCGGGTGCGGGAGGGCAACGCCCGTTTGTTTGACCGCTTGATGGAGGTGAAGATGGAAAACAAAAAACTGCGGCAGATCTCCGCCGACTATACACGGGTCAAGCGGGTCTTTGGCCCGGAACAGGTGGAGGCGGCGGTGGGGGCCGACAGGCAGAGGGAGCAAGCGGAGAAAGGCCGCAAACGGCCACGGCACTCCCTTGACCGGGGAGGAAGGTAAAAAGTGGATTTATAAGGTATTCTATGATATACTTCTTTTTAAGGAATAGAAA
>CALXDD010000012.1 GCA_944386985.1 uncultured Oscillospiraceae bacterium
GCCGGCTGTCTCAGCCCCCAGCACGCCACCCAGTTTTTAGCCTATATCCGGCAGGTGCGCAGCCAGTACGCCCTGGATAAGATCCTGTCCGGCGAGCAGCCCTGGCCGGATAAGCCGGAGGAGCGGGATGTGCTCTATTTCCTGGCCCAGTCCCTCCGGGCGCGGCTGGTGAAGGAGCTGCCCCTGGAGCGGGGCAAGCTCAGCGGCGACAGCCGCACCCTGGTCCTCCAGGCCAAGGACCGCCTTACGGAGCTGGCCGACCTCAGTCTGGAGATCGCCCGGATGGCGGTGACCCCGGAGGACGGCAAAGAGCTGCCCGACTGGTTTGTGGTGGAGCTGTTCCGGGACCTGCCCCGTCTGGCGGACAAGCGAAACGGATGAGCGGGAAGAAGCAGACGAAACCCAACCCGGCCCAGGAGTCCTTTCAGGCCGGCCGGGGACTGGTGGCCCTGCACCCGGTGCTGGGGCCCCTGATGAAGGAGGCCGAGGTCCACTTTGACGACAGCTACCCCATGGCCCGGGAGGACTGGATCCGGGTGACCGCCAACGGCGACCTCTACGCCAACAGCCACCGCCGGGCCGCCCCCCAGGAGTGGGCCTATGTGATGGCCCACTGCCTGCTCCACCTGGCTTTAGGCCACATCCGAGAGGACCGGGCCGGGGACATGGTGTGGAACGCCGCCTGCGACTGTGTGGTCACCCGGTATCTCACCGACCTCCATATCGGCACGCCGCCGGTGGAACTTTCCGCCCCCCTGCCCCCCAACACCCGGGAGGAGGAGACCCTGTACCGGTGGCTGAAGGAGCACAGCGACGCCGCCTACTTCCGCTTTTCCACCATGAGCGGCGGACGGCCGGATATGTGCTGGGAGCCCATCCGTCCCCGCTGGTGGCAGGGGCCCACAGACTGGCGGCAGCTCTTTGCCGAGAGTCTCCGGGACGCCCTGCGCTCCGCCGTGGATTACGCCGGCGGCGTCATCACCCCGCCGGGGGCCCACAAGAAAATGGGCCCCATCCAGCGGGCCCGGGAGTGGTTTTTATCCAGCTACCCCCTGCTGGGCGGGGTGGCCGCCGGCTTTCAGCTGGTGGATGACCCGCTGGCGGTCCAGCGGATGAACATTCCGGTGGCCGCCATCTCCATCCAGATGCGGGAGATCTATGTGAATCCCGCCGCCCGCCTGACCGAAGAGGAGTGGCGGTTTGTTCTGGCCCACGAGTATCTCCACGCCGCTTTGTGCCACGAGGCGCGGCTTGGAAAACGGGACCCGGAGCTGTGGAACGTGGCCTGCGACTATGTCATCAACCAGTGGCTGCGGGACATGGAGGTGGGCGCCATGCCGGAGGGCCTGCTCTTCGACCCGGAACTGCAGGGCCTGTCGGCGGAAGGCGTGTACGACCGGCTGGCGGCCAATCTGCGGAAATACAAGCGGATGGCCCAGCACGACATTCTCTTCGGCCCGCCGGACTGGACGGCGTCCAGGGATTTTGTGGATCTGGACGCCTGGTGCCGCTCCGCCATCCAGCGGGGGCTGGATTACCACCAGACCCATGAGCGGGGCTATCTCCCGGAGGGACTGGTGGAGGAAATCCGGGCCCTGGCCCAGCCCCCCATCCCCTGGGACGTGAAGCTGGCCAAGTGGTTTGACGAGCGGTTCGCGCCGCTGGAGAAGCGCCGCACCTACGCCCGGCTCAGCCGCCGCCAGTCCGCCACGCCGGACATTCCCCGGCCCTCCTGGCACCAGGAGGAAGCGGCTGAGGCGGGACGGACCTTCGGCGTGCTGCTGGACACCTCCGGCTCCATGGACCGCTCCCTGCTGGCCGCCGCCCTGGGCTCCATCGCCAGCTACAGCGCCGCCCGGGACGTCAATCGGGTCCGGGTGGTGTTCTGCGACACCGCCCCCTACGACCAGGGGTACATGGAGGCCGCCGACATTGCCGGAAGCGTCAAGGTCAGGGGCCGGGGCGGCACCGTGCTTCAGCCGGGCATCGAGCTTTTGGAGCACGCCTCCGACTTTCCAAAGGAGGCGCCCCTGCTGATCATCACCGACTGCGAGTGCGACCGGCTGAACCTTTATGGCCGGGATCACGCCTTTCTGGTGCCCAGGGGACGCAGCCTGCCCTTCCCCCCCAGAGGGCCGGTGTTTTATCTGGAGTAGCCGTCCCGGAAAAAAGCCCCGGCGCAATCGGCGGCAGGCAGATGCCTCAAAAAAAGAAACAGTTCCCGTCTGGAAAACCGGCGCTGCCGGTTTTCCAGACGGGAACCTCTTTTTTCAGGTCAAATTCTTTGTCCGCCTGCCATCAGAAATCGCCCAGGCTCATGTCGTCGCCGCCGGTGGGAACCTCCTCGTCGGGGTCCTCGGTGATCACGGGAATAAACTCGGACAGATAGGCCTCCTCAGGCAGCCCCGCCAGGTAGGCGGGGAGATTGATGATGGGCCCATCCATATTGTAGGGCAGGTCAATGGTATAGGTGACGGGGTCCGCCTCGTCGCCGCCCTTTTCCTGGGTGATTACCAGGGTAACGGTGATCTTCTGGCCGATCTGCGTGGCCGAAGCACGCTCACCGTCATAGAGCTTGGAGAGGGCGTCGCCCTCGGCGCTGCTGCCCTGATAGATCTCGATCTTATAGGGGGAGGCATAGGTGCTGCCCTGGTAGTCCAGCGACTTGTTGTCAAAGTACACCGTATGTCCCCGGCCGATGACCATCATCGTACCGCCAATGGCAATCAGAATCAGAACCAGCAGGATCTGGAAGATCAGTCTACGACTTTTCATTTCGCCCTCTCCTCCTCTTCCTTCTGGGCCAGCGCCAGCAGATGGCCGGTCTGGCTCTTGATCATCCGCTTCTTTGTCTCATACATGATGAGGGCCACGGTGATGACGCCGTAGGACACGAAGGTGCGGAAATACTCGCCGATCATGGAGTCGCCGGTGATGGTGGTACCGGTCTCGGGGGCCAGAATGAACATCATGTGGAACAAAATCACGCCCAAAAAGGCGTTGCCGATGGATGCCTTCTCCACGGAGGCGCCGCCCACCAGCAGGGCCGCGATGCTGAAGGTACCGATCTGAACGTGGGCGTTGTAGGTGGGGAAGTTGCCCAGGTTCTGCAGATAGATGATCATGCCGAAGCCCGCCATCACCGTGGACATCACAATGGCGATGATCCGGGTGCGGTCCACATTGATGCCGGCGTCCCGGGCCACTTCCATGTCCTGGGCCACCGCGCGCATGTCCTGGCCCAGCTTGGTGCGCCGGAACCAGATGATGACCAGGCAGAGGACCCCGATGATCAGGAAGGTGAGCACGGGAATCTTGACGCCGCCCACGTTGATGGCCAGCAGGTTGTCCAGCTGCTGGCGCATATTCAGAAGGCTCACGGTATTGCGGATACCGTAGCCCCGGGGCAGCTTCAGGGTGGCGTGCATAATGGGGATGATGGGACCCATCATAAACAGCACCACCAGCTGGTAGACGCCGTTCATGAAGAAGGAGATGAAGTAGCTGGTGATCATCTCACGGCCCTTGGCCTTGTTGAGCATATTCCCGCAGAACACGCCCAGCAGGATGGAAATGGGGATGGAGACGATCATGGCCAGAACGATGCCGGGAATGCCCCAGATCTGCCAGTCGGCCACTAAGATCAGGGCAATCTCCCCGGCCATGGCCCCCAGGGTCATGCCGAAGTTCAGGCCCATGCCCGCCATGATGGGGATCAGCAGGCTGAGGATCAAAAAGGTGTTGCGCCCCATGCGGGTGACCAGCTCATTGAGCAGGTAGGAGGGGGAGTATCCCGCCAGCGGCAGACAGATCAGGCAGATCACAACGAACATGAGAGGAACGGAGTTGTCCTGCAAAAGCCGCTTGGGATTCAATTTGGCGTGTTCTTT
Organism: uncultured Oscillospiraceae bacterium; assembly: GCA_944386985.1. GTDB lineage: Bacteria > Bacillota > Clostridia > Oscillospirales > Oscillospiraceae > CAJFPI01. The sequence continues at coordinate 3,891 of CALXDD010000012.1, forward strand.
CCTCATCATTTGGAGCCTCCCTTCACCTTGCGGGTCAGCGCGTAGAGGATCATGCCGTTGGAGATAATGATACGCACCACCTCGCTCACATCCATGTGGATCATGGCGGTCATCACGGTGGGGGTCAGGGTGACCACGCTCTGGTAGAGGATGGTGCCGATGATCACATGGGCGATGGACGCTTTATTCACGGCGGCGCCGCCGATGAGGATGGCCGCCACTGTGGGCAGGGTCATGTTGTTGGGGGCCATATACAGCTGCATGAAGCCGAAGCCCTGCTGATAGACCAGAATGCCTACCGCCCCCAGCCAGGTGGACATGACCACCGACAAAAGGCGCATCCGGTCCACGTTGATGCCGGAGGCCCGGGCAAACAGGGGGTTGGAGCCCACGGCGGTCATGGCGGTGCCGGTCTTGGTGCGGAAGAAGGCCCACACAGCCAGCGCCAGCACCGCAAAGAAGAGGATGGTGCCGGTGGGGAAATAGAGGCCGTTTGCCGGGTCAATGGGGATGGCCAGGAAATTGGCCAGGGCCTTCTCATAAAAGCCGGTCAGGGAGATGGTGGTACGCAGGCCCTTGCCGGCCAGGCCCCACACCATGGTGGGGCTGGTGTAGGGCAGCAGCAGCCACATCATGCACATGAAGGCGATGGAGGACAGGCCCACATAGGTGGCGATCATCATTTCGCCGCCCTTGATCCGGTTGAGCAGCCAGCCGTAGCCGCCGCCGGCCAGAAGAGCAAAGGGGGTGGCCAGCAAAATGGCCATAAAGAAGCTGACCGGTCCGGTAAAGCCCAGCTGAATGGACAGCGTGCCGCCTAAAAGGCCGGCGATGATACCCAGGGGAATGCCGAAGTTCAGGCTGCAGCCGGAGTGGATCATGGGCACCATGGCCAGCACCAAAACGGCGTTCCAGCTGAAGCGGTTGATGACGTTGCCGATCTGCATGGTCAAATCAGCGCCCACAATGGGCGCCATGATGAACAGCAGCAGGACGAACCCGGCAATAATGGTCCGGGGCAGTCCGAATCTTGCCGCAAAGCTGAAGCGCGCCATCAGATCTCTGTTTTCTAATGTTTTCTCCATGTCTGTTCTATCCATGACGTCCCTCCTTATATCACCTGGCTGACCATCAGCGCACCGAAGGCCTCGGAGGACTCGCTGGCCGGCAGAATTCCGGCGATCCGCCCTCCTGAAACAATGGCGATCCGGTCACAGGACTGGCGCAGCTCCTCCAGCTCGGAGGAGATCACCACCACGGTAACGCCGTGCTCCCGGTTAAACCGCTTGAGGGCCTCCAGCACCAGCGCCTTGGCGCCCACGTCGATGCCACGGGTGGGCTCGGAGACGAAGAGGAACTTGGGCTGAAGGGCGAAAGCCTTGGCCAGGCATACCTTCTGCTGGTTGCCGCCGGAGAGCTCCTTGGCCTTCTGCCGGGAGCCGGTGCACTTGATCTGCAGTTCGTCGATATACTTGTTGGTCACGGCGTGGATGGCCCGCTCGTCCCGCCAGGAGAACAGACCGAAGTTCTTGAGGAATTTGTTCTGGATCTGCATGGCGGAGAAGGCCACGTTCCACTCCAGGGACTCCTCCAGCAGCAGGCCCACGCCCCGCCGGTCCTCCGAGACAAAGGCCAGGGAGGCGTCCAGACACTTTCTGGGGCTGTTGAGGGGGATGGGTTTTCCTTCAAACTCCACCGTTCCGCCCGCCTCATACAGGCCCATGATGCCGTTGGGGATGCCCAGCTTGCCCTGTCCGGCCAGGCCGCCGATCCCCAGAATCTCTCCCTCCTTGATGTCGAGGTCAATGTTGCGCACCGTCTCGCCGGGCATGTCCACCCAGAGCTTACGGATGGACATAATGGTCGGCGCATTGTCGAACTTCCGCACCTCGGCGGCGGAGGCGGCGGCCTCCACCTTCCGGCCCACCATCCAGCGGGTGATTTCCGGCACGTCGATCTCCTTCGCCGGACTCTCCTTCACCACATAGCCGTCCCGCATGATCACCACCTTGTTGCACACGGACAGGATCTCATGGAGGCGGTGGGTGATAAAGATGACAGCAATCCCCTGGGCCGACATGCTCCGAATGGAGTTCAGCAGCGCCTCGGCCTCCTTTTCGGTCAAAACGGCGGTGGGCTCGTCCAAAATCAGCAGCTTCAGCTGCTCCTTGCTGAGCTCACGGGCGATCTCCGTAAACTGTTTGTGGCCCACGGGCATGTCGCTGATCACCATGTCGGCGCTGATTTGGACCCCCATCTTCTGGATGGCCTGGGCCGAGCGCTCCGCAATGGCCTTGTAATCCAGCGTATCCAGCCTGGGGCCAAAGATTTCAGAAGCAATATTTCGTTTGGTTGGCTCCCGGTTGAGCAGGATGTTCTCGGCGGCGGTGAAGCCGGGAATCAGCGAAAACTCCTGGTGGACCATGCCGATGCCGGCAGCCAGCGCCTCAAAGGGGGTGGCGAATTTCACCGCCTGTCCGTTCAGACGGATCTCCCCCTCATAGCCGCCGGTCTCCCGGATGACGTCCATGCCAAAGAGAATCTTCATCAGGGTGCTCTTGCCGGCGCCGTTTTCGCCCACAAGGCCCAGCACCTCGCCGGCATTCAGGGTGATGTTGATGTCGCTGAGCACCTGATTGCCGAAGAAGTCCTTTTTGATGTTCCGCATTTCCAGCAAGGGAGCGTTATTATTTTCCATAGCGTTATCCTACCTCTCTCCCGCTTTGAAAACAGCAGGGGAAGGAATTCCTCCCCCTGCTGTTAGAAATAAACCATTGGAGAAGCCGATCAGGCGGTGGTGAAGTACTCCTCGGGCACCTCCACCTGGGTGGAGCCCATGTAGTAGCCGGGATCACCCATGATGTAGGTGTCCTGGTACACCAGGAAGATGTTCTCGGACTTGACGCCGGTGGTGGCGTTGGTGTAGCCGGAGCCGTTCCACTCAGCGCCGGGAGAGAAGACCTCATAGGCCTTGGCGATATCGTCCATATCGGCCAGGTCGCTCTCGCCGTTGATGACGTTCATGGCGTGCTGAGCCAGACCGGCAGACGTGGTGTAGCCGTAGGAGTAAGCCCAGGTGCCGAACCGGCCGGCGCCGCTGACGCCGTCATCGGTGGTGGTGGCGCAGACAGCCTCTTCCACCTTGGCCAGGATCTTCTCAAAGTCGCCGGCCTCCTCGGTGAGGTCGAGGCCCAGAGCGCCGGGATAGCCCATCAGAGGAGAGGGCAGGTCGGCCTCGATGAAGTAGCCGCCGTACTTGAACAGCTGCTTGAGCAGAGGCTCGGTGTGGGCGTCGTTGGTGCAGAAGTAAGCGGTCTGGGTGCCGTAATTCTGGACCCACTCAGGAACCTTCTCCAGGATGTAGGCCTGGGCGCCGGCAATACCCACATCGGAGGTGGGATCGGGGGCGGTCTCCTGGTGGAACTCAATGCCGAACTCCTCGCAGGCCTTCTGCATGACGGCCACGCGGCGGCTCATGGTCTCATAAGCCATGTGCCGGGGGAAGGAGATGTGCACAAAGTCGGTGCAGCCCAGCTCGTGGGCGGTGCGGATGATCAGGTAGCCGCGGGCCACGAAGTCGTTGTTGCAGACCAGGTCGGCGGCGGAGCCGATCTCAGGCAGGTCCTCATGGGACTCGCCGGCGATGCACAGGATGTCGGGGCGGCGCTCCTTGATCTGACGGAAGGCCTCGGTGGTACCGGGAACCGCCTGGTTGACGATGATGGCCTTCATATCAGGGTCGTCGGCCAGACCGGCGATCTTCTGAATGGTGGTCTCCACCTCGTCAGTAAAGTTGTCGGGATAAGTAGCCAGGACCACACGGTCCTCGCCGTACATGGCCTGGAAGGCCTCGGCACCGCGGCGGTCGTCCTCGGACTGAGAGACGGTGCCGGTGACAATACCGATCTTGAAGGTGTCGCTGGTTTCGGAATCAGCGTCGTTCCCGCCGCCTTGATTGCCGGTACCGCTGTTGGTGCCGCTGCAGGCGACAAGTGCCAGCAGCATGACTGCCGACAGCAAGAGACTCAAAAATTTCTTCATACTTACCTCCATTTTTTGGAAATCCTTACCAAGAATGTGTTTCTATTCTACCAGACGTTCACAGTTTGTCAATATATTCCCGGCCGAAAACTGAAAATTTCTTAAATTCTCGTAATTCTTAACAGCAACACATGTCTCTGATAGAAAAACGAAAATCACCGTTCCTCTCCCCCGTCAAAGCTGTTTTTTCTGCCGGTTCAAAGCCGTATCGGATGACCAGACTGATGAATTTATATCCATCACTGTGGAATGGTAATAAGATTTCACTATGAGAAACTATGCAGACATTCCGCAGGAGCGGCGCACAGGGAAATCCCCTGCTTTGAATCTTCCAGCACAGCAAGCTAAGCCGCGCTTCCATATTCTGGAAGACTCTTTCCTTTTGGGATACATTTTTTCGAAAAATACAGAAAAATTGTGCGGATTTTGGAAAAATGGAACTTCATCGAAGCAGAGCAGCCGGGCCTTCCGGAAGCGCCGCGCCTGCGGCGGAGGCAGGGACGGGATCGGAAACGGCAGAGGAGCACTGGAGAAAGCACTGCATGAAACGTCTCTTTGCGTATTCCTGTCCTCAGGCATGGGGATTTTGCTCGATACAGGAATACAGCCGGAATTTGGGCGGCGCATTTCCTGTTGTGTCGGATAAGGAGGTATGGCTGGAAACGGAAGAATGCTCAGATCATTGCAAAGATACGTCAGCGCGGCTGAAACGATATTTTATAGATGAACCCAACAGATTTTATGCAGATACATTTAGAAAAGTCCTATTCAACGGCTTTGAGCCCCCATACCGCCCCGGCATTTGCGATCCCGCCAAATTCAGTAAGCGGCGCTACAGGATGCGGAATCTGCCTCCTGACTTTTTAGACCATGACCAGCCATTTTAAGTCTTATCCTATACAGATGACGTATTCTCATGGGGCGGCGAAGCCCAAACCCGTATATTATACGCGGACGCTTCTTACCTTTATTATAAATAGGTATCGCTTCCTTTGAATCAAAAATTGCGGTGGTGAAATCCGGAAACACCTCCGCACCCCCCTCTTTGCCTATGTCCTCATCGGCGGCATTTTCCGGAACATGGACGCCAATCCGGAGGAGGCGGGCACGGTATGCGCCAGCAGTACGGCGCCCCTCTCTATGTCTATCATCGCCTATGGAGGTCTGATCGGCAAAATCATCCGTAAAACGCAGCCGTGTGCAGATCATGCGGGTGACTGCGTTTTTGCCGCAGGCAGAAAAGTCCTCCATTGCATCCGGAAATTCCGGCTTCAATGGGGGACTTCTTCTTGCGCCTTTATTTTAAATTTGGATGCTCCAGCAGATAGGTCAGTAAATACAGCAGCCGGTTCTGCGGAGAGTCAAAATTATCTTCGCCCAGGCACTCAAAAATCTTGGTAATCCGATAGTTGATGGTGTTCCGATGCACTCCCATGTGGACCGAGGCGTCCATAAAGCTGCGATTGTCATACAAATACCAGAAGAGCGTCTGGGCAAACTGGGTACCGCCGGATTCATCCAGCTGCCGCAGATACTGATAGTCCGGATGGAGCAGTTTGTCCAAATGGGGCGCGGTGTGCAGGTGCTCCATCAGCAGCGGCACTGCAGCCTCCCGCAGGGTCGCCCCCGGAAGCCCCTGGCTCCTGGCTCTGCCGGCAGCTAAATCGGCCAACTCCGCTTCCTCCGCAAAATTCTCCAGTCCCGTGAATTCATGGCTGACTCCCCAGACAAACTGCCCGGCGTCGGCGTATTGGCGCAGGTCCCCGACCAGCTTGCTGTAGGGGCCGTACTCCCGGAGATTGACCAGGAACACAATGCGGTCCGGCTCCACCAGCGCCTGCATGGGGGACATGTTGGCCTCCAGCTGGTCCTGGGCGGCATCAATCTCCCGCATATCCCGGCTGCTCCGGTTCCCGCCGTCCCGGTCATATAGAACAATGACGGCAAAATGGTCGTCGTCCTTCCAATTATTGAGCTGGTAGATATCACGGGTATGGTAGCGTGAGGAGCCGTGGAGGGCCCCCTGCATATACTCCTCCAGCGCCGACTGGAAGAAAAGGACGTCCGGCTTGGCATTGACATAGAAGTTGACAATCTTCTGAAAGACCGACATCAGCTGCAGGTCCTTCTTGCCGAACGGACGGTTATACTGGTAGGCGCTGATGTAGCCGATGCGGCGGTCTCCGGTGTCCGTCCAGAGATTGGCGTACATGAAATCCCCCTGATAGAGGGGGGAGTAGGCGATCTGGGGCTCCCGCTGTTCGGCCACCTCAACCGGCTCGTTGAAGGCGTGGCCGATGTTGTAGCGGTGGGAGCGGCCGGGGCGGAACTGGCGCAGATAGTCCGCCCAGAGGGGATGGGTCTGGGGACCGTAGGAATCGGTCAGCGCCACCAGCTCCATGCGGGAATTTTTGATCAGCATCGGACGCATAATGGCTAAATGGGCCTCATCCAACAGGTCCTGAAGGGACGCCCCCTGGAACGCGGACCGGAGCAGGGACGCCTCCCAGGCGTTATAATACTCAAAGGCCTCGTTGGCCGCGTTGAAAATCTCGCTGCCGGTGGCGTTGACCACAAAAATGACATCCTCGCCGTTGGTCACGGTGACCAGGCCGAAATCGGCATCCTTGTCGGAAATACAGGCCAGCGCCTTTTGACTCAGCTCATCCGCAATACGCGTACCCACCAGGCAGGGCTCACCCTCGTGAATGGCCGACTGAATTTTGTAGCCCTTCGAACGGAACCAGTCCTCCAGCAGATACATGGACAGTTTCATCTTGCACCTCCCGGACTGTACTTTCAGAATTCTTGCATAAATTTTATCACAGCTTCAGGGGAATCCGCAAGTCTGCCAATAAGAAAAGGAGGACACCGCATGTCCTCCTTTTCCGTTCGGATCAGCCGCCGCAGTATTTCCGGCGGCTGCAGCGGTAGAACGCATCCTCTATGGAAACTTCTCTCTGCCCCATGACCAGAAGGCTCGGCAGCAGCCGCCGGGTCTTCCCCAGGCCGTCCACCAGGCCGCAGACCAGCGCCTCCGCCTCCTCGTCCGACAGCGACGGATCGATGGTAGTCATGCTCATCTGGAACAGCTTGTCGCCATATTGGTCCATGATGGCCTGCTTGTCGTTCACCGCGTTCTGGCCCTCCCAGCCGTCAAAGCCGGCGTCGATGAAGTTCTGGATGTGGATGCCAACATTGCCGCAGGAGTGAAGACTGATATACAGTCCCATGTCGTGGGCCGCCCTGGTGACCTTTTGATACTGGGGCATCAGCAGCCGGCGATAGAGCTGGCTGGAGAAAAATGCATTTTTCTGGGACCCCATATCGTCATGGAGCAGGATCATATCGGCGTGGAAGAATTGTTTGGCGATTTTGATCAGCTCAATGTGCCACTGGGCCAGCCGGTCGTAGAACTCCGTCAGGGCCTCCGGCTCCTCCAGAAGGTAGCAGAAAGCGTCTTCAAAGCTGGTCAGATCGGCGGTCCGCTCAAAAAAGCCGTTGAGAATGACAAAGGTGGTAAACCGCTCCGGCGACAGGCCCTGGGCATAGTGCTCGTCGATTTCCTTTTGCCAGTCGATGCTCCATGGGTCAAACCACTCCAGCTCCTCCCGCCAGCGGGTGATGTCCGACAGGCGGCGGGTGCCGGGGGTAACCATGGCGGCACGGATGTTGGGCTCATAGGTCCACTGAATCCCGAAGCAGTCAACGCCGCCAAAGGCCCGGGCGCGGTTGTCGGGAAACGCATAGGGGCAGACTGTGGCGCAGTCCCGGCGCATATCGGGCATCCACAGCGGGTTCTCTCCCCGCAGGTAGCGGAGGATGTTTTCTCTGGGGGAAATGGGCCGGTTGAACTTGGGAATCACCTTGTCGGGTCCGCCATAGAGGCCGGGCAGCTTATACTGGCCGATGACCTCCAGCTCCCGTTCATCAAAACTCGGATACAGGGATACTCCTCCTTTCAGCGCTTCTTCTGGTCGCGGGCCGCCCGCTGGGCGTTGAGGTATTTCAAAATGCCGTCGCAGCCGGACATGCAGAACACGCAGCACAGAAGCATCAGTATCATATTGACCATCCGGCTGTCGGAGTCCACCGCCACGGTGACGACGATGGAAATCACAATGCCCAGCACAATGGAGATGATCCCGCTAACCACCTGCGGCGCAAGAAAGAACGCCCGGGCGTCAAAGGACCCGTCAGACCGGTAGCAGGGCGGAATCTCCGGCATCCGGATGTTCTTGTTGTCGTTTTGACTCATGAAAAATACCTCCTTCCAGCGTACGGCATACGGAAATAAAATCAGTCGGGATCAGGGACCCGGCGGTTCTCGGGCTTCTGGTAGAAATCAGCCCGCTCCGCCACGCATTCCTCCACCGCCTGGCGGAAAAACGGCGTGGAGGAGTTGCCGAAGGGGATCAGGCAGCCGCCCCGGCACAGTTTGTCAATGCGCTGTCCGACGCACTCCTTGATCTTCTCCACCGTCATCCCCGGCAGCTGGATCTCTTTGACATCGCAGCCGCCGATCATGGTCAGCCGGTGGCCGTAGGTCTTAAGGATGGACTCGATGTCGTTGACCGCCTGGCTGGAGGTCCAGTGCTCCAGTCCGGCGTCCACAGCGGCGGGAAGGATCTTCTCCCAGCGGCCGCAGGAGTGTAGCTGGAAGATGACGCCCAGCCGTTTGCAGCAGTCGATGATCCTGGTCATCCCGGGCCGGAACAGCTCGTTCCAGGTGTCCACAGAGAAGAACGCGGCGTTTTGATGGCCCCAGTCGTCGCTCATGTCGATCAGGTCCACCTTGGGGTAATAGTACACGATCTTCTCAATGGTTTTGCACTTGTAGTCCGCCAGCGCGTCGAAAAATTCCCGCACGGCATCCGGCTCCGCCACCAGGGCCATGGCTCCGTCCTCCATTCCCATCAGGGAGTGGAGGCGCTCAAACATGCCGTGGCCGATGGAGACGTTCACCAGCTTGGTGTCGGCGTCCTCGCCGGGGTTGCTCTCCACACCGCGCATGGTGGCGATGGGGCGCGCCTGGCCGCTGCGGACACCGGTCATATCCCGGGCCACATGGGCCTCCCAGTCATAGCTGTCCGGATCGGGGATCTTGATGAAGTCCCGCCAGTTCTCCATATCATCTATGGTCATGACATACTTGCCGGTCTTCGGATCGGGCATGGGCATATGGGCCTTGGACTTCTCCTCATACTGCCAGTAAACGCCGAAGCCGTCATGGCCGCTCTCTCCCACAGGGGGATGGGCCTCATACTGGCAGAAGGACACGTTCAGAGGGGAGAAATCCCGGCGCATGTCGGGGATGTAGTCAGGGCACTTGCGGTTATAAAACTTCAGCAGGTTTTCACGATAGGAAATCATAGGAAACTCCTTTCTTTCGTCAGCCGTCGGACCGAGACTTCTGCTTGGCCTCAAACTCCGCCTTGTACTGTGCCATCTTCGCATTGGTCAGCGGATAGAACAGATAGGCGATGATTCCCAGAACCAGGAAAAAGGTGGGGACAAAGGCGGTGATGACGCGGATGCCGAACACCGCCCGGTCCGTCATGGCCTCCGCATTGAAGCCGAACAGGGCGAGACCGTAGCCCAGGCAGGCGCTTTTGATCACGTTGGACAAATTGGCCACCATGGACGTCACCTGATACAAGAAGGCGCGGCAGTTGATGCCCGTGGTGTAGTAGCTCCAGTCCACCACGTTGGCCACCAGGGCGGAGTCCGTGGCGTGCTGCAGGGAGTAGCCGAACATGCCGATGGACATGAGGGCGGTGAAGGCCACGCCGTTGGTGCCGAAGAGGAAGGACAGAACCAGGGCCGCGGCGTAGAAGATGTAGCCCACGATGCAGGTCCACTTTCCGCCGATTTTCCGGGAGACAAACGGCGCCACAACGCCTCCCAGCAGCTGGATGAAGGTGGACGCCGTCAGGTACCAGGTCATGCCGGACATATCGCCGATGACGTAGGTATAGTAATAGGCCATAATGCCGTACACCAGGGAGTAGCATACGCTCTTGCCCAGAGAGCCGACGCAGCAGCAGAGCATGGGCCGGTTCAGGGCCAGCTTGATCATGGTGCCGACGGGAATGCTGTGGGTCTTTCCGGTCTTGGCGTCCTTTTCATCGGGCTTCTCCATCCCCTTGATCTGCCGGCAGACAATCAGGATGCCGATGATCAGGGCCACGGAGATGATGGTGGAAAACACCGTGTAGCCCCATGCCTCAGAGCCCACCAGGCCCACCAGGGCGGCGATGATGGAGACCTGGAAGAAGGACCAGAACAGCTTACCGATGGAGTTCATCTGGAGGCGGACGCCGGTGAGGGAGGTGCGGTCCTCCACATCGGGCGCCAGCAGGGAGATACAGCCGGTGTAGGGCGTATAGAAGATGGAGTAGCCCACGCCGCCGACAATGGCGACCATGTACCAGATGTACTTGAACGTGTCAGAGCCGCCCACAGGGGTGAACATCATGATGCCGGTGATGGCGCTCAGGCATCCGCCAAACAGCATCCAGAAGCGGAAGCGGCCCATCTTCGGGTTGGACTTCTGCATGATAAAGCCCAGGAGCAGAGAGACCACCAGTCCCACGATGCTGGAGATGGTGGAGATGTTGGCCGCCATCACCGCCGGCAGCATGGCCACCGAGTTGAGGAAGAACTGCTGGTAGTTGGAATTCATCTGGGAACGCAGGGTAGAGAACGTGTTGGCAAGACCGTAAAGCACGAAAGACTTCTTATAGATGGTCTTGGCAGAAAGCTTGTTCGCCATAGGGCACCGCCTTTCTCAAATTCTGCAGATCGATTCTCGTTTCTCGTCTTCTTCTCACAGTGTGGGGAGCTTGCAGTGGGCCGGGTCCTTGAAGAAATCACGGTTGGCCTGCACCACTTCAGACACCACCTGGGCCAGATGGGGCACGCCGAAGGTGCCGTAGGGCAGGAAGCCGCCGCCGGGGCACAGGTCGTTCAGCCGCTGCTGGACGATCTCCCGCATCTTCTCGATGGGGTAGTTCTCATCATAGAACTCCTGCAGGTCCATGCCGCCGGAGCTGATGAAGCGGTCGCCGTACCGGGCCACAATGCTGTGGAGATCGTTGATGGCCTGGCTGGAGGTCCACACGTCGATGCCCGCGTCGATCATATGGGGGATCAGCTTCTCGTTTTTGCCGCAGCTGTGCTGGAGATACAAAAAGCCCTTGGAGCGGACATGATCGATGAGGCGGCGGACCTGGGGAGCGATGTGTTCGTCCCAGGCGGCGGGACTGATGAAAAGGCCGTTCTTGTGGCCCCAGTCATCGCTGACCTCCAGCATATCCACCCCCTTGTAGTATTGGGCAATTTTGTCCACCACGGCGATCTTGAAGTCGAAATAGGCGGTAAAGAAGTCATCCACCGCCTCCGGCTCCTCCAAAAGCGCAACATTCGCCTCCGTCATGCCCATCAGAAAATGGAGCCGCTCATAGCAGCCGTGGCCAAGCCCCATATTCAGAAACTTGTCGGGATCTGCATTGGCCATATCCCTGGCGGCCATGGCCTCCCAGTCCACGCTGTCCAAATCCGGAAAGCTGACATAGCTGCGCCACTGGGTGATGTCGGGCACCACCGGCGCCGCCTGGGTGTCCGGCGACGGGGCGGAAAAGCTGGTGGCTTCCACCCGGTACCAGACGCCGAAGCCGTCCTTGCCGCGGCCCTCCCGCAGGGGCTTCTCCGGGTCCGACGGGTCCCGCGGGTGCTCCAGATGCTCAATTAAGCTGCACTGGACGCCCTGGCGGTCCTTCCGGTAATCCGGAAGCCACTCGGGGATATGGTGGGTGTAGAACATGCGGAAATTTTCCTTTGGCGTGATCGACACAATGTATTCCCCCTTCTCTCAATCACTTACCCGGGTCCTCCCCCGGGCCTTTCCTGCCTCTACGTTACCACAGCTTTTTCCATCCGTCAACGAGTAATTGTAGAAAATTTATAATTTCATATTATAAATTCAAAATATTTTCCAAATAGCAAAGGAGCCTCTTGCGTATATCGCCATATAGATATATAATTGCTACAATGCATGTTGTAGTATTCATCCAAACGCACGAACGGGGAGGTTGGGACAATGAAGAAAAAACTGCGTTTCCCGTCAGCCATGGTCATCCTGCTGGGGATCATTGTGCTGGCGGTGCTGCTGACGTGGGTGGTGCCCGGCGGCGAGTTTGGGTCTCATGTGGACCCGCAGACCGGGGAAACCGTCACCACCCTGGAGGATTTCTATTTTGTGGATTCCCAGCCGGTGAATCCCCTGGAGATCCCGGTGCGGATCGTCCAGGCATTTATGGACAGCTCCACTGCCGCCATTGTGCTCACCTACCTTTTTATGGGCGGCGGCGTATACATTCTGACCGATTCCGGCGCGTTCCAGGCCGTCATGGGCTGGGCGGTCAGGAAGCTGCGGGGCAACCGGCTGATCATGGTGGCCGGCTTTACCACCCTCTTCTCCCTGGTGAATCTGGTCCTCTCCCCCCACTCCTTTGTGGCCTTTGTCCCCTTCAGCATCCTCTTCGCCCGTGCCATCGGCTATGACGCCATGGTCGGCGTGGCCATGGCGCTGCTGGGCGGAGCCGTGTCCTTCAGCACAGGCGCGCTGCTGGCCACCACAGTGGCCGCCCAGACCATGGTGGGCCTGCCCATCTACTCCGGCGCCTCCTACCGTCTGCTTTGCATGGCGGTGCTGCTGATCCCCACCATCCTCTACATCTACCGCTACGGCGAGCAGACCCGCACCGGCAAGCGGGCCAGTCTGGTGGCGGACCTGGAGCGGCAGGAGCAGGGCGCCTCGGCGGAGCTCCCCTCAGAGGTCCATTTTCACCACATCCTCACCATGCTTCTCTTCGTCATCACCATCGGCCTGTGCATCTACGGGTCGGCCTTCCGCGGCTGGACCAACATCCATCTTTCAGCCGCCTTCCTTGTGCTGGGCATCGTGGTGGGCCTGCTCCACAGGCACCCTCTGGAAGAAGTTCTGCGGATGTATCTGACCGGCGCAAAAAATATGCTGAGCAGCGCGGTGCTGGCGGGCCTGGCCGGCGCAGCCACCGCGATCCTCAGCAGCGGCGGGATCATGTACACGATTGTCTATTACGCCTCCCAGGTGATCACCGCGGCGCCTCCCGTGCTCTACGCCCCGGTCATGTTTACCATGCACCTGATCATCAACACCTTCATTGTCTCCGGCGGCGGCCAGGCGGCGGCCACCATGCCCATCATGGCCCCGATCGCAAAGCTCTGCAATCTCCCCATGCAGAGCGCGGTGCTGTGCTTCAATCTGGGAGACGGCCTTGGAAACTATGTCCTGCCTTACTCCAACCAGCTGATCTCCTACATCGAAGCCGGCTATATCTCCTACGGCAAGTGGATGCGCTTTTTGGGCAAGCTGTTTGTCATCTGGGTGGTTCTGGCCTGGGTCCTCACCGCCGTGTCGGTGTTTGTCTGGCGCTGACGGCGTAAATGGTCATCCCCTTCCCCAGAGTAACCTCCTGCTTCGTCCCCACAGACACAAAGGCGGGAGGCCAACCGGTCATCCGGTCGGCCTCCCGCCTCAGCGTTTCAGCTTATGTAGGCGTATGGATCATGCCGCACGCCTTTGTGTGTGGAATTAGTCCTCGAACTCAGCCACGTTGTCGATGGTCACGGTGGTAACACCGGTATCCACGACCTTGCCGCCCAGGTCCTCGCCCTCCATCAGAGCGATGGCAGCCTTAACAGCCTCGGAGCCCATGACGTCGGGGTTCTGAGCCATGAAGGCCAGCAGGGAGCCGTCGTTGACCAGAGCGCGGTTGGAAGCGGAGTTATCGAAGCCCACGCAGATGATGTCAGCGCCGTTGGCGTTGGCCTCCTTCACAGCGTTGCCGGCGCCGTTGGTAGCACCGTCGTTAGCGCCGTAAACAGCGATCACGCCGTCCTGAATGAGGGCGTTGGTGATCTCCTGAGCCTTCACGGCGTCGCCGTCGGAGTACTGGACCTCGCCCATGGTGAAGCCGGTGCCCTCAAAAGCGGAGATGAAGCCGTCCACACGGTCGATGCAGGACTGCACGCCGGCCTGAGCGGAGACGATGCCGATGGTGCCCTCGGTGAGGCCCTTCTCGTCCAGGTAGACCTTCATCTGCTCACCGGCCTGCTTACCGGCAGCGAAGTTGTCGGTGGCGAAGGTAGCGGAACCCTCGATGGTGGAGGGGGAGTCCACATAGACGATCTTGATGCCGGCGTCGATGGCGGCCTGGATGGCGTCGTTGCAGGCGGTGGAATCGTTGACGGCGATGATGATGACGTCGGAGCCGTTATTGGTGGCGGTCTCGATCATCTGGATCTGCTGAGCGTTGTCCTTCTTCTCAGGAGCCAGCCAGTCCATGGTCACATCGTAGCCCTGAGCCACATACTCATCCACAGTGGCCTGAGCGGCAGCCTGGAGCTTCACCCAGTGCACGTCCATCTGGTCCATGGTGATCAGGGAGATGTGGCAGGACAGGGCCTCGCCGTCGCCGGTGTCGCCGCCGGCGTTGCCGCCGTTGCTGGCGCCACCGTTGTTGGTGGTGGTGTTGCCGCCGCAGGCGACCAGGGCCAGAGCCATGATCAGCGCGAGAGCAAGAGCGAAGATTCTTTTCATGATTACTTCTCCTTTTTTGTTTTGATTTATGTGCAAAGCGTTGCCGCTTTGTACCGAAAAATGGGTCAGGCCACCTTGACGGCCTCTTTTTTCGCCTTCTTGGAGGACTTCTTGCCATCGCGGCGCAGCACGTCGAACAGCACGCAGGCCACCACGATCAGGCCAATGATGATGTTGCGGAAGGCCACGGGCACGTTGGCAAAGGTCAGGCCGCTCTGGAGGATGGCCCACACGCTGGCGCCGGCGATCACGCCCACCAGCAGGCCGCTGCCGCCCAGGGTGGACACGCCGCCGATAACGGCTGCGGCCACGGCGTACATCTCGTAGCTCATGCCGGCGCTCATATCGCCCATACCGGACTGCGCCATGGTGATCAGGCCGGTGAGGAAGGCGCAGAAGGCGGAGACCATATAGGCCTTGGTGGTGGTGGCGAAGACGTTGACGCCGGAGAGGCGGGCCGCATCCACATTGGAGCCGATGGCATAGATGTGGCGGCCGGAGCGGGTGAAGGTGAGGATGTAGAAGAAAATGGCCCAGACGATCAGACCGATCCACACGCCGTTATAGATGCCCAGGGTCTTGCCGTAGTAGAGAATATCCTTGTACATCTGGGCAGCGCCCTCGCTGCCGATGTTGTCGGTATTATAGTTGCCGTTGGCCAGCTGCGCCACGCCGCGGGCGATGGTCATGGTGCCCAGGGTGCCGATGAAGGGGGGCAGCTTGAACTTACCCACCAGAAGGCCGTTGATGAAGCCGGTGAACATGCAGGCCAGGAAGGCCACCAGCACAGCCACCAGAGGATGGGAGCCGTTGCACATCATGGTGGCGGAGATCATGGCGCTCATGCCCAGCACAGAGCCGATGGACAGGTCGATGTTTCCGGTGATACAGACATAGGCCTGGCCGATGCCCACCAGCAGGAAGGGAACCACGGAGCGCATCAGGGTCAGAAGACTGTTGGGCTTGGCGAAGTTGGGATTCAAAATGGAAAAAATGATCATCAAAACGATGACACCGGCGAAGGCAGTCAAGACAGAGGCGATGCCCCGGATAGCCAGAAACCTCTGCATCGGGTTCAGCTTTTTTTGCATGATGCAAACTCTCCTTTATTGTAGTGAAATAGGGGGGAATCACATTGTCAGTTGGAACCGAACCGGGTGGCGTAGGTCATGATCTCCTCCTCGGTGGTACCACGGGGGTCCACCTCGCCGGTGATCCGGCCATTGCACATGACCAGAATCCGGTCGGAAATGCCCATGACCTCGGGCAGCTCGCTGGACACGATAATAACCACCACGCCGTTCTTCTTCAGCTGGTTGATGATCTCGTAGATCTCCACCTTGGCGGCCACATCGATGCCGCGGGTGGGCTCGTCAAAGATCACCACCCGGGAGTCCCGGGCCAGCCACTTGGCCACAACCACCTTTTGCTGGTTGCCGCCGGAGAGGCTCCCGGCGTCCACCTCGGCAGAGGACATCTTGATGGTCAGAGAGGACTTGCCCTTCTCGATCATCTTGTTCTCCTTGCCCCGCAGCACGGTGCCGAGCTTGGCACAGATCAGGTCCAGGTTGGGCAGGGCAATGTTGCTGCGGATGGAGAGCTTGGTGCACAGGCCGTCCTTCTTCCGGTCCTCCGGCGCCAGCACAATGCCCTGACGGATGGCGTCGGCGGGGTTGTGGATGGTCAGCTTCTTCCCGTCCAGAATGATCTCGCCGCCGTCCTTGGGATCCGCGCCGAAAATGGCCCGCATGGTCTCGGTGCGGCCGGCGCCCACCAGGCCGGAGAAGCCCAGCACCTCGCCCTCGTAGGCGTCGAAGCTGACGTCCTTGACCATACGGCCCGCCCGGAGGTGCTTGACCTCCAGCACCTTCTTGCCCCGGGGGACGGTGTCCCGGGGGAACTGGTTGGTGATTTCGTGGCCCACCATGTTGGCAATGATCTGCTCCATGGTGAAGTCGGTGAACTTGCCTTCGGTGATGTAGTGGCCGTCCCGCATGATGGTGACGCTGTCCACAATGTGGTGCAGCTCCTGGAGACGGTGGCTGATGTACACGATGGCGCAGCCCTGGCTGCGCAGCTCCCGCACAATGCGGAACATCTCCTCGATCTCCGCGTTGGACAGAGCGGAGGAGGGCTCATCCATCACCAGCACCTTGGCGTTGATCAAAAGAGCCTTTGCGATCTCCACCATCTGCTGGCGGCCTACGGTCAGGTCGCCTACGGTGGTATTGGGGTCCAGATCGTGAATGCCCAGCTTGGCCAGCTGCTCCCGGGCCTGACGGTTCATTTCCGCGGTGTCCATGCGGCCGCCCTTGAGAATCTCACGCCCCAGAAACATATTGGCAGACACAGACAGGTGCTGGCACATATTCAGCTCCTGGTGGATGATGGCCACGCCCAGCTCCTGGGCCTGCTTGGTGTTCAGGTCGCCCTCCACCTTATGGCCGAAAATTTCAATACTGCCGGAATCTCTGGTATACACGCCGGAGAGGATCTTCATCAGGGTCGATTTGCCGGCGCCGTTCTCTCCCAGCAGCGCCATGACCTCGCCTGCTCTCAGATGAAGCTGAACGTCATCCAAAGCCTTGACGCCGGGGAAGGTTTTGGTGATATGCTCCATAGAAACAGCATATTCGCTCATTATGGGGCTCCTTTCTATTGTTGTCGCCGGGGAAAGGGGGATCGCTTAGTCCTTTGCGGGAGGATACTCCGTGCAGAGCAGGCGATAGGGGGGCTCATCCTCCTCGATGGTGGGGAAGCGGCCCAGAGGCTCATAGAAGCGGTTGTCGGTGTTGTCGTCGTTGCACATGCTCACCTCGCCCACCAGAGCGGTGCCGGAGCCGGGCTCGATGGTGAACTCGTGATAATAGTAGGGATACAGGCTCAGGCTCTCGCCGGGGTGCAGAACGATCTCCGTGCCGGCGGGCACCATGTAGCGGCGGCCGTCCTGGCAGATCTCCACGTCGGTGTCAGCCAGCTTCTCGTCGGGGGTAGCGTTCCACAGGCGGAACACCACGTTGCCGCCGCCGCGGTTGATGATGTCCTCCATCTTGTTCCAGTGGAAGTGGTTGGGGGAAACCTGACCCTCACGGATCATCATGATCTTCTCAGCGTAGGTCTTGGTGTACTTGGCGTTTTTCACGTTGCCGTTGCGGATGGTGATAAGGGCCAGGCCCAGCTTGTCGTAGTTGCCCATGCCGTAGTCGGTGACATCCCAGCCCAGGGCGTTGTCCCGGATCTCATCATACTCGTGGTTCTTCTCAGCCCACTCCTCGGGGGTGAAGCTGAGGAAGGGGGGCAGCGCAAACTTATACTCCTTCAGCATGGCCTCAAACTCTTTGATAATGGCGTTGATCTCAGAACGTTTCATAGCAATCCATCTTCCTTTCTTTTATTGATCACTCTATTTTTGTTGTTTTATCGTTTTAAAAGCGCCGCCGCCTGTTCCCGGGCCGCCGCCAGCTCCTCCGCGCCCTCCAAAATGGAGAAGGTGAGGACATTGGTCTCGCTGGCAAAGGGGGCCAGGTGGTGGAGCGTCCCCTCCGCCTCATGGCGGGGACGGCCGTAGACGCAGGAATTGGAGGGCTCCAGGCCCAGAACATAGTCCCCGGAGGCGGTGGATTTCCACTCCATGAAGTAGGGCAGGTTCTTCCGGGCAAACTCCAGCTTGACGCCGAGGCCCAGTTTGTCGTTGAGGACAAACACCTGGCTGTTGCCCTTCTCGTCGGCCGCAAGATCGTGGATAAACACATACTCCGGCTCGTTGTCCTTGGGGGCGTCCATCAGATTCCAGCGGTCCTCATGGCCCGCGGTGGTCTCGTCCCGGGGCGTCACCTTCCGGGTGGCCATCACCAGCTCCGTGCCCTCGTCCAGCAGAGGATAGCCCAGGTTGATGTGGTAGAGGAGCATGAGGGGCTCGCTGCGGTAGCCCTGGTTTTCAATGGTGTCGGTAACGGTGATCTTCCGCTCCCCCAGCCGGGTCTCCACGGTGCGCCGGAGAATCAGGTTCTCCCCAAACAGCTCCGCCTCCCGCATCTCGCCGCTGCAGCGGAGGACGTACTGGTCCCCCTCCCACACGCCGTCGGCGCTGATATGCTCGGCGGGAGTGGTGCGGATGCGGCCGTGCATGGGGTAATCCTTGCCGTTCAGGGTGCACGGCGCGCAGATATTCTCAAGGCCGGCGGTAAAGAAGAGGCCGCCCATAATGCTGCGCAGGGCCTCGTCGCCGTGGGTGTCGTAGTGGTTGCGGCCCTGAAGGCCGGGCTTGGAGAGGAAATTGAGGTTCACGCCCTTGTAGCAGAACTCCTCCACATCCAGGCACTTGTCCGCCAGAACCCGGTAGCTCAGGGGACCGTTTTTTACCTCGTAGGCCCGAAGGCCCTTGGCCCGTCCCTCCTCAAAGGTCACAGGCCGTATGTACGCCAGCTGCTGGAGGCTTCCCACCCGGCGCAAAAGCTGTTCTCTGTCCATGGCGGTTACTCCAGATTGGCGTGGTACTGCCACAGGCTCTTCATGTCAAGATTCCGCTCCTCAATGATCATCTTGGCCAGAATGTCCCCCACCAGCAGAAGGGTCTGCTCAAAAAGGGAGGTCATGGGCTGGCAGGAGTCGATCTCGTCCTCCAAGTAGAACTTGGTGCGAACGGGAATGCGGACCATGAAGTCGCAGATGTCCTTCATCTCGCTGTTGGGGTTGGAGCCGATGTGGACGATCTTGCAGTCCACCGCCGCCCGGGCCTTCTTGGCGATGCCCAGGGGGAAGAGGGAGGCCCCGGAGCCGGAGCCCACGATCAGAAGGTCGTTTTTGGTGATGGCGGGCTCGGTGATCTCCCCCACATAGTGGGTCTTGATGCCCAAGTGGGCCAGCCGCTTGCAGACGCTCTGCAGACTCAGCAGCACCCGGCCCACGCCTACGAAAAACACCTGGTCCGCCGCCAGAATCTCCTGGCACAGCCGCTCCAAAGAGGCGGGATCGATGCTCTGCAGCGTCCGCTGCAGCTCATTCAGCACCGCGCCGCAGGTGTCCTGATATTTCTTGGCAAATTCTTCGCTCATTTCTGGTTCCCTCCCAAAATTTCACTGCGCAGCTGATGGAGCTTGTCAAAATCCTCCTTGAGGTGGCCCTTGCGCACGCAGGTGCTGCCCACCACGAACAGGTCCACATCCTCCTTGCCGTAGTCCCGCACATTCTCCGCGGAAACCCGGCCGTCGATCTCGATCTTGGTGGCAAGCCCCCGCTCCCGGATCATCTTCCGCAGCTCCCGGATCTTCCGGGCGCCGTAGTCCACCTGCTTCTCGCCCTTCACAAAGGCGTAGCCGGGATTGATGAGCATCAGCAGCACCGTGTCGCACTTGTCCAGCACATATTCCACGGTGGAGAGGGG
Organism: uncultured Oscillospiraceae bacterium; assembly: GCA_944386985.1. GTDB lineage: Bacteria > Bacillota > Clostridia > Oscillospirales > Oscillospiraceae > CAJFPI01. The sequence goes on from CALXDD010000012.1 coordinate 23,960, forward strand.
GGTGGCGGGCTTCAGGGCCACGCCGGCCTTCACGCCGGCGGCATGGATGCGGTTGAGCATGCCGTCGATATGGGGCTCGCTCTCGGCGTGAAAGACGATCTGCTCCACACCGATGTCCAGCAGCTCATTAATAAAGTAGTCCTGCTCCGTCACCATGACGTGACAGTCAAAAAACAGGTCTGTCCGGCCGCGCAGCTGCCGCACCGTGTCAAGGCCCAGGGGCATGCTGGGGCTGAAGTGGCCGTCCAGGATGTCCACATGGAGCATGCCGATGCCGCTCTGCTCGATCTCACGGACCGACTGCTCCAGATTGCACAGGTCGCAGCAGGAGATGAGGGAGGGCGTATAGATCAAAGAGGTGTTCCAAATCTCGTTCATCCCGCGGTCCTCCTCAGCTGAGATATTGCTCGATCTGCTGCCGGGTGGGCAGAGAAGGAATGGCGCCCTTGCTCTGTACGCAGATCCAGCCGGCCACGTTGCCGTACTCCATGGCCCGGCGGAGAATCTCCTCCGTGATCTGGGAGGCCCGCTCCACGCCCTGAATGCGCAGGCTGGAGAGGAAGCCGCCCCAGAAGGCGTCCCCCGCGCCGGTGGCGTCCACACACACCGCCTTGCGGCCGGGGATCTCCAACACCTTGCCCTTAAAGAAGCACCGGGCGCCGTCGCCGCCCAGGGTCTCCACCACCAGCGTCAGGCCATAGCGCTCCATGAGGGCGGGCAGATTCTTCTCGCCGCCCATCATCTCCACCTCTTCCTCGCTGATCTTCAGAAGATCCACATAGGGGAGGATCTCAAGGACCTTGGCGGTGCAGGCGTCCTGGTCGTCGTTCCACATAAGGTTGCGGTAGTTGACGTCAAAGCTGACCAGCTTGTTCTTCTCCCGGCCCAGCCGCAGCGCCCGGACCGTGGCCTCGGCCACCGGGGAAGCGGACAGGGAGCAGGAGCCGGCGTGGATGATCGCCGCGTCGGCGATGTCCTCCTCCTTCACGTCCTCCTCGGAGAGGAACATGTCTGCGCCGGGCTTCCGGGCAAACGTAAAGCTGCGGTCGCCGTCGGGAGCCAGCGTGACGAACGCCATGGTGGTGATGGCGCTGCTGCACAGCTGAGGGTGAAGGGCACGGACGCCGCAGTCCTGAAGGGTCTTCATCAAAAAGCGGCCGAAATCATCCTCTCCCACGGAGCAGCACATCCCGGCCTCCAAGCCGTTGCGGGCCACGGCAATGGCCACATTGGCCGGTGCGCCGCCTGCGTTTCTTATGTAACTTCCCTGCTCGCTGCCGGGAATAAAATCAATGACCATCTCGCCAATGCTGAAAAGATCCATCGGCGCGCCTCCTTTTGTATAGTTGATTTACTATCTTCCTGTGTTTTTACACTATCACACCAGATTCGCCCTGTCAATTCCCTTTTTCCCATTCTCGCACACAGGTCCTTCGAAACTGGTCATTTTTAGGAAAAAATTACTGCTTTGCAGCAAAAAATTTGCTATTCAAAAGTTGCGCGCCCTCGAAAAGAATCCGGATTATATCAAGCATTTGCATCGAAATAATTCAAATTTTACTTTTAACGATCTTGAATTTGTTAAAATCGCAGATTTTTTGTTATCAACGGCGGGAATAAAAAGAAAAAGGCGTCTGCCCCGCGGGGCAGACGCCTTTTTCCTTAAAATGTTCTGGTTTTTGTCGAACGCAGCAGCATTATCGGCGCTCAATTGTCAGATTGCCTGAAAAAATCTGAACAATTGCATTGCAGGCAGACCCGAATAATGAAGCATCCTGCATAAAGTAAGCTTTCTTTACTAATACAGGCTCCTCCCACTCCACAAAACGACGCCGGTTGATTTCCTCCTCCAAAGCGGCGACACAGCGGTCCGGCCAGTACACACTGTCGTTTCCCAGCAAAACCAGCTCGCTATTTAGTATATTGATTGTACTAACTGTGGCGGTAGCCAGCTTCTCCACCGCGTCCTGGAAGATCATATCCACCTTTTTATCGCCCTCCAGCTTGCCGAAGGCCTCATAGGTGTAATACTTTCCGGTGTGGTATCTGAGCTTTTTGAGCAGCTCCGGAGAGCGCAGATACGCCTCCAGGCAGCCCTTGTTGCCGCACGGGCAGGGCTTGCCGTTGGCGTCGATGCTGACGTGGCCCATCTCCGGAGGGAGCCCCCGGCGGTTGCAGTAGAGCTGTCCGTCGCTCATGATGCCGCAGCCCACGCCCTCGCTGATACCGATGAACAGCACGTCGTGGTACCCTTTTGCGTTTCCGTAGAGGCTCTCCGCCAGCAGCGCGCTCTGGTTGTCGTGGTCCAAAAAGACGGGAAGATGGTAGCGTTCCTGAATGATCTGCACAATTTTCACATTTTGGATGCCAAAGAAAAAGAAGGGCTTGAGGATCATGCCCGCGGCAATGCTGATGGGTCCCACCGACGCCACCCCCACGGCGGCCACATTGTCCTCCCCGTAGAGCACCGTATCCAGAAGCTGGTATACCGTCTGAATCAGCTTCTCCTCCGTCATATCCTCCATGGTGGCCTTCTCCCGCTTCAGCACCTGGAGATTCAGGTCACAGAGAATACACTCGCACCTGTCCCGAGAAATCACCAGCCCCGCCACCTTGGGGGCCTCGGGCGAGATCACCAGGCGGATGGGATTGCGGCCCGGCTCCTCGTTGCGAACGGTCTCCTTCTCCTCCAGAATGCCAAGCTCCATCAGCTCCGACACGATATTGGATATGGTCATCTTGCTCAGCCCGGTGCTCCGCACCAGCTCGCTTCTGGTGGTGCACTGGCCTGTGGCAACCATTTTTGTTACAAGGCCCCGGTTGGTCCTCCGGTTGTCGCTGCTGTTTTTTCCCACTCGCTCCCACATGGCTGTAAACCTCTCCGCCCTGTCCCGGGCACTCCATTTTGTAAATATTTTAGAAGATACCCCAAGGTTTGTCAAGGATACCCCGGGGAAGAGCGGGAGAAGAAGTCCGGAGGAGAAAGTAAGGGTGCGAAGAATTGTAAAAATCTGCAGGTTTGGATGCGCCGCCGTCCCGGCAGGCCGCAGCCGGAAGCGGCGGCGCCGGCAGGCGGAGCGCCGGAAAATCCGGCCGGTTCTCTCCGCCCATGCCGGAGAGCCTCTCAAAGCAAGAAAAAAGCAAGGCATCTTTTCAAGCCAACACAGCGCATTTATGATATGATGGAGCAAAACAGGCGGAGGTGAGCCCAGTGAAGGAAAAACGCATTGTTCACCGGCGCGTTCTTGACTATGCCTATATGGACAGCAGCGCGCTGTTTCGCGATTTTCATATTCCCCCCCAAGGCTACAGCGGAGAGCAGGCGGAGAAAAGCCGGGGGGAATATGGCAGGAATACGTTGTCCGGCCGGGCGTCCGATACGGTGCTCTATCGTCTGAGAAGGGCGTTCATCAACCCCTTTTCCATCATTTTACTGGTTTTGGCGAGCATTTCCTTTGTGACCGATGTTCTCCTGGCGTCCAATTTCAGTCAGGACATGACCACAGTGATCATCATCCTCTGCATGCTTCTTACCAGCGGCACCGTGCGGTTTATCCAGGAAATGCGGGCCAAGCGCGTAGCGGATCACCTGACGGGGATGATTGCCGCCACCGTGTCGGTATACCGGGACGGCAAATGGACGCCGCTTTCCTCCGCGGAGCTTGTGGTGGGCGATCTGGTCCGCCTGTCTGCCGGCGACCGCGTCCCGGCGGATATCCGGCTGACGGCGGCGAACGGCCTGTTTGTTTCCCAGTCGGTGATCACAGGCGAGAGCGCAATACTGGAAAAGAACGCCGGCGTCCTCCCCCCCGGGCAGGCCCGGTCCTACGCGGAGTACAGCAACATCGTCTTCATGGGCTCCACCCTCACCGGCGGCAGCGGCCAGGGGGTTGTGCTCGCGGTGGGCAAAGACACGGTTTACGGCGGCTTTTCCTCGGCAAAAGCCCACCGGAAAAACGGGTTTGATCAGGGGGCAAATTCCATCGCGCGGGTGCTCATCCGTTTTATGGCGGTCCTGATTCCCATCGTTCTGATTGCCTGCGGACTGACAAAGGGCAATTGGTTTTCCGCATTCCTGTTCGCCCTTTCCGTGGCGGTGGGACTGACGCCGGAGATGCTCCCCATGGTCATGAACGCCTGCCTGGCCAAGGGCGCCGCGGCTATGGGGAAAAAGCAGACCGTGGTCAAAAACATCAACGCCATGCAGGGCTTCGGCAGCATGGACATCCTCTGCGTGGACAAGACCGGCACCCTGACCGGCGACACGATCTCCCTGGAGTACTACATGGATATCCTGGGCAACGAGAGCGAAAGGGTCCTGGATCTCGCCTATTTGAACAGTCTCTGCCACACGGGAGTCAGCAATCACCTGGACAGCGCCATTCTCAGATGCCGGGACATGCCGGGGCACGAGGCGCATTTCCGGGATCTGGCGGCAACGTGCCGGAAGATCGGCGAGCTCCCCTTTGACTATGAGCGAAGGCTTGCCAGCGTCCTGGTGAGGGAGGGAGATCAGAACCTTCTGATCGTCAAGGGCAGCATCGGCGAGGTGTGCCGCCGGTGCAGCCACGCCGCCTACCGGGGGGAGCGCCGTCCCATGGGGGCCGACGGGGCGGCCAGCGTCCACGCCATTGTGGACGATCTGCTGGAAGACGGCATGAAGGTGCTGGCTGTGGCGTATAAGCCGCTGGAGCGGGACGATCTGGCGCCGGAGGATGAGCAGGGGCTCACCCTTTTAGGATATCTGGCGTTTTTTGACGCGCCCAAGCGGACCGCCGCCGCGGCCATCGGCAAGCTGCAGGACCTTCATGTGGAGATCCGGGTGCTGACCGGAGATCACAGGGATGTGGCGGTGTCCATCTGCCAAAGGCTGGGGATTGATACGGCGCAAACCCTGACCGGCGGCGAGCTGGAGCGGCTGAGCGCCAGCGAGCTTCCGGCAAGAATCGAGCATACCACCGTGTTCGCGGAGCTGTCGCCGAGGCAGAAGGTGCAGATTCTGCAGACGCTGCAGGCCAACGGACACACCGTCGGCTTTTTGGGCGACGGCATGAACGATCTGCCCGCCATTGTGGAATCGGACGTGGGGATCTCGGTGGATACCGCGGCGGAAGCCGTCAAGGAAGGCGCAGACGTGATTTTGCTGAAAAAGGATCTGAATGTGCTGGAGGAGGGAATCCAGGAGGGACGGACGGCCTTTGCCAACGTGTCAAAATACATCCGGATCACCGCGTCCTCCAATTTCGGCAATATCTTCTCCATCGTGATTGCCGGCGTGCTGCTCCCCTTTTTCCCCATGACCTCGGTGCAGCTTCTGCTGCTGAACCTGCTGTACGACATTTTGTGCCTTGTCCTGCCGTGGGACCGTGTGGACGGAGAGGTCCTGGCCCGGCCTTTGGAGTGGTCCGGCCGGACTCTGGGCCGCTTTATGCGGGTTTTCGGGCCTGTCAGCTCCCTGTTTGACCTTGTCACCTTCGCCTATCTGTTTTTCGTCCTGTGCCCCTCCGTCTGCGGCGGGAGCTTCTCCTCTCTGGCCGGAAGCGGCGCGCAGGCCCGGTTTATCGCGGTGTTTCAAACCGGCTGGTTTTTGGAATCCATGTGGACCCAGGTGCTGATCCTGCATCTGCTGCGTACGCCCAGAGTACCGCTGTTCCAGAGCAAGCCCTCCCGTCCGGTGATGCTCGTCACGCTGATGGGGATTTTGCTCTTTACCGTCCTGACCTTCACGCCTGCGGGCGCCCTGATCGGGCTGACCGCCATGCCGCTGCCCTATTTCGGCTATTTGGTGGTGATTGTTCTGCTGTACCTTTTGCTGGTCACATGGGCAAAGAGCTGGTACAGGAAAACCTACGGGGAGCTGCTTTGAGAAAGGAGGAATCTGGCATGAAAAAGAAAATCGGCCTGATCGCTCTGGATTTTGTCCTTGCAAAATGGCTCTACGAAAAGCTCCGCGTTTCCGCCCCCGATACCCCTGCCGCCGGCGAGCTGCGGGAGGGGCTTGCAGAGCTGATGGACGGCAGGGCGGATTCGCTCATGCTGGAACTGGGGGAGGCGGAGGCTCCGGTCCCGGCGGGGGATACCCTGCGCTGCGGTGAATTATCCATCGACCTGAGACTGCGCAGAGTGATCCGGTCGGGAGAGGAGATCACACTGACCCCGAAGGAATTCGACATTCTGTACTTTCTGGCCCGCAACCGGGGAGAGGTGTTTACCAAGGAACAGATCTACCAGGCCGTGTGGGAGAAGGATTACCTGCTGGACGACAGCAACATCATGTCGTTCATCCGAAAACTCCGAAAGAAAATCGAGCCCAATCCGGACGCCCCGGAGTACATCCTGACCATTTGGGGCATCGGGTATAAGTTCAGCGACAAGCTGTAGGGGCGCGTTCTGACCAAATCGCAAGGAAATCGCAAGGCTTTGACCATGGGATTCTCCTTGCGATTTTTGTATTCTGGGCAATGGCCGGCGGGACAGCCTCTCCTGTTTCTCTCCACCCGCCGCGGCCTCCCATTCCAGATAAAAAGCGAGGTGAAGGACATGGATACCGGCGGCAGTCCACGAAAATATTCAGGCGGCGCGGAGGGCGGCAGGTCTCCTGCCCTTCCCGCGATCCCGCCTGCTTCCATGCAAAACAAAGGAGGTAAGGCCCATGACCAAGAAAGAACACCGCATTTTTATGCGCCACACGGCGGAGGCGGCCGTAATCCGCGACGAGGCGAACCGCCGGGTGACCCGCGCCGCCACCAATCCCGCCGCGCAGGTTTTGAAGGACCTGCATACCACGCTGCGCGGCCTTGACGCGGAAGCTGTCGCCGCAAGCCGGAGCAGCTGCGGCAGCAACAAAGTGACCCGCGAGAAAAAGAAGTCCCTTGCAAAACGGCTGGCCGGCGCGTTTATCAATCCCTTCACGGCCATTCTCTTCTGCCTGGCGCTGGTATCCACCATCACGGATATGGTGCTTCCATACTTCTCCCTTTTCGGCAGCACCCCGGAGGATTTTGACTGCCTGACCGCAGCCATCATCCTGACGATGGTGGTGATCTCCGGCACGCTTCGCTTCGTGCAGGAATCCAGAAGCGGAAACGCGGCGGAAAAGCTGCTGGCGATGATCACCACCACCTGCACCGTCACCCGCAAGGGGCTGGAAAAGGCGGAGATCCCCATGGACGAGCTGGTGGTGGGCGACATTGTACACCTGTCCGCCGGGGATATGATTCCCGCGGATGTGCGGATTTTAGAGGCCAAGGATCTGTTTATCAGCCAGGCCAGCCTGACCGGCGAGAGCGAGCCGGTGGAGAAAACGCCCCAGATGAACGGAGCGCGGGAGAGCGTAACCGACTATACCAACATCGCCTTCATGGGCAGCAGCGTGGTTTCCGGCAGCGCCACCGCCGCTGCAGTATGCGTGGGGGACCACACGCTGTTTGGCTCCATGGCCGCAGCGGTGGCGGGAGAGGCGGTGGAAACCAGCTTTACCAAGGGCGTCAACGCGGTTTCCTGGGTGCTGATCCGCTTTATGCTGGTCATGGTTCCTCTGGTGTTTCTCCTCAACGGCATCACCAAGGGGGACTGGCTGGACGCCTTTTTGTTCGGCATTTCCATCGCCGTCGGCCTGACTCCGGAGATGCTCCCCATGATCGTGACCACCAGCCTCGCCAAGGGCGCGGTGTCCATGAGCAAAAAGCGGACCATCGTCAAGAACCTCAACTCCATTCAGAATTTCGGAGCAATGGACATCCTCTGCACCGACAAGACCGGAACGCTGACCCAGGACCGGGTCGTACTGGAATACCACCGCAACGTAAACGGCGAGGACGATCTGCGGGTACTGCGCCACGCCTATCTCAACAGCTATTTCCAGACCGGCTACAAAAATCTGATGGATCTGGCCATCATCCGCAAGACGGAGGAGGCGGAGGCGGAGGATCCCCGGCTGACGGATCTGTCGGAAGCCTACCGGAAGGTGGACGAGATCCCGTTTGATTTTACCCGCCGGCGCCTGACGACCGTGGTACAGGACAAAACCGGCAAAACCCAGATGGTGACCAAGGGCGCGGTGGAGGAGATGCTCTCCATCTGTGCCTTTGCGGAAGACGGCAGCGGCGTGCGGCCGCTGACCAACGAGGTGCGCCGCCGCATTCTTCAAGCGGTGGACGGTCTCAGCAGGGAGGGGTTTCGCGTCCTGGCCATTGCCCAGAAGAGCACTCCGTCTCCCGCGGGCGCCTTTGGGGCAGAGGACGAGCGGGATATGGTGCTGATGGGCTATCTGGCCTTTCTCGATCCGCCCAAGGAGTCCGCGGCAAAGGCCATCCGGGCGCTGAACGCCCACGGCGTGACGGTCAAGATCCTCACCGGCGACAACGACAAGGTGACCCGCACCATCTGCAGGCAGGTGGGGCTGAAGGTCCGCGGCATGCTGCTGGGCGCGGAACTGGACGCCATGAACGACGCGGAGCTGGCAGAGGCGGCCAAATCCACGGATGTGTTTGCAAAGCTGACCCCCGGCCAGAAGGCCCGGGTAGTTTCGGTGCTCCGGGAAAACGGCCATACGGTCGGCTTTATGGGCGACGGGATCAACGACGCCGCCGCCATGAAAGGAGCCGACATCGGCATTTCCGTGGATACCGCCGTGGATGTGGCAAAGGAGTCGGCGGACATCATCCTGCTGGAAAAGGATCTGATGGTTCTGGAACAGGGGATCATTGAGGGCCGCAAGACCTATGCAAACATGATCAAGTACATCAAGATGACCGCCTCCTCCAACTTCGGCAACATGTTTTCGGTGCTGGCCGCCGCTGCGCTGCTGCCCTTCCTCCCCATGATGAGCGTGCATCTGATCTTCCTGAACCTCATCTACGACCTGTCCTGCACCGCCATCCCCTGGGACAATGTGGACGAGGAGTTTATTGCGAAGCCCCGGAAATGGGACGCGTCCAGCATCGGCAGCTTTATGCTCTGGATCGGACCCACCGGCTCCATCTTTGACTTTACCACCTATCTGTTCCTCTACTTTGTCTTCTGCCCGCTGTTCCTCACAGGCGGCGTGCTGTTCAGCGACCTGCCGGCCCATTTCAGCGGCGCGGAGCTTGCCGTGATGCAGGCAAAATACATCGGTATGTTCCAGGCGGGCTGGTTTGTGGAGTCCATGTGGAGCCAGACCTTTGTGATTCACATGATCCGCACCCCCAAGCTCCCCTTTCTTCAAAGCCGCGCCTCAGCGCCTTTGACGGTGCTGACATTGGCCGGGATCACCGTCCTTACCATCATCCCCTTCACCCCCTTCGGCGCGGCGCTGGGATTCGTGGCCCTGCCCGCCGCATACTTCGCCTATCTGCTCCCGTGCATCCTGCTTTATATGGTGCTGGCCACCAGCTTGAAAAAGGCCTATGTGCGGCACTACGGAGAACTGCTGTAAAGATTGGAGGCGTTATCTATGAACTGGGCAAAAATCTGGATGGATCTGTTTAAAACCACTTCCTTTTTAGGGATCGACATGGGGTTCTGGGCCGCAATGGCGGCTGTGGCGCTGATCGTTATATTGATGAACGCGGTATTCTGGGGCATGAAGCCCAAACAGAAGGACCGGAACGCGGGGACTTGCGCCCCTCCTATTCCAACAGCTCCCGCCTCTTCCGGCGGCTGCAGGTGAGGACGCACAGCCCCAGCCCTAAAAGCAGCAGAATCACGATCACAGCAAATTCCGTCCCCTTGGGCATCCAGGGGCCGTTTTCCCAGAAGCGCCGGAAGAAGAAGGGCTGGTCCAAAAGCCAGCTCCCCAGCACCGCCCCCACCGCCGCAAACAGCGGCAAAGCCTTCAGCAGCATGGCGATATAGCTGCCGCTGTACTGGGAGAGGAACACCGTGAGGCCGGCGGCTGCCAGGGACAACGCCAGGATCAGCCCCACCAGCACCGCGAGATAGGTCCCGTAGGTCCAGTCAAACCAGGGCGTGCCCCATTCCCAGATGCCGTCCAGGCCGCAATGGCGAAATTGGAGGGGGCCCTGGGCCAAAAAGGGGATGGCGTAAACGACTATGTTGACGGCTGTCAGCACAAGGGCGGAGCTTAGAGCCGCCGCCATCTGGGTGGTCAGGATCGACCGGCCCCGGCGGGAGGCCCACTGCATGGGCCGGGTCCGCCGCAGCCGGTCCCGCACCAGCGTAGGGGAGAGCAGCAGCACCACGCTCAAAACGCACCACACCGCCAGGTCCCTGCCATACTCCCGGGTGGACTCTCTGACCGCCCCGGGCAGCAGAGTGTGGCGCAGGTCGGACACAGCCAGCTGCTCCTCCCGACGGATCATGGCTTCCGGCTGTCCCTCCTCCCTTCTGCCGGAGATCACCAGGGCGCTGCGCTCTTCCTGGGTGTCATACAGCTCCATGGCATACTGGATCTCCGTGATGATATACCAGTTGGTGCCGCCGTACACCCTGTGGACCAGGAATTCCAGATCCATATCCGCCTCACCGTCGGAGGCGGCGGCGCCGGAGTAGTACCCCTCCCGGAATCGTTCAAAGGTCTCATAGTCCGTAAGCCCCGCCGCGGCGGCCTCCGGGATGGCGGCGATCTGTTGGTCAAATTCCCCAATTTCCGCCGCCAGCCGGCCGTCCAGCTCCGCCCGCTCCTCCGGTTCCAGGGTGGGCCCGTACTCCGCCACCCACTCCGAAGCCAGCTGGAACTCGGCCCGGGCGGCAGGGCCGTTGCAGAAGTATTCGATGTAGAACTCCGGGAACATCCAGTAGTACACCGCCCCCAGCAGCAAAATCGCCGCCAGGATGCCGGGACGCCAGATCTTCCGCAGCTCCCACGCCAAAAGTCTCATGCCAACACATCCTTTCTCTTGAAGCGGTCCAGAGCCAGGGCCGTCCCCATGCCGAGCAGCAGCAGATTTCCCGCCGCAGCGATGGTCTCCTGCCAGGGCAGCACCGCGTTGAGGCCCAGTTCCGTAAACCACCCGCCGCAGTTGATCCATACCAGGGGGAGCTGGAAGCAGGAGATCACATATCCCACCCACAGCTTCAGGTTCCGCAGAGCGGAGGTGAGTCCCAGGCCGCCAAAGCACAGGATCCCCACCGCCAGCGCCGCCAGATAGGGACTGCGGACCAGCGTGCCGCAGAGGGCGGCCAGCAGGGAAAACGCCGCCGTCAGCGCAGCCCCCAGCCCCAGCGCCGCCGCCAGATACTCCGCCACCGTGAAGTCTCCCCAGGTGAGAAAGGGCCGCGTCAGCAGCATATCCGTGAGGTAGTTGAACTGGCTGGAGACGCTGGCACTCCAGATCCCCCTGTAGTCAAACCGCGCAAAGTACAGTCCCAGTGTGGGCACGGCCACCAGAACCAGAAGGAGCAAAGAGGCTCCAAGGGACGAGAGCACCTTGATCCGCCGCAGCCGCCGCCCGGTGCGGGAGGCGCAGGCGAGGCTCTCCGTCCTGTGGATCTCCTCATAGCTCAGAAGATACAGCGTCCCCAGCATGGCGGCTGCAGCCGCCTCCCCCAGGATGGACCGCATCAGCGTTCCGAAGAGAAACTGGTGGCTCCCCTGGGTGACAGGCCCGGCGTACAGGTCCATCCCGGCGTCCGTCCGGGCCAGATGATCCACCCGCTTCGCCAGCCCATCATATTTCCAGGCCATCCACGACGCGGCCGTGGGGGACGCCTTCACCACATCCGTGTAGAACTCCTTCAAAATGCCGGCGTCGTAAGTCTCGAAGCTGTCCTCCATACCAGTGACGGACTGGAGCAGAACGGTCCGGTTCTCCGTCTCCGGCAGGGCCGCCAGACCATCCAAAAACGTCTGATCCACCCGCTGGCCCAGGAGGGCGGCGTCCGCCGAGGTCTCGTTGAAGAAGGCCCGGTCCCACTCCGAGAGGGTGCAGATCAAAAACACATTGAACAGAAGGCTCAGCCCCAAAAACGCCCACAGGGCCGGCAGGAGGAAGAGCTTGCGCCACTCATACACGGCAAGGCTCATGGCTGTCCCTCCCGGTAGATGGCGAGAAAGGCGTCCTCCAGTCCCGGAACCACGGAAACGGCCCCGGGGGGCGGGTTTTCCGTCAGAACGCGCAGCACCGGCCCCGCCTCCCCCTGTCCCTCGCTGAGGAGGAACTGGTCCGGCTGCAGATGTGTCCCCGCCGGGACCTGAAAGACCTTTCCGTGAAACCGGGCGCAGATCTTAGCGGGGGCGTCGCAGCAGTAGAGGCGGTGGTCTCGGAACATAACGATCTGCCCGGCGATGGTCTCCACATCGGAGACGATGTGGGTGGACAGCAGCACGATCCGGTCCTCCGCCAAAGAGTGGATCAGATTCCGGAACCGCACCCGCTCCCGGGGGTCCAGTCCGGCTGTGGGCTCGTCCAGAATCAGCAGCCGTGGGTCGTTCAGCATGGCGCAGGCGATGCCCACCCGCTGGATCATGCCGCCGGAGAACTTCTTCAGCTTCCGCTCGCCGTCCTCCCCCAGCCCCACCAGCTCCAAAAGGCGGCGGATGCGCCCCTCCGCCTCCCCCTTGGGAATACACTGAAGGGCGGCCGCATACCGCAGAAACTGCCGGGGGGTGTAGTTGGGATAGTACCCGAACTGCTGGGGGAGATACCCCAGCAGCCCCCGGTAATCCGCCCCCAGGGCCAGAATGTCCTCTCCATCCCAGAGGATCTGCCCCTTTGTGGGGAACAAAAGCGTGGCCAGCATTTTCATAAGGGTGGTCTTTCCCGCGCCGTTGGGGCCCAGCAGCCCGTAGACGCCGGGAGAAAAGGTGAGGGAGATGTCCTCCAGGGCGGTGAAATTTCCATACCGCTTGGTGACGTGTTCAACCGAGAGCATAGGCGTTTCCTCCTTCCTCGCGCCGCCGGCAGAAGCGGCGCAGTTCCATGAAATACAAAGTCAAAGCGGCAGCGGCCAGCAGGAAAAACAGCACCGTCGGCACGCCGTTTAGCCACCGGGCGGCCCGCTCCCACAGCACCGGCACAATTCCCAGCGCCGCCCAGGCCGCCGGGGCAATCAGCAGTCCCGCAAGCCCCCGCAGCCGCAGGCAGTAGAGGGACAGCATCCCATACAGGCACAGGCCGGAGACGGACAGGGCCGCCATCCGGGAGAGGGAAACCGTCCCGCCCGCAAGATGCCACAGCAGCAGGTTGACCGGCACACAGATCAGCACCGACGTCCCGCCGAATACCAGCATCCGCAGCGCGGTCATGGCCCGCAGGGAGACCCGGCAGGTCTCCCGCCACTCCAGCGCGCCGGACTGGGCCTCCTTCCAGGCGGTCAGCAGGTGGAGGGCGGCGTACAGCGCCGGGGACAGCAAAAACAGCGCCGGGCCCACAGGCCCCTGCTGGGCTGCCGCGGCCGCCGCCGGCAGAAGGCACAAAACCAGAACCAGCGCCGAGAGAAACAGGCAGTCCGCCTCACCGAAAAACAGGGCGCGGAAGCCCACCGCCCGGAGCGTTTCCCCCAGCACAGGCCAAAGCCCCGGCCGGGCCGGAAGTCCCTCATCCAGAATTCGGGCCACGGCGGCATCCTTTTCCTCCTCCGTGGGCATGGGAATTTCGTTCCAGCGGTTATCCATTTGGATCAAACTCCTCTCTCAGCCGCCCCAACAGGCGGTAATACCGGGATTTCACCGCCGCCTCCGGCTCGCCCAGGGCGGCGGCGATTTCCGGGAAGGACTGCTCCCCGTAGAGCCGCAGCCGGAACACCATCTGGACCTGCGGGTCCAGGCCGGAGACATAGGCCTCCATCTGCTCCAGCAAAGCCCGGTCGTGAATTCGGGCGGTGAAATCCTCCTTGGATGAAACCTCCAGCTCCTCTATGGGAAGGGGCGTCAGGCGGGCTTTCCGCCGGGCGTCAATGACCTTGTTGGCGGCAATGCGGAAAAGCCAGGTGCGAAACGCACCCCGCTCCGAGCGGTAGGCGGGCAGGGCCCGCAGCATGGCCAGAAAAATGGACTGGGTCAGATCCATGGCGTCCTCCTTATGGCCGGTCTGGCGGTAGACGAAGCGGTAAATCTCGTCGTAGTTGGCCCGGATCAGCTGATCGGCCGCCCTTCGGGAGCCTCTTCGCTGTATCTCCCGAATCCATTTCTCTTCCACTGTCTCACCGCCTTCCCAACTCTATATTCGCACAACAGGGTACCATCGTTTCAGAAAAAGGAAAAGAAATTTTCACCCAGAGGTCTGTGCCGGCTTGGCGGCAGGGGCCGGGATGGAAAAAGCGCCCCGGACAGGAATTGCTTCCTGTCCGGGGCGCTTGACTTCGTTCAGACCGTTTCAGCGCACGGGGCGCGGTTTGGCGGCGGGGTATCGCAGCAAAAGAGGGGGGTGGATACAAGGATGCCGTCCGGAAGCAGACGCTCTCTGCACAGGCCGCATTACTCCTCCACAGGCTCCGGTGCGAAAAAGGACAGGCTCAGGCGAAGGCGCTCCTCCGGATTCGACAGGTCCAGATTGGTGAGCTGCTGGATGCGGTCCAGGCGGTAGATCAGGGAGTTGCGGTGGATGTAGAGCTCCTGGGCGGTCTTCTGGGTGTTCTGCTCATGGTCCAGATAGCAGCGCAGAGTGTGCAGCAGCTCCCCGTTGTTGTCCCGGTCATATTGCCGCAGGACCGTCACGGCGGGATGACACACCAGCTCCGGCGGCACATGGGCGTAGAGGGCCGAGGCCAGGTAGGGTACGGCGATCCGGGCATAGGAGAGGAGCTGACAGCTCTTGCCGCTGCGGCAGGCGTACTCCCGGGCAGCCCGGGCCTGGAGGTAATAGGTGCGGAAGCGCCGGAGGCTCAGAAAGGTCTCGCTGTAGCCCCCGGAAGTCTCAAACTGCGGGAGGATCCCCTTCACCGTCCGGCGAAGGCGCATCTCGCGGCTCTCCCCGTCTTCACAGGAGGAGAAGGCGGCGGTCTCGTTGATCAGCACCACCAGCTGGTCCTCATAGAGGAATGCCTTCCCCTTGAGCTGGTCCTCAAACATCTGGATCTGGAGGTTGGAAAGCGTCTGATCGATGGAGTCCCGCTGGCATGCCTCCAGGGCCAGAACGCGGTAGACGTCGCTCTCCTTCCATCCCAGGTTGTCCAGCACGGCGGCGGCCATCTCATCGTCCGCCGTCCCCTCCAGCAGATCAATAAAGTAGTAGTCAAAGAAATTTCCCGTGGTGGGCAGATACTCCGGGCATCCGCTGAGCAGATCGGTCAGGCGGTTTCCGAAAAATTCCGCAATCTCCAGCTCGTAGGCCGTTGGCTCGCCGTACATGCCGATGATGTAGAAGTGGCCGATGACCCCCTTGGGAGAGAAGATGGTCTTGCTGACAAAGGCGTTGACGAAGGCGGTGGTCTTGCAAAAGCAGAGCGCGTGGGGCGTTTCGTTCATCTTCTGGAGCTCGCCGCTGGAGATCATCCGGAAAATCACATCGATGGGCAGGTGGCCGTGGGCGGCCTGGTAGCGCCAGATGGGGGAGATCTCACAGTAGTCCGGCTCGTCCTTGATGGCCAGCATCCGAAAGCTGGGGTCCGCCAGATACCAGGGGTTGGGCGTCACCATGGTCAGCAGGCTGAAAATGTCCATCAGGGGCCTGCGCTTGGCCACGGCCTCGTAGACCAGACCGGACCAGTGATGAAACCGCTGAAAAGTACTCTGGACCTCGTTGAAGATCTCGCTGAAGTCCCAGGCGTCCCGAAGCCACAGCACCGGCATGCCGCCGGGAGGCGTGCGGGTCCCCAGCCAGATCAGCCCCTTGCAGCGCAGGTTCTCCCTCTCCCCGGCGGAGAGGCTCCCGGCACACATGTACACCGTGTCCTCGCTGCAGGGGACGGTGCTGCTGTAGAGCCCCACCCCCAGGAAGCTGGGGTTTGCATAGCCGTTGAGCCGGAGCTCGGCTTTGCGCCGGCGCAGGGTCCGGCACAAAAAATCCAGAGAAAGGCGCATAACATCCCTCCTGTCCGCATGGGCGGCCCGCGGTTTTTCCAGTTTTATGATAGTACACTCTGCACAAAATTGTAAGGCAGGGATTCTGGCACAATCACAGAGAAAAATCAGTTCCCGGACCCAAGGCGCGGATTTCCGGGCTATAATCTTTACTTTTCCAGCTATATCGGAGGAAAAAATGCGGTACGTCTTGTATACAGCGCCCAAATACCTTTTCCTGACATTTGGGCAGTCTATACATTTCAGAGCAGCCGGTTTTGCTTTATTCTGGAGATAACAGGTCCGGAGAGAGACTGGAAGCACCGTCTTCACGAAAAGGAAAGGGGAGCGAATATGAGACGCATCAACAAAAAGATCAAGAGCTTGTGGGGCATATCGGAGGTGGGCTTTTCCGTCATGTCCACCATGGAGACCACCTTCCTGGTCTTCTTCCTCACCGACGTGGCCCAGCTGCCTCTGGGGATCTCCGGCGTGATCACCGGTTTTTCCGCCCTGGCGGACGCCATCAGCGCCGTGGTGGCCGGCATCGTCATCGACAAGGTGAGCTTTAAGGTGGGAAAATACCGGCAGTGGCTGCTGTACTGTCCCCCCGTCGTCACCGTGTTTTTCATCTTCTGCTTTACCAAGATCGGCGGCGACGTCATGGCCGGCGTCATCATCGGCGTGGGCTACGTTCTCAGCCACTTTATCTGGAACATCGCCTGGACCGCCAACCGCAACCTCATCCCCGTGCTCACCGACGACCCCGGCGAGCGTGCCTTCCTCTCCGGGCGCATCGCCGTGGGCTCCTCCTTAGGCAAGATCATCGCCTCCTACCTGGTGCCCTTCCTGGGCACGGCCTTCCTGGCGGTCTTCTCCGGCGTGACGGCCTATACCGTCATCGCGGTGATCGCCTGCGTTCTGTACATGATCTGCTACTTCATCCACTACGGCATTACCGCCGGGTATGACACGGAGGTCTACGCCGGGAAAAAGGCCGTCACCTTCAAGGACATGGCCAAGGGCATCGCCTCCAATCCCCATCTCATCGCGATTTTGCTCCACGACGCCATCCGCCTGGTGGCCTATTACGGCATTGCCGCCGCCACCTCCTACTACGCCAAGGTGGTGCTGGAGGACTCCGCGGTGGCCTCCTGGCTGCTGATCATGTTCTACGCCGGAAATGTGGTGGGCTCCAACTTCTCCACCACCTTCTCCAAGCGCATCGGCGCCCGGAAGACCTCCGCCTTCGGCTGCATCGGCTGCGCGGTATTTATGGCCCTGTGCTATATTCTGCCGGCCCAGACCGCCGTCATCGCCGTGTGCATGTTCCTGGCCCAGCTGATCTTCGGCGTGGCCTACGCAACCTCTACGCCATGTGCGGCACCTACAGCGTCTGGAAGACCGGCGAGGACACCCGGGGCGTGGTCATGGTCTTCTGCTCCCTGGCCATCAAGCTGGGCGTGGCCATCCGCGGCGTGCTGATCACCGCCCTGCTTACCTGGATCGCCTATGACCCCAACGCCGCGGTCATCACCCCCGAGGCCCAGGGGAGCATCAAGTTCATGTTCGCCATCGTCTTTTCCATCATCATGCTGGTGTCCCTGATTCCCCTGCTGGGCTTCCGTCTGGATGAACAGCGGGTGGCGGAGATGGAGCAGGAAATTGCCAAGCGGGCCCAGAACTGATATCCGCCGGTTTGTTCCTACTGTTGTCCATTCACCATATATTTTTTAAGGAGGTATTTTCCCATGCTGACTGCTGTTGAAAATCTGAAGGAAACCCTGAAGGTTTCCGGCAAACCCGACCGCCTGGTCAACGACTACGAGGCCTTCGGTATTGTGGACAAGGACCCCATCTATGTCCTGACCCGGGGCAACCGCGTCAAGGGCAAGACCACCAAGGACGCCTGGGGCGTCACCATCGCCTGGCCGGAGGAGCAGCTCTATGCCTTCCCCACCGAGCAGGACAAGGTCTGCCCGGATATCACCGAGTGGAAGGACACCGTGAAGATCCCCGACCTGGCGGGCAAGTGCTCCGACCCGGCCCTGTGGAAGGACGCCATTGCCCAAGCGGAGCAGTTCCGCAAGGAGGGCAAGCTGGTCACCGCCTACATGGGCACCGGTATTTTTGAGCAGTCCCACGATCTGATGGGCATGGCCGACGCCTGCATGAATCTCCTGCTGGAGCCGGAGGATATGCACGATCTGCTGGACGCCATCGGCGAGTACCGCTACCAGTACGCCAAGCTGCTCATCGAGAACATCCACCCCGACGCCATTCTCTCCCACGACGACTGGGGCTCCAAGACCAGCCTCTTCATGTCCCCGGACACCTGGCGGGAGTTCTTCAAGCCCCTGTACGCCCGGATTTACGGGCTGATGAAGGAGAACGGCGTCATGGTCATCCACCACGCAGACAGCTTCCTGGAGCCTCTGGCGGAGGACATGGTGGACCTTGGCATCGACATCTGGCAGGGCGTTTTGAACACCAACAACATCCTGAAGCTCCAGGAGCAGCTCCAGGGCAGAATGACCCTGATGGGCGGCGTGGACTCCTGGGTGGACCGTCCCGACTCCACCGAGGCGGAGATCCGCGCCGAGGTGCGGAAGGTCTGCGAGACCTACGGTCCCGGCGGCCACTTCATCCCCAGCATCACCTACGGCCGCCCCGGCACCCTCTACCCCCATGTCAACCCGACCCTGGCGGACGAGATCCGCAAGTACAATCAGGAGACCTACGGCATCGGCTGATATCCCGCCGCTGCTCTCCGCCGTCTCTGCTGCCCCGGCTTTCCGCCGGGGCAGCTTTTTTGTCTCCCGGCAAAAGGCCCTGACAATGGAGCCCCTTGCAAGAAGCATCCATCACATTTATAATAAAGGAAGCTTATCAAATCAGGACAGTCTCCCGGAACAGCCGGGGGCAGGGCGCGATACAGGTGGTGAAACCGTGGGCAATTCCATACCGGACGAGGCACAGATGACAATATTATATCAGGAAATGTACGGGCGGATGGTTGCCTATGCCTCCAGTGTTCTGGGGAGTCGGAATTTGGCGGAAGAGGCGGTGCAGGACACCTTCTGTATTTTTTGTACGAAAGCGGAGACGGCTTTGCGGCACGAAAACCCCCAGGGGTGGCTGATGCGGACGCTCCAGAATGTGATGCGGAACATGCAGCGGCGCCGGGCCGCCATGAACCGGCTGATCATGCAGTCTTTGCAGGTGGAGGATTTGGAGGAGCTGCTGGTCTATGACCAGGAGGATGTGGATCTTCTCTACGGCGATCTGGCCGCCCGGGCTGATTTTCAGCTGCTCAAGCGGGTCGTGCTGGACGGCTGCACCATGCTGGAGGCTGCGGAGGAGTGCGGAATCTCCGTGGAGGCGTGCAAGAAGCGGATCCAGCGGATTCGAACCTATCTGAAAAAGAAACTCTCTGATTTTTGAGTTTCATGTCCCGAATTCAACCTTCTTGCACATAAACTTTATGAAAGGGGGGAGCGCGGTGTCCGCACCAGAGGAGAAGAAAAAGCGGGAGTATTCCCGTTACGACCAGATGAGCACGGCAGAGCTGGAACAGCTTCTCCGTCTGGATTTCTATGGGTCTGAAGGCGGAGCTGCCGATCTGGATACCATTTTGTATCTCTCGGACCTGCTGGCCAGGCGAAACGGGCCATCCGATCCAGAGGCCGCCTGGGAGCAGTTCCAGACCAAATACCGCCCCTATGCCCATGGGCGCTCCCTGTATGATTTTGAGGACGGGGAAGACGTCTCCCCGGCAAAGGCGGAGCAGGTCCCTCCCGCAGTCCGGCCCCGGCGCACCCGGCGCCTGCGGCGGCTGGCCGTGCTGGCCGCCGTCCTGGCGGCGCTCTTTCTGTGCGGCATGGCGGCCCAGGCCGGCGGCATGGATATTTTAGACGCTATCGCCCAGTGGACGGATGAAACCTTCCGCTTTACTTCCGCTGCCTCCGGCTCCGGCACAGGCCAGGAGAACACTGTGCAGTATCAGGCCCCTCTCCAGGCAGTCGGGATGGACAGCCTGTTTCCCACATGGAGTCCCGACGGCTTCACCCCCGGAGAACTGAAAATTACCGAGCTGAACGACAGCGTGTCCGCACATGTGAACTTCTTCGGAGAGGACCGGACCTATTCGGTTACGATTGTGCATTTCACGCAGCCCACCGACAACACCGGCACCTTTGAAAAGGACGACACCCCCGTGGAGGAGTATGACCACAGCGGCCAGACCTTCTATATTCTCTCCAATATAGACACCCTGACCGCCGCCGCCTTTGACGGGGAGTTTATGACCATGATCTGCGGCAGCCTGACCCGGGAGGAGATCAAAGCCGTCATCGACTCCATCCCCAGCCCGCAGGCCCTGCAAAACCAGGAACAGGTACAGGATTCCCCGGCGGAGCAGGGGTAGCAGCATACTTGAAACATTTCCGGCGGCGCTCAGCAGCGTCACCCCGCAGACAGACCATCCAGCCCCCGCACGGAGGGGACCGTTTTTTTGAGAACGGTCCCCTCCGTCTTTTGCTGTCCCGCCATAAAAATCAGCCGCTCCAAATTTTTTGTCCCCCCGCCGCATTCTCATGACATCAACCAATATGGAGGGAATCATTTCCAGGCGCGGCGGGCCGGCGGGCAGACAACGGATCTTGCAATCCGGTGAATTGCGGCCCGGCAGCGCAATACAATGAAGGTGTGTGTTAAAGATCAGTATTCTTCTTGTCTTTGACATATCTGTGCCGTATTCCTGCGTCAAGCATCAGAATCTACGCAAATCCGCTCCATTTGTTTTCCAGCGCGCAGACGGAATTACGGGGATGCAATCCACAAGAAAAGCCTCTGCTTTTCTGTGATTTGATTCAAAACCGGCGTCCGCCGAACCGGACGGCCGCGGCTTGACCCAAGGAATGCGAGAAAGGAAGAAGGAATAAATGAAAACAGAGAGAAAAGAAAATGTGCTGACCGGTCTGGTGGGAGCGTTTTTGGGCTCCCTCATCGGCGTGGCCTGTATTGTGTGGATTGGCCAGCTGGGCTATGTGGCCTCCCTCAGCGGCGTAGTGATGGCCGTATGCGCCATCAAGGGCTACTCCCTGCTGGGCGGCGCCATGAGCCGGAAGGGCGCGGTGATCGCCTGCTTTTTGACCATCATCATGACCTATTTGGGCAACCGGCTGGACTTTGCCGTCAGTGTGGCCCGGGCGGCAGAGGTGGACATCTTTACCGCGTTTCAGGCCATGGGGGAGCTGCTGAACGGCGGCTACATCAACGGCGCGGCCTACTGGGGAACCCTTATCATGCTGTATCTGTTTACCCTGGTGGGAGCGGTGCCTACCCTCATCTCCGCCTTTCGCCGGGCCACGCCGGTCAGCATGCCCGAGAGTGCAAGCGGCGCGGCGGTCCCTTCGGAGACAGCGGCGTCCTCCGCCCAGCTCTACCCCTTCGCGGGGCTTTCCTGGACCCGCCGCCTGCGGCTGAGCCTTTGCCTGCCCCTCCTTCTGCCCATTGTTGTGATCATTGCCGCCATTTTCTTCCTGCTTACCCGCTTCGGCGACAACCTCAACTCGTCGATTCCCTCCCTCTCAGCGCTGCTGGGCGCGACGGTGGGGCTGATTGCGGGGGCGCTGTGGATGCTGCACCGGCTGTACGCCCTCCAGTGCCCGCAGCTTGTGTTCGTGCGGATGGACGGGGAGCTGTGGCGGGTGGATTTGGCACGGCTCAACTGTGTTGAGCCCTACCGCTTCAGCACCAAGTCCAGCGCCGTGCGGCTTCTGCGGTGGGAGATTCTCACGGAGGAGGAGCGGCAGCGGGCCCGCTCCGCCATAGAGCGGGTCATCCGCTCCATCCGCGCCGGAGAGATCATGCCCGACAGCATGCTGCGGCGGATCGTACTGTACTTACCGGACCCCCAGCTGCTGCAGGAGACCACCTGGACCTGGAAGATCTCCTACGCCCTGAACGCCGGGGGAAACAGCCGCCGGAAAACCATGACCATCGGCAAGGTCTACCCCGGCTTCACCCCGGCGCCGGGAGCCACCCCGCCCAAGGGGCCTCTGCCCGCCCAGTGGAGCTTTGTCCTCCTGCCCCTGGCCCTGACCCTCCTCCTGGCGCTGGTAGGACTGGGTATGGGGTTGTCCCTGTCCGGCGGTCTGAACAGCGGCAGCCGGCCGGACAGCAGCGGAGCCGGCGGCGAAGCGGGCTCCGCTATCCCCCAGGTACAGCCGGAATCTTTTGTGGATTATGAGCAAAACGGCGTCCGCTTCCAGATCGACAGCACCTTCCAGGATATGGACGGCGCCGGGGAGTTCATGGACCCGGACACCGGCACGATCTACATGATCGGGGTGCAGCCGGGGCTGGACGCGGAGACGGCCCTGGATGTGCTGCTGGCGCCTCTCGGGGACGCCAGAATGCTGGACACCTATCAGGATTTCGCCTTCGCCTACCCCTATGAGGAGGAGGATCTGGTGGATCTGCAGGCGGAGGACGGCGCCGTCTATCAACACAATCTGCTGACCATCCACTTCACCGACGGCCAGGCCTTCCACAGCGCCGTCTCCCTGTCCGATTCCGGCACGCTGATCCAGATCATGGCCATTCAGGACAGCCGGGACGAGGAGGCGCAGGTCATGGGTATGATCCGGTACCTGCTGACCACCCTGACAACCACACAGGCTTCGGGGCAGGGAGAAAATCCCCTGTAATAGGCAAAGACGCACAGCTGCCCCCTGCCGCCTTTGCCGGAGTATAACTTAGAATATTGGGAGAAAAATCTATGCCATTCAAAATTATCGCTTTACTGCTTATTCTTATTTTTGGTTCCTTTATCTTCGCAAAAGTCTATGAAACAGGCCCCATCATCTGGCTCAAGCGGTCTGCCCGGCGCAGCCGGGCCCTGGAGGGAGCCGACCGCCGGGAGCTGGTGGCCAGAGTCCAGCAGCTGCTGCCCCAGGCCAATGACGGCAACGTGGTGTTCTCTCTCCACCGGGAGAGCTCCAGCAGCGGCGGCAGCCAGTTTACCATCCTGAGCACCACTTACTACCCCATGGTATTTGTGGTGGACGGGGATTCCTTCTGGATGATCCCCATGGCTTATGACAAGCGGAAGCGGGTCTATGCCCTGGGCGCTCCCCAGCGATTCTCTGCCGCCGATGTGCGCCAGATGCGCCTCACCGGAAAGCGGGGGAAAACCCTGACCTTCACTTTTCATCTGGAGCTGGACGGCCGGAAGCGGGAGATTGACATGGATCTGACCCCCTACCAGTTCCGCAAGAACGCCTTCTATCCCTTCGACTTCATGCAGGAGGCGGCCTGTGAGCGAGCCATGGAGCTGGCGGAAAGGATGGCCCTTACCGCCTGCCAGATGACTCCGGAGGCGCTGGAGGAAGGGCGGCTGAAGGATGAGTGCGACAACTACGCCACCTACGCCGCCGGCATCGGTATGCTGGGCTTCTTTGCCTCCCCCTCGAAAAGCCTGATCGCTGTGGCGCCCTTTTTCGCAGTCTCCCTGATCCTCTTCGGCGTGATGATTTCCAAAAAACGCTTCCCCAAGATCAGCGCGGTGATCGTGCTCCTCGAGGCCTTTGCCTCCTACCAATTTATGCGCTGAGTGTTCCAAGTCCGTTTGATAAATGACATAGAAAAGGAGAAGCCCATATGGATTATACACTTGTTTTTATCAGTTCCATCCTCCCCATTCTTATGGTTGTGGCCGTTGTTGTACTGATTGTGGTCTTGGCCAAAAAGGGCGCGTTCAGCACAAAGGCCGCGCCCCAGATCACCATGCGGGAGGGAGAGTTTTCCATACTGGCCGCCCATGTGGTTTGGATGCAGAAAAAAATCTATCTCAACAAATACAGCATCCCCCACGGGGTCCTGGACATCACCAATCAGCGGGTGGTCTATACCAGGCTCTCCGGCGACAAGGTGGACTTCGCGCTGGAGAAATCCGAAATCGCAACGGTGATCCACAGGGGAAAGATCGGCGTCAAGATCGTTGCCACAAACGGCGCCGACTACGTCATCAACATCATGCCTCCCACCCATGTGGAAAACGCCATGGCCCAGATGGGCGTTCCTATTCAGTGATTGCCGGCGGGCAGCACCTGGATCATTCCATCCATTCTGCCCTGCACAAGCGGCAGACAGCCGCGCCGCGGTACATACAGCAAGTCTGCCCTTTTCCACAGATCCTGCCCCTTTTCAGCATCAGAGCGAGGACCGGCTATGGTCCTCGCTCTGTCATATCCCTATATGTTATTATTTGACTCCAGAGAATTTAATATGCTTTCCAACGGATCCCAGAAGCAATATCTCCGGATCTCCTTCGACAGCTCCGGGTGCTGGCGCAATTGACGTACGATCACCGGGAATTCTGTGCATCCAAGAATCACGTTGGAGGACGGAAATCCAGACAGGAAGTCCACCAACCGAAGAAGAATCTCTTCGTTCACGTTGTTTTGCTTTACCGCCTCAATAAAAAGTCTCAATGTGGGATACTGCTTTTCTGTGGGGCTGGTGCAGTCGATATGAAAATTCGCCAGACGCAGGCCGTACAGGTTCTTTGCCAAAGTTCCCTCCGCAGCCAGGACGGTGACGTCATGGACCTGTGCTGACTGCAATTCGGCGCCCAGCGTATCCACCATATGAATCACTCGCGGCTCTGCTTCAGGGACCACTTGGAATACGTCCTCCAGGAAGCAATGGGCCGCGCCACACACCAGAATAATTTTTTCTACATTTTCCCGCAGCATCAGCCGCATGGACTGCGCCATCGCCTGTACAATTTCCTCCCGGCCTGAGCCGCTCAGGAGGCATCTGGTTCTGCTGGGCATTTTGAAATTGTTGTCCATGACGATGCGGGGATAATTTCGTTCACAGTCTGAACGGAATCTGATAAAGAGGCGCGATAAGAAATCCAAGGTTGCAAATGCGCCGAAGCCGCCTATAATGCCAATGCTGTCATACTTCATCGGTCATGCCTTTCTCCCTTTCCAAGGCCAGCGCAAAGAGTTCCGGATCAATCTTTTCTCTCTGATACGACTGGCTTGAAACGCAGCTGCAGCAAAATCCCATCCAAGCCAGGGCGTTGGTCCATCGCATCTCCCGTGTAACTTCTCTTGATAGCGTTGTGCTAAATTTATTGTTTCCTTACCAGCAATAACCATATTGGGGGTCAGACAGCACCGCCTGTGCATATTGAATATCCTTCGGCGTGTCAATTTCCAAACGCTCCACAAGGCACGCCGGAAGCGGCAAAAAATGTTCCAGCTGTTGATAGACATATGTATTTTTATCTGCCAGCAGCTTGGAGTGTACAACAGCAATATTGGACCACTCATATTCACTTCTGGCCGTTCGGGAGAAGGAGTGAATACAGTGATTTTGGTCCAGGTGAACAAAGACCGCGTCCTCACTGTTCACCGGAGCGATTCCTATCACCGTCTCTCCCTGTGCATAGTCCAGGAAAGCAGACAGGCTCTCCCGCTGCGGAATAATATCCCCGTCCAGCAGAAGAAACGGCTCATCCAGATCTTTGACGCCCAGATAGTAGCTTTGCAGCGTGTTGGTCGTGGCGTAATCCCGGTTGACAACGATCTCAATGTCAGGCCGCAGCGCCTTTGCGGCGGCGGCGGCTTCTTCCCCATGGTAGCCCACAACAATGCGTACATGGGGGAATTCACGCAGCAATTCCAACTGGTAGGAGAGGATACTGCGTCCGTTGACCTCAACAAGGGCTTTAGGAATGCCGCGCTGCAGTCTGCTCCCCATTCCCGCGGCTGCAATGACCGCATATCGAACGGAGTCTTTCATCACTTCATCCCCAAATTCTTTCTTAGAATAAAATAGAATTGTGCCGTTTC
Source organism: uncultured Oscillospiraceae bacterium (assembly GCA_944386985.1). Lineage (GTDB taxonomy): Bacteria > Bacillota > Clostridia > Oscillospirales > Oscillospiraceae > CAJFPI01. Next base: position 49,715 of record CALXDD010000012.1, read on the forward strand.
CTTGCGGTTATTGAGGGCGGCATTGTCAAACATCGGACCATGCTCACAGAGGGTAAAGGCCGGCGCATTTTCGGTAAGCATGGCCAGATATTCCTCCTTGGTCCGGTAAATGGTATTGTACTCATGCTGCAGCTCCTCGGAGTAGAACTCCTTCAGGGTAAGCCGGTCAGACAGGCCCATCGGCTCACGCAGGTATACAACCGCATGGTCCTGCGTCAGCCCGTCCAGCGCTTGAAAAACTTGTTTGACATCTCTGTCATTCAAATACATCATGACGCCGGAAATAATGACGTGCGTGGCCGGAGGAATCTGATTTTTGTGATAAAATTCTTCAATGTGGGGGGCTGAAACACATGCAAACGTAAAATTTGATTTCTTATTCCTCTGCTTTGAAATGCTTATGAGTTCTTCTGAAAAATCGCATCCCAAATAGGCGTCTATTTCCTGTGAAATGGCATCTGCCCAGCGCCCTACGCCACAGCCAATATCCAAAACGCGGGAATGGCTGTCAAGCTGGAGCAACGGCAGGATCTTTGCGATTTCGATCTGATTTCTCTCTTCGGCAATCTCCGGATGATTGTCCTGATACATAGTGGAGATGTACGGATGCTCAGGATCATATTTTTTCGCTCTGTCCGCATAGAAGACCTTCGTCTTTTCATATGCAATCTCTACCTGTTCACCAACAATTCTCATGCAAGCAATTCCTTTTCATTTTTGTAAAACCACTCTCATCCGCCATATGCGGCCGGATCAAAGGCACTCCTCAAAAAGCGCTTCCCAGAGATGATCGCAGATCCGTTCCGCCGCCCTTCCATCCGCCAGCGGAAGGTATTGGGCACGCACCTCTGCCCGGATGGCGCGATTGGGATCTTCTCCCCTCCTCACGCGCTCCAAAAAGGCAATGATCCCCTCGCAGTCTGTCGCCTGCTCCATCCAGTGGTTGCTCACCATTTGTTCCTCAGACGTTTTCACTGCCAAAGTCTTTCCAGGAATCTGGACCCAGAGCAGCGGCTTGTCCAACAGCAGATACTGGATCATCATGGAGCTGAAATCCGAGACCTGGCCATGGGAACAGACAAAGGAGGGGCCGTATTCCGGTTCTGTGTCCAGCACCAGATTGCTGCCGGCGCGCACCGTGTCCATCATACGTTCCAGCTTGCGGTACTGCTCCGGCTCATGGAGCTTCATCACTGCTTCCGACATGGGGTGCGGCCGCCAAATCAGCGCGTACTCCTGATGCGCAGCAAACCAGGGGAGCATCTGGTCCAGCAAATCCAGGGAGGAAGCATTGCCATCAAACCAGGTGTTCCAGAGAATGACTGTCCGCCCCTCCACCTTCGGCTGCCATGCCTGAGGAATCCCACAGGGATTTTGCTTCAAATGAACCGCATAGTCCATTTTGGGGATTCCGGTCACCATCAGGTTTTCGCCGTGGCGCTGGTTGTACCGCGCGAAATAATTGGCAAAACGCGGGGATGAGCCGGCAATGCGCCAGGCATAGGTGTGGATGGGCATGTTGCACAGGGTCACCCTGGAATCCGAATACATCATATGGGGGATAAAATAGGGCAGATACACCAGACGCGTATATTTTGCAATATTTTCCGCCCAGAATTCCGGCGTGGTGACGCTCTCATAGGGCTGGCAGGTGAACGCCAGCTCCGGGCAGTCCTGCTCGGGATTGTACTCCCAGTAGTTCTGAAAGGGAATTCCCATCCCGGTCAAATAGTCCTCATAAATGAGCTCCACCTCGGTCTTCCCATCGATCTCCCTGGCCCGGAAAATAGGGGTCAGGACTACCATCGGGTCAAAGCGGGGATCCTGCCGCATGGTCTGATAGACCGAGTCCATGGAATCCCACTTGCCCCCCAGCTCCGCAAAGAAGACCGCCCGGACCTGAACGGAGATATCGTCCCGCATAGAGCGGCGCAGATGCTCCAGCCGCTCGGCCACATCATCCGGCAGCGGCAGACGCCATTGGGTTTGCACCTGCTCCAGCAGATCCATCGGCGTTGTGTTTTTCCAGTCGGGCTGCGCTTGACGCAGAATCGTTTCAATCTGCCCAAACATCTGCGCACCACTTTGAATCAAGTCTTGACACAATTCTGAATTGCCGCTGCTGTGAATATACTCAGCGGCTTCCGTCAGTGTGCGGCACACTTCATCCAGTTGTACCAGTCTTGAAAAGCGCATACTCTCTCCCTCTCTATTTCCCGCAGGTTTCGATCAATTCTTTTAGAATGGCCGTGGTCTTTTTCGCGCCTGATGGGCTCAAATGATCCTGGTCAATGTAATCTACAGGCTGAAGCAGGCTGACCTCATGGAAGTCCAGAAAATGGTACTCCCCTTCTACTGCGTCCAGCGCTGCAAAATAGTCCTCTTTCAACCTGGGGTCCAAATGGCGCAGATAGTACTCAGTCTGCGGCATGCACAAAATGTAAACATTGATTTTTTTCTCATTGCAGTATGAGACAAAATCCTTCAAAACGGCGCTGTTTTCCCGGTAACTCTCCACATGACGCAGCAGTTTGTTATGGTCCCGGCACCGAGCCTGGGCAAAGACGTCTTTCACAGATGGCGGAAGCATTTTCCAGGCAAACTCGCCGGGAGTCCTCTGATCTGACAGCTCCCGCAAGCAGCGGTTGCATATCCTCCATCCATCGGTACTGCTGAAAGCGAAGCTCCGTGTTATTTTCACGGACTCCCCGCCCATCTGCTCATAAAACTGCCTGCAATAGTGCTCCAATACCCGATGCTCGTCCAAAAAAGAGAGTTCCTCCAAAAGCATCCTATCCGGCGCCGCAGCATCCGAAATACCGGCGTGGTGCGCATCCTTTAAAACAGGGTAGTAGGTATCCCGGATCAGTCCTCTGGCATAGGCGCTGTCCGCCCGGGAGATATCGGAATAAAACCAGTAGTAGCCGCTGGCCAGAACGATGTGGCGGAGGTTGGGGTTGCGCCGGATCACCGTTTCGGCCAGTTTGCAGGTATAATAGATGTCCTGGGCGTCCAGACCCAAATTTACACAGGAGGCTCCCAGCCCCGGCGCCCACAGGCCGTATTTGGCATAGGAGGAACCCAGAATCACCGTGTCGGTGGAGGGCCTGCTTGCTTTTTCCAGGGCATACTCCAAATAGTACTGCTCCGCTTCACAGTAGGCCGTCCAGGAGATTTCCTGAAGATAGGCGTCCAGAGTATCCCAGCAAAGGATCGGCGGATTCTTTTCAATCTCCACAAAAGGCAGACGTTTTATGTCGGCTTTGGTGGGAATGACAAGGAGAGAGACGTCGTCCGGGACCACAGCTTCTCTCGGGAGGCTTGTCAGCTGCACTCCCTCGGCCATCATTTGCTTGAGAAGCTCAAAAGTCTCATCATCCAAGAATTTGCAATATATCTGCACGGTTTCACCTAATTTCTATTTCAAGATACGGTCCCACTCTTGTCTGACTGCCAGCAATAAAAGGTCTGCTTAAAATCTGAGTTCTATCAGAGCTCAACATCCTCAATCAAATAGGCTACCTTCTGATAGGCCGCACTTTGCTTCAACGCCGCTACCGCAGGGTCGTTAGAGGGGTATTGCACCAAAATGGCGCGGACATTTTTTGCCAATGCCAAAAGTTCAGGCGACACTTGTTGCTGCATCTCTTTTTTTTCGTACTCCACCAAAAATGTCACAAAAGCTTTCATTTGAGGAGCAGCGCGAAGGGCCGAACGAAGGGAACGAATATACGCAGCCTTGTCTCCTTGTATCTGTAACGAACGAGCTGTCAGATAGATTAACGAAAACTTGTCGATTTCGTTGAGCGCACAGCAGGCACCTTGACAAGCCAGCACTTCCGGAGCGTAACAGTGGTTCAGAAAGTTCTCTGCCGTATTCGAATAAGCTTCACTTAGCAAAAGAGCGGTCTCTGAGTCTGAAAAATTCTTTTTTTGCATCAGCGCTGCCGCCAGCATCCAATAGAGCATCTGAATCTGGGACAGAGAATCAAGGTCAATTTTCTCCTTTTGCGAGAGGATCAGTGAAGCAAAATCTTCACACATTTCCGCCAATGTCAGGGCGGTTGTCTGCAGCCATTTTACGCTCTGTTGCGCCATACTGTCTGGGAATATGGCCCCATATTTCAATGCATGGGCCAACGCCTGGGGCGGAAATGCATCCCAGTCCTCTACCTCAGACAAAAACTTACTAATCTCTTTATCATCAGAAGCCGCCATTACTTTTGCCGCCAGCCCGAAGGAGCCCGGTGACATCAATAAAATCCGCCATGCTTCTTCCGGCTCATCCGCTGATTCCGCCTTTTTGCTTGAGAATAGCACCTGACAAATTGCCTGGAAAGCATCGCGCTGCCTTTTTTCCCACGCAGAAACCTCTGCATTCATATAGTTCGCGTCGATTGTATGCACCATCTGTGCCATAAGCTCCTGTGCATTAGGGTTGTCTTTGTGCAGAATAAGCGCTTTGACCCAGTCCTGAATACTTTCTCCCGGTACTTGATGAATAGGCCAGTCAGCCAGCATGTCCAGCGACTTTTTTGATTTTCCTATTTTCTCCAGGGCAATCGAAGCAATGGCTTTCACCTTAAAGCTGTGTGTAATATCTGCCGCACCCAAAACGCTGGTTGCCGACTCTAAAACGGGCACGTCCTTTTTCTGATATTGCGTAAACGTCCGCAGATACTTTTTGGTCAATTCCGGCAGCCTGTCATAGTGTTTGCGCTCATATTCCAGCAAAATCTCGGCAAATGTTGTATCCAGTTTGGTCGCTATGTGGGTAGGATAATGTTCTTTACTCCACCGAATCCACTCCTCTGCCTGGGGCAATTGCAGCACTGTCCCAAATAGGGCGCAGTGGGCAGCAAGACCGGGTGCGCTGACACTTTGAAGGACATTCTGATCCGCATGCTGCAATACCTGAGCACTCTGTACCACATACGCAGCCCGCCTGTTGGGAAATCTGCTGGAGGATTCTATACACTGGCCCAAACGGGTCAAGTCATCTGGGTGCTGCTCCAGTTCCTTATCCAGCAAGTCCAGATTGCGCCTTGCCTTGGCCTCCTGGGCTTCAGGCGACTCCAATGCATAGCCGTCATGGTGCAGAATGATTCCCGGCAAACATCCTATCAGCTCCGCAGTAAGCTGGCGTCCGTTTTTGCTGAAAACCTCATGAATGGTTCCCCTATAACGAATGCCAATCCCCAGCCGCGCCATTCTCAATACCAAAAAATCGGAGCATACGCCCTCCTGCATCTCAGGAGTCAGGTAATTGCGCACTGTAATAAGGCAGGTATCCGGCCAGCTGGATTCCGGTTCACAAAACAGGCATCGCAGTTCATCAATATTGGGGTCCAAATATTCGTCGGCATCTATGGCTAAATACCATTTTCCGCTACAGCGCTCCATTACAGCATTTCGCGCTGCGGAAAAGTCGTTGACCCACGGAAAATCAAACAAAATATCCGCATACTGTTCCGCTATCTCCCGGGTACCATCCGTGGAACCGGTATCGGCAATTACCAGTTCACAAGAAATGGCCTTCCGTAAGGGCTGAAGAGCTTTCATGCATTTTTCAATGCATCGAATCTCATTTTTTACAATCATGCCAATGGAGAGGACAGGGGATTCCATGCTTGCTCACATCCTTTTCTGCGAGAGTTCCCTTTCCTTACCTGGAGAATGCCTCTCCAGGTAAGGAAAGGGGCCGGCCCAATCGGGCCGGCCCCGCCATCTGCCATATAGTCCGTTGATTCGTAATGCGGTCAATAGGCTTACTGCAGCAGCTGCAGCACACCCTGAGGCACCGCGTTGGCCTGGGCCAGCATGGCCTGGGCAGACTGGATGAGAATATTGTTCTTGGTGTAGGCCATCATCTCTTCGGCAACGTCGGTGTCGCGGATGGTGGACTCGGCGTCCTGAATGTTCTCGGTCATGACGCCCAGGTTGTTGATGGTATGCTCCAAACGGTTCTGGACGGCGCCCAGTTTGCCACGGATGGTGGAAACCGACTTTATCGCGGCATTGATGGTGCTGATTGCAGCCTGAGCACCGGTCTGAGTGCTGATATTCAGCTTGCTGATACTCAAAGAAGAGGTGCTCAACTGACCCACAGTAACGGTGAGACGGTTTACGGCGTTGTTCGTCTCGCCGATCTGGAAGGTGATGCCGGCGGTGGTGAACATATTCTGGCCGTTAAAATTGCTGGCGCTGCCGATACGATTGATTTCTTTTAACAGAGCGGTTACCTCTTCCTGCAGGCTGTCACGGTCGGTCTTCTCATAAGTGCCGTTAGCGGACTGGGTGGCCAGCTCCACCATACGGTTGAGCATATCGTGGACCTCGGTCAGGGCGCCTTCAGCGGTCTGCACCAGGGAGATACCGTCCTTGGCGTTGTCCTGAGCCTTCTCCAGGCCGGTGATCTGAGCGCGCATCTTCTCGCTGATGGCCAGACCGGCGGCGTCATCACCGGCGCGGTTGATCTTGTAGCCGGAGGACAGCTTCTCCAGATTCTTGCTCAGAGCGCTGGTGTTGGTGTTGTAGTTACGGTAGGCGTTCATCGCCATGATGTTGTGTTGAATCCTCATTTTAATTGCTTCCTTTCAATATAAAATGGCTGTTTTTAGAGGAGTGCTGCGTTGCGCCTCAATTTCCTTATTTCAGCGCATCTGGTTTGGCGCGTTCAAAGCCGGACTCCGTGGCCTTTGTCATCCGGCCTCTCCCGCACGGTTTATCTATTCCAACCGGCTCGCGAGGCCGGATGAAATCAAAACAAAAAATAATATTATGCTGAGTGGACTGCCCGGAGGCACCGGGCTTCGGGCGCGTCTCCCGTCCTCTCGGCGGGGGAGTAGCCCTCTGTTCTTCCCACCCGGCGGCTTTTGGGGGAAGCGCCAACCGAACCGGCAAACGCTTTTGCCGGTCAGGTCAGCACTCCCCGGCCGCACCCATGGGCATTCACCGGCGTCCCGACCGGCATAGCAAGGGGAAATCGGCAGGCTCAGGCGACGCCCGCCTGCTGATCAAAGGCCGCAAGGCCAAAGTCCCGGATATTCCGGGCGGTATTTTCATCGCGGTTCAGCTGCTCTCCGCAGTGGGGGCATACCCAGGTTCTGCGGCGCGCCGGCAGCTTCTCATTCACACAGCCGCAGGCGTGGCAGGTCCTGGCAGCGGGGAGATAGGGGTCTACATCGATGTACTGCTTGCCCTGCTCCTCCAGCTTGTAGCGCAGGAACTCCCGGAACATGCCGAAGCCGGAGTCCAGCACGTTTCCGCCCTCGAGGCGCTGGGCCATCACATTCAGGTCGGCCCCCCGCACACACACGGCGTCCCAGGCGTTGGCTATCCGCCTGCTCTGCTGGTGCGCGAAGTCCCGGCGCTGGTTTGCGATATGCTCATACTGGAGCCGGACTTTCTGAAGCTGCTTTTCGTAGTTTCCGGAGCCCCTCTGCATCCGGGAGAGCTTGCTTTGCATCCGGGCCAGCTTCTCTCTGGCGGCCGCCATCTGCGGCGGGATCTCCGGACTGCCGCCGCTGCTGTCTACATAGAAATGGGCCATGGAGTAATTGAGGCCCACAGTCCGCTGAGGGGTTGGGACGACAGGCTCCGGAATCTCGGTCTCATATCCGAAGGCCATGGAACAGAAATACTTTCCGGTTTTTGTCTTGGTGATGGTCACAGACCGCAGCGACCACCAGTGCAGAGGCTTCCTGTACAGCTTCACCTTGAGCAGCCCCAGCTTGGGCATCTGCAATCCCGCGCCGGTGAGGCGCAGGGACGGCCCGGTGTGATAGGGGCGGCTGTAAACGGTAAAGGAGTCCTTGCGTGCCTTCTTGGTCTTGGGCCTGGGGTACTGGAAAACCCTCGGGTTTCGGAAAAAATCCAGAAAAGCTTTGCGCAGGCTCTGGTGCACCGCACAGAGGGCCTGACTGTCCACCTCCTTGAGGAAGGGGGCGCCCTTTTTGTACCGGGCGGGGGTAGGGATATAGTGGACGTCCGTGGCCGCATAGAACTCCTGAACGTCAGAGAGCATCTGATTCCAGAGGTAGCGGCAGCAGCCAAAGGTTTTTTCCATCAGCTCCGCCTGCTCCGGCGTGGGGTAGACGGGAACCTTGAGGACGGTATATCGGACGGTTTTGGCGGGACTCTCTTTGGGTTTGCTTGGCATCTCCGTCCGCGCTCCTTTCCTTCTGCTTCGGGTCTCCGTCTCCGGCCCGCCGGCAATCACGTTCCCCCGCGTCTGACAGGAGGCAGTCAAAAACTCATGTGCAATGGATCAGGCCCCGGTCTGTTCATGGCGGGCCGTATTCTCCTGAGCGCTGCCGCTTTGGGCGGCCTCTATGGCGGCGAATCTGCCGCACAGGGCTTTCAGCTTTTCCTGTACCCCTGCGCTTCCATGCGCTGCCATCCACTCGTCCAGATGATCCGCAACCTCCGCCAGCTCCCGCAGCGTCTCTTCTCTTTCTTCCGCTGCGCTTTGGCGCTGCCGTTCACGCTCGGCTTTCTCTTCCAGCCGCTCCGCGTGACGTTTCGCGTCGTATCTGCGCCTGGCCATACTTTTCGGCCGCTTTTCCAGCAGGCCGTCCGGACGTTCGCCCGAGCGCTCGTGAACCTCGCCCCGGAGAACGGAAACCTCCCTGGGAGCCTTCACCGACACGCAAAAAGCCGAGCCGGACTGCTTGAACACCTGCACGGTGATGTCCTCCCCGATGGTGAGGTACTCGCCGGATTTCAGTTGCAGCGAGAGCATAAAAGTCTCCTTCTCCAGCCGGGCGCTTCCCTGCGCCGTGCGGGTTTGCGCTTGTGTAGGTTTACAAATACACTTTTTCAAACTGCCTTCACTATTTCTTTCGGCTGAATTTTTAGAAAATTAAGGTCTCTGACAGAATTTTTTTATTCGCCTGATCAGTTTGTAAACCTACACTTTTTCAAACTGCTTATTGCATTGCTTTCTGTTTCTCAAATTTCACGGCTTTTGCGTAGAAAGTGTCCTTCGGCATCTCACACAGCTCCGCCGCCTGGCGAAGCGTCAGCTTCTTGCCCCGCCACGCCCGGTGTACCTGCTGGAAATTGTCCGGCAGAGGCCGGGGCGGACGGCCAAAGCGGACGCCCCGCGCTTTGGCCGCCGCAATGCCCTCGGCCTGACGCTGGCGAATGCTGTCCCGCTCGTTTTCCGCCGCAAAGCTCAAAACCTGCAGGACGATGTCGGCGAGGAACGTCCCCATCAGATCCTTACCGCGCCGGGTATCCAGCAGCGGCATATCCAGCACCACGATATCTGCGCCTTTTTCCTTGGTGATGAGCCGCCACTGCTTCAAAATCTCCTCATAGTTCCTGCCCAGACGGTCAATGCTCTTGATAAAAAGCAGATCGTCTTTTTTTAGCTTGTGAAGCAGATTTTTGTACTGTGGCCGTTCAAAATCCTTACCCGATTGCTTGTCCAGATAGAGATCCTTTTCCGCAATCCCGGCTTCCCGCAGCGCGATGCGCTGCCGGTCCTCATTTTGGTCTTTGCTGCTGACCCGGATGTATCCGTATTTTGTCAAAGTAGTTCCTCCTTTACCATGTCATAGGCAAATCTCCTAACTTTTTAGTTTACAATAAAATAATCTCCCGTTCCTACCCACCAGGTTCCTGCCCGGGAAGAAGAAACGGGAGGCTGATCCAATTTTGAACGCCGGAAAAGCGGGCTTTCGCCGCCTGCAGAAGCGCCCATGAATCCCTCCGCTGCATACCGCCGGCTGAAAAAGATCCCTGTGGAAAGCAATCTGTCTGAGCCGTGTTTTGAGTTTCCGCGAAAAGTCATTTTCTACAGCAAAAAAGCCTTGAAAACCGAAGTTTTCAAGGCTTTTTTGGGCTGCCGGACGGATTTGAACCGCCGCTCTTATCCTCGCCGGCGCAGGCTTCTTATTTTTTTAATCTTTTATAGTAAGCAGAATCTGCATCGCTGTAAACAATGAATCAGCGCGGCGCACCTTTTCTGCTTCCCTTTCCTGCAGCCAATGTGACAATAGTCTGCCCCATGCTCAGCTTTATTCCACGGCCTCCACTGTCACAGCACCTGCGGTATCCAGCGATTCCAAAAGCTCAAGGCCGGACTCCACCTCGCCCAGAGGCATCAGAGATTCTGAGGCGCGGAAATCCTGGTAAAAGAAGCAGAAATTGCCCCAAGGAATGTAGTAACAAAAGCTGCCCGCATTCGGGTCACATTGGGCAGGAGCCCCTTTTGCAGGAAGCCCCTCATCGGGATAGGCAATTTTCTCCGTTCCGTTATAATCCTCAAAGGTCAGTTCCATGGGAAGGCGTGCGTAGAGTGCGTCAGCGGCGGGATGATCCTCCAGCGACACAATGATCTCCTGGCCGTCCACAAGAAAACGAATCCTTTTTACTTCGTTCCCTTCAGAGTCCTCCTGTTCTGTTTTTTCCTGAGATGCCTGCTCCGGCGTGCGAGCGGGTATATCGGCGGGTTCCATCTCTTCGCTGTCCTCAGGCAGAGCCTGTGTAATTCCAGAAAAATCGGATTCCTGCGGCGTCCCATGGCCTGTCCCACAGCCAGCCAAGGACAGGGCGAAAAGGGACCATATACAAATCAAAATATTTTTGCGCATCATCTCACCTCCAAGTCCAGTCCGGCAGCCCCTTGCTGAATATCTCGCCGGGCACGGGAAACATCCGGGCGGTGCACACCAATGGGGGCCAGACTCGTCACATCATTTCCAAAGGTCATACATTCTCCGAGAACATCCCCTGTTCTCAGATAGCGGTAAGCAGGCATCTCAAACAGCACCGGCTGCGCCGTCCACACTGGAGCCGCCCACATGAAAGCCCTCCAGAATGGCTGCACCCTCCGCAGCAGCTTCCATGCTGTCGATCCCGTTGCCAAAACCACCTCTGCCGCTGGTGCAGAAAGGAATTAAGGCTTTGCCGCTCCAGTCATCGCTCTCCAGAAAAGTAAGCGCCGCCATAGGGACATCGCTTCACCAGTTGGGGTAGCCGATAAAGACGGTATCATACTCCTCCATGTTCTCCACTTGGGCAGCCAGTGGGGGACGGATATTGTCCGCCCGCTCCTGCTTGGCCTGGTCGACCGCCGCATCGTAATCATCGGTGTAAGGGGTCTCTGTCTCAATGGCGAACAGGTCGCCGCCAACGACCTCCTGAATCATTCCGGCCAGAGTTTCCGTGTTGCCGGACCAGGAGAAATAGGCAATGAGCGTTTTATCTTCATCTTCCACAGGAATTTCAGCAGATGCCTCTTCAGAACTCCCGCCGCCATCAGGCGTTTCCTCCATCTGTTCAGAGGGAGCCGGAGGGAGATCTCCCTCCGGCTGAGAGCCGGCGCCGTCAGGCGGAGCAGAGGTTCCGCTCTGCCCTCCGGAAGCGCCGCAGGCCGCCAGCATAAAGACCATTGCGAAAGACAAAAGCAGGGAAAGCATTTTTTTCATGGGAAGGTCCTCCTTACTTCGTGAAACTGATTTTCTTCAGCCACTTCTGGATGTCCGCTGCTTTGCCGGAGCCGCCGTAAACGGACAGCTCGGGCAAAATCGCCGCGCCGCGGCCGGCCTTTTCCATGTCCCGGCGAATGTGGCCGGAGCCGCCGCCCCCATGAGTACAGAAGGGTGCGATCTGTACTCCTTTGATGTCGGCCTGCTCCAGAAAGGTCAGGACCGGGGGTGCGGGGGAGCTCCACCAGTTGGGGGTCCCTACAAAGACCATATCATAGGCGGACAGGTCGGGCAGCGCCGTTTTCAGCGCGGGCCGGAAGCCGCTCTGAAGCTCTCGCTTGGCCTGAGCCACCACGGTGTTATAGTCCCCCGGATATGCGGTTTCCGGAACAAGCTCCAGCAGGTCGCCGCCGGTCTCCTTGGCGATCAGCTCCGCCAGACGGCGGGTGGTGCCGGAATGGGAATAGTAAACGATCAGGGTTTTCATAAATGAGCCTCCTCACTGCTCAAAGCGAATGTTGTGGAGCCGATAGACCTCATCCAAACTGGGGACATCCAGAATCAGGCTGTGTCCTCTGTCCAGCTTGCCAATCTCCTCCATATCCTCGGCAGACAACACGAAGTCGTCTACATCGAAATTCTGACGGATGCGCTCGGCATGGACCGATTTGGGAATGGTGATGATATTGCTCTGGCGCATCCACCGCAGGATGACCTGGGCGGGCGCCTTGCCGTACTGCGCGCCGATGCCGGATAGAGTGGGATTCTGGAAAATGCCCTCCCGCCCTTCGGCGAAAGGGGCCCAGGCCATGGGGCAAATGCGGTATTGCGCCATCGCCCGCCGCAGTTCTCTCTGCTGACAGAAAGGATGCAGTTCGATCTGATCGACCGCCGGGACGACCTCATGGCTCAAAATCAGATCCAGCAATCGGTCCGGCAGGAAATTGCACACCCCAATGGCCCTGACCCTCCCGGCCCGGTACAGTTCTTCCATAGCCCGCCAGCTTCCGTGATAATCGCCGTAAGGCATATGGATCAGGTAGAGGTCCAAATAGTCGGTCTGGAGATTTTTGAGGGTTTTCTCAAAGGAACCCATGGTCTTGTCGTAACCCGCATCCTGAATCCAGACCTTGGAGGTCAGAAACAATTCCTCCCTGGGAATCCCGCTGCCTTTGACCGCTTCTCCCACAGCCCGCTCGTTGCCGTAGCAGGCGGCGGTATCAATGAGGCGGCAGCCGGTCTCCAGGGCCGTCCGAACACTCGCTTTGCAAACCGCCTGGTCCGTCACCTGGAAAACGCCCAGCCCCAGCAGAGGCATCCGGACATTGTTGTTCAACTGAATGGTATCCATATCTGTCACTCCTTTCGCTCCTGTGCTTTTTGAATTTCATATCGGAGATAGTCCAGCCGCTGAAGCCGGTGTTCCCGGAAATGGAGTTCATCCAGCGCGGCGTCCCGTTTTCGGCTGAGCATCCGAAGGCGCTCCCGCTCACTGTCCGACTGTTCCAGGGTCAGGCGCATATAGGTCTCCACTTCCTCTGTGGTAAATCCGATGTCATGGAGGGTCATCATGAGGCTCAGACGCTCCAAATCCTCATCATCGTACTGCCATGTTCCCATGACCTTCTTGACCGCCCCGCACAGGCCCCAGCTCTCATACTTCTTCAAGATGTTCACAGGGATTTGGTAGCGATCACTTGCTTCTTGAATGGTCATATCTTCGCTCCTAAACAAAAAAATGTAGGCGCCCGTTCAGGACACCTACATTTTAAAACAAGGTTTCTGATATGTCGAATGCCTATTTTGAGTAATCAAAAATGCTTAATCCGCATTTTTAATGTGCTGATGGAATTGACCGGCCGCAGGAGAGAGCGGCTTGTCCTTTTTCCAAGCCAACACAGTTCCTGTCTCCAGTTTAGGTGACAGGGGGACAAATTTCAGAGCATCGGAGATGTTCTCCAAATAGAAGCACAGTGCTGCGCCCACACCATTTTTGACCATATTTGCGGCATTCAAAATCAGGTTGAAGGTAGCGGCTACCTCAATGCGTCCATAGTCCTCGCCAAACCAGTTGGCCAGTTCACCGCGCACCTGTTCCCGTCCGCTCAAAAGCAGAGGGACACCCAGCAGGTCCTGGGAAGTGACGGTTTCTTTTTCCGCCAGAGCCGAGTCCTTTGGCACCAACACACCCCAGCGATCCTTTTGGGGAAGGCGCAGAAAAGCATATCTGCCAATATCCACCGGTTCTGTCAGAAGCCCCATATCCAGAAGACCTTTTTCCATGCGCTCTTTTATATCGTCTGCGTTGGCGCTGTATATACGAAACTGCACCTTTGGATGGAGCGATCGGAATGCGCGGATATGCCGGGAGAGGGTGGGCTGCGTCACATGGAGCAATGCCGCCGCTTTTGTGATATTCTCCTCCTGTGCCACTGCCAAAAAATAACGCAAAACCCGCAGTTCCATAAAATCCCTCCTCCAGCATTTTATTTTATCACAGGCCAGCTCTGCCGTCGATCCCTATCCCCGCACCACAATATCCCAGCGCCACAATTGATAGGCACCGGAAGGCTGCAGCGATCGCAGGCGGCTTTCTCGCAGACTGCTTGGAAGAGGAGATACCCCATAGTAAATCGCAGAAAACGCGGCAGACTACTGCGCCTACTTCACAGACGAAACACAGAGAATTGCGGCGGCAAAGATTGATTTTGGAATTTGCAAAAAGATCCCAAAACAGATGCAAAAGCTGCTCTTCTCCCCCCCCTTTTCAAGCTTACAAAGGCCGGCAACGCAAGCCAGGAGCAGGCTGCATCAGCCAGATCGAAAGAAATAGCAAGCTAAAGAAGCAGCGGGCCTCCGGAGGCAAAACACCTTCGGAGGCCCATTTTTCTCTGTCTGCCGCTTGTTGTGTAGTCAACGCTTTGACCACTTATCATTGCTCAGCTAAAAAATAGCAAAGCGCAAATAAAAACCGCCTTTTCAAATATAAAAGGCGGTTTTCATGGAGCTGCTGGGCGGATTCGAACCGCCGACCTCATCCTTACCAAGCGGCTTTGGAACTTTTTTCTAACTATTTTTC
>CALXDD010000013.1 GCA_944386985.1 uncultured Oscillospiraceae bacterium
AGATAAGCGGGATCGAACCGCTGACCTCTTGAATGCCATTCAAGCGCTCTCCCAGCTGAGCTATACCCCCAAATAACGGGGCGCACCGGGTCGTTCTTATTTGGTTTTTCAACAAGACAGAAAATCCGCTCTCAGCCGGTTCCCAGCGGAGCAAACCCTTTGACTGTTTTGCAGCAGCGCTGCAACGTTGATTATCTTATCAGATTCTTGCCAGTTTGTCAACCCCTGATTTTGACTTTTTTTATAGCCGGACCTCCTGCCGCCGGACGCATGCCCGGCGGGGAGGCTTTCGCGCTCAGTTGTGGCGGTAAACCGGGTGGTCGAGACTGAAGATCCGGCGGCTGAAAGTACCGGCAGGCAGTTCCTCCAGGGTTTCCCGGTAGATCTCCATCCGGCTGTCTATGGTGTCGATGCAGGACAGCAGTTCACTCTCCGCGCAGATGGGCCGCACCGCCGCGCCGAACTCCGGCTCTCCGTGGTGGGAGAGCAGCAGATGCTGCAGCAGCACCGCCTTCTCCTCCGGAGTCCCCAGCTGCTCCGCCGTCTTCGCCACCGCCTGGGCCCCCAGCACCAGATGGCCCATCAGCTGCCCCCGCAGGGAATAGCTGGTCACAAGTCCCAGGGGAGAGGTGGTGAACTCCTCGCATTTGCATACATCGTGGAGAATGGTCCCCGCCAGCAGCAGGCTGCGGTCCACCACCGCGGCGTAGAGTCCCGCAAGGTAATCCGCTGTGCGGGCCATAAAAAGCGTGTGCATGAGAAGACCGTTGAGAAAGCCGTGGTGAACGCTCTTGGCGGCGGGGATGGTCCGAAACCGCTCCTCATAGGTGTTCAGCACCTGCCGGCACAGGGCGCGGTAGTCCGGGTCGGCGATGCTGTCTGCCAGGGCAGAGAGCTCCTGCCAGCCGGCTCCGGCGTCCATGGGCGCCGTGGGCACTAAATCTGACACATTGTACACGTCGTCATCCCCGGCCAGCCGGATGCGCTCAATGGACAGCTGCAGCGCGCCCCGGAACTCCGACACGCTGCCCCGAATCTTTACCACCGCACCGATATCGGCGGGGGAGACGGGGCCGCTGTAGTCCCATACCTTTCCCTCTATGGAGCCGGTGGCATCCGCCAGCTCCACACTGAGGAAGGGCTTCCCGTTGGAGGCCTGCTTGCTGAGGGCGTTGCGCAGGAGGTAGAATCCCTCCACCCGGTTCCCTACGGTCATCGCTCTGATTTCCATATTTGATACTCGCTTTCTTTTCTGAAATTCTTCCCTGATTATACGGCCTTCCGCAGCAGGACGCAAGAGGCAAAAGCGCCCCGCCCTGCCGCAAGGCAGAGCGGGGCGCGGGTGGTTTTCCGAAAAGGGAATTACTTGGCGATACTGTCGCCAAAGCGCACCAGCATCATAGCCACCTGGGCACGGCTGGCGCCGGTCTTGGGGCTGAGGGTGCCGTCGGTCATACCGCTCACGATGCCCTCGGCCACAGCCCAGGACATGGCGTCGGCGGCGTAGCCGCCCACAGAAGCGGCATCGGAGAACTGATCCAGCGCGGCAGCGGCGGTGGTGTCCTCCTTCATGAACTGGGCGTAGCGGTACAAAATCACCGCCAGCTGCTCACGGGTGATGGCCTGGTTGGGGGCGAAGGTGCCGTCCTCATAGCCGGTGACAACGCCGTTGGCGCTGGCCCAGGCCACTGCGTCGGAGTAATACTTGCCCTCGGCCACGTCGCTGAAGGAAGCGGCCGCAGTCCCCTCGGGCTCTCCGGCCATGCGGTAGAGCATGGTGACGATCATAGCCCGGGTGGTGGTGCCGTTGGGGGAGAAGGTGGTGTCGCTGGTGCCGGACATGAGTCCGCTGGTATAGACCTCGCTGACAGCGGTGTAGTACCAGCTGGTATTGGCCACATCGGTGAAGGGCAGCTCAGTGCCCAGAGTCTTCAGCATCTCCATCACCACAGAAGCGGAGGTGTTGGAAGCCTCGGTGTAGTTGAAAGCATAGGTGTCGTGGGCCAGGCCGTCGGCCTTGTCAGACATGCAGCGGATCACGGTGCAGGGCACGCCGAACTGGTCGCACACCCGGGCTACGGAACCGCCCTCCATTTCGCAGGCCAGGGCGTTGAACTTGGTCTGGAGCTCCTTGACATAGCTCTCGCTGGCCACGAACTGGTCGCCGGTGGCGATGACGCCCTGGTGGACCTTCTCCGCGCCCAGCACGCTGCAGGCGGAGTCATAGGCCAGCTTGGACAGGGTGGGATCCACGGGGATCATGCCGGTCTCCTGGTCGGCGGCAGCCTCACCGTTCCAGACGAAGCCGTCATTGGTCTCGGTGCCGTAGTCGTGCTGGACCAGGGCGGTGCCGATGACCATATCCATCACGTTGACCTCGTCGCCCACGCCGCCGGCAATGCCGGTGAAGATCACGCCGGTGACAGTGAAGTTGTTCAGCAGAGCGGCGGTGCAGGAGGCGGCCAGCACCTTGCCGATACCAGCCTGGACCAGCACCACGTCCTCGCCGTTGAGGGTGCCCACATAGAAGGTGTTGCCGCCAATGACGGTCTCCTTCTCAATGTCAGCGGCCTTCACCAGAGCGTCCAGCTCCACAGCCATGGCGCTGATGACGGCGGTGCGGGGAGTGGTGTCCTTCACAGCCTCGTCCTTGGCGGGGGTGAGAGTGGTGCCGGAGGCAGCCATGGTCTCCAGCATCTTCATCACCACGGAGGCGGAGGTGTTGGAGGCCTCGGTGTAGTTGAAAGCATAGGTGTCGTGGGCCAGGCCGTCAGCCTTGTCGGACATGCAGCGGATCACCGCGCAGGGTACGCCGAACTGGTCGGCCACCCGGGCTACGGAACCGCCCTCCATTTCGCAGGCCAGGGCGTTGAACTTGGTCTGCAGCTCCTTGACATAGCTCTCGCTGGCCACGAACTGGTCGCCGGTGGCGATGACGCCCTGATGGACCTTCTCAGTCCCCAGCACACTGCAGGCGGAGTCATAGGCCAGCTTGGACAGGGCGGGGTCCACGGGGATCATGCCGGTCTCCTGGTCGGCGGCAGCCTCGCCGTTCCAGACGAAGCCGTCATTGGTCTCGGTGCCGTAGTCGTGCTGAACCAGGGCGGTGCCGATGACCATGTCCATCACGTTGACCTCATCACCCACGCCGCCGGCAATACCGGTGAAGACGATGCCGCCCACATGGTAGGTGTCGATAAGAGTCTCCGCGCAGGAGGCGGCCAGCACCTTGCCGATGCCGCCCTTCACCAGCACCACGTCCACTCCGCTGAGAGTGCCCACATAGTAGGTGGTTCCGGCGATAGTGTCCTTACGGGAAACCTCGGCGGCCTTCACCAGAGCGTCCAGTTCCACGTCCATGGCACTGATGATGCCAAGGGGCGCGGATTCAGCCTTGGCGTCATCGGCCAGCGCCGTGGTGACGCTCAGCGACAGCACCATCGCCAGTGCAAGCACCAGCGCGGCTGCCTTCTTACAAAAATGTCCCATTACAAAAACCTCCCTCGAAAGTATTGGGTCCTTTCATTCTACACGGTTCGCCCTATTCTTGCAAGGATATTCCAGCATTTTCTAATTTTTCTCAGGGGCGGTCCACAGACAGCAAAAAGCCTGCGGCAAAGCCGCAGGCTTTTCTCTCTATCATTGCGGGGCGCCTGTTACTGAAGGATGCTCAGCACCAGGGTCAAGACCAGGAACAGCGCACCCACCCACTTGGTCCAGCGGGCCAGCTTGGCGTCCAGGCTCTTGGCCTTGCTCTTGGCGAGAAATGTATCAGCCACACCGCCGATAGCGCCCAGGCCCTGGCTCTTGCCGCTCTGGAACAGAACCATCAGAATGATGACCAGGCCGACCAGCAGCTGGAGAATGGTGATAAACAGTGTCATGACGAATAACCTCCCGTTGTTGTTGGAAACGTGAAAACACGCAATGATCCATTTCACAGGTAACCATCATACCATAGAGCTTTCCCATTTTCAAGAGGAATCTTTCCATTTTTCGGAGTTTTTCTGCCGTCCCGGAAATTTTCGGCGGAGAAGACTGCATCATGGAACAATTGTTGCATTTCCTGGGAATTTATGCTATACTGACAAAAACGCAGGAGGTGCGGTATGGGCAGAAAGAGCGATATGCAGGCGCGGATCTATGAGACCATCGTGCGGATGATCCAGGAGCAGGGGTATGCCCCCTCTGTGCGGGAGATCGGAGAAGCGGTGGGCCTCAAGTCCCCCTCTACCGTCCACTTCCATTTGAAAAAGCTGGAGGAAGCGGGGCTCATTGAGAAGGGGGCCTGCAAGGGCCGGGCCATTGCCGTCAACGGCATTCAGGAGGACCGGATTCCCATTGTGGGCCATGTGGCGGCCGGCGCTCCCATTCTGGCCCAGGAGTGTATTGAGGACTACATCACCTTTGATACCCATGGCAGAGCGGGGGAGTTCTTTGCTCTGCGGGTCCGGGGCTACTCCATGAAGAATGCGGGCATTCTGCCCGGCGATCTGGTGGTGGTCCGCTGTCAGCCCACCGCCTCCTCCGGGGAGATCGTGGCGGCCCTTTTGGGGGAGGAGGCCACGGTCAAGCGCCTGAAGCTGGACCGGGGCCAGGTGTGGCTGATGCCGGAAAATGAGGACTTTGAGCCCATTGACGGTACGGAGGCCCGGATTTTAGGTAAGGTGACGGCGGTGATCCGCCAGTATTGAGCATGCGGCGGGAAGGCGTCCGATCCGAAGGAAGGTCGGGCGCTTTTTTCTGTCAGACCTTTTCGAAACGGCGGGATTTCAAAGGCAGGCAGGGAAAGGGTTCGCTTTGGCGGAGGAATATAAAAGGAGAGGTGGGGAAAGATGCAGCAGTCGGAATACTATGAGGGGGATGTGCTGGCGTATTTCAGTGAGAGGCCCCAGGAGCTTGCGCTGTATGAGGAGTTCTCTGCCGCCTTGGATCGTATGCTGCCGGAGGCCTCCGTCAAGGTGCAGAAAAGCCAGATCAGCTTCTATGGCCGCCGCCTGTTTGCCGCGGTCTCCCTGCCATACCGCCGGAAGAAGGGATGGCCGGAGCACTGCCTCCTGGTGACCTTCGGGCTGCCTGAGCGGCTGGACGATTCCCGGATCGCCGCGGCGGCGGAGCCCTATCCAAACCGCTGGACCCACCATGTGGTGGTCTCCCGGCCTGGGGAGATCGACGGACAGCTGATGGCATGGGTTCGGGCGGCCTACGAATTTTCCCAGAACAAATGAGAGGAACCCAGCGGGGAGAGAGGAGGAGCGGCCATGCGGGTGCTGATCGACGGCGACGGCTGTCCGGTGGTGGATCTCACTGTGCGGATTGCGGGGGAGTACGGTGTGGCCTGCCTGATCCTCTGCGACACCGCCCATGAGATATGGCGGCCCGGCGCGGAGACCATGGTGGTCTCCAAGGGGGCGGACAGCGTGGATTTTGTGCTGGTGAACCTGCTCAAACCGGGGGACGTGGTGATTACCCAGGACTACGGGCTGGCCGCCCTGTGCCTGGCCCGGGGCGCCCGGGTCCTCCGGCAGGACGGCATGGCGTATACCGATGAGAACATCGGCGGCCTTCTGCTGGCCCGCTGTACCGCCGGGAAGATCCGCCGGAGCGGCGGGCGGCTGAAAGGCCCAAAAAAGCGGACCCGGGATCAGGACGCCGCCTTTGCCTCTGCACTGCGGTGCATATTTGCGGAACAGAAGACAGGGCGGGAGTGAGAGAGCGGCAAATTCCTTGTGCCTTCCTATATTTCATACAGCTTTGCGGATTGCGTGGAAAGAGCCGACCCAGACTTGGGCCGGCTCTTTGCTGCATATGGGAAAATTACCACTGCTGTATATGGACGGGAGAAAAAATTGATTTCCGCGGATCAATGCTCCAGATAGGCCTTTCTGCTGGCCTCGTACAAAGCGGCACGGAACACGTCAGATTCGGCAAAGTTGCTGGTGAATACATATTTGCCGGGGGTATTGTACTTGGCTACCAGGTCCTTGGCTGCCTGAATCTGCACATCATCGGGGGTATCCGGCGGGAACATGGGAGCGCGTACGCCCAGTTTGATCTTATCACCATACTCCGCGTACATCTTTGCAATGTCGTTCATGGGCTGAGGACGCCACATATCAATGCCGATGGAGCTGATAACATCAATCATAGAATCGGTGCGGCCGCAGGAGTGGAGCTCGAAAATGACGCCGTTTTCATGGCAGTGGTCCACCAGGCGCTTGACATAGGGTGCGATCATCTCCAGCCAGGTCTGCTTGGAGAAGAAGGGGGAGCGCTGGGAGCCCCAGTCATCGTGGAAGAGATAGCCGGAGATGTGGAAGTACTGAATGCACTTGTCCAGAATTTGAATGTACAGGTCGGTCAGCGCACTGAACAGCTCCTTGACCGCGTCCATCTGCTCCTCATCAATCAGGGCTACCGCCGCATTTTCAAAGTCCATGAAAGAAATCAGACGCTCAAACATACCGGAGAACTGAACGGTCCAAATGGGGTCGTCACCGGCCAAATAGTCCTTATTCCGCTTGGCGGAGCCCGCCCAGTCCCAGCTGTCCACGTCGGGGAAGTGAATAACTTCCTTCCAGTCGTTGGCATCGTCCAGAATGGGGTTGCCGGGGATGACCATGGAGCCGCCGGCGGAGTCCTCATAGACCCACTGCACACCAAACATGTCGGGGCCGCCCTTACGATCGGTGGGATCGGCCTCCTGAACGAAGGCGCGGGCCACATTGTCGGGAATGATCTCCGGCGTAATGGTGATGAGGTCGCCGTTCGGCATCCAGCAGGGGGTTTCATTGTTGAGGAAGGCGCGCATATTTTCCAGAGAGGAGATGGGTGTCTTGAACTTCGCCTTGCCGCCGTCAGTCCGGCCAGCCACATAATACCGGTCGATAATGGTCAGTTCATCTTTAGAAAAGGGATACTTTTTCATCATACTTCTCCTTATTTACATAGATGTTTGACGTGTACAGGTCGAAAATCAATGCTGGGCTGCCTCTTTCCGCTTGGTCAGATCTTCCTGCATTTCCTGGATACGCTTATCGGTCAGGGGGAACAGGAACATGGCAACGACGGACAGAGCGGCCAGGGCTGCGGGCAGACCGGACAGCAGAATCCGGATGCCGTCGGCGGCCTGGGCGGTGACATTGGACTGATCAAAGCCGATGGCAACGAGACCAAAGCCCATGACAGCAGAACCTACAGTAGTGCCGATCTTGGGAGTCAGGGAGAACAGAGTCATCATGAAGGGCTTCAGATTGCGGTCATGCTTCCACTGAGTGTAATCCACCACAGCGGAGTAGAGAGCGACCTCAGAGGCGTGGGCGATGGCGTAGCCCACATAGCCGATGCTGAGGAAAACGGTAAAGCTAACAGCAGTTGTACCGAGGAAATAGGCCAGTCCCAGGCACAGGCCATAAATGGCGATGCCGGCGGCGAAGGTGTTTCGGGTGCCCCGGAAGAGCTTGTTGGCATAGGGGGTCAGGAAGGAGCCGCCGATCATCAGGAAGGTAGAGGCGGACATGTACCAGGTCAGCATGGATTTGTCGCCGACGACATAGCTGTAGAAATAGGGTGCCAGACCGGTAATGATGAAGAAGATGCTGCCCTTGCACACAGAGCCCAGAAGGTAGAGCAGGAAGGGTTTGGAAATGGTGAACTTGATCATTTCCCAGACAGAGGCGGAGTACTGGTCCTTCTTCCCCTTGCCGGCAGAGGTGCTGACATCCAGCACGTCGTAGTTCTTGGAGGCAAAGTACAGCTGGCCGAAACCGAAGACCACCAGCAGGGAAATCAGACCGGCCAGAGCACAATAGCCTCGGGCGTCGTTCCCCTGGCCGAACACCGACACCAGCGTCACAGAGGTGAGGGAGAAGAGAAACTTGCCGATGGAGTTGCAGGTGGTGCGGGCGGAAGCAAAGGCCACGCGGTCACCGGGGGTCTTGGCCATCAGCGGCAGGATACCGGTGAAAGCGGAGTAAGCCATATTGAAGACCACATAAGCCAAAATATAGGTACCGCCGAACCAGATCGCGGCGCCCATCCCGGTCAGCCCCAGGTCAGTAAAGCTGAGCCAGCGGAACAGGGCGGCCAGTACGCCGCCAATCAGCAGCCAGGGGCGGAAGATACCAAATTTGCCGCCCTTGATCCGGGTTTTCTGCAAGACCACGCCGCAGATCGGAATGGAGATCAGATCCACGACGCTGCTGGCAGACATGATGACGGCCATGGCGGCCGTCTCCAGTCCGACGGCGCCGGTGAGGTAAATGGACCAATAGGTGGTTGCGACGGTTGTCAGCAGGGTGGAGAAGCCGTTGGTCATGCCGTAGCGGAATGCAAGACCGGAGTACGTGGAAGTTTTACCCATCTCTTTTCATACCTCCTGTTTTTTGAAACACGAAACATATGGTTCACACAGAGAAGAACCTGTCTGCCTGCATAGGAGTGAAGTGGATTGGATGGCTCGGTTCAGATGCTGCAGGCAAGCTCTTTCTTGTCGCTATTATAGGGCCGCGCTTTTGCTGCCGTCAACAAAAATGTATACAAAATTGATCGATTTTCTGTTTTTCACAAAAACAGCGCCTATGAGAAAAAATACATTTTTGCGGAGGCTGTGTTTGCGGCAGGGAAAATGTATTGCCAAATTTTATAAAAATTTAAAGGTTATACTTGCATGTATCAGCATATTTGCTATAATATGAAAGGAACACTATGGGAAATAAAGGAGAACGAGCGATGCTGGTAATTCCGGAAGAGTATATCAGTATGTATTCTGAGACAAAACCTACATATAAAAAAGTATACAATATTCTGCGCGCGACGATTTTGAGCGGCCAGATCTCCTCCGCAGCCCATCTGACGGAGGTGTCGGTTTCCCAGGCGCTGCATGTCAGCCGGACGCCGGTGCGGGTGGCGCTGGAGCAGCTGAAAAGCGACGGAATCCTGAGCACGGTGAAGAAGAACCGGGTGGGGGTGAAGCAGCTGTCGAAAAGCGACAAAATCAACCTCCTGTTTATGGACGAATTGCTGGAGAGTACCGCAGCCAGATTGGCGGCAATGGCCATATCGGAGGAGGATCTGGAGACGCTGATGGAGCTGAACGACAGCATGCGGGAGTTTTCTTACGGGGAGAAAAACATACCTGCCATCCGCGCCAACGGTATTCGGGATCTCCATATGCAGTTCCACCTCATGATCGCCAGGGCCTCCGGCAATCATTTCCTGTACAAATATGTAGTGGAGGTGCGGCATCTGATGCGGATGCACCAGGCCAACCAGTACGTCCACCAGAATACCTACTCCGATGAGATCGCACCCTGCCACGACCACATTATCCGGGCGATCCGGGAGCGGGACCCCGAGGAGGCGGAGCTGTGGATGCGGGTGGATATTCGAAGCGCCCGCAATGTATACATTCATAGCGAGATCCTCTGAAATGTTCGGGTGATATGGATACAATTGCATGGAAAATCCCCTGAATTCTCCAGAATGTACTTTTGGGAAATTCGGGGGATTTTTGCCAACTTTGTCAATTGACCAAACGGCGGGAGATCGGGTACACTATGGGCGGATGGATATTCGGACAGATGCTCACTCGACTGCGGACATCATGCGGGGAGAGCATACTATGAGCGACTCGGGAACGATTCTTCTGTGCCTGGTGGGAATTTTCGCCGCCATCGGCCTGAATATCAAAACAAAAATGAATACCGGCCTTTTTGCAATCGCATTTGCCTATCTGATCGGCTGCTTTGGAATGGGAATGTCGGTTTCTTCTCTGATTGAGCATTTTTCAGTGAAGATTCTGTTCCTGCTGCTGTCGGTGTGCGTGTTTTACGGCTATGCGGTGGAAAACGGCACCTTGATGGCATTGGCGAGCAGGATGATCTACCGGTTTCGGAATCGTGCGAAGCTGCTGCCATTTGTTTTATTTCTGGTGTGTTTTCTGCTGGCGGCGCTGGGCGCCTCCCCTCCGGCGGTGGCCTCTTTCATGGCGCCGATCTGCTATGCCATCGCGGCCCAGACCGGCATCCACGTGCTGATAATGACGGTGCTGATCACCACAGGGGCGGGGGCGGGAGCCTGCGTGCCCTGGAGTTCGGCGGGGGCGGTTATCTGCGGCGTGGTCAATGAGACCCAGTACGCGCCGGAGGCCTTCGGCCTCGCTCTGAAGATCTGTGCCAACTTCTTCCTGGCTGCGCTGGCGACTCTGATCCTGCTCTATATCGTTTTTAAAGGATATCGCGCGAAGGCATTTTCTCTGGAGCGGCCTGAGAAGCTGAATACGGTGCAGAAAAAGAATCTGGCGGTAATTGGGGTGGCCCTAGCGTGGCTGTTGATTCCTGCCATGATTCAGGCGCTGGCGCCCAATGAGGTCACAGCATTTCTGACCAAGTATTGTGACACGCAGATGGTCTCCATTTTTGGTGCCATTGTCTGCGGACTGATGCGGCTGGGCGATGAGAGGAAGATTCTGCAGCACGCCGTTCCGTGGACAACCATTCTGGCAGTTTGTGGTATCAGTATGCTCCTTGGTGTCGCAACGGAGGCGGGAGCAGTGGAGATGGTCAGCCAGGTGCTCAGCAGCAATTTGTCCCCCGCAGTCATTGTGGCGATCTTTCTTCTGGTGGGCGGTTTTATGAGCTTTTTCACCGGCGGCGTGACCGTGGTGACGCCTATGCTGCTTCCCATTGCACTGTTGATTGCGACGGAACGGAACATGAACCTGACGCTGGTGTGTTCTGCCGCCGTATTAGGGGCGCTGGCAACCGGCATGTCTCCTTTCTCCACCGGCGGCAGCCTTGTTGTGGCGGGAATGCCGGACGAGCAGGAGCGGGAGAAACTGGTGAACCGGCAGTTTGCCGTCACCTTTGTAGCGTGGGGTGTATTTCTTCTTTTCGGCGTGACCGGCATCTTCGGACTGCTGAACTGATACGGTGGACCGCTGTCAGAAGGAAAATCGGTATGCAAGAGAAAGGACAAAAAATGCAGTATCCATTTGATTATAATAAAGAAGTAGCTCAGGCAGAGGAGGGAAAGCGGGGGAAGGAGTTCTGCACCCCCATCACCCCCCGGGAGAATGATCTGCTGGTGGGCCGCCACCAGGACCCGGCCTGGCTGGGGCAGGAACTGAATCACGTATTTCCCCGGGAGATTCCAGACAATGTAGCGAGGGGCTTTGTCATAGACGGCAGACCCTTTGAAGGGGAGTTCGGCGGAACAGACATGTTTGGTGTCGAATGGGTCTATGTGCCTGTGGCCCGCGGGTCCATGGAGAAACCGGGAACCCGTCTGGTGGCCGACATTGAGCGATGGGAGGAGGATGTGGTCTTTCCGGATGTGGAGAATCTGGATTGGGCCGCCATTGCAGAGGCCGCGAAAAGAGTGATTGTTCCGGATAAGATCACTTCCACCATGGTCTATACCGGTTTTTTTGAACGCCTCATCTCCCTAATAGGGTTTGAGGATGCCGCTGTGGCAATGATTGACGAGGAACAGCAGGAGGCGGTTCACCGCTTGTTCGACCGTCTATGTGTACATTACGACAATCTGCTGCGTCATATGCGGGAAGATATGGGCCTGGAGTATGTGGTGTTTCACGATGACTGGGGTGCTCAGCGGGGGCCGTTTTTCTCCGAAGCCACATGCCGGGAGATGCTGCTGCCCTATTTAAAGCGGGTGGTGGAATCCGCCCATAAGTACCAGATCATTTTCAACTTCCACTGCTGCGGCAAGGTGGAGGCCTTTGTTCCGCTGATGATTGAGGCGGGGGTGGATGCTTGGGATGGTCAGCCTATCAATGATATTTGGGGACTGTACCACACCTATGGCGACCGCCTGAATATTACACTGAATGAAAAGGTGCTGGAGATCTCCAAAGAGGACGCGGAAACATGGACGGACAACATTGTGTCCCATCTGGAGCATGGCAAGCAGCTGATTGTGTCCCGCCGCTGCATGAATGAGACAGCGAGAGAGCTGCTGTATATTAAAAGCCGCCAGTTCTACGGCGAATAAAATAAGTGGCGCTTCTGTTGAGAGTTAAACAGGCCCGGAAAGCGGTAAAAATTCGTTTTCCGGGCCTGCTCTCATCTGTTTTGGCATACCTTACAGAATGACCGGGTAGGATAGAAGGGATGAAACTTGGAGTAGTGAGGTGAAAGGATGACAAAATGTGGAAATACGGTTCTCTCCATGCTGCTGTGGACCTGGGGCGGGACCATGTATTTTCTGCTGGAGGTGGCCTACAAGACCCTCTCGGGAAGGGAGAGCGCCATCTCCTGGACCATGCTGGTGCTGGCGGTGTTCCTCTGCATCCCCATTGAGCGCTGCGGGGCGGAGCTCTCCTGGGACACCCCCCTCTGGCTCCAGGCTCTGGGCTGTGCCGTGGCCGTCACAGCGGCGGAGCTGGCGGCGGGATTGATCCTCAATGTGTGGCTGGGACTTGGGGTGTGGGATTACTCCCACATCCCCTTCAATCTGTGGGGGCAGATCTGTCTGGCCTACTTCTGCCTGTGGTGGGTCCTCTGCCTGATCTTTATTCCGGTGTTCGACTGGCTGCGGTATGCCGTGGCCGGGGGAGAGAAACCGGTATACCGGCTGTGACGGAAGGCCGCCGGGAGTGGATGGTACACTCCCGGCGGCCTGCTCTTTGTCTCTATTAACTATTTAGTTAATGCTTTCTTGACTTCCGTCTGGTGGGATGGTATACTTCTATTAGACAAATAGTTAATGGAGGCGCGATATGGAGCAGAATGTGACCCTCTCCCACAGCGAGTGGAGGATCATGCAGGAGATCTGGAAGCGCGGGACCGCCACCTTCCGGGAGATCTGCGACGGCGTGGCGGAGCAGAACTGGAGCAAGCCAGCGGTGGCGGCCTTTCTCAAGCGGATGGAGAACAAGGGAGCCATTGCCTGTGAGGAGGCGAAGCCGGTGAAACTCTACCGGCCTCTGATCCAGAAGGAGGCGGCGGTGCAGGAGGAGACCCGGCAGATCCTGGGGCGGGTGTACGGCGGGGACGTGGCGTTGCTGGCCCAGTCCCTGGTGCGCTCCCAGGCTTTGGACGACGGGGAGATGGCGGAACTGATCGCCCTTTTGCAGAAGGGGAGGGAGGAGCCGTGACAGACTGGATGGAGACGCTCTTGCAGATGAGCATTCAGGGGGCGGCGCTCATTGCAGCGCTGCTGGTTCTGCGCAGGCTGTTTCAGAGGAGAGCCGCCCCCACGGTCCTCTACGCCTTGTGGCTTCTGCCCGCGGCGCGGCTGCTGATTCCCGGCAGCATTCCCAGTGTGTGGTCCCTCCAGAATTTGTTCTCTCCGGCGGTAGAGCAGAGGGCGGCGGCTGTGCTGCGCCAGCCGGTGGTACAGGGGCCGCTGCCTGCAGCGACGGCCCCACCGGCGGCGGAGGTATCGGCTGCGGTAGTACAGACCGGGGCCTCCTTTTCGGTGGGGAGCCTTTTGGCGGTCCTCTGGGCGTTGGGAGCGGCGGCAGTTTTGCTGGCCGCACTGTGGAAAAATCTTACGTTTCTTCGCCGGGTGCGCCGGGGTGCGGTGCGGGTGGAGACGGACTGCGCCCTTCCGGTGTATCTCAGCGAGCACCTGGCCTCCCCCTGCCTCTGCGGCCTTTTCCGCCCTGCCATCTACCTGGGGGACGAGGCACTGGAGAGCCAGACCCACTTGGGGCTGGTTCTCCGCCATGAGCTGGCCCACTACCGCTCCGGGGATCGGTTCTGGGCGCTGCTCCGGCTTTTGTGCTGTGCCGTCCACTGGTTCAATCCCCTGGTGTGGATAGGGACACGGGCCGCTGTGGAGGACTGCGAGCGGGCCTGTGACCACCGGGTCCTCCGCCGCTCCAGCCAACAGGAACGGGAGACCTACGGCCTGATGCTGCTCTCCTATTTGAAAAAGCCCCGGGAGCAAAGCGGAGTGCTGACGGTCAGTTCCACCATGGGCGGCCGGGCACTTCGAGGCCGCATCGCCTTGATCGGCCGGCGGCCCGCCGTGAAGAAGACCGCTGCCGCGGCGCTGGCCGCTCTGACGGCACTGGCGGTCCTGGTGGCCTGCACCGGGCGGATGGCGGAGGAGAAGGCGGAGGGACTCCAACGCCTGGCGCAGCTGGCGGAGGAGGGCACCACGGCGGAGGGGGTGGAGCTCCCAGGCGGCGGGTCGTACGGCACCGCCTCCGGCCAAACCTTTGGCGCGTACCTGGACTCCCTTAACTGGGCGGAGGCGGACCAGCTTCAGCCGGAGCAGCTGGAGCCCCAAATGGAGGTCCGGCTTACCGGCGCTGACGGGACCCTCCTGGGAACGCTGCAGTTCCTCACTGACCGGGAAACGGGGGCGTATTACGGCGCGGTGACGCTCTCCGGGGAGGATACGGCGGTGTATTACGCCGCCTCGGAGGAGGACGCCCAGACCGCCTGGGCCATGACCCAGCTCCAGGCGGAGGGGACCCTTCGCTCCGACCTGCCGGGCGGCGGGCAGATGGTTCTGGTCTCCTCCCCGCCCGCCCTTGGCAGCCAGCGGCACTGGCTGTTTTATACAGAGGACAGGGAGTGCTTTCTTCCCATCTCCAGTGACCTCAACGACGTCTACCCCCGGGTGGTGGAAAATATGCTGTTTCTCAGCGGTGAGGTGGGGTTTCTCTCCTTCCGGTTTGAGGAGATCAACGGCCTGCGGTCCCCCAATTTCTATCGCACCGAGGACGGCGGGGCCACCTGGGAGCGGGTGGAGCTGCCCATGATGGACGTCACTACCGACAGCGGCTATACGGGGATGCATGTGACGGCCATGGAGTTTTCGGATGACAGACGGGGCGTCGTCACCGTCAGCATGGCCCGGTGGGACGACAGCACGGCGGACACCCTGTCCTGCCTCTTCGTCACCGGGGATGGCGGCAGGACCTGGGGAACCGTCACCAGCGGCGGTCCGGCTGTTCAGGCGGACTGACGGACCCTTCTTTTCAGGAGGAGAGGACAAAAAGAACGCTTTTGTCTGGACGGCGGCAAAGGCGCATGCTATACTGAAGCTGAAAGGGTGGAAGCCCAATCAACAGGTTCTGAAAGGAAGGGATTGATATGCGACATTGGCATGGAAAGAACCGTAGGGGAAGGCGGAGATGGGCCGCGCTACTGGCCTTTGTGATGGCGCTGTCCCTTATGGCGCCCCTGAGCGGCTGCGGCAAAGATGGCCAGGAGCCGGGACCGGATGTGGATCAGCCCGTAGACAGTGACGGGGCGGTGGCCGCCCTGACGCGTATGCTCCTGCTGGATTTCAGTGGTATCAAGGAGAGCAGTGTGACGCCCTCCGTACCGGCCTATCAGGTAAACCAGGACCTCTCCAATGTGGTCAATCAGGAGCAGTTTTATCTCTCCGACAGCCAGAAAGCGATGCTGGCGAAAAATATGTTTGTGGTGAGCTCCAGCTACTACAACGAGTTTTTCGAGCAGTATGAGACCAATCGCTACGATCAGATCCCTAATTTCATCACGGTGGATTCCATGATGCACACCTACCACCTCTACTTCAGCCTGCTCCTGAACCGCACGGAGAAGAACTACCTGGCGGCGGATCTGGCAAAGCTGAGCGGCGCCATGCTGGAGGCTGCCGGGGCCCAGTATGAGGCGCTCAAGGGGACGGACTGGGAGGAGGCCGCCCGGCGAAGCGTGGCCTTCTTCGCCGTGGGCGCCAAGCTCCAGGATGAGGGCGCTGCCGTGCCCGACTATGCCGCCGATCTCGCGGACACGGAGCTGGAGCGGATCTATGCGGCCCAGGGCATCGAAGTCTCTCCTCTGGCGGAGGACAACATGGACTACACCCAGTACATCCCCCGGGGCTACTATGAGGGCGATCCGGTGCTGGAGGCATACTTCCGGGCCATGATGTGGTATGGACAGGTGAACTTTGTCCAGAAGAACGACGACCTCACCAGGGCTGCCCTGCTGATCACACTGACGCTGATGGATTCCAGCGAGGCCTGGGAAAATCTCTATGCGGTGACCTCCTTCTTTGCCGGCGCCAGCGATGATCTGGGATATTATGACTACGCCCCCGCTGTGGTGGCGGCCTACGGCCAGGTGCCCACCACCTCCCAGCTGACGGCGGAGGAGGAGAACTACAAGACTTTCAAATCTCTGGTGGAGAAGATGGACCCGCCGGCCATCAACTCCGTGCCGGTGTGGGACG
This sequence comes from uncultured Oscillospiraceae bacterium, assembly GCA_944386985.1. Classification (GTDB taxonomy): domain Bacteria; phylum Bacillota; class Clostridia; order Oscillospirales; family Oscillospiraceae; genus CAJFPI01. The sequence continues at coordinate 16,180 of CALXDD010000013.1, forward strand.
ATCCCAACGATCCCTCCGAGGTAGGGGATGTGCTGGAGTCCAAGAAGGGCTTCCGCTTCATGGGACAGCGCTTCACCATTGACGCTGCCATCATGCAGCAGCTGGTCTATCGGGCGGTGGAAGAAGCTGACAACGGGGACAAGCGGCTGCTGCCGGATACTTTGGACGTACCGGCGGCCTTGGGCTCTGAGGCGGCTCTCAACATCCTCAAGGACCAGGGGGTTACCCAATACCCCAACTACATGGAGCAGATGGAGACCCTCCGCGATCAGGTGGAGAAGGCCCCCGTCTCCAGCTGGACCTCCAGCCTCTACTCCAGCTGGCTCTATACCCTGACGCCGGTGCTGGAGGCCAAGGGGGAGGGCTGGCCCTCCTACATGACCAGCGAGGAGTGGCAGAAGAAGGCTCTGGAGACCTTTGCCGGCAGCTACACGGAGCTCAAGCATGACACCGTGCTCTACGCCAAACAGGTGATGGCGGAGATGGGCGGCGGTCCGGAGGACGTCGTGGACGACCGTGGTTATGTGGACCCGGAGGTGGACGTCTATGAGCGCTTCGCCCTGCTGGCCCAGCAGACAGCAGACGGCCTTGATAAGCTGGGCTATCTGGGCGACAGTGACCGGGAGAATCTGTCCCGTCTGGCGGAGCTGGCAAAGCAGCTGGTGACCATTTCTGAGAAGGAGCTGCAAAACGAAACGCTTACAGACGAGGAGTATGAGCTGATTCGCAGCTACGGCGGCACCCTGGAGCACTTCTGGACCGAGGCGGTCAAAGATAAGGCGGCTACAGACTATCTGGCTGCCCAGGAGATCCCCTCCTCTCTGGTCACGGACATCGCCACAGATCCCAACGGCACGGTACTGCAGGTGGCCACCGGCCGCCCGGCGGAAATCCTGGTGGTGGTGCCGGTGGACGGGACATTGCGCATTGCCTCCGGCGTGGTCTATGACTTCTATCAGTTCACCCAGCCCATCAGCCAGCGCCTCACCGACACCCAGTGGCGGCAGATGATCGGCCAGTGGGCCAACGACGACGGCAGCTACAACTGGGATGCCAAGGTGGAGAAGCCCCAGTGGACCCAGAGCTACTGGAGTGAGGAATGAGGCGGAACTATCGAATAGGGATTCTGATCGCGGCGTGTCTGATCGCCGCGATCAGTCTCTTCGCCGCCGATCAGTCCGGGGCCTTCCTGCCCGGCTGGATTCGCTGGGAGGAGAGCCGGACAGAGGGCGCATCGCCGGGAGATCCGGAGGTCATGGTGCTGAAGGGAAAGACCCTGCAGGTCCTTTCGGGGAAGGAGACAGTGTGGCAGACGGATCGGGATGTGTTGGTGCAGAGCTCTTTGTGGTGCGATATCAATCATGACGGGGCGGGAGAGCTGGTGCTGCTGTGCTGGAAGCAGGGACGCTACGGCGGCAGCCGCCCCTTCTGGGTGGAGGAAGATGAGGACAGCTGGTCCCAGCACATCTTCATCTACCAGTGGACCGGAGAGGCCATGCGGCCTTTGTGGATGGCCTCGGACCTGGGGATGGAGGTGGAGGAGTGGGCCTTTGATGAGACAAAGCGTTTGGTTCTCACCGACCGGACCGGGCGGGTCACCGCCTGGGACTGGAGGACCTGGGGGCTTACGAACATTCCGCTGACGGAGTCTCAGCCCGTTCAGAAGTGATGGGACAGAAAATTTCTGCATATTTTGAAAGGTGCACATTGACCTGTTTTACAAAATCCTTAGATAATAGGATTTGTGCGGTATCTCAGAAAGAAATGGTGGGAAAAATGCATTTTTTATCGATTGACACTGCCAATAGCTGGCGTATATAATGGAAATCGCTGAGAGGAATCACAGGAAATGAGGTTGGAGTATGTCGAAAAGATGCCAGCGCTGTGGACATCAGAATGGAGATGAACACTTTTTCTGCCAGCAATGTGGGGAAGCTCTGGACGCAGATGTCAGAGTGATCATGAATTATGAGAAAATGAAAAAGATGAGTGAGAAATCCCGGCAGACAGCATCCCGGCAGGATCAGGATGACGACTATGTTCCTGCCAGGAGGCCGCAGAAAAAAGAGCCGAGTGCTGCACTGTGGGTGGTATTGGCGTGCCTCCTGGCGGCAGTCGGAGTTGCGGCCTGGGTTCTCCTGTCTCATTGAGCAGTCCGGTCCGTAGTGGGGAGATAGGCGGTTTAAGGAAGAATATCCATAAAAATAAGAGAGAAGTCCATCCGAAAGGGTGGACTTCTCCTTTTGGGCAGTACCCTGCAGGAACGGTTCTTCGGTGGCCGGGAAAATAATAGCCGCACCAAGGGGTGCGGCTATTTTCTGCACGGTGTGAGCCGCCTGCACGGCGTTTGTCCCGCTGTGCCGGGACGATGCTGTCGGCAATATTTTTCAATAGAGGTCTGGATCATCCCATCAGAACCTTTTGAATTTGCAGCAAACTGTATACAAGAAATGGGGGGACTTATCGGAACAGCTCCATGCTGATCTTGATGACGCACTTCCGGCTTGTGGCGGGCGCATCGCCCAGCATCAGCGCGGGGCGGTGAGCGTCCCAGGGGAAGAACACGGCGAAGAAGCCCGCCTTCGCGGTCAGGAAGCTCTCATCCGCAGCGGAAGCCAGGAAGGAGATATCATCCTGAGGACGGGCCTCGCAGAGGGCTTCCGTTCCTGTATAAGCGGACACGCCGATCTTCTCACCGCCCTCCGGCCAATAGAAGAGGTCTGCATACTTTTGGTGGATCTCAGGGTGGGAACCTTCAAAGCCGTGGGTCGTCATATCCATTACGTTCAGAAAGATCCGGTCACCGTCAATTTCGTGGCGGCCCAGAGGCAGCTGCATGACGTCCGTTGATTTGAGATACGCCAGGGCCTTTTGGATTGCGGCAGGATATACTGCGTAGTTTCCCTCTCCGTTCAGCTTGGCAAAGATCATAAAGACACGCTCCTTTATGCAGAGTTTGAAAGCAGTTTTGGGAACTTTCAGGTATAACTTATCCTATCGGTTCGGTGGATGTCAAGCAAAACCTTGAAATTTTTCTCCCTTCTTCACAGTGCGGCTGGAGGAGGCCTCCGTATCATTTTTCTGGACGTGGAGCGGCGGGGCTGTTTGAAGGAAAGCTGAGTGTTTTCCCATTTTACGGTGTACTATAGGTGACCGCAGGCTCAAGCCGTGTCTCCAGCGCTGAAAGTCTCCCTATCTCTCGGTAAGCAGCCGTTTTATAAAATGCACCGGCCCTTCCTTGCTGCGGGTGCCTGCGCCTGCTGTTCCCTCCGCAGACGCGGCACGGAAAAGGGAAAACAAATTGTGAACAATAGGCCCTTTCTCACTTTTATTCTTGCAGTTTACGAAGTTTTGCTGTATACTATTGTGGTGTTTTGGGAATTTGGGGCTTTTTCCCTGCCCAAACGGTAAGAAGATAACGTGAAAGGATTTGAATGTCATGAGTGCATCCCGAGAGCGCAAAAAGCGCCAAGAATATCTCGCTGGCGGCGGACTTGACCGGAAAGCTGCCCGTGAGGCGGAACAGAAAGCCGCAGAGCGCAGAAGCAATCTCTTCTATGGCGCCATTGCCATACTGTTTGTCATTGTGACCGTGGCGCTGCTGGTGATCAACAGCGGCATCCTCAAGCGCAATGCCACGGCTGTGACCATTGGCGACGACACTTATACTGCCGCCGACCTCAGCTACTACTATATGCAGTCCTACAATCAGATTTATTCCATGGCTTCCTATATCGGCCTGGATACCAACAGGCCTCTCAGCAGCCAGGCGGCCTGGGGGTCTACTGAGGAAGGGGCCCAGACCTGGGATGAGTACCTGAAGGAGCAGGCGGTGGAGACCATGCGGTTTGTCACGGCCGCCAACGCCGCCGCCAAAGAGGAAGGGTTCCAGCTCTCTGAGGAGGATGAGCAGGCCATTGCCGACAACATTCAGGAGTTAAAGGACACCGCTAAGACCAATGGTATGTCCTACAAGAGCTACCTCTCCGCTCTCTATGGCAATCTGATGACCACCAGCGTTTATGAGGAAAACCTGCGGGAGTACTACACCGCCCTCGCCTACGAATCTGCTTACAGCGACTCCCTCACCTACACCGCCGACGAAGTTCAGGCAGTCTACGACGAGAATCCCGACGCTTATGACAAGGTGAGCTACCAGCTGGTGACGGTTGACGGCGCCGCTCCTTCCACTGAGGATGAGGAGGGCAACACCGTGGAACCCACCGAGGAGGAGAGTTCCGAGGCCTGGGAGGAGGCCCAGCGCACTGCCCAGACCATTCTGGATGCTTATGCCTCCGGTGAGAGCTTGGAGACGGTTGCAAGTGATTTTGAAACCGCTACCTTCTCCTCCTCTGACGGTGCGTCCAGCTCCTCTACCACCAAGTATGTGGAGTGGTGCTTCGAGGATGGCCGGAAGGCCGGCGACAGCGCCGTTTTGGAGGATGAGGACAACAGCAAGATCTATGTGGTGGTGTTTGAGGACCGCTATCTGGATCAGGAACCCACTGTCTCCGTCCGCCATATTCTCATCGACAGCTCCAGTGTGACCGGCGATGACGAGACCGAGGCCTCCGATGAGGAGATCAAGGCCAAGGCCGAGGAGATCCTGGCCATGTGGGACGGCACAGAGGACGGCTTTGCCTCTCTTGCTGAGGAGTACTCCAAGGACACCGGCTCCGCTGCCTCCGGCGGCCTTATCGGCAGCATCAGCTCCTCCTCCAGTTATGTGCAGGAGTTTAAGGACTGGGCCCTTGACAGCAGCCGTCAGACCGGCGATACCGGCATCATCCAGAGTGACTACGGCTACCATATCATGTACTATGTGGGCGGCGGTCAGCCTGCCTGGTACATCAGTGCCGAGGATTCTCTGCGCAATGAGGATGTCACCGCATGGCAGGAGTCCCTGGTGGAGCCCTATGAGGCGGTCACCAACGAGAAGGGTATGAGCTACGTTACCCGGTAACCCACCGACAATCGAGTCGGCCCTGCCATTTGGCAGGGCCGGCTTTTTTAGGAGAGAGACGATGAATGAACGATTTTTACGCAGCGAAATGCTGCTGGGCGCCTCCGCCATGGAGCGCCTTGCCCAAAGCCACGTCTGCGTGGTGGGCCTTGGAGGCGTGGGCAGCTACGTCGTGGAGGCTCTGGCCCGGTCCGGCGTGGGAGAACTGACATTGGTGGACCAGGATGTCTACAGCCTCAGCAATTGCAACCGCCAGCTGGGAGCGCTCCAGTCCACCCTGGGCCAAAGCAAGGCGGAGGCCCTGGCCCGCCGGGCGCTGGACATCAACCCCAGCTGCGTTGTCCATCCCCTGGTGGGTACCTACTGCGCCCAGAACCGGGACCGTTTTTTCGGCCCGTACGACTATCTGGTGGACGCGATTGATTTGGTGTCCTGCAAGGTGGATCTGATCTGTACCGCGCTGGAGCGCGGCGTCCCTATTGCCTCCGCTCTCGGCACCGGCAACAAGCTGGACCCCACCCGCCTGGAGATCACAGATCTCAGCAAGACCAAGGGATGTCCTCTGGCCCGGGTGATGCGCCGGGAGCTGGGCCGCCGGGGAGTCCGTCACCTGAAGGTGGTTTACAGCAGTGAGGAACCCTGTCCCTGTGATCAGCCGGAGACGCCGCCTCCAGGGCGGCGCAGCGTACCGGGCAGCGTGGCATGGGTGCCGGCAGCGGCGGGACTGATGCTGGGAGGAGCGGTAGTGATGGATCTTGCCGCCCCCAAAGAGAAGGAAAGCGGAGAAGGGGACCGGAATCTATGATGCTGTTTGGAACCATTGTCAATGTTGTGGGTGTGCTGCTGGGCGGCGGTGTGGGGCTTTTGCTCCACCGCCTCCTCCACAAGGGCATCCCGGAGCGGTTCAGCGACCGGATCATGAAGGGCATCGGTCTGTGTACCATATATATTGCCGCTTCCTCCCTGCTGGATGGCAGCAAGACCCTGGTGACCATCCTGTCCATGGTGCTGGGGGCTATCGTAGGGGAGCTTCTGGATCTGGACGGGAAGATCAAGAGAATCAGCCAGGCGGTGGAAAAGCGGTTTTCAGGCGGCGGCAGCGGGGACAATTTTTCCCGTGGTCTTCTCTCCGCTACGCTGCTGTTCTGCGTGGGTACTATGGCCATTCAGGGCTCTCTGGACTCCGGTCTCACCGGAGACCACAGCATTCTTCTCTCCAAGTCCATGATGGACACCATTGCCGCTTTGATTTTCGCTTCCTCACTGGGGATCGGCGTGCTGTTCTCCACAGTGCCTCTTTTTCTCTACCAGGGCGGGATCACCCTGCTGGCGGTGGCTGCCCGGCCCTACCTCACTGCGGATGTCATTGCGGAGATGAATACGGTGGGATCGCTGTTGCTGCTTGGTTTGAGCCTGGATCTTTTGGATATCAAGCATCTGAAGCTGATGAACTATATCCCTGCCATGTTCTTTCCGATTCTTTTGACAAGATTTTTTTGATTGTATTCCACTGTGTGGAGAACTCCGGCAAAGGTTTACCTCTGCCGGAAAATTTTTGCCCTGCTGAAGAAGTAGGCCGCCGAAGGCATCACATCAATCCGTATGCGTCAGGTACAGGAGCAAAATCCCCTCATCAAAGGGCAAAAAGCGCCTTCACAGAATATTCTGTGAAGGCGCTTTCTTTGTGTGATCAGAATACTATGCGGCTGACAGGTCTCCGCTCACCGGGGGAACGGCAGTGGGTTCCCCGTCGGAATTCTCCTGAGGAGAAGCGTTACCCGGTTGAGGAGAGGTTTCCGGCTGGACAGGCTGTTCCGGTTGGATGGGGACTTCCGGCTGAGAGGGAGCCTCCGGCTGGATGGGCTCCTCCGGCTGAGAGGAAGCCTCCGGCTGGACGGGCTCCTCCGGCTGAGCAGGTGCTTCCGGCTTGGGCTGGTCCGGGGGAAGGATCACATCCTTGCCGTTTTTGAAGTAAGTGTAGCCGTAGGTGCCGTTGGGCAGAACCTGATCTCCGTAATATTGGGTAATGAGTTCCGTGATGGTCACCAACTGATAGCCCTGATCAATGAGCCAGGGCACCAGCTTCCGGGCTGCCTCCACGGAGGTTTTGTAAGAACTGTGCATCAAAATTACCTGGCCGGTGAGATTTCCGCCCTCCTGGACCTTGGCCAGGATCTTGTCCACATCCCGGCTCAGCCAGTCCTCCGTGTCGATAGACCAGGTGATGATGCTGCGGCCTGTGGTATATTTCACGGCCTTGTTCAAGGAGCCGTAGGGGGGACGGAGAAGGTTGGGCGTGTGGCCCAGCACCTCCTGAAAAATAGCGTCGGCCTTGCTGAGATCCGCTGCAATATCTTCGGCGCTCATTTTTCCCAGATCCGCATGGCGGTAGGAGTGACTGCCCACTTCGCAGCCCAGGGCCTCCTCCCTCCGCACGGCGTCAGGATCGTTGTAGAGGTTGCGTCCCACCTCGAAGAAGGTGGCCACCGCTCCGTTTTCCTCCAGAATGTCCAGAATCTGGTCGGTGTACTCAGCGTGGGGACCGTCGTCAAAGGTGAGGGCAACCATGCCCTTGGTCCCCTCAGAGTGAGCCTGGACAGGCTTGGGCTGGGAAGCGGACTCCTGCTCCTTCGGCGTCTCCTGCTGAACGGGAGCGGTCTCCTCCTCTTTCCCGGAGTCTTTCTCCGGTTCCTCCGGGGGTTCCTGTACCGGCAGAGATTCTTCTTCCTTGTTTTCCGAGTCTCCCCGCAAAGTAGGCTCGGTGATTTCTGCAAGTTCCTCCTCATCCTCCTCTATCAGGGGGACATGAGATCCACAGCCCGAAAAGGCGAGGGCGAATGCGAACAGAAGGGTAAATAAAAAAATGTATCGTTTCATAGTTTCCTCGCTTCAGACGGGTTGATTACTGTCTCCTATTATGCAGGATTTGGCGAAAAATGTCTGAACAAATTGGTAACAAATTACAAACAAATAATAACAGACCTATTCCTCATGGGGCGGCTTGGCGGCGGCGAACCACATATTCCACTGAAAGCGGAATACTGCCAGCTCCTCCGGAGAAGCGCACAGGAGCGTCAGAGACCGGAGGGAGGGGTGGGCATATACCACCTCCATCACCGCACGCAGCACCGCCAGCGCCCCAGCGGCGGGGGAAAAGGGTCCCAGATCGGCCCAGCAGGGCAGACGGACCTCCTGCTCTCCTCTTTGCAGACACTGCAGCAGCGCCTCGGCCGTCCAGTCCCCCAATGCCTGGGGAGCGGCGAAGGCACAGCAGGGTCGGGGATGGCCTGACTCGCAGATCAAAGCCACTTTTTCCGTCATATTGCACAACTCCTTCCTCTTGAGACCATCAAAAACCACGGACAGCCCGCAGAATTCACAATTTATTTACCACTTGTAACACAATTTGCCTTGTTTTCAGAAAACCAGCCGTGCTATACTTTTTTCAAAAGCTGGAACTGGCTGTCTTTCCTCGCTGTATGCGCAGAAAATTCCGGCGGCTCTCCGCCGGGGATATTGTAACAGAAATTGTCGAAGATTTGCAAGGGGAGACGGCAATCCACAAAAGAAAGGAGCGGCCTATGAACAAGATCATCCCCACCTATGACGGGACCCTGCGCAGCCATCTACTGCTGGTACCTGCCTGTATCAGCGAATGTTCCGGAATCCGCATTTTTGGCCGGCGGATCAAGTCCCTGGTCTTCTCCACTGACGTGGCTATCATCAAAAACGTCAACAGCGACGCCATCATTGCGGTCTACCCCTTTACCCCCCAGCCCAGCATCGCCCAGGCCATTATCAGCGTCAGCGATGTCCCCACCTTTGTGGGAGTGGGCGGCGGCACCACCAACGGCAAGCGTTCCGTGCGTCTGGCGGCCTATGCCGAGCACCAGGGGGCCTACGGTGTGGTGGTCAACGCCCCGATTGCCGAGGAGACGATCACGGAGATCAAAAACGTGGTGGATATTCCCGTCATCGCCACTGTGGTGTCGGAGAACATGGACGTGGGCAAGCGGATCGAGGCGGGAGCGGATATTCTCAATGTGTCCGCCGCGGCCAAAACGCCGGAACTGGTGGCGGCCATCCGCCGGGATTTCCCCGATGTGGCTATCATTGCTACCGGCGGTCCCACGGAGGAATCCATTCTCCGTACCATCGAAGCGGGGGCCAATGCCATCACCTATACGCCGCCTACCAACGGTCAGCTGTTTTCTGAGATGATGCGGGCCTACCGGGCGCGCTATGAGTAAGGACACTGAAAAAAGAGAACGGATCTTTATGTACTTTGTGATCCGAAAGCTTGTCGGAAACGGCAGGCGGGCAGCTTTCGCCGCCCGCCTGCCGTTTATTGTATTGTAATTGCGCTCTTTTCTGCCTGCAATTATTTTGAAATGGGGGGAGGAGCAGTGCTCTTGCGAAATAGGAATCTCCTGTTCGGCCCGCCGGGTGAAACGCACTCATATGGCGTTCCTTCATGTCAATTGCCCTGCCTCTTCAAAACGCAAAGGTCTGTTCATTTTCTGAGAGAGGGAGATTCTTTTGTTTCGCCGACCGTCTGCGGCGCGGATTTGGCTGGGTTCCATTCGGAGCAATTCAGGTGTGGGGGAGGTTGTCAAAAGGTACATTGTGCTCCAGCAGGTAAAGGACCAGCAGATTTGAGCCGCTCATGCTCCAGGCAAATTTGGCGAGTACCTGAAAGTTTTTGTCATAAAGTACGTTGCTCCCGCTGCTCCTGCCCAGAACCACACCGGCAATCTCACTTACGGAAAATGTCCGGCCCTTTTTTATGCTGGGCGTAGTGCGCAGGGTTTCTCCGTCCACGGTCAGCTTACCGCCCACATAAAATTGCCGGGGGACCTCCAGGGCGGGGAGCTGCTGAGGGCACAGATTATACATGAGTCCGCCGGCATATTTGTTTGCCTCACGCCGGGGGCGCAGACTGGGCGGCGCCGCATAGATCCACAGGCTTTCGCTGAACCCTAAGAGAAACAGCACAGACAGGCCGGATAAAAGCAAGTGGAACGGCCATGCCTTTGCCCAGTAGGCCGATGCAAGCAGCACAAAAAGATTGCGCGGCCCTCCTGCCATTACCAAAGTGACCAGTTGGCTGGCAAGTATTGTGAACAGAGTGGAGATTGTAAAGGCAAATTTTTGATTTTTCAGCCCCTTACTCCAGCGGTAACCCGCCATCACCATAGGTCCGGCCAGAACCAATACTACGGTGAAGAATTTCTCAGAAATCGCCCTGACGGCCCAGGCCAGCAGGAGACAGGCGAGCGCTCCCAAGAATGCGCCCCATATCCCGGCCAGTGCGCTGCCCGGATTCTTCCCGTTATCCTGATGTTGTGGGGGATGTACCATGACGGCTCCTCTCTGTTCTTACAGCATCTCCGTGCTCTCATTGTTTTCTTGTGCTTATTTTGCACGGGTCCTTCTTATTGTCCAGTATATCGCTTGGATTTCCTCTTTACAATCCTCGTTTTGCGTGGGGGAGGATTTTCGTTTCCGGGCAGGGCAGCCGTCCACAGGCAGACGGTCCGTCCTTTCCGGCAACACCGCTTTCAGGCCGCCGCTGCCTCTCCATACAGCAAAAGCCCCATAGGTGTAATACCTATGGGGCTTTTCCCGCTGTGTCCGGCAGTTACTGCCAGAAGCGGCGGGACTGGCGGATGGTAATAACATAAAAGACGATCAGCAGAAGAAAGAGAAAGTAGAACCAGGCTGCCTCCACCAGTTGAAAAAGGGAGACAGCGCCGTAGAGAATGAGAAAGACAGAGAAGATCAAAAGCCGCGGGAGGATAAAGGCAGTAAAGGCCTCCGGCTGCTTGCAGCTTTTCATGGTCATGGTGGTGGGCATGAAGTTGGAGACGTTAAGGGGCTTGCCAAGAAACTTGGTCTGGAAGAAGATAAAAAAGAAATAAGCACCAAACCCGAGAACAAATATATCAAAAATGCCAAAAAAATCATTCATGTGAGATGCCTCCAGATAGATTATTGAAACTTCAGATAGCGGCGGCAGCAGGCGTTGGCAGCGGCGGCCAGGGACTCCTCGTCCACTGCGGCCAGGCGGCCATGGCGGACGGTGACGCGGCCGTTTACCACCGTGTAGTCTACCGGCCCCCGAAGTCCCACAGTGGCAAGCATATTTTGGGGATCAAAGCAGCTGCCTACCAGCTCCAGGCGGCGGCTGTCCACCAAAAAGAGGTCGGCGCATTTTCCCACCTCTAAGCTGCCGATGTCCGTCCGGCCCAGCACGCTGGCGCCGCCCTGGGTGGCGATTTTCAGAAGCTGGTATCCGGAGGGTGCCTGATCACTGCTGTGGAGCCGGTGGAGAAGATAGGCGGTGCGAAGCTCCTCCAAAAGGCTGTTGCCGTCGTTGGAGGCGCTGCCGTCCAGAGCAAGGCCCACCGGTACCCCCAGGCGGAGCATCTCCGGCAGACGGCAGACACCGGAGGACAGCTTCATGTTGGAGGCGGGACAGTGGGCCACGCCGGTGCCGGTGTCCGCCAGCAGCTTCAGCTCCTGGTCGTTGAAATGGATGCCGTGGGCGTACCAAACATCCTTCCCCAGCCATCCCAGGCTCTCCATGTAGGCCAGCGGCCGCATCCCGAAGCGCTCTAAAGTGTACTGCTCCTCATCCTTGGTCTCACACAGGTGGGTGTGGAGCCGCACGCCGTACTGCCGGCCCAAAATGGCGCTCTGCCGCAGCAGCTCCCCGCTGACAGAGAAGGGAGAGCAGGGGGCCAGCACGATCTGGCGCATGGAGCCGGGGGAGGGGTCGTGATAGGTCTCAATGAGCCGGGTGCTGTCGGCAAGGATCTGGTCCACGGTCTGGACCACACTGTCCGGCGGGAGGCCGCCGTCCTTGACGCTGAGGTCCATGCTGCCCCGGGAGGACACCATTCGCATCCCCAGCTCCGCCGCTGCCTCCAGCTGGACGCTGATGAGGTCTCCGGCGTCTTTGGGGAAGACGTAGTGGTGGTCAAAGCAGGTGGTGCAGCCGTATTTCATCATCTCCCCCATGGCGGTGAGGGAGGACAGGCGCACCGTCTCCTCGTCTAAATTTTTCCAAATCTCATAGAGTGCCTTCAGCCAGTCGAACAGCTCCAGGTTCTGGACCTGGGGAAGATTCCGGGAGAAGCACTGATAGAGGTGGTGGTGGGTGTTCACAAGGCCGGGATAGCACAGCAGGTGCCGGCAGTCAACGGTCTCCTCTGCCTGACAGGGGAGGTCCCGGCCGATCTGGCGGATCATCCCATCGGCACAGAGGAGATCCACATCCCGGAGCATCCGGTCCTCTCCGTCGCAGGTGATCAGCGCCTGAATTCCTTTCAGCAGTAAAGTGCCCATAAGCGCCTCCTTTTCTTCTTGAAAATTATATCGGATTTTTCCCTGGAAAGCAAGCGGGAGGCAGCAGAAGAGAAAAAGAGGGCTGCCGCAGATGCGGCAGCCCTCTCCGTTGGGGAGAAGCAGTGAAATCAATAGACCAAAAAGCCGGTGTTGACCAGGACATTGCAGAGGGTGGCCGCCGCCTGCTCCCGCAGGATGGGGGCTTGGGGGTCGATAGCGGAGATGTCGTCGTAGAGCAGGCTGATGGGGGTTCCATTGATGTCGGTGATCATATCGGTCAGCATATCCACACTGGCTCTGGCCCAGTCGGAATAGGCCGCCAGAGCGGGGGAGGCGTCCAGCGCGGCCTGATCCTGGTTGTTGGCGTACTCATAGGCGCTGACGTTGAGAAAGGAGGCCAGACGGCCCATGATGGTGAAAAACTCCTGGTTGGACATAGTGGCATAGGGGTCGAAGACGCCGCCCTCCTTGCCGGTGACCAGTTCCATGGCGGCCATGGCGTTGACGCTGCCGGCAAACCACTTCCCAGAGGGCACGTCGGAGAAAATATCCTCTCCGGAGTAAGTGATGCCGAAGGTCTGGGCCAGCAGGGCGCAGACCTCCGCCCGGGTGATGGTGCTCTGGGGGCGGAAGGAGCCGTCCTCATCCCCGTTGAGAATGCCGTAGGTGGCGAGGGTATTGATCTCCCCGGCATAGTCGCTGCCGGAAACGTCGTCAAACCAGCGGCAGTAGTCCTGGGCGTCATAAAGCGTCAGGGCCATAGCGGTGGTGATGGGTACCCACGCGCCGTTGCTCCCCAGCCATATCGCTGCATCCGGGGCCAGCGCCCCCAGGATCACCTGGAGGGTATCCCCCTGGCAGGCGGCGGGATCAAGGTAGAAATCCCAGCCCGCCAGCGTTAGCTTCAGCTGGCCGTCGGGGCGCTGGGGCTCCTCGGTGCACAGGGCCAGAGCGATGGTCATGGCGTCGGCGTCGTTGACCAGCAATGTAGGGATCACGCCGATCTTGTCGGTGGTGTTGCCTGCCTCAGTGTAAAAACGGTAGGCGGTGATTTTCAGGCTGTCGCCGTCAAAGAGGTCCGGGTTGGTGCTCTCGTCCAGCACGATCTGGGCCACTCCCTTGCCGAAGGTGCGGGTGCCCACGGAGATGCCTGCCCGGGCGTCCCGGATATCCCCGGCGAAGACCTCGGAGGCGCTGGCGGAGTAGGGATCGGTGAGGACGATCACCGGATCGGCGGTGAGATAGTCCTCAAAGTAGATAGAGTAGTAATATGTACCGGCCTGGTCCCGGAGGTACAGCAAAAAGCCGCTGCCGGTAAAGGCTCCGGTAGCCTCCACGGCGGAGTTGGTGGCGCCGCCCGGGTTGCTGCGGAGGTCCACAATCCAGATCCGGGCGTCGTCGTCATATTTTTGAATTCCCTCGGCAAAATAGGCGCCGGTCTGGGAGCCGAAGCTGTTGCAGTCGATATAGCCGACCCCGTTTTCCAGAAGCTCTGTTTCCGTGTTGTAGATGACGATGGTCTTGCGCAGAATGCGGTAGTCCTGTACCGTTCCGTCGGCGTGGCGGACAGTGACGTTGACATAGGTGCCCTCCTCGCCCACAATCATGGAGCGGTGGGCCTCCCCGGCGGGAACGCAGCTCTCCCCCTCAATCGCGATGATGAGGTCCCCGGACACAAGGCCCGCATCTTCCGCACCGGAGCCGGAGAGAATGTCCATCAGCAAAATGCCGTCATCTGTGTATTGGATGGAAGCGCCGATGCCGGTGACGGTCTCGGTGCCCTCCACGCTGCTTAGAAAGGCCTGATATTCCTCAGCGGACATGTAGTAGGTATAGGGATCGCCCACGATGGCAAACAGCTCCTCCAGACTCTGGGCATCATAGGCCTCGGCGGGAATGGGGTTGACGTAGTTTTCCTCCAGCAGGTCCAGGGCCTGCTCCACCGTCAGGGCGGAGGCGGAGGCAGTCAGAAGGCCGATGACGCACAGTGCGGCCAGAAGCCGGCGGATCAAGTGTTTCATACCGAATCTCCTTTGTACAGCAGGGGGCCGTGAAAAACGCGGCAGGAAATGATGTACCCATTATATAGCACCCGCAAAAAAATGCAACGGGGGAATTTTTCGGAAAAAATACCCGCCGTCTTGAAAAAGACGGCGGGTGGTTTCAGGATCAGGTGTCCATCACATAGGCCATACCGAAGGCGCCGGGACCCACATGGGTGCCGATAGTGGCGCCGATGCTGCAGTCGTGGAGACGGCTGGGGAGGGTGTTCTGCTGGCGCAGCAGGGGGATCAGCTCATCCTTCTTGCTGCTGTCGCCGCTGTAAAGGAAGTAGGAGGGGAAGGCGTCGTCCACCGGATTGTTGGCGATGAGCTTGAGAAAGCTCTTGGTGGCGGCGCCTGTACCGAAGGCTTTGGAGGCCACGGATACCTTGCCGTCTTTCACGGCGATGATGGGCTTGAGACGGGACACGGCGCCGAGGGCCGCCTGGGCCGCGGAGAGGCGGCCCCCCTTTCGGAGATATTCCAGGGTATCCACCACGGCATAGATGCGGATGCGGCCCTTCAGATCCTCCAGGGCGTCGGCAATATCCGCGCCCTCCAGCCCGCTGTCCCGCAGCTTGCAGGCGTAGTTGATCAGAATCTGCATTCCGGCGGTGGCGGTGGTGGAGTCTACCAGATAGACCTGATCGTAGGCACACATCTGCTTTGCGATGAAGGCGCTCTGGAAGGTGCCGCTGAGTGCGCTGGAGAGGAGAATGCACACCACGCTGTCCCCTGCCGCCTGGGCGGCCTCAAACTCCTGGAGGAAGGCCTCCGGGGAGGGTTGGGAGGTGGTGGGGTGGTATTCTCCGGCGGTGAGAAGCTTGTAGAAGAGGTCGTGGGAAAGATTCTTGCCGTCGTAGTAGGATGCGGGGCCGAAGTGGACGCTGATGGGAATAACGGTGACCCGGCGAATCCGGGCCTTCTCCGCAGGCATATCAGACGCGGAATCGGTGATGATGCGTATCGCCATGGCACGGTACCTCCATAGAAGATTTGAGAAGCGGCATTCCGCTGCATGGAAAAGGAGCGGCGAGGGGATCCCGGCGCTCCTGCGGCTGTCTATATGGTGACTATAGACGGAGAAGGGGAAAAAGTCAAGAATAACTTTGAAATCTTTTGATTTTTCAGCAAAACTATGGAATAAAGTCCGAAAAAATATGGCGGCTTGTGTAGATTGGCGGAAGAGACGGCTACGGAATCTTCCGGCAAGGGTCCGCAAAAGTAGCCGCGATTTTGCAAAAAAAGCGGGGAAGGGGCCGCAGCCGTTTGATATAATGGAGGTACAACAGGGAAACGGAGGGGTATTGATGACACAGCGGGAAATAGATACATTTAACAAAAAGGCTCAGCGGTATCAGGCGAAACAGCAGCGGGCCGAGAAGCGGGAGCAGGCGCTGCGGGAGCGGGCCAATCAGGCGGAGGGCCGGAAGCGGGCAAAGCTGCTGCGCCGGGCGGAGAAGCAGCAGGTCCAGGCCAACAGCCACAAGGTCCGGGGAAAGCAGTATGCCCAGCGGGCCGCCGGGGAGATCAACGACAAGGAGTGGAAGCGGATCGGCCGCAGCCGCCGCAATCACTGGTTCTATGACCGGATTTCCGCCGTCACCACACGCTTCCAGCCCCGCAATCCCCTGCGGGAGGAGGGGATGACCTTCCAGCGGGAGGGGGAGGAGTTCGAGAACCAGGGCCGCATTTTTCTGGGCGGCACCAAGGCGATGAATCTGTTCACCGATCTGGGGGGCAAGAAGTGGCTGTGCAAGGAGGCGGTGACCTGCGTGGGCACCTACAAGCCCATGGGCGCCCTGGTCACCGAGGCAGCCTCCAAACTGCAGGAGAAGATCAGCCCCCAGTCGGCCATACGGGCCTTCGCCCAGCGGGGGGAGAACGACCGGGTCCTGGGCTCCCTGCAGGAGTGCATCGACGTCAAGGCAGACGCCTTTGATCTGTTCAAGTGGCAGGCGGATACCTCCAAGCCCCTGCCCGCCCATCTCCCCGACCAGATCCTCAGAGAGCACGTCACCGATTGGCTGCTGTGCAACTTTGACACCAAGGGGGAGAACTTCTTAGAGGACGCCAACGGCACCCTGCGGGGAATCGACAAGGAGCAGGCATTCTCCTTCCTGGACGACAAGAGAGCCCAGCACATGAGCTACACCTTCTCTCCCAATCCTAACAAGACCCTCTACAACACGGTCTTCGAGCTCTATGCCCAAGGAAAGATGGACCTGAACCTGGGACAGGTGGACCAGTATATCCGCAAGGTGGAGTCCATGACCGACGCTGACTACCTGGGCCTTTTCAGCGACGTGGTGAAGGCCAAGTGTAAGGAAGACCCCACCAGAATGAAGCAGATGCAGGAGAAGATTCTGGCCCGTAAGACCGGGCTGCGGGAGGAGTACCGCAGCTTCTTCGGTGCGCTGGCCGCCCAGCGGGGGGAAAAGGAGTTGCTGGATGGGGAGGGAAAGTTCTCCTTCGAAGCCGCCCAGGCTGGGAAGGAGAAGAATTCAGACCGCTCCCGGTATGAAAAGCCCCTCACCCTGGAGGAGAGCCTCCAGGCCCAGCGGCTGCAGACCTATCTGCTCAAGACCCACAGAGACGCTGTCAAAGCGCTGGAGCGGGGCGATCTCACCGGGGAGCAGATGGCTGGTCAGATCGAGGTGAAGGCCACCGCCCAGACGCTGATGGATCTGAACGCCAAGCGCCTTACTGCCCGGATCACCCCGGAGGAGAGGGAGGTTTTCCATCAGCTGATGGACCCGGTGCAGGCGGAGCGGGACATGGGTACGCCGGAACTTCTGCAATTTACCCGGAAACTTCAAGCGGTGATGGCCCCTGCCAAGCAGGAGCAGCCCCGGCAGCTGCGGCCCGCTGATCCGGTCAAACCTGCCCCCACCATCCAGCCCAGAGTCCGCTGAACTGCCGGAGTGTCGGCGGCCCTCCGGGTGTACCGAATGCTTTTCAGAAAAGACGGCAGAATGCCCGGCCCCTCAGGGAGCCGGGCATTCTGCAGGGGCGGCATACAGCGCCCCGTGATTCACTTCTGGTTGGTGGTCTGACCGCCACTCTTCTTGTCCTTGCACTGCTTGGACTGGTTGGCGTTCTGGTTGTTGGTCTGGTTGGTGGAACGCTCCTTCTCCATGGTTCTCACCTCCTCCTTCTGGCTGAGTACACCTGTATTCTGCCCAAGTGGGAGGGGGTTATACCAAAAAAAGGTGGAAAATCCATGAGATTTTCCACCTTTTTTGTCACAATCAGAGGTTGGCGAACACCTGGTCCACCGCTTGGGCGGTGGCCTCCAGTTCAGCTTGGGTGTGAGCCGCGGAGACGAACATGGCCTCGAACTGGGCCGGGGCCAGCGCCACGCCCCGCTCCAGCATTCCGGCGAAGTACCGGGCGTAGGACTTGAGGTCGCTGCCCTTGGCATCGGTGAAGGAGTTCACATCGGTAGGGACGAAGAAGGGGGAGAGGACGCTTTCCACCTGGTTCACCGCCACTTTCACGCCGTGCTTTTCCGCACTGCGGCGCATCTCCTCCGCCAGCCACTTGGCCTTCTCAGCGATGCTGGCGTATACCTCCTGGTGATCCCGAAGGTAAGTGAGCTGGGCAAGGCCAGCCGCCATAGCAACAGGGTTCCCCGAGAGGGTACCTGCCTGGTAGACGGGGCCGCAGGGGGCCACCTCCTCCATGAGAGCGCGGCTACCGCAATAAGCCCCCACAGGCATACCGCCGCCGATGATCTTGCCGAAGGTGACGAGATCTGCCTTCATATTGTAATAAGCCTGGGCACCGCCCAAGGCAAGGCGGAAGCCGGTAATGACCTCATCGAAGATCAGCAGAGCCCCGGATTTGTCACAGAGCTTCCGAAGGCCCTCCAAAAAGCCGGGGGCGGGACCCACCACGCCCATATTGGCCGCCACCGGCTCCACAATGACGCAGGCCACCTGGCCGGGGAAGGCGCTGAGCAGAGCATCCACAGAGGCAAGGTCGTTGAACTGGGCAGTAAGGGTGTGCTTTACAATATCCTCCGGCACACCGGCGCTGCTGGGATGGCCTCCGGCAAGAGCCGAGGAGCCTGCGTTCACCAGCAGGCAGTCGCTGTGGCCGTGATAGCAGCCCTCGAACTTGATGATCTTGTCCCGGCCCGTGGCGCCCCGGGCCAGGCGGATGGCGCTCATCACTGCCTCGGTGCCGGAGTTCACCATACGCACCATCTCCACATTGGGCACCATGGCGCAGATCAGCTCCGCGATCTCCACTTCACGGCGGGTGGGGGCGCCGAAGCTGAGGCCGTCCTGTACGGCCTTCTCCACCGCCTCCCGGATCACCGGGTGGTTGTGGCCCAGGATCATGGGGCCCCAGGAGCAGACATAGTCGATGTACTTTCGTCCATCCTCGTCAAAGACGAAGGGACCGTCGGCCCGGGCAATAAACCGGGGGCACATGTTCACGGAGCGGTAGGCCCGCACCGGGGAGTTCACCCCGCCGGGCATCACCTTGACGGCCCGGTCGAAGAGCAGCTGAGACTGGTCCATATCAGCCGATGTCCCCCTTTCGGATGGCGTCCGCCAGTTCCTTGGCGTAGTAAGTAATCAGCATGTTGGCCCCGGCACGGAAGATGCTGAGGGCGCTCTCACACATGATGCGGTACTCGTCCACCAGACCGGCAGCCGCCGCTGCCTTGATCATGGCGTACTCTCCAGACACCTGGTAGGCGCACATAGGCAGCTCAAAGGCGTCGGAGCACTCCCGGATTACATCTAAGTAGCTGAGGGCGGGCTTTACCATGAGAATGTCGGCCCCCTCCTCTACATCGAGGGCGCACTCCTTCAGCGCCTCCTTCCGGTTGTGGGGGTCCATCTGGTAGCCCTTCCGGTCCCCGAAGGAGGGGGCGGATCCAGCGGCGGAGCGGAAAGGGCCGTAGAAGGCGGAGGCGTATTTGGCGGAGTAGGACATGATGGGGGTCATGGTGTAGCCGTGCTGGTCCAGAGTCTCCCGGATGGCGGCGATGCGGCCGTCCATCATGTCGCTGGGGGCAACCATGTCCGCTCCGGCCTCCACATGGCTGAGAGCGGTTTTACTGAGGACCTCCAAGGTCTTGTCGTTGTCCACCTCGTGGCCGCAGAGAATGCCGCAGTGGCCGTGGTCGGTATACTCGCACATGCACACATCGGTGATGACGTAGAAATCGGGGTAGGCGGCCTTGATGGAGCGAATAGCCTGCTGCACCACGCCGTTCTCGTCCCAGGCGGAGGAGCCCACGGCGTCCTTACTCTTGGGAAGGCCGAAGAGGATGCAGTGGGTGACGCCGTGCTGAAGGCAGTCCTCCACCGCCTTCGTCACGCTGTCCAGACCGTAGTGGTACTGGCCGCTGAGGCTTTCAATGGGGCGGGTGCCGGAGAGAGTCTCGTCCACAAAAATGGGGTAGATGAGGCTGTCGGGGCTGAGCCGGGTCTCCCGGCACATCCGCCGCACCGCGTCGGTGCGGCGCAGGCGGCGGGGACGATTGGTAAGTTCCATAATAAAGCACCTCCGGGTGAAAGAATATAAAATTTATTGCTTGGCCGCAGTCTCCCGGGCCAGCTCCACCACTGCGTCGATGGTGGCCGCCCGGGCGATCTTCACAGCCATGCCGTGGCGTTTCGCCTCAGCGGCGGTCTGCTCCCCGATGCACAGGGCAGTGAAGCGGGAAAAATCTGCGTCCGCCCCCACAGAGGACACCAGTCCCTTGACAGTGGAGGCGGAAGTGAAGGTGACAAAGGGCACCTCCCCTGCCTCCAGGGCGGTCCGCAGCTCCTCCGACCGGGGATTTTCATACACGGTCTTATACACCGGGATATCGTCATAGGCAATGGTACGCTCTTTGAAGGCCTCTGTCAAGGCGGGAGAGCCGATCTCCGCCCGGAGGATCAGCACCTTGCCGTCGGCGGGGAGGCCCGCCCCTAAATGGGCGGCGTCGTAGACCTCCGGAATGTAATCTGCCATAAGGCCCATGTCCCGGAGGGCCTGAGCGGTGCCGGCGCCGATGGCCGCCAGCTTCACAGAGGCGAGATACCGTCCATCCTTCCCCATGCGCTGGAGCTCCTTGCGGAAGGCGGCCACCCCGGCGGGACTGGTGAACACCAGCCACTGGTAGTCGCCAAGGTGCTCCAGCGCCACGGTCATGGAGGGGCAGGGGCGGATGGCCCTGGTCTCGATGCAGGGATATTCCCACACGTCGGCCCCCAGGGTCCGCAGCTTTTCCGAGAGGGTGCCCGCCCGGTCCTTCGGCCGGGTCACCAGCACCCGCTGTCCCTTCAGGGGCAGCTGATCGAACCAACAAAATTTCTCGCTGAGGGCGCATACCTTCCCTACAATGATGATGGCGGGGCTGTGGATGCCCATCTCCGCCGCACGCTGGGGGAGGGTACGGAGGGTGGCGTCGCACCGGCGCTGAGCGGGGGTGGTGCCGCTTTCCACCATGGCGGCGGGGGTGTCGCCGTCCATACCGGCGGAGAGGAGTCCCTCCACAATGGCGGGCATAGCGGTGACGCCCATGAGGAATACCAGAGTGCCCTTCGTCCGCACCAGAGCCTCAAAGTCAATGGTGAGAGGCTTGCCTGCCCGCTGGTGTCCGGTGATGATGTGGACAGAGGAGCAGTAGTCCCGGTGAGTCACCGGGATGCCAGCGTAGGCGGGGGCGGCAATGGCGGAGGTAATGCCGGGGATCTCCTCAAAGGGGACGCCGTGCTCCACCAGCAGCTCCAATTCCTCGCCGCCCCGGCCGAAGACAAAGGGATCGCCCCCCTTGAGCCGTACCACATTGTGGCCCTTCAGAGCCTCGTCCAAGAGAATCTGGTTGATCTGCTCCTGGGGTACCTTGTGGTGGGCCGCCTCCTTGCCCACGTCGATGGCCTTGGCCCCCTGGGGGATCAACGCCAGAATGGCGGGGCTCACCAGCCGGTCGTACACCACCACCTCCGCTGCTTCAATGGCCTTCCGGCCTTTCTGGGTGAGAAGGCCCGGATCGCCGGGACCCGCGCCCACCAGGGTTACTTTACCGCCCATTGTGCCTCCTCCTTCAGCTTCAAAGCCAGGGCCGCGGCCAGGGCCGGACCCTCCCGGCGGCTGCCGGAGGTCTTGCCCCGGTACAGCCGGTTTTCTTCGTCTACATAAATGCCCTCAATGGTGATGGAATCCCCCTCCACCGTGGCGTAGGCCGCCACCGGGGAGGAGCAGCCTCCGTCCAAAGTGCGGACGAAGGAGCGCTCGCTGAGGGCGCAGTCTCTGCCGTCGGCATCGTCCACGCAGGCAAGGCAGGCGGTGTCAAAATCTGCCCGGGCCTGCACCGCTAAGATGCCCTGCCCTGCGGCGGGGAGCATCTCCTCGGTGGAAAAGGTGCGGAAAATCCGCCCCTCCAATCCCAGACGGCGAAGGCCCGCACCCGCTAAAATAAGGGCGGAATACTGTCCCTCGTCCAGCTTCCGAAGACGGGTCTGCACATTGCCCCGCACCGGGGCTACCTCCGCCTCCGGGTAGAGGGCCTTGAACTGGAGGCTCCGCCGGAGGCTTGCGCAGCCCACGGGCCTGGAGAAGTCGATCTCTGTGGCCCCCTCCGGCAGCACCAGCACGTCCCGGGGGTCCTCCCGCCGGGTGAAGGCCACTAAGGGCAGCTCAGGGTTCTCCTCCATGGGGAGATCCTTGCAGCTGTGGACGGTGAGATCCGCCCGGCCATCCCGGAGAGCGGCGTCCAGCTCTTTGACAAAAAGCCCCTTGCCGCCGATTTTGTCCAATGTCCGGTCCAGAATTTTGTCGCCGGTGGTCTTCATGGTCACGAGGGACAACGTGATCTCCGGGTGGGCGGCCTGAATGGCCTCCATGACGAGCTCCGACTGAATGACCGCCAGCCGGCTCTCCCGGCTGCCGATGGTGATGGTCATGACAATTCCTCCAATGTCTTGCGGATGCGCCGCGCCGCCTCCGCGGTCTTGTGGTGGTCCCGGCCGTCGCCCACCACGCCTGCGATCAATCCCTCCCCCTCACAGACGGCAGGGAAGAAGAAATCGCAGCGGCGCTGGTCGTCGGCGCGGTTGAAGAGGATGCCGAGGCGTCGGGCCTCCGACTCCACAGCACTGTTGACGGCGGCGCTGTCCGCCGCGGCGATGGCCAGAAAGGCACCTTCCAGATCTCCGGCCTCATAGGGGCGGCTGCGGTGGATGATCCCCTCCAGGGGATGGTCCAGAGCGGGGGATACCACCGTCACTCTGGCCCCAAAGCGGAGAAGCACCTCCGCCCGCCTCAGGCCGATCTTTCCGCCGCCGACGATGGTGACGGGTTTCCCCGTCAAGTCTATGAACAGGGGAAAGCGGTTCATGCCTCTTCCTCCTTTTACCGGGTGTGGAGCCGGATCTTGGCGGTGCAGGAGCGGACGGCGTCGGAGGTGAAGCCGTCGGTCATGCCGCCGGCCAGCAGATCCACCACCTTGTCGATGGCCAGCTCCGCCGCCTCCTCCGGGTCCATGGAGTCCTCCACATAGACGCCGATCCTTCGGCGGAGGGCCTCCTTCATCTCCTCTAAGGCGGGCAGGCTCTCCCGGTAGATGTACCACTGGCGAAACCGCTCCAAATACTCCTCCATGACGGCCTCCACCCGCTGAAGAGCCTTGGCGTCGGCCCTCAAACGGGATCCTAAGTTGTCCACATTGAGAAGGGTGATTCCCGGCAGCTCCCCAACCTCCGGCTGAATATCCCGGGGAATAGCCAGGTCAATAAGCAGGTCCGGGGGATTTTGGAGGGCCAGGAAGGGCTGGGTCAGCACAGTGTAGTGGGGGCTGGTGGTGGCGGAGAGGACCAGATCCATGCCGTCCATGGCGGCAAAGCGGTCGTCGTAGGACACCACGGCGCAGCCCGCGGGTACCACCGTCTCCCCGTGGCGGTAGGACCGGAGGGTCACCGTCACATCACACCCCTCCTCGTGGAGAAGGGAGGCGGAAAGCCGTCCCATCTCCCCGTTTCCGATGACCATGGCGCGAAGGCCCCTGAGGTCTCCCAGCAGCCGCTTGGCGGCCTCCACTGCCTGGTGGGCGGCGGAGGTGGCCACCCCGGTGAGGCGGCCCGCCGTCTTGGCGGCCTTGCCGCAGGAGGCGGCGGTGCGGAAGAGGGTCTCCAAGGGGGCGTCGATGGTTTTGGCCTCCCGGGCAATGGCGGCGGCTTTCTTCACCTGGGTAAGGATCTGATCCTCCCCCAGAATCTGGGACTGGAGGCCGCAGGCCACCGCCATCAGATGCCGCTGGCACTCCTCTCCCTGCCGGGTCACAAAGGCGGGGGCAAAGGGATCGTAGGCGAGACCCGCCGCGGCGCAGAGAAGCTGCCCGGGGTTCGCCTCGCAGCCGTCTGCACAGGAGAGGTACAGCTCGGTGCGGTTACAGGTGCTGAGAAGCACCGCTCCCACAACACCTTCCCGGCGGCAGATGGCTTCGTCCAGCTCCATCACCGCGCTCTTGGTGAAGCTCAGCTGTTCCCGCAGGGCGATGGGGGCCAGGCCGTAGTCCAGGCCCGACATGCGGATGTTCATGCGTCCTCCCCCTTTTTGACGATCACCACGGAGAAGTAGCCGGTGTCCTCCGGCATCTCCGCAAAGCGAGGCCACACCTGCTCGCTGTCCATGCCGCAGTTGGCCACCAAGCTGGCCCGGTCCAAAAGACCGTGGGCGCGGAGAGTTTCCTTCAGAGCGCCGATCTCCTTTCCGGCCTTCATGAACACCAGGTTGGCGTCCACGCCGAGACAATCTCCCACGTCCTTGTGGCTGGCGGGAACGATCAAAAGCCTGTCGCTCTGCTCACAGAGGCTGGTGTTGAGCCGGGCCGCCACGGCACAGAAGCTGGTAACGCCGGGCACCAGCACCGCCTCATAGCCCCGCTCCAGCACCCGCCGGTGGATGTACATGTAAGTGGAGTACACCGTGGGATCTCCCAGGGTAATAAAGGCCACAGTCTTTCCCTCCTCCAAAAGGGCGCAGATGCTGTCGGCGATCTGGTCATGGGACTGGTCCAGCACCTTCTGATCTCGTACCATGGGGGTCACGCAGGGCAGCAGCGTCTTACCCTCCACATATTCCTTTACAATATTGAGGGCGGTCTTCTCCCCGCTGCCCTTGTCGGGAACGGCGATCACATCCGCCTCCTTCAGAAGACGCACGGCCTTCAGGGTCAAAAGCTCCGGGTCGCCGGGGCCCACGCCCAGGCCGTAGAGGATTCCTCGGTTCATATCGTTATCTCCTTTTGCAAGATCTATGAGACGCCGGACCGGCCGGCGGAACATTCCCGGTTGGGGCCCGCCGGGGAAAACTCCCCGGCGGGCAGGGGGTTGGTGCAAGGCGCTACCGCCCCTCGTGGAGGAGGCGGAGGATCTCCTGCCGGGCAGCGGAGATGGTGGCGGCGCTTCGGCTTACGTCTACGCCGTCCCGGTCACTGAGGATCTCCATGAGATGGGCAATCCGGGGCAGCCGCAGGTGGTTTTCCCGCAGGATCTCCGGGTGGCTGAACACATCCTCCGGAGTGCCGTCACTGACCATCCGGCCGCCGCTGAGGAGGTAGACATGGTCGCAGTAGAGAGGGATGATGTCCATGTCGTGGGTGGCCAGGATGATGGTGATTCCAAGCTTGTCCCGAATCTCCTGGAGAAGGCCCATGATGTCGCTGACCCCCTGGGGATCAAGGCCCGCCGTGGGTTCGTCTAAAATCATGACGCTGGGCTCCATTACCAGAACGCCCGCAATGGCCACACGCTTTTTCTGGCCGTAGCTGAGGGCGTGGGTGGGCTTGTCCCGGAGGGCGGTGATTCCCGTCCGCTCCATGGCGTCCTCCACCCGGCGGCGGACCTCCGATTCAGGAAGCCCCAGATTTACCGCGCCGAAGGACACGTCCCGGTACACGTCGGCGGAGAAGAGCTGGTCGTCCGGGTCCTGAAAGACCACACCCACCTTGCGGCGAAGCTCCGGCAGGTCCCGGCGGGCGTAGGAGACCGGCTGCCCGTCCAGAAGGACTTCACCCCCCTGAGGAGTGAGCACGCCGTTCATATTGAGAAAGAGGGTGGACTTTCCCGCCCCGTTGGAGCCGAGAATGCCCGTGACCTTCCCGGCCTCCGCCGCGAAGGAGATGCCGTTCAGGGCCTTTGTGCCGTCGGCATAGGTATAGGTGAGGCTTCGCACTTCAATAGCATAGCTCATGGCAAAAGCCTCCTTTCCGCAATGAGGATCAGAAGCTGGCAGGCGGCGGTGGCGGCAGCCAGGCCGTAGAGCCAGCGGCCCGGGGTATACTGCCCGGGCAGAGTGGTGAGGGAGCCGGTGTAGCCCCGGCTCTCCAGAGCGGAGAACACCCGGTTCCCCCGATGGAGGGAGCGGACGAACACCGTGGAGAGCAGTTCTCCCATGGAGTGCATGGACCGGCGGAAGCCCCGGTACCCAAGCCGGGACTCCTGAGCCACCTTGATGCGGCCCGCCTCCCCGGCCAGAAGGAAGATGAAACGGTAGATGAGCTCCATCAGTTCCACGAAGAGCTTGGGCACATGGAGCCGCTCCAGGGCCATGGTGAGGTCGGTCATGGGGGTGTTCAGGGAGAGAAAGTACATGGCGGACACGGCGCCCATGGCCTTGCAGAACACCAGCAGACCCAGACGGAGATTTTCCGCCGTGATCCCCCAGCGCCACCGCCCCAGCAGGCGGAAGGCCCACAGGGCCTCCGCCTGGCCGATGGGACGGATGGCGATGGTAAGGCAGCCGATGATGAGAAAGGCCAGCGGTACCTTCAGAAAATGGAGGAGGTCTCCGGTGCGCTGGCCTCCCACCACGATATTCAGAACCGACAACGCCGCCAGGGTGAAAAGTCCCACCACGACGCTGTCCGCAAAGACGCAGATGAGCAGCACGGCCAGGGTGAACCACACCTTGGGGATGGGGTCCACATTCCTCAGCCGCGACAGATAGGCGCAGCGATCCGTTCCCATATTACTGCTTCTCCCCCGGTTTTTTGGCGGTCATCCGGCCCAGAACAAACCCGACAACGCCGGCTCCCAGGGCCGCCTGGAGGGCAAAGAGCAGGGACTCCACCTCGCCGCTGGCGGGCTCGAAGATGGGGGAGAACCAGGGCTCATAGTCCGGGTTGGTCTCTGTAATCAGTTCTTCGGCCATGCCGTCCGCTCCACCGAACTCCGCGTCCTTCAAAAGCCACAGAGGAACGGCAGCGATCAGCACCACCAGTAATACTAAGATCAAATTTTTCTGCCACAATTTCATGATGTTGCCCTCCTTTACAGCACAGACAGGTCCCGCAGTTCCTCCTTGGCATACTTCTCCAGCACGTTGAACACCACCACCGTAAGGATGCCCTCGGCGATGGCCAGGGGGATCTGGGTGAGGGCAAAGATGGAGAGGTACTCTAAGAAGTTGCCGTACACCACGCCCAACTGAATGGAGGTGGTGACGTAAGTAGCGAGATCGCCCATCGCCGCTGCCGCGAACACCGCTAAGGCGGGCTTACATCCGGTCTTCTTCAAAAGGACGTAGAGGCCATAGGATACAAAGGGACCTACAATGGCCATGGAGAACACGTTGGCGCCTAAGGTGGTGAGGCCGCCATGGGCCAGCAGCAGGGCCTGAAAGAGGAGAACGATGAGGCCCAGCACCACGGTGGCGGCGGGCCCGAAGAGGATGGCGCCCAGGCCCACGCCGGTGGGGTGGGAACAGGAGCCGGTGACAGAGGGAATTTTCAATGCGCTGAGGACGAAAGCGAAAGCACCGCACATGGCCAGCAGCACCTTGGCCCGGGGGTTGAGGGCAACCTTCTTTTTGATGGACAGGAAGCCTGCCACCACAAAGGGGACGCAGACTGCCATCCAGCCAAAAGCCCAGGGGACAGGCAGATAGCCCTCGGCGATGTGCATGGCATTGGCGGGGATGGTCAGAAGGGCCAGTACCGCCGCCAGCAGAGAAATGCGCTTGCAAACAGAACGTTTCATCATGTAATTCCTTTCTTTTTTATGTAAGTGCCTGGCGGAAACGTTCCGCGCCCCTACCCGGTGCTTGCATTACGACAATCCATTTTGTCTCACCTCCCTATCGCTCGTAGAGTTAGTGGGCGTGATCCGAGGCAGGTATTCCGACTTGGGTTCATCGTCTTGCCGCGTCTTCCCGGTTTCCCAGTGACATCTGTGCGGCAAAGCTCCTCCTTACGGCAGCGGGACTGTGTGGGAATTTCACCCAGCTTCCCTTTTCATCCCCCAAACGGGGGCAACCTCGGACCTTTGTATATGGAAACGGGACAGCGTCCCGGATTCCCTCTTTTTTATGTTACTCGCCTGCGGCCTCTTTGGCGTGGCGAACGAAAATGGCGCGGATGGCGGGGTTCTCCCCCAGACCCTCCAGGACACAGCGGACAGCGTAGCCCCGCTTTACCAGCATGGAGCGCCAGGAGTCCTCCTCCTCACCGGCCAGGTCGTTGTTGGCGTGGTCGCCGGCCACCACCATCAAAGGCAGCAGCACCACATTCTTTACATTTTGGGTTTCCTCCAGTCGGCGGCAGACCTCCGCAAAACCGGGGTAGCCCTCCACGGTGCCGATGTGGATATCCCGCCGCCCAAGGTCATGGAGGACATACTCCAGCAGGGCATAGACGGCGTTGGCGTAGTGTTCGGTGCCGTGGCCCATATACACCAGGGCGGTGTCCTCCTGCTGCTGGGGCAGACGCTCCAGCAGGGCCTTTGCGGCGGCGAAGTAGTCCTCTGTCTCCGTCAGCAGGGGGGAGCCGATGGAAAGGCGGGTGAACCGGCTGGCAAAGGGCATGGCCTGGGCCATCATCTTATCCCGCTCATCGCCGTTCATCACATGGGTGGACTGAAGGA
The DNA here is from genome assembly GCA_944386985.1 of uncultured Oscillospiraceae bacterium. GTDB lineage: Bacteria > Bacillota > Clostridia > Oscillospirales > Oscillospiraceae > CAJFPI01. The sequence continues at coordinate 44,406 of CALXDD010000013.1, forward strand.
CCACATCCTCAAAGCCCTCTGCTGCCAGGCGCTCCAACGCCTCGGCAACGTTGTCGATGGCGAGGCCGTCCCGCTCTTTGAGGCGGCGGATGATCATGCCGCTGGTAAAGGCCCGTCGCAGGGTGCGGTCCGGAAAGGCGGCGGCTAAATCCGCCTCAATAGCGGCAATGGTCTTCTCCAATGTATTGTGGTAAGTGGTGCCAAAGGACACCGCTAAAATGGCTTTTTTCATCGATTTTCTCCTCATGGGGGGATTTTTTCATCCTCTGACGAGGGTGTGCTTTTTCATCGGCGGCCGACGGTATTTCGCTACCTTGTCATGCCTCCGGCGGCCTGCTTTTCTCGTCAAAGAAAAGTAGGCAAAAGTTGACTTAGAACCAATGGTTCTAAGGACTCCTTTGGTTCCTATTATGGGGAGTCCTGTTCCATTTGTTTCGTAGTTGCTGCGGCTGACGCTGCAGCGGGGTGTCCGGGTTCCTCTATTTCCGCGCTTCGGCGCGCTCTCCTGGTGGTTGCAGAGGCCTCTGCTTCCAATGCTGGAAGATTTGCCAATGATGCTTGTACTCAGTTGCGGAAGAAACGGTAGACGAAAGTACCAGCGTCTACCCAACAGATCAGCGCGCTGAAGCGCGGTAATAGTCTGTACCGGACACGTCAACGGAGCGTCAGAGGCAACAGGGGTAACAACAGTCAGGGGAGGACTGACAGTACACGTCAGGAGAGGAATTCTTAGAACCATAGGTTCTAAGCGGACTTTTGCCTACTTTTCTTCCGCGAGAAAAGTAGGCCGCCGGAGGCATAACACCAGACAGTACACCGTCGGCCAAAATAAGAGGAAAACTCCGTCAGCAGGACAACACAGCGCCGGACCAGTAAAATACTTACTCTCTCTCGTTATTGGACGCCATATACAAAAGCGCATTGCAGATGGTGGCGGCAATGTTGCTGCCGCCCTTGCGGCCCATGGCTACAATATGCTCCCCATCCATGGAGCAGAGCAGCTCCTTGCTCTCCACCACATTGACGAAGCCCACCGGCGCACCGATGATGAGGGCGGGGGAGAACTTCCCCTCCTCCATCAGCTGGCAGGAGCGCACCAGGGCGGTGGGGGCGTTGCCGATGGCCAGGATTACCGGGCCAGTGAGGGCCGCTGCCCGCTCCATGGACACCGTGGCCCGGGTCTCGCCCCGCTGCTTGGCCTCCGCCGCTACATCCGCATCCGCCATGTAGCACACCGCCTGTCCGCCGAACTTCTCCAATACCTTCTTGTTGATGCCGGACCAGGCCATCCGGGTGTCGGTGACGATGGTGCACCCCTGGCGAATGGCCGCAAGGCCCGCCTCCACCGCATGGGCGGTGAAGCGCAGATTCTTCACATAGTCAAAATCCGCGCTGGTGTGAATACACCGCTTCACAATGGGAAGCTGCTCCGCCGTAAACGTGTGGGGGCCCATTTCACTTTCGATGATCTCCATGCTCCGCGCCTCAATGTCGGCGGGGGCCACACGCTGCAGATGAATCTCTTTCATGGTCATTCCTCCCGGTTCAAAATGCGGTAGATCCGCTCCATATCCAAGGCGGAGCGGAGGCCGTCCGCCAGCTTGTCGTACTGCTGCTGTTGATACTCCGCCCAGTCCACGGTGGCGGCGTCGGGGCTGAGGCCCCGGGCGGCCATGAGGCAGTTTACCAGGGCGGCGGCGCACTCGCCGCAGTCAAAAATCCCGTGGATGTAGCTGCCCCACACATTTCCAGCGGCGTGGCCGCCGGTCTTTTCCTGTCCCCGCTGGTCCCGGAGGGTCAGAAGGGGAGTGCCGGAGACCTCCGTCTCTCCCATATGGATCTCATAGCCGGTGAAGGCCACTCCCGCCATGGGGGCGAAGATCCCTTCGCCCCGGAGGAAGGTTCCCTCCACCTGGGTCCGGGTCTTTTCCCCGAAAAACACCGTGTTCCCCGGCAGAAGGCCCAGTCCCCGAAGGGTGCCGCCGCCCTCCACGCCGTCGGGGTCGGAAACAGAGGCCCCCAACATCTGGTAGCCGCCGCAGATGCCAACCACCGCGCCGCCTTTTTCTGCGTGGCGGAGGATTTTGGTCTCCATGCCGCTCTCACGGAGCCAGCGGAGGTCGTCCATAGTGTTTTTGGTGCCGGGCAGGATAATAAGGTCGGGATTTCCCGGTTCCCGGGGGTCCCGGACATACCGGAGATTCACCTGCTCCATCCGCTCCAGGGGGTTGAAATCCGTGAAATTACTGAGCCGGGGGAGACGGACCACGGCGATGTCAATGAGGCCCACCTTTTTCTTCCCCTCCAGACGGGTGGAGAGGGAGTCCTCGTCATCCACATCCACATCCAGCATGGGGACCACCCCCAGCACCGGCTTATCGGTCAGTTCCTCCAGCATGGTGAGGCCCGGGCGGAGGATCTCCACATCCCCCCGGAATTTGTTGATGAGAAGGCCCTTAATGCGTGCCTGCTCGTCCTCCTCCAGCAGTTTCACTGTGCCGTAGAGAGAGGCAAACACACCGCCCCGGTCGATATCGCCGCAGAGGAGCACTGGGGCGTCCGCCAGCTTGGCCATGCCCATGTTTACGAAATCGTCTTCCTTCAGGTTGATCTCCGCCGGGGAACCGGCGCCCTCAATGACGATAATGTCGTATTCTTCGTCCAGACGGCGGTAGGATTCCATGATGTCGGGGATCAGCTGACTTTTGTACTTGTAATAGTCCACCGCGCCCATGGTACCCCTGGGAACGCCCCGGACGATGACCTGGGAGCCCACGTTGCTGGTGGGCTTTAAAAGGATGGGGTTCATATCTGCGGTAGGCTCCACCCCGGCGGCCTGGGCCTGGACCACCTGGGCCCGGCCCATCTCCAGCCCCTCCTTGGTGATGGCAGAGTTGAGAGCCATGTTCTGGGACTTGAAGGGGGCCACCTTGTACCCGTCCTGGGCAAAGATGCGGCAGAGGCCCGCACAGAGAAGGCTCTTCCCCGCGTTGGAGGCGGTACCCTGGATCATAATGGATTTTGCCATATCACAAAACCTCCTTCAAAGCCCGGAGCAAAATGGCGTTGTCCGGTGCGGTCCGGACCGCGGTCCGGTAGTAGTCGGGCCCAAGGCCCGGATAGTTGGCGCAGGAGCGGATGAGAATATTCCGCCCCTCCAGCCGCTCCTTCAGCGTCGTATCTCCGGCGGCGCGGAAAAGAAGGTAGTTGACGCTGCCCTCCCACACAGTGAGTCCCAAAGCGCGAAGGCCCTTCAGCAGGGCGGGGCGCTCCACAGCCAGAACCTCCCGGCCCTTCCGGGGCCAGTCTCTGCAGCTGCAGGCGGCCACTCCGGCAGCCTGGGCCACAGTGGACACGCTCCAGGGCTGCCCGGCGGCGGCCACAGCCTCCAACAAAGCAGTGTTGGCGGTAAGGAGGTAGCCCAGCCGCAGGCCGGGAATGGCGTAGGTTTTGGTGAAGGCCCGCAGGAGAATGAGGGAGGGGTGGGCGGAGAGCAGGGGCGTCATGCCGGTCCCCTCTGTCAGCTCCAGAAAGCACTCGTCCACCACCAGGAGGGTGTCCGTTTCCTCGCAGCGGCGGAGGATGGTCTCCAGAAGGGCGGGGGCGATCAGCCGCCCGGTGGGGTTGTTGGGGGTGCAGAGAAATACCAGATCGGTGTCCGCTGTGATTTCCGGCAGGATGGCCTCGGTGAGGTCAAAGTTCTCCTCTGCCCGGAGAATGTGGTGGGCCACAGCGCAGCCGGTCAGGGAGAGGGACTGCTCATATTCAGAAAAGGTAGGGGCAGTGACCAAAGCCTTCTTGGGCCGGAGGGCCAGGCACAGACGGACGATCAGATCGGCGGCTCCTGCGCCGCAGAGAATCTGGTCCTCCGCCGCGCCGTCCCGGGCGGCGATGGCCCGGCGAAGGCCCCTGCACAGGGGGTCCGGGTAGTGGATGGCCATAGGCACAGAGGCCCGGGCCGCCTCCGCCACCGACGGGGGCATCCCCAGAGGATGAAGATTAGCGGAAAAATCCAGAATGGGGTGGGCGTAGGCCCACACATCGCCGCCGTGGGTATAGGTAGGCATGGCGTTTGTTGCTCCTTACTCTTTTGGTTTCCTGAACGCGGGGGATTATCGTTCCACGTCAGGACAAGGGAATTCTGAAAACCGTAGGGTTCAAGCTGATTTTCACCGAGCCGCAGCGAGGCTCTTGGCGCAAAGATGCGTATTTTTGTTCAGCGGCAAAAGTAGGCCGCCGAAGGAAGAATACCGGACGGTACAGCGTCTGCAGGACAGAACAGACAGCACTCCCTCAGAAGAAGAAAACGGGGGATGCGCCTCAGAGCAGTACCAGCGCCGCCAGAGGCACAGCACAAAAGAGGATCGCTCCCAGGGCGGAGGCCGCCAGCATCAGCCGGTTTACCCGGCGGATGTCCGCAGGCTCCACAGGCTGGAGGTCATCCCCGATGGTGGGCTTCTCCACCAGCTTGCCGAAGTAGTAGTTGGACCCCGCCAGCTGCACATGGAGGGCCCCCGCCGCAGCAGCCTCGGTGTGGGCGGAGTTGGGGGACTTGTGGTTCTTCCGGTCCCGGAGGAAAATCCGCCAGGCATCCTTCTCGTCCAGCCCCGCAAAGGGAGCGGCGAGACACATCAGCGCCCCGGCCAGCCTTGCGGGGATAAAATTCAATACATCGTCCAGCCGGGCGGCACAGCGGCCAAAGTAGAGGTACCGGTCGTTTTTATAGCCCACCATGGAGTCCATGGTGTTGGCCGCCTTATAGAGCATCCCCAGGGGTGCGCCGCCGATGGCAAGGAAGATCAGAGGCGCGATGACGCCGTCGCTGGCGTTTTCAGCCACCGTCTCCACTGCCGCCTTGGCCACGCCTGTCTCATCCAGACGGTCCGTGTCCCGGCCCACGATCATGCTTACCGCATGCCGCCCGCCGGGGAGATCCCCAGCCTCCAAACAGCGGCAGACCTTCATGCTCTCGTCCCGGAGAGCCCGGGCCGCCAGCAGCTGGTAGCTCAAAATCACCTCCACAGCGAAGGCCAGCCAGGGGCTGACCAGGGTGCACAGCCACAAGAGTAAGACCGTACACCCGGCAGAGAGGCCCAAAACCAGGATCACCAGAAAGACCCCGGCGGTGAGAAGGCCGTTTTTCGTGTCGGGAAAAATCTGCCGGAGAGCCTTCTCCAAAGCGGCGATCAGCCAGCCGATCAGCCGCACCGGGTGGGGGGCCCAGTGGGGATCACCCAAAAGCAAGTCCAGGCAGAATCCCAGGGCCAGAGCGGAGAGGTGTGGGATCATTTCCGCCCCTCCAGTTCTTCCAGCACGGTAAGGCGCAGAGGCTCCTTCTGAACCGCCACCCGCCAGCCGCCGCAGTTCCCGCACATCCAGTCGTAGTAATTGGGACGGCGTGGGTAGCCGCAGGCGCACATGAGGGCCATGAGACATCCGCCATGGCTTACTACCCCCACCTGTTGAAAGCCCCGGGCCTCGGCGTCGTCAATGACGGTACGGATCCCCCGGAGCATCCGGTCTACCACGTCCGCCGTGGATTCGCCTACCGGCAGGCGGGTCATATCCGCCGTGTCCAGCCACAGCTGATAGAGGGGATTGTCCTTCAGCTCCTCGTGATTCTTCCCCTCAAAGAGGCCGAAATCAGTCTCATGGAGATCATCCACTGCGGTCATGTCCATGCCGGGCCAGAGAAGGCGGGCGGTCTGCACACAGCGGATCAGGGGGCTGTGGTAGACGTGATCCACCGCCGGGAGAGTTTTGGATACCTCCCGGGCCAGTTCCTCCCCCTCCGGGAGGATGGGAATATCGGTCACACCGATGAAGCGCCGCTCCAGGTTGCCCTGGGTGGTGCCGTGACGGATCAAAATCAGTTCCAAGGGTCTACTCTCCTTTTAATACCATGGGAATTCCGCAATATACCCGCACCACCCGGTCCGCCCGCTCCGCGAGGGTACAGCAGGTGCGGCCTACCCGCTCCCGCCATGCCCGGTCTTCCCGGTCCATGGGTACCACTCCGCAGCCCACCTCGTCGCAGAGAATCACCGCGTCGGGGCGCTTTGTGAGAAAATCCTCCAGAATAGGCAGGGGGTGCTCCGACCTTTTCAGCCAGGTTTCCAGGTGGTTGAGAATGGGCTTGTTTTCCTCCGGGGAATCGCATACCTGGGAGGCGTCCAGCCCCGAGAGCTCCAGAGCATAGCGCAGCTTCCCCTGGCCGACGCCGCCGATGATCAGCGTCATGCCGCCACCTCCCAAATCCGCTGGCCCAGCACCATGGCCAGCACCATGGCGCACTCACAGACCTGGACGAAAAATCCCGCTGTGTCCCCAGTGATGCCGCCGAACTGCTTCATGGCCATAAGGCGGTAGTAGAGAAAGGTGAGAAGGGCCGCCCCGGGAAGGGCCAGGGGGTAGTAGATCCCCGCGTCCGCCGCCAGGGCGATCATCGCCCCGATCAGGACCAGAATGGCGAGAATCAGGACGACCCGGGCCTTTTTGGCATCCATGGGCTGGGTAAAAGTGGCCAGAAGACCGCTGCCCCGGGCGTTGGGCCAGGACACGGCGGCCAGGCCGGAGAAGCACCGGGACAGAGCCGGGGCCAGACAGAGGAAAATGAGGTCGATGCCCTCCGCCTTCACCTCCCGCCAGACGGCGTAGAAGAGGAGAAGGTACAGGCAGCAGCAGATGATGGCGAAAGCGCCGGTGTGGCTGTCCTTCAGGATTTCCAGCTTCCGCTCCCGGCTTTGGTGACTGGAGAGGGCGTCGCAGGTGTCGCAAAAGCCGTCTAAGTGGATGGCCCCGGAGAGAAGCATGGGGATGGCCACGGCCCCGGCGGCCCGAAGGGCAGTGAGGTTCAGCATGTCCGCGATCCGCAGCCACAGGGCCAGCGCCGCGCCGATGACCACGCCCACCACAGGAAACCAGCACAGAGCCCAGCTGAGGGACTTTTTGTCCCACTCCACCTGTGGCACAGGAATTTTGGAGTACATGGCGAAGGCAATGAGAAGAGACTTCACAGCCCCGCCTCCTTTCTCAGACAAATGGGGATGCCGCATACCACCTCATAGACACCGTCAGCCATGGCGGCCACCTCCCGATGGAGGTCCGCCAGAGCATGGAGGTAGCAAAGAGTCTCAGCATCGTAATCCATGCCGTCGGCAAAGAGGTCGTTGCCCACCACCACAGTGAGAGCAGCGGTGTCTCGCAGATGGGCAAGGCCCCGGAGCACCCGCTCCGCCGCCCCTTTTTGGGAGGAGCCGAACCACTCATTGGCAAAAAGGTTGGTGAGATCCTCCAGCAGGGCGGCGCACCCGACGGGGACGGGGAGGTTCGCCAGATCCCGGGGACATTCCAGCGTTTCAAAGCCCTTTCCCGCCCGCATCTTCCGGTGCCGGGCGATCCGGGCCTGCCCCTCTGCCCCGAAGGGCTCCATGGTAGCGATATAGGCCCGGCAGGCAATGCCGGAGGCGGTGACGCGGTCCTCGGCATAGGCGGACTTGCCGCTGCCGGAGCCGCCGGTAATGAAAAGGAGCATATCAGCTGAGGGGCACGTAGGCGTCGATCTGATACTCCTCAAAGGAGCACATGCTGTGGTAGAGGGACAATGCCATATCGAGAAGAGGAATCAGCGCTACGGCGCCGGTGCCCTCTCCCAGGGCCATCTTGGCGTGGATGGGGGCCTCCAGCCCCAAGGCCTCCAGCACCAGACGGCCGGCGGGCTCATTGGAGGCATGGCTTGCCAGCATATAGCCCTTCACGTCCGGGCACAGCCGCAGGGCCGACAAAGCCGCCACCGAGGAGATGAGACCGTCAATCACAATGGGCACATGGTAGAGCGCGCCGCCCAAAAACACCCCCACCAGACCGGCGATGTCCAAGCCGCCCACCTTGGCGATCACGTCGATGGGGTCCTTGGGATCGGGCTTGTTGCAGGCGATGCCCCGGCGGATGGCGTCCACCTTCCGGCGGAGGCCTTCGGTGGAGAGACCGGCGCCCCGGCCGGTGACCTCCTCGGGGTCGCGGCCCAGCAGCACGGACACCAGGGCGGCGGAGGTGGTGGTGTTCCCGATCCCCATCTCGCCGGTGGCGATGAGGTCGTAGCCCTCCCGATGGAGAAGGCGGACCACATCCACCCCGTGGAGAATGGCGGCTTCGCACTCCTCACGGGTCATAGCGGGCTCTATTGCCAGGTCGCCGGTGCCACGGCGGACGTTCTTCTGGAGAATGTTGTGGCCGGAGACGACGGTGGCCATGCCGATGTCCACCGGCACCACCCGTACATCTGCCGTTTTGGCCATGCAGCAGACGCTGGAGGTGCCCCGAGACATATTCTCCGCCACTACGGCGGTGACATCCTGTCCAGACTGGGTGACGCCCTCGGCCACCACGCCGTTGTCGGCGCACATGGCCACCACAGCCCGCTTGGCGATGCTGACGTCGGCGGTGCCCTGGGCCCCGGCCATGGTTACCACGGCGTCCTCCAAAAGCCCCAGGCTGTGGAGGGGGTGGGCCACATTGTCCCAGTGGACAGCGGCAGCGGCCTTGGCGGCCTCGTCGGCGGGATGGATCATGGACAGGACTTCAGCGATTGTCATGGATACACACACTCCTTCACGATTTTTACGTCAATGTTGTTGAAAGACTTGACAGGCCTCCACAAATCTGCGGGCTGCCTCAGGGGCGGCCCAGAAGTGGAAGTGGGGGAACCCGGCGTACATGGTTTTAGTGTGGTAGGCGCAGTTCCAGCCCCGGCCGGACTGGGGCTTCTGGGCGTGGAAGGCGGCGCCGGGGGCGTCGCTGTCCCAATAGTGGAACTCGTGGGCAGGAAAGGAGAAGCCCTCCGGACCCAGGAGCCCCTCAGACTGAGCAGTCAGGGTGACGTAGCCGAAGCGGCTGAGACGGTGCGTGTTGGCAGCGGATGCGTCAAAGATCCCTGCCATAGGGTAGGAGACCTCATCCTCTCCGGCCAGCTCCCGGTGGAGATAGAGAAAGCCGCCGCACTCGGCAATGGTGGGAAGTCCCCTTGTGACTGCCCGGCGGATGGCCTCCCGCATGGAGTGGTTTTCCGACAGCTCCGGTGCGTACAGCTCCGGGTATCCGCCGCCGAGGTACAGCCCGGAGACGTGCTCCGGCAGCTCCCGGTCCTTCAAGGGAGAGAAGGGCACCAGCTCCGCCCCCAGCTTCTCCAAAAGGGAGAGGCTGTCGGCGTAGTAGAAGCAGAAGGCCTTGTCCTTCGCCACGGCGATCCTCGGTCGTCCTGAGACGGCGGGGGACAGCGGCAGGGGCGGTACATCCAGAGCGGGGGCGGACCGGGCCAGGGCCAGAAGGCCGGGGAGATCCACATATTTGGCCGCCAGGGCAGAGAGCTCCGTGAGCTTCCGGTGGAGGTTCTCCACCTCCGCCGCCGTCACCAGCCCCAGATGACGGCTCTCCAGCGCGCTCTGGGGGCAGGGGGGAAGAAAGCCATAGACGGTGATGCCGGTCTCCGCCTCAATGGCCTCCTTCAAGCGGGGGTAGAGCATGGGGGATACCCGGTTGAGGAGCACCCCCTGTACATTGCTGTCAGGGCGGAACTCCCTGATGCCCTTCACCGCCGCTGCGGCGGTGAGAGCACGGCCCCGGCCATCCAGCACCAGCACCGCCGGCGTCCCGGTGGCGCGGCTGAGGTGGTAAGCGCTGGCCTCGCTGCTCATGGCGATGCCGTCGTAATACCCCATGACTCCCTCAATGAGGGAGAGATCTCCATGGCGTCCATTCTCCCACAAAAGGGCGCGGGTCTTGTCCTCCCCCAAAAAGAAGAGGTCCAAGTTCCGGCTGGGTACGCCGATGATCTCACTATGGAACATGGGGTCGATGTAATCCGGGCCGCACTTGAAGGCTGTGGGACGGAGCCCGAGGTCCTTCAGGGCCTGGAGCAGGGCGCAGGTCATGGTGGTCTTTCCGCTGCCGCTGGCGGCGGCGCAGAGGAGGAGACGGGGCAGCTGCTTACCCATGGCGCGCCTCCCCGGAGACGATCCACACCGGGTTCTGGGCGTCCATTAAATGGTACCGCCCAGCCTTCCGGGTGCGGGTGGCCGCCACCTGGACCATGTCCGTGTCGGTAAGATCCAAAGCGGCAAAGCACCGCAGAATCTCCGCCGTAGTCTCCAGGGTCACCGCGTTCACCACGATCCGCACCGCAGGATTTTTCTCCAGAGCGCAGCGGAGGATGGCCTCCATATTGCCGCTGCTGCCGCCTAAAAACAACCGGTCGGGAGCGGGCAGATCCCGGAGAGCCTCCGGGGCCGCGCCGGGGATGATGTGGAGATTGGTAAGGCCGAGAGCGGCCTTGTTCTTTTCCAAAAGCGCCACTGCCTCCGGCTTTTGCTCAATGGCAAAGACCCGGCCCTCTGGGAGTGCCAGGGCGCCCTCCGCCGACACTGAGCCGGTGCCAGCCCCCACGTCCCAGAGGGTGTGGTGGGGCTTCAGACGGAGCTTTGCGATGGAGAGACAGCGGACCTCCTCCTTGGTCATGGGCACCTTGTCCCGGAGGAAAGCCTCGTCGGGGAGGCCGGGGGCGCTGAGACTGCGGTGGATGGGGGTGGGATTTTCCACCAACACCACCGCAAGACTGTCAAATTCCCGGCCAGCCAGTTCACCGGCGGTGCCGGTGGTGACGGCCTCGTCGGCGTAGCTCAGCCGCTCACCCACATGGACCGTTACATGGCCGAGACCCCACTCCGTAAGCTGCCGGCAGAGGTCCCCCGCCCGGTAGGTGCCGCCGGTGAGCACAAAGGTCTTCTCGTGGCTCTGCACCGCTCCGGGAGCGTTGTGGCTGCGGCCGTGGGCGGACACCAGAAAGGCGTCCTGCCAGGGGGTGCGAAGCCGGGCGCAGAAGTACACCAGGCTGCTGATGCCGGGGATGGTCACCACCTGGTGGCCGGTGAGCAGAGGATAGAGGCTCTTGGCCCCGGAGTAGAAGCCCACGTCTCCGCTGAGGAGCACTGCCGCAGGGCCCTCCCGGGCGCTGTCAATGGTGGCGGCGATGTCCTGGGCGGCAATGAGGGGCAGCAGAGTCTTGTCCACATACCCGTCCAGCAGCCGGGGCGCACCGATGAGCAGGGGGGAGGCGGCAATGGCCTCCCGGGCCGCCAGGGTCATGGTGGCGGGATTCCCAAGGCCCACGCCCACAAGGTATACTTTCATTTCCCCAGCCTCCTTGTTACTTCTCTTTGAATGTCCTCTATAGAGAGGCCCTCCTCCTGACGGGGGCGTTCCACTACCAGCAGCTGACAGCCCGCCTCCCGGGCGGCCTCCGCCTTCTCCCGGAATCCGCCGTAGCCGCCGGTGTCCTTGGTGACCAGAATATTAATGTGGTACTGCCGCAGGGTGGCCACGTTCATCTCCTTGGTGAAGGGGCCCTGCATGCAGATGATGTTTTTGGGTGGGAAGCCCAGGGCGTGACACCGCTCCAGGGAGTCTATCATGGGCAGCACCCGGGGATAGCACCGCTCCCGGAGGCCGGGGACGGCGAAGTGGTGGAGCTCCTTGCTGCCGGTGGTGAGGAGAACGTTGCCCTCCAGCCGCTGGAGCATCCGGGCGGCGGCGGCCATGTCCCCCGCTTTGTGGCAGAGGTCCTCTCCGTCGGAGGACCGGAGGAGCCGCAGGTAGGGGACCTTCTCCGCCCCGGCCGCGGCCCGGATGTTCTCCGTTACCGCCACAGCGTAGGGGTGAGTGGCGTCGATGACCAGGGTGTAGCCTCCTTTCCGGAGAAGGGCAGCCATGTCCTCCTCCGTAAGCCGTCCTACATGGACGTCCATGCCCTCCGGAAGCAGCGTTTCGCCGTACTCCGTGGCCACAGAGACGGTGAAGGGAATCTCCTCCCGCTGCAGCCACTCCGCCAGCGCATGGCCCTCGCCGGTGCCGCCGAACAGTAAGATCTTCATGTCACTTGTTCCCCCGCTGGAGATAGCCGCGGGGGGTCACCATTTTGCCGTCAATGAGGGTGGTCTCCTCGTTGCCGATGAAGACAGTGGTGAACATGTCCACCTCGGTGCTGTCCCGGAGCTCCTTCAGGGTCAGCGTCACCGCACGCTCCCCCTCCCGGCCGATGTTCTGCACAAAGCCGCAGACGGTGTCCGGGGACTTTTGCCGCAGCAGGATGTCGCAGGCACGCTGGAGGTAGTCGGCCCGGCTGTGGCTGCGGGGGTTATAAAGGCAGATGACGAAGTCCGCCGCCGCCGCGGCCTCCAGCCGCTTTTCGATCTTCTCCCAGGGGGTCAGAAGGTCGCTGAGGGAGATGACGGCAAAGTCGTGGGTCAAAGGAGCCCCCAGCACCGCGGCGCCGCCGCAGGCGGCGGTAATGCCTGGCACCACCTCAATGTCGATGGGGGGATACTCCCGGGCCACCTCATAGATGAGGCCCGCCATGCCGTAGACCCCGGAATCGCCGGAGCACACCACGGCCACGTTCTTGCCGTTTGCGGCGGCCTCCACCGCCATACGGCAGCGGTCCACCTCTTTTTTCATCCCCGTAGAGGTCATCTCCTTCTCGGGGAACTGGTCGCGGATCAAGGCGATGTAGGCGGTATAGCCCACCACAAGATCCGCGGCCTCAATGGCGTCATATGCCCGGCCGGTGAGGTCACGGCCAGCCCCGGGCCCAAGGCCCACAACAGTCAGTTTCATGGTCATTCTCACATTCTATCAAATTTCAGATCCGGCGTCTGGAGGGCAATGGCCACAGTGACGCCGTTTCCGGCTTGCTTGGGTAACAGAAGGGTTCCACCGTTTTTCAGAGCGGCGCGCTCGCACACGTTGTCCACTCCGGTGACGGAGCGGACAAAGGTGGAAGGGGTGAAGTTCCCCGGTACCGCCGCCAGCTCCTCCGCCGTGTAGACTTGAAGGGGGAGGTCCCGGGCACGGCAGAAGGCCAACAGCCCCGGCTCCTCAGCTTTGAGGTCGATGGTGGCAACAGCCGCCACCGCCCGGGGATCCAGCCCCGCCTTCTGCAAAGCGGCGTCCACGGCAGAGGCGATGGCCTCCGCCGCTGTTCCCTTCCGGCATCCCACGCCCAGAGTAAGACGATTGGGGATCAGGCGCAGGGTCTCCGGCTCCTCCGATACCCGGCAGGTCACATGGACCGCCGGAAGGACCTTTTCCGACCTAAGGCCGGAGGGAAGGGGACCGGAGACGGGAAAGTCCGAGGCAAAGCCAACTGGCTTTCCCTCCAAAAGGGCGGCGGATATGTTTTTCGCCAGAGAGCGGTCGGTGATCACAAGGCCCATGTCCCGAGCCCATACGTCCACTGCCCAGAGACCATTGACGTCGGTGGCGGTGGAAATGGCCGCCTCTCCGCCGGTAAGCCGCGCCACCTGCCGGCAAAGGTCGTTGGCGCCGCCCACATGGCCGGAGAGGAGGGGAACCGCAAACCGGCCCGCCTCGTCCACCGCAACCACGGCAGGATCGGAGAACTTGTCCTTCACATGGGGGGCGACGGCCCGGACGGCAATGCCGCAGGCTCCGATAAAGAGGAGATCCTTCCCGGCATCCCAGTGGGCCGCCGTCCACGCCTCTAAGCTCTCATAACCGGGGAGATCCAACTCCTCCGAAAGCCGGGGCGGCACATGGAGGGTCCCCCCCAGGGCCGCCGCCAGCCGCCGTCCCAGCTCCGCCCCCCGGCGGGTAAAGGCGATGGCGGCGCAGCTCATCGGCTGGCCTCCCGGTAGCCGTGGGTGAAGGTGGGGTCGTAGAGCTTGGAGCGCTCATACTCCGTCCCCAAAAAGCCGCCGATTGTGATGAGGGCGGTCTTGGTGATGTGGTTCTCCCTGGCGGTTTTGGCCAGGGTGCCCACGGTGCACCGGAACACCTTCTCGTCGGGCCAGGTGGCCTTGTATACGATGGCGGCGGGGGTATCCTTGGTGTAGGTGCCGCCGGCCAGCAGTTCCTTCTCCACATCTTCCAAAAGGCCAGTGGAGAGGAAGAGCACCATGGTGCAGCCGTGGCTGGCCATTTTCCGCAGCGCCTCTCCCTCAGGCACCGGGGTCCGCCCGGCCATACGGGTGATGATGACGCTCTGGCTCACCTCCGGCAGCGTGTACTCCGCCTGAAGGGCCGCCGCCGCGCCGCAGAAGGAGGACACGCCGGGGGTCACGTCGTAGGGAAGGCCCAGCTTGTCCAGCTCATCCATCTGCTCCCGGATGGCTCCGTAGAGGCTGGGGTCGCCGGTGTGGAGCCGGACGGTGGTTTTGCCCGCCTTCTCGTTTTCCGCCATAACGGCGATCACGTCCTCCATGGTCATGCCCGCGCTGTCGTAGACGGCGCAGTGCTCGCTCTTATACTGCAAAACGTCGGGGTTCACCAGACTGCCGGCATAAATGATGCAGTCCGCCTCCCCCAAAAGCCGGGCGCCCCGGACGGTGATCAGATCCGCGCCGCCGCTGCCGGCGCCAACAAAATGAATCATGGTTGTTCCTCCCAATGTTGATGGATGGCGAGAAGCTGGGATGCTCCCGCCGTTTGTCCCAAAATTCCGTATCGGTTGGAGAAAAAGAGGGCTTCAATGGCCATGCGTTCCCCGGCGCGGTGGCGAAGGTTCTCAGAGAGGGCCCTGGCGATGGATTCCATTACCGCCGCCCGGAGGCCCGCTTCGTCTAAAAGGGGAATGGCCTCGTCGGTAGTGAGGCAGCCAAACAGCTTTTGCAGCAGTGGCTGGTCCGCCCCGCAGAGGGCGGCGTGGGCCGTCAGCGTCTCCCGCCGGCCGTCGGCGGTGTGGGAGTGGGTGTTCATGGCTCCGCCTGCCACCTTGATGAGCTTCCCCAGATGGCCTACCAGAAGAAAACTTTCAAAGCCCAGGGAGACGGCACGGTCGATGGCGTCCCCCACATAGTTGCTGCAGAGGGCCCAGCTGGTGAGATCGAGACCCAGCACGTCCCGGGAGAAGTCCTCCCCGTAGTTGCCGGGGGTCACCAGTACATGGCGCTTCCCGGCGGCGTAGAGGGTGGACAGCTCCGCGGCGGTGGTTGCGATGAGGGCCGCCTCGCTCATGGGACGGACGATCCCCCCGGTGCCCAGCACCGAGATGCCTCCCACGATCCCGAGGCGGGGATTGAAGGTCTTTTTGGCAAGGGCCTCTCCCGCGGGAATGGAGATCTCCACGGCAAAGCCGCCGGCGTAGCCGTGGACCGCCGCTACCGCCTGAAGCTCCTCGGCAATCATCCGCCGGGGGGTGGAGTTGATGGCCGCCGCCCCAACCGGCTGGTCAAGGCCCGGCTTCGTCACACGGCCGACGCCGGGGCCGCCGTCGATTGCCACACCGGGGGTGTCCGCTAACGAGACTTTCGCAAAAACGAGTGTGCCGTTGGTTACGTCCGGGTCATCGCCGCCGTCCTTCTCCACAGCACAGCTGGCCCAGCTCTTTCCCAGCTCCTGTTCCAGCAGCTCCGCCGTCACGGCGATCCCGGCAGGGGTCTCCAGGGTGACGGCGGCGGGAAAAACGCCGGTGAGCAGGGCCTCCGCCGCCCCCCGGGCCGCCGCTGCCGCGCAGGTGCCGGTGGTGTAGCCGCAGCGGAGCTTTTTTTGCCCTACCGCGATATAATGTTCCAGTTTGGCCATAGGCGGCCCCTCCTGACAAAGAAAAAACGCTCTCTCCCGATGGGAAAGAGCGCGCCTGCCCGCCGTGCGGGGCCGCCCAGTCTCTCCACCTAAGAGCACTGGTCCATTCTGCCGCAGCCAGGTATTCTGGCTTGCGCTCAAGAAGAGCGGATACAGTAGAGGTAAGACTGCGCCGGTTTCCCACCGGACTTCCCCCGCACTGCGGCATCACTACTTATTACAATAAGACCGGTAGCAGTATACCAGTTTTTCCGACAGATGTAAAGGGAGTGGAGAGGAAAGAAATGAATTTTGGGAAGATTGACAAGAGTTCTCTGCCGCTCTCTGTTTCCGCTGCCGCCTTTGGGGTAGATTTTTCTTATGAGGTGTGGTATGCTGAAAACTCCTTACAGAAACGAGAGACAAAAAGGAAGGACCCCCTATGAAAATCAAGAAACAGCCGGAGGTACATATCCCCTCTGAGATGGATAACCCCATGGAGCAGCTGAGCCGGGAGGTTGCGGCGGCCCAGGAGGAGACGAAGAAAAAGTTGGAGGGGTGCTACCTCCGCCTGGCCCGGGAGGCGGAGGGAAGCCGGAAAATCTCCCAGAGCTTCCACCAGGAGATGAGCCGGCAGGCGGCCTCCCTGAAGCGGGCGGCGCTCAGTCTGCGCAAAAGCTCCGCCGCCGCGGCGGCCATGGCGGATGAGCTGGAGGTGCGGATGCGGGAGACTGGCAAGAACCGCTGGGCAGCGGCGCCGGCCAACGCCGCCATTGACCTGGAGGAGCAGCAGAGCCGCCATTTCGCCCAGGGCATCAACTTTTATAAATTGGCGCTGGTCTGCTTCATTGGCAGCTTTGCCGGCGTGGTGCTGGAGATGCTGTGGTGTCTCTTCCAGCGCGGCTATATCGAGAGCCGTGCGGGACTGGTGTACGGCCCCTTCAATCTGCTCTACGGCGTGGGTGCCGTGGTACTTACTTTGGCCCTCTACCGCTATCGCAACCGCAGCGGCGCCCTCTCCTTCCTGGGAGGCATGCTGGTGGGCAGCGTGGTGGAGTATATCTGCTCCTGGGCACAGGAGGCGGCCTTTGGCTCTCGTTCCTGGGACTACTCCGGGATGCCCTTCAACCTCAATGGCCGCATCTGTTTGGAGTACTCCATTTTCTGGGGCGTGCTGGGGGTTTTGTGGATCAAGGATCTCTATCCCCGGATGGCCAAGCTGATTTTGCGGGTGCCCAACCGGGCAGGGAAGATCGCCGCCTGGGCGGTGGTGGTGTTCCTTGCGGTCAATTCCGTGGTGACCCTGGCGGCGGTAGGGCGCTGGGCCCAGCGGGTGGAGGGACAGCCCCCGGAAAACAGCATCGAGGAGCTTCTGGACCGGCGTTTTGACGACGAGCGCATGGAGCGGATTTTTGCCAATATGAGTTTCGACTGATTCAAAGCCGTCCCCGCTCCTTCTGAAGCGGGGACGGCAGAAAATTTGGCAGGAAGATTTAAAAATCACTCTTGACAAATGGAAAATCCCCTGATATAATCCTTCTGCAAAACAAAGTAGGCCGGTGCATCCGCCTCACCTCCAGCCAAGCGAAGAGGTTAAGATGGCTTTTTGACGCCCCAAGGTGGGCGTGTCTTGCTGTTGGACGGGTGCATTTGGCATCCGTCGTTTTGTTTTTATTCCCCAAAACCGTGTGCAATTGTTTGATTAGGAGGTGCTTCGGTTATTAGCAGTGTTATGCATCAGCTCAATGAGGAGATCCGCGACAAGGAAGTGAGACTCATCGGCACCGATGGCGAGCAGCTGGGGATCATGTCCTCTGCGGAGGCGCTGTCTATTGCTGACGAGAAGGGTCTTGATCTGGTGAAGATCTCTCCCCAGGCTACGCCCCCCGTCTGCAAGCTCATGGACTACGGCAAGTATCGCTTTGAGCAGGGAAAGCGGGAGAAGGAAGCCCGGAAAAACCAGCATGTGGTGGAGAT
>CALXDD010000014.1 GCA_944386985.1 uncultured Oscillospiraceae bacterium
AACACTTCCTCTACGGTCTGCACGAACTCCGGCTCGTCACCGTGCTGCTTCTTCACATATTCGATGACTCTTTCCACGTATGCATTCATCTTGTCGTTTCCTCCTGTTTCTCGCAATCTGTTCATTTCATCTTTTCCATTTGGAATCGTAACCTCTCGGTCAGTTTCATTGTAACATCGGGCCAGCGGAATCTCAATATGTATTTTTCGTATACAACGTCTCTCTGCATCCGAATTCTCCTTGTGTTTTTTGTGCAACCTGTCTATTGCCCGTCATTGGCGGCCTACTGTCCGCCTCTTGACTTTTGGGCGAAAAACGCTATAATTTTTAAAGGAATGGCCCTTCCTGCGAGGGGACCTCATGCTTTTTAAGGAGGAATCTCCATGACGTATTCCATGCACGTAGCCGGTCTGGACCGGGAACTGCCGCTCTGTAAGGTAGCCGACAACTTTTATATCGGCGCCTTCATTCTGTTCGGCGACGCGGAGCTGACCGTGGCCTGCGCCGAGCATCTTCTCAAGCGGATTCCCGCCGACAGCTATGACTATATGCTCACCGCCGAGGCAAAGAGCATCCCCCTCATCCACGAGATGGCCCGGCAGAGCGGCGCCAAGCGCTATTTCGTGGCCCGCAAGGGTACCAAGGTGTACATGACCGATCCCATCCACGTCTGCGTCCACTCCATCACCACCCAGCGCCAGCAGGAACTGTACCTGGGCGCCGAGGACTGTGAGTTGATCCGGGGCAAGCGGATCTTGCTGGTGGACGACGTGATCTCCACCGGCGACAGTCTGAAGGCCATGGAGGAGCTGGTTGCTCAGGCCGGCGGCACCGTGGTGGGCCGGGCGGCGGTGCTGGCTGAGGGCGACTCCCTGGGCCGCAGCGATCTGACCTATCTGGCGCCGCTGCCGGTGTTCAACGCCGACGGCACCGTGAAAAAATAAGAAAATACACATGCCGCCGCAGAAGCGTTCTGCGGCGGTTTTTTCTGTACAGGATCTCCTCCCTCTACGGGAACCCCCGCCTTGCAATCCCCGATAAAAACGGTATAATAGAGGCGATATTCAGGCGGGTACGGAAATCCGGCCCCGCAGCAGATAAGGAGCTTTTTTATGTATCGTCTGATTGCTCTCGATGTGGACGGCACCCTTCTCACCTCCGACGGACACATTCTCCCCTCCACCGTGGAGGCCATCGCCTGGGCCCGGTCCAAGGGTGTCCGGGTGGTGCTGTCCACCGGCCGCAGCGCCAGAGAGGCCGCCTGGCTCACCCGGCTGGCCGGCTGCGATAACCGGGCGGTCTGCCTCAGCGGCGGCGCTATCGCCGACGCCGTCACCGGCCGGCATGCGCGCCAGTTTCCCCTGCCCCCCGAGGCCGTGGAAGCCGCCATCCAAATCATCCTGCGTTATCCCTTTTTGTGCTTAGACGTTTTCGCCGGCCCCCACAATCTGGTAACCCCCTTCACCCGCAAAACCTTCACCGCCCTGCAGCCAAATGACTGCATGCATCAGTTCATGGTGGAATCGGAGGACCCCATCGGCTACATCCGGGAACACAAGCTGGAGGTATGCAAGATCTTCGCCGCCACCACAGGCCCCGACCTGACGGAGGCGGTGGCGCGGCTGCAGACCATTCCCGGTACGGAGACCATCAACTGTGACGGCGCCAATTTAGAGGTTCTTCTGTCCGGCGTCAGCAAGGGCGCCGCCCTGACCCTTCTGGCGCAGGAATGGGGCATCCCCATGGAGGAGGTCATCGCCATCGGCGACAGCGGCAACGACCTCAGCATGTTCGCCGCGGCGGGCATGCCGGTAGCCATGGGAAATGGCTCTCCCGCTGCCCGGGCCGCCGCCCGCTTCGTCACGGATACCAATAACCGGGACGGCATCGCCAAAGCCGTCCGGGAACTGCTGGCATAAGGCGGGGAACTGAGACTTTGCACAAATGAAAGGGGACTGTGCCTGTTCGGCACAGTCCCCTTTTGTTTTCCGGCTATGACATCAGCGCCTCCTCCGGCACATCGAAGGTGGCATACCAGGTCTCCTCATCGTTGCCCTGAATGCGGCAGTTGAGCCGCACCTGCGTCTGGGATACCCAGGTGGCGGAGATGATCTCCATCTCAGCCCCCCGCTCCTCCTCTATCTGGGAGAACTCCGTCAGCGTCCGGCTCATGCCGTACTTCTTGGAGGTAACAGTGAAATCCTTGGGATTCGCCGTCAGATTCACCCAATAGCTGCCGTCCTCCGACCAATAGCGGGCCAGAGTGGCGTCTTCACCCAGGCGTTTGTCCGTCATCTCCTCCACCAGTCCCACCATGGTGTCCCACATGGAGAAGCCGCTGTCGCTGAGCACCGCGAAGCGGTTGGCCTCGATCCGGCGGCCCGCCAGCTCCTTTTCGTCCAGGGTGGCCTGATCGCTGAGGTAGATATAGTCCCCATCGGTCACCAGAAAACTGTAGCGCTGTTGGGTAATGGCCTGCTCGGCGCTGGGCTCCCGAGTAGTATCCTTGCGGCAGATAAAGCAGCTGCCGTCATACTCCACATCGTAGATCACGGGATTGCCGGACAGGCCGTAGCTGACAATCCGCACCATCCCCGGCGTATCGTCATTCACCTTCTCCAGGAAAGTGATGATGTGTTCCTCGCTGCCGCCGATGATCTCTCCGCCGCTGTTAATGGCGATGTCGTAGGTCAGCGTCTCAAGATCGATCTCCTCCGGAAGGGACTCCAAAGTCCCGTAGCCGTAGGGATCCTCGTCATAAGATTCCGCCCCGATGGAGAAGGAAGCGGTATAGAGCTTCCCACTGATGGTCAAAATCAGCCGGTATTCACCGTCCACCACCTCATAGTCGTACTGTAGGAAGCTGAACTTTCCCTCCGCCGTCTCCCCCGGCGCCACGGCCCGCATCTCCGCTGTTCCCTGTTCGGCCTCCTTGCGCTTGGGCAAGCTGTACCAGACGCCGTCCCGCTTGACCTCTATGGAATATCCTGTGGAGTAGACGATATCTTCCTTGCCGTAATTGGAGATCCGGTAGGTGAAGCTCTCCACGCTCTTGTCGTAGGTCCGGTTCTCTGTGGCCAGAATCACCGTTCCCTCCGTATTGAAATCCTCCTCGTGGTAGGGGGATTTCTCCCATTTCTCCTGACAGGCCGCCAGCCCCAGCGCAAGCACCAGCACCAGCAGCAGACACACCACTCGTTTCATCGCAATCACCTCACATTGGATTAGACGGCGCCGGACCGGGAAAGTTCCCCACCCGACAAGGAAATTTTCTCAAACGGCACAAAAAAGCGGGAAATGACAAAACAGAAAAAGAGACACCGCATCCTTCCGATGCGATGTCTCTTCCCTCTCATGCTTACAGCTTCTCGCGCACCTTGGCAGCCTTGCCCACGCGGTCGCGCAGGTAGTACAGCTTGGCCCGGCGCACAAAGCCGTGGCGAACAGTCTCGATCTTGTCGATGGTGGGGGAGTGCAGGGGGAACACCTTCTCCACACCCACGCCATAGGACACGCGGCGCACGGTGATGGTCTCCTCGATGCCGCCGTGCTTCTTGGCAATGACGGTACCCTCGAAGACCTGGATACGCTCACGGGAGCCTTCCTTCACCTTCACATGCACGCGGACGGTGTCGCCCACGTTGATTTCGGGCATGTCCTTGATCTGGGACTTGGTCAATTCTTTGATGAGATCCATGGAATTTTCCTCCTAAATATTAGGCGTTCTTGCGCGTTTACAGTAGATTTTCATCCCATTTGGAAAATCCCGCAGCAGAGGACCACCCTTTATCGCCATGATAGGATATCACAACACACCACAAATTGCAAGCATTTTTTGAAAAATCGGGCAAATTTCAGCAGAAGGCCGAGCCGTCCTCACAGAGAAGAGCGGTGCGGCGGACCCGGACAAAGTCCGGCTTCAGCTCCGGCAGATGCCGCCCCACGGCGGCGGCCAGGAGCGCCGGGTTCACCCCCGGATTCTGGCCCTGGACCCGGACCGACAGCACCAGTGCCTTCTCCTCCGTCCGGGCAGTCACCGAGGCGATCATGGGGCGGATGTCCGTGTCCACCATCTGCTTTTTCTTGTTGCGCCGCTCCACCACCACCTGGTCCCCCAGGAGAAGGGTGCAGACGGCCTCAGCGGCCCCGGCGGGGACGCCCTTGTCGTACTCCAGAGTCACTTCCGCCTCCAGATACCGCATGTCACGGACCGGGTGGACCGGGGCGGCGCAGGAGAGGACCCGGACTCCCTCGGGGAGGTAGGGGTTCAGCCGCTCCGGCATCCCCTCCGGGCTCAGATCCTCCACAGTGGAGAAGTCCAGCAATTCACAGACGCTGGTCTGTCCTACGGAGAGCGGCAGCACAAAGGACATAATGGGATGGGGGTGGAAGCCCTTGGAGTGGCGGATCACCAGCCCCGAGCGGATGAACACCCGCTGAAAGGTCCTGAGGAGGTCCAGATGGGAGATCCAGGCCGCCCTTCCCTCCTTCACAAAGGTCAGACGAAGCTCAGACACAGCACACACCTCCCACCATTTTGTTGGCCCCGCAGCCGCTGCAGCGGGTGCGGCAGTCGGGCGTGGTAAGGCTCTCCCGGGACCGCTCCCGCTCCCGCCACAGATAGTCGTCCCCCACGCCGCAGGAGATGACGCTCCAGGGGAAGATCTCCTCCCTCTTCCGCTCCCGGTTGGCGTAGAAGGCCGGATCGAGACCGCACTCGGCAAAGGCCTCATGCCAGCGGTTCAGATCAAAATACTCCTGCCAGGCGTCCAAGTGGGCGCCCTTGCGGAAGGCGGTCTCCAGCACCCGGCCCAGCCGCCTGTCGCCTCGGGCCAGCACCGCCTCTAAGAAGCTGGTGTCCCCGTCATGCCAGTTGTAGGTGACGGCCTTGGCGGTCATGTGCTCCCGCAGCAGCTGCACCCGGCGCTCATACTCCGCCCGGGTGATCTGAGGCTCCCACTGGAAGGCGGTGAAGGGCTTGGGCACAAACCAGGAGGTGGACACGGTGATCCGCACCCCCCGGGTCTTGTTGCTGGCGTACTCCCGCCAGCAGTGGATGACGTGGTTGGCCATCTCGGCGATGCCGATGATGTCCTCGTCGGTCTCCGTGGGGAGACCCAGCATGTAGTAGAGCTTCACCGCGTTCCAGCCATTGGAGAAGGCCCGCTTCAGGCTCTCCATCAAATCCTCCTCGGTGAGGTTTTTGTTGATGGCGTCCCGGAGGCGCTGGGTACCCGCCTCGGGGGCAAAGGTGAGGCCCGCCTTTCTCCCACGGCTCAGCCGCTCGGTGAGGCCCATGGAGAAGTTGTCCGCCCGAAGGCTGGGGAGGCTCAGGCTCACATGGTGGCTGTCGCAATAAGCCTCCAGGTCATCGCACAGCTCCAAAAGCTGGGGATAGTCGCTGGTGGAGAGGCTGGAGAGGGTCATCTCCTGATAGCCGGAGTCCTCACAGGCGGCGGCGCCGTACTCCGCCAGCAGCTTCTCGCTGCGGCAGCGGACCGGACGGTACACATACCCCGCCTGGCAGAACCGGCAGCCCCGGATACAGCCCCGGAACAGCTCCAGCGTCACCCGGTCGTGGACGATCTCTGTAGAGGGGACGATGGATTTTACCGGGAAGGGAGCCTTGTCCATATCCCGAACGATCCGCTTCTGCACCCGCTCCGGCGCGCCGTCTTTAGGGGTGATGGCGGCCACTGTGCCGTCGTCGTGGTAGGTCACGTCGTAGAGGGAGGGGACATAGATCCCCTGAATCTTCGCGGCAGCCCGAAGGAAGCGGGGCTTGTCCCATCCCTCCCGCTTGGCCTCGCGGTAGAGCGTCAAAAGCTCCGGCAGCTCCTCCTCCCCCTCGCCGATGCAGGCTAAGTCGATAAAGTCCGCCAGAGGCTCGGCGTTGTACATGGCGGTGCCTCCGGCGATGACCAGGGGCTTGAGGGCGTCCCCCCGGTCCGCGGAGCGCAGGGGGATGCCGGAGAGGTCCAGCATGTTCAGCACCGCCGGATAGGCCATCTCATAGCCGATGGAGAAGGCCACGATGTCGAAGTCCCCCACGCTGTCGCCGCTCTCCAGAGCGTAGAGGGGGATGTGGTTTTGCCGCAGCTCCGCCTCCATGTCCCCCCAGGGGGTGAAGACCCGCTCGCACCAGACCCCCTCCATGTCGTTCATGATGCTGTAGAGAATCCGCATGCCGAGGTTGGACATGCCGATCTCATAGGTGTCGGGGAAGCAGAAGGCCACCCGGGTGTCCACGGCTGCCTTCTCCTTCACCACGGCGTTATATTCTCCTCCCACATACCGGGCGGGCTTTTGCACCCTGGGGAGGATCCGCTCCAATTTCTGATCCAAAAGGTTGTTCTCCTTTGTGTGGTAATATCCCGTTCATTCTACCCTTTTCTTCCCCTTTTGGCAACCCTGATTTGATGGAAAACCAATCCCAGGGCGCCCAGCAGGCAGAAGGCCCCGCCGCCGGTGGACCAGAGAAGAACGGTGGAGAGACCCACCAGCACCGCTAAGGTCACCGTACCCACAATGCCTGTGAGCCGCTGGGCGGCGAAGGGGTCGGTGCACCAGGCCGCCGCCAGGTAGAGGACGCGGCTGCCGTCCAGCCCCGGCACCGGCAGGAGATTGTAGGCTCCCAAGAGAAAATTAGCCCCCGCCAGCAGGTAGTCCCCAGACACCCGGGCCAGCACCAGCGCCAGCAGCAGGTTGACGGCGGGTCCCGCCGCCACCGCCAGAAGCTCCCGTCCATAGCTGAGCCGCCGCTGGCCCGGAGCCTCGATCACCGCTCCCATAGGGCCGATGGTAAGACGCACCACCGGCACCCGGAACAGCCGCAGCACCGCCAGATGGCCCAGCTCATGGCAGAGGGCCGCCAGCAGCACATGGGGCAGCACCGGTCCGGCCCCCGCCAGCACCGACAGCCCCAAAAGAACAAAAAACCCCGGAGACAGCCGGAGCTCAGTGGACCTCCACATAGTAGATGGGATTGAGATAGGTATCCCCCCGGTGGACTTCAAAATGAAGATGGGACCCGGTGGCAAGGCCGGTGGCCCCCATGGCGGCAATGGTCTCCCCCATTTCCACCTGCTGCCCGGTAGACACCGAGACAGAGCTGCAGTGGGCGTAGAGGGTGGTGATATCATTGGGGTGGTCCAGCATCACATAGAGACCCAGGGCGTCGCTCTCCCCGATGGCCTTCACCGTTCCGTCGGCAAAGGCGGAGATGGCGGTGCCCTGGACGTTGGCAATATCCAGTCCGTAGTGGAAGCGCCGGTCTTTGTAGATGGGGTGGATGCGGTAGCCGAAGGCGTCGGTCATGGTCCCCTGGGCAGGAGTGGTGTAGGCAAAGCCCATCACCGCCTGCTGGAAGGACACATTGGCCGGCGCGGCGGCGCTGAAAGACACCAGGGTCTGGCTCTCCGCCGCCTGCCGCTCCGGCTCCTCCTCCGTCTCCGTCCCGGCCTCAGGCTCCACCAGGTCCTCCAGCTCCTCCCGCAGCCGGTCCGCCGGGGCTGTCACAGTCTCCACCGTCTCCAGCATGGCGCTGGCCCGCTGGGCCCGGTAGGCGGCGGGGGCGAACACGGCGGTATAGGCTTCCTCCAGGGACTCCCCTACTTCCTTCTCCCCGGCGATGGCCTCCCCCACCGCGGAGAAGGCGGCCTTGAAATCGGCGTCCTGGCTGAGAAGGGAGCGGAGACTGCCCGCAATTCCCCCCACCGCCTCCGGCAGCAGCAGCTTTCCCATGGCCAGCAGCACGAAGATGATCCCCGCCACCGCCAGCTGGATGGTACGCCGCCGCTGAATTTTTGTCACCTGTCCCTTTGCCGCCGGGCGGCTTTTTGGTGCCGGACGGCTCTTCGACGCCACCCGTCTTCCTCTGTATCCGCGCCTTTGTGCCGTTGTCATAGCGCCCCTCCTCTCCCGCTTTGCTGCCAGTATATGAGGAGGGGGATGGAAATAGACATAAAAAATCGCGCCGGAAAACCGGCGCGATCTTCATTTATTTTGCTGAGAGATCCCGGGCGATGCGGAGAATGGTCATAGGGGGCACCGCCTTGGGAAGGCGCATGCGAAACTCCATCCTGGGCTTCCGGGGCTCCCGGAGGGGAAGACCGTCCATGTCCTCCATAAGAGGAACCTCAAAGGCAAAGGGCCGCAGATCCGGTCCCACCGCCTCCACCGTCTCTCCGGCGGAGAACTTGTTGTTGAGTGTCAAAAGGGCGTTGCCCTCCCCGTCGCACTCCCGGACCATGGCTACCACCTGCCAGTCCCGGATATACCGGGAGTTCTCCACATACTGCCCCGGCTGACCATAGTAGAAGCCGGTGGAGTAGTGGCGGTGGCTCACATGCTCCACCTCGTCCCGCCACACCGGGTCCATCGGCCGTCCGGCGGCCACATCGTCTATACAGTGGCGGTAGGCCCCGGTGACGATGGCGGCGTAGTAAGCGCTTTTGGCCCGGCCCTCGATTTTCAGACTGCTGAGCCCCGCGTCCATCAGATCGCCCAAGTGGTCGATCATGCACATA
Source organism: uncultured Oscillospiraceae bacterium (assembly GCA_944386985.1). Taxonomy (GTDB): domain Bacteria; phylum Bacillota; class Clostridia; order Oscillospirales; family Oscillospiraceae; genus CAJFPI01. The sequence goes on from CALXDD010000014.1 coordinate 8,529, forward strand.
TCCCGGGAATTCAGGATGTAGGTGCCCTTCTCGTCCTCAAAGACCGGGAAATACTCCCCGGGCCGCTTTTCCTCCACAAGGGCGTACTGGTAGCGGCATGGCTGGGCGCAGGCGCCCCGGTTAGAGTCCCGGCCGGTCATGTAGTTGCTGAGCAGGCACCGGCCGGAGTAGCTGACGCACATGGCCCCGTGGACGAATGCCTCGATCTGGAGGTCCGCCGGGGTCTTCTCCCGAATTTCCCGGATCTCCCCGAGGCTCAGTTCCCGGGCCAGAATCACCCGCTTTGCCCCCAGGTCGTACCAGGCGCAGGCAGTCTCGAAATTCGAGATGCTGGCCTGGGTGGAGATGTGGCGCTCACACCGGGGGGCGTACCGCCCCGCCAGTGTGAAGGCGCCAAGATCCGCCACAATCAGGGCGTCCACCCCGGCGTCCTCCAGCCGCTCCAGGTGCTCCGGCAGACGGACCACCTCGTCATTTCGCGGCATGGTGTTCACGGTACAGTGTACCCGGACGCCGTGGCTGTGGGCAAATTCCACCGCCTTTGGCAGCTCCTCCGCCGTAAAATTCCCGGCAAAGGAGCGCATACCGAAGCTTGTCCCCGCCAAATACACCGCGTCGGCTCCGTAGAGCACGGCCATCTTCAGCCGCTCCATATCCCCCGCCGGAGCGAGAAGCTCCGGCTTTCGTCTCTGCTCCGCCATCACTTCAGCCCCGCGATGACCTGCTGGTGTTCCGCATAGGTCTTGCTGAAGATGTGCTTGCCGTCTTTGCCCAGGACATAGTAGTAGTAGTCGGTCTGGGCGGGCATCAGGGCCGCCTTGATGGACTCAATGCCCGGGTTGCAGATAGGCGTGGGGGGCAGACCCTTGTTCTTATAGAGATTGTAGGGGCTGTCCAAATTGAGATCCTCCTCTGTCAGCTCGTTGTGTCCGGTGGCGTACACCAGGGCCGCGTCGATCTGCAGGAGGCCTGCGGTCTCCTTGGAGGGGTTCTCCAGACGGTTGTAGATCACCGAGGCGATATTCTGGCGATCGCTGCCGTCAGTCTCCTTCTCGATGAGGGAGGCGATGGTGAGGATCTCCTCCAGACTGCGTCCGGAGTTCTCCACCAGCTCCATCATCTCCGTATCCATCTGGCGGTTGAACTCCTTGAGGAGCCGGCCCAGAGCGTTGGCGGCATCCTCACCGATATAGAAGTCGTAGGTGTTGGGGAAGAGGTAGCCTTCCAGGCGGCTGATTTCACCCAGATTCTCGTTGTCCACAAAGTCATAGTCCTCGTAGACGTGGTTCTTGGCGGCGTCCTCCAGCTCCTCCTTGTCGCTGACTCCCTTCTCCGCCAGCAGATCGATGATCTGCTGGACACTGTAGCCCTCGGGGATGGTGACCCGGACCGTATCGGCGCTCATGCTGCCGCCGCTGGAGCTGACCATGCCGGTGATGAGGGCCCGGTAGTCCATATCGGTGTTCAGGGTGTAGGTGCCCTCGCCGATCTTCTCCTCCGCGTCGGCGACGGCGCAGAAGAGGCGGAAGAACCACTTGTATTCAATGAGTCCGGCGTCCTTCAGCTTCTTGGTGACGCTGCCCATATCATCGTCCTGGGTGACCTCAATGGTTGCCTCCTTGTAGTCCTTGTTCAGGGCGCACAGGTCGTTGGCCAAAAGCCAGCCCACACCGGCCACCACAAAGGATGCCGCCACTACAAACACCAGATACAGCAGGACGCTGGCGGCGTGGCTCCTCCGCCTTCTCCGCTTGCGTCCGCCGTTTCCCGATTCGGAGGTCCGCCGCTCCGCCTGACTGCTCTCCGCCCTGCGGCGCACCTCCTCCCGGTCCCATCCTGTGGTACTGAAACGATCTTCACTCATCTCTGCCCTCACCGCTCCTTTCTCGGCTCTGTCTCTCTTGCCGGCCGCCCTCTGGGGGACCCGCAGGCGCTGTCCGGCCCGGACAGAGTCCGGTTCCGGTTTTTATGGAAAATTTCTCCCACCCAGGTTCCCTTTTCCTCCCGCCGTCATAGAATACATCAGAATACGGCAAGCGAGGTGACAAGAACATGTGGAACAACGGCAACGACTGCGGCTGCCTGTGGATCGTACTGCTTATCATCCTGCTGTGCTGCTGCTGCGGCAGCGGCTCCGGGATGGGCAACTGCGGGTGCGGCTGCGGATGCGGCTGCAACCATGACGACGGCTGCTGCTGAACTGCGAACCACTCCGGCACATACGGGAAATATCAGGCCGCGGCGCGGCCTGATATTTCTTTTTATAAAAGAGGCGTCACCAGACGCCAGATCTCCTCATGGATCTCCTCCGGCGGGCGCATCCGCCCCTCCCGGGCGCAGTCAAGGCGCCGCCAGCCGGCGTAGTCCGCCACCTGCCGCCCGCTCTCCCGGCAGCGGCGGAGATATGCCTCATCCGCCTCGTGGATATCGGCGTGGGTACCGGTCTTCTCCTCCCTTAGACGGCGAAGCGCGGCAGAAAGTTCCGTAGGAACATCTAAATAGATCACCAAATCCGGGGCCGGCAGCCCCATGAGGCGGTATTCAAAGTCAAAGAGCCAGTTGAGGTAGGTTTTCCGCTCCTTCCCCGACAGCTTGGATGCCTGGTGAACGGCGTTGGAGGTGGTGTACCGGTCCGTGAGGACAAGCCCGCCGTCCTCATAGTATGCCCCCCAATCCTGCTTATAAGACGCATACCGGTCCACGGCGTAAAAGGTGGAGGCAGCATAGGCGTTGACGGACTGGGGGTCCGTTCCGAAAGCGCCTCCCAGATACATCCGCACCAGCATGGAGGAGTCCTGGTCATACCGGGGGAAGGACAGCTGGCGCACCTCCCGGCCCGCCTTTCTCAGACGCTCCGCCAGAAGGGCCGTCTGGGTGGCCTTGCCGGACCCGTCGGTGCCCTCCAATACGATGAGACGGCCCCTCATTTCTTCTTTCCCTTCTCTCCGGCCACATGGACCAGAAACAGGGGCAGCTTCATCATCCGCCCGATGCGCTTGGGGTCCTTCACAAGGCGGTGGAGCCACTCCAGCCCCAGCTTCTGATAGACCTCCGGCGCCCGCTGGACATTGCCGGAGAACACGTCGAGACAGCCGCCGAGACCAATGAGCAGGTGGGCCCCGGTGGCCTCTTTGTTCTTCGCCATCCACAGTTCCTGCTTGGGGGCCCCCAAGCACACGAACACCACGTCCGCGCCGCTGTCCCGAATGGCCTCCACCACCGGCCCGTCCTCCTTGAAATAGCCGTCGTGGGTGCCAACGATCTCAAGACCGGGATAGCGCATCCCCAGCCGGTGGGCCGCCTCGTCGGCATAGCCGGGCTTGGCCCCCAGAAGGAACAGCTTCTTCCCGTCCCGGGCCATGGCGGCCATGAGGGCCTGGGCAAAATCGATGCCCGGCATTCTCTGTTTCAGCGGGGTCCCCAGCATCTTGGCGCCGTAGATGACGCCGATGCCGTCGGCAAGCACCAGATCCGCCCCGTTCACCACGTCCCGGACCTCCTGGTTCTCCCGGCAGATCTCCACGATCTCCGGGTTGGGGGTCACCACATAGTGGGCGCCGGGCGTGTTGATCAGGCGGATGCCCTCCGCCACGGCCTGGTCCATGGTGATATTGTCAAACCCCACGCCCAGTACGTCGATTCTCATGTCCATTCTCCTTCTGCCGCGCGCCGCGCGGTTTCCAAAATTGCTGGTAGTATATCATAAAAAAAACCTCATGTCTACGGTGGAAGCGCCCAAAAGCCGCCCCTCCGTTCCCCGCTCAGTCCTCGCTTCGGTCAAAGAACCGGTCGATGCGCCGGCGGCTTTTGGCGTGGACCGACCGGGCAAAGGCGATGCCTCGGCAGATATCGTTCATCCAGGAAAAGAGCTCGTCGTTCCACTCAAAGTGCCGCTCGGTATGGCCCCGGCGGTAGCGGTCGATCACCAGCTGGTAGCGGTCAAAGGCCACCTTCACGCTGTCCTCCCAGGACATGTAAATCTCGTGGAGGGCATGCCGGCCCACGTCGGCCATCTGCTGCCGGGTGAGATTTCTGAGGGCCGCCCACATGCTGTCGGCATTCTCCTCAATGAGGATGCCGTTTTGCCCGTCGGCGATGTCCTCAGCGGCACAGGAGCCCCGGATGAGGATGCTCCCCAAAGCGCAGGCCGCCGCCTCCCGGACCACAATGCCGTTGGTGTCATAGGTGCTGGGGAACAAAAACAGATCCGCCATGGAAAAGTAGGTCCGTAGCTTCTGCCGGTCCCGGATGGCTCCGGCGAAGACGCACCGCTCCCCGACGCCAAGCTCTTCCGCCGTCTGCTCCATCTCCTGGCGCTCGGCGCCGTCCCCCACAAAAACCATGCGGAAGTCGGCCCCCTCCCGCTTGCCCCTGGCCAGGGCGTCTAAAATGATCCGTACCCCCTTGTACCACATCATCCGGCCCACAAAGAGGAACACCGGCACATCCATAGGGAGCCCCAGCTCCCCACGGAGAGTCTCCGCCTCCTCCAGGGGCACCGGACCTCTGGGGAAGTCCACACCGTTGTGCATCACCACATAGTCTCCCTGGTAGCCGAGGCTCCGGAGATTTTCCCCCGCGCCGCTGCTGACCACCCACACCTCGTCGCAGCTCTCGATGCTGTTGACCAGCAGCCGGATGGCGGCGCTCTGAAGAGCCTTGGACTCAATGGCATGGGCAATATCGATGTCAAACTTGGTGTGGTAAGTAAAGATCAGCGGAACGTCCAGCTGCTCCCGCAGGGTCCGGGCCACCATATTGGACATAAACGGACAATGGGAGTGAATGATGTCCGGCCCAAACTCCACCAGCTGCCCCAGAGACCGGGCGCTGAAAGGGTACCCCGCCCGGTAGCCCACCAGCTTGGTGGTGTTGAGGCTGGGGTAGCGGACCACGGGAAAGTCGTAGTGGTCCTCCACATTGGGGTATTTGGGGGTGGCGACAATGGCCTCCCCCAGTTCTCTCTGAATAATGGTGGCGTAGTTCACCACCGTATTGGCAACGCCGTCAATCACCGGCGGAAAGGAATCGTTCAGCAGGCAGACCCTCTTTTTCTGGTCCATAGTTCCCTCCTTCTCTGCAGCACAAAGACAGGGCCCAAGCGGTCTTACTCCCCGGGAGTACACCACCCCATCTTATTTTTTATTATAACACACACGGAATGCGTAATTTGAAAAATCTTTGTAAATCTTGGCGCCTTTTGTCCCTCCGGCGGTGGGAATTGAAAATAAAAGCCATCCATGATAGAATACTACCAAAGAGGTGAGGAAATGGCAAGACTGGGCAAGGAATTTTACGACCGGGACACCTTGACCGTGGCCCGGGAATTGGTGGGCTGCTATCTGGTCCGCATTCTTCCCGACGGTACTCCTCTGGTGTGCCGCCTGACGGAGACGGAGGCCTATGTGGGGGCCGTGGACAAGGCCTGCCACGCCTACGGCGGCCGCCGTACGGCCCGGACGGAAACTCTCTACGCCGCCCCAGGCACCACCTATGTCTACTTTATCTACGGCATGCACCACTGTCTCAACCTGGTGACGGAGCCGGAGGGAGTGGCCTCAGCGGTGCTGATCCGCGGCGCGGTCCCTGTGGAGGGCCTGGACGAGATCGCCCGCCGCCGCTTCGGCACGGACTATGCCGCCCTCACCCCCGCCCGCCGCCGGGCTCTCCTCAACGGCCCCGGCAAGCTGTGCCAGGGTCTCGGAATCACCCGGGAGGACAACGGACTTTTGGTGGACAATCCCGCCCTGTACCTCTGCGACGCTCTGCCCAGCCATCCCGACATCCGGAGCGGGCTGTCCATCTCCGCCGGCCCCAGGATCGGCATTGATTACGCTCAGGAGGCAGCGGACTTCCCCTGGCGGTTTTATGTAGCAGATTTCCCGGCCTCGCCGGGGAGAAAATAAAGGAGGTCTTCTTATGGAAAGCAGAAAGAAAATGGTCATCGCCGTCCTTCAGGAGAGCGACTACGACGCCACTGTGGAGGTGCTCAGCAGCCATCGGATCTTTGTCACCAAGCTCAGCTCCAGCGGCGGCTTTCTCAAGAAGAAGAATGTGACCGTGATGATCGGTGTGGAGGAGGAGCGGCTCCAGGACGTGCTGGATATTCTGAAATCCTGTGCCGGCCGCCGGAAGGACACCATGTACACCGTGGCCTCCACCGCTCCCGACGCCCACTGCGCCGGTACCGCCCAGGCCATCCCCATCCCCGTGGAGACCGGCGGCGTGACGGTGTTCGTCATGGACCTCAACCGCCTGGAAAAATTCTGAATCACCAAGGAGAACCCTATGCTGCTTTTTGACCTGGACGGCACCCTCATCGACTCCAACGGCGTGTGGGTGGACGTGGACAAGACCTTTCTCGCCCGCCGGGGCGCCCCCTACACCCGGGAATACTATGAGGGGGTAGCTCACACCATTCTCCCCAACTGCGCCATCTTCACCAAGGAGTACCTCCATCTCAGCGAGTCCTGCGAGGAAATCATCGCCGAGTGGATGGAGCTGGCCGCGGGCAAGTACGGGGTGGAGGTTCCCCTGAAGCCCCATGTGAAGGAATACCTGGACCGGTGCCGGGAGGCGGGACACCGGATGGCGGTGTTCACCGCCTGCGTGCCGGAGCACTGCAGGGCCGCCATGGAACACCTGGGCCTCATCCCCTACTTTGAGCGGGTGATCTACGCCCAGGAGATGGGCGTGGACAAAAAGGACCCGGAGATTTTCCGGCGGGTGGCTGCCTCTCTGGGGGTCCGGCCCCGGGAGTGCGTGCTCTTTGACGACTCCCTCACCGCCTGTAAGGCGGCCAAGGCCGCCGGGATGACGGTAGTAGGAGTCTATGACGACTACTTCCAGGACGCCACGGCGGATATGCGGGAGCTGTGCGACCAGTATATCCGGGACTTCGGAGAACTGCTGTAACGGAGAAAATTGCCGCTGTCAGCTCTGGTTGCGGCCATGCAAGCCAGAAACGGTGGACGGTTTTCTCCCGCAGGGCTACACTGAGGGCATCTCATTGAAGGAGGTCCCATTTCATGACATTCGGAGAAAAACTGCAGCAGCTGCGCCGCCGGCAGGGCTGGAGCCAGGAGGAGCTGGCCGCTCAAATTCCCATCTCCCGCCAGGCGGTGAGCAAGTGGGAGAGCGGCGCCGCCATGCCGGACACGGAGAACGTGGTGGCCATCAGCCGCCTGTTCGGCGTATCCACCGACTATCTGCTCCACGACGACTACGCCGGGGACCAGGATATCCCGGCGGTGAAGGACCGGGAGGCCGCCCTGAAGAAACGGCACAAACGGGATATGGTCATGATGGTGCTCATCGGCGTCCAGGCTCTGTCCCTTTTCTGGCAGCTGGCAGGCAGTCTCATCTATCAAAACCATCTGATCCCCCTTCTGGGCATGACCGCCCACATCATGACCATCATCGGCTTTGAAGCGGGCTTCCGCTACTTTCAGCGGGATGCGGAAGCGGACACGGAGGCCCTCTCCTGCCGCCGTACCTTCTACCGCGTCAGCGTGTGGCTGGTGTCCCTCTTCCCCTGCGCCGCCCTCACCCGGGTCTTCTGGGCCCTGTATCCCCGGCCCTACTCCTCGTTTACGGCGTTTCTCTCCCCGCTGGTTCTCTACCTGCCCTTCTGTGTTGCGGTCACCCTCCTTCTGCGGCCAAGGGGGGCGGCGGGTAAGGAGGCTTGAGCGGGAGTTTGTCCCCATACCTGTCCATCCATTTTGGAAGGAGGTACTTTCATGAATTACTGTGAAACCTGCCGTCTCGCCGTGGAGGGGGAAATCTGCCCTGTCTGCGGAGACGATTTTCTGCGCCCGATCCACGGGAAGGACTACTGCTTCCTTGCTGCCAAGGAGGAGATGTGGGCAAAAATGCTCCAGGAGCTTCTCCAGAACAACCATATCCCCGCCGTCCTGCTTCCCACCTTGGGGGCGGGGATATCACTGAAGAGCGGCCAGACGGAGCAGTATCAGATCTTCGTTCCCTATGAGGGGCTGGAGCAGGCTTCCGGTCTTCTCCAGATGGTCTTTGGAGATGCGTGTCCAGAGAACGAGGAAGCAAACGATTATTTTCCGGCATAGCAGGGGTTCCGAAACGCCGCGTGGTCTCTTTTTGAGAAAAAAGCCCGCCAAGTCAGGACTCTATGCTTCATAGGGTGACACTTCTGTTTATCTGCGGTATGCTGGAGGCAGAAAAGGAGGGTCGCTATGAACACACAGAAAACCGGACAATTTATCTGCCTTCTCCGGAAACAGAAGGGCCTCACCCAGAGCCAGCTGGCAGAGCAGGTCGGCGTCACCGACAAGGCGGTGAGCCGCTGGGAGACCGGAAAGGGCTTTCCCGACATCTCTCTGCTCCAGCCTCTGGCGGACGCTCTCGGCACCTCGGTGACGGAGCTTTTAGCCGGGGAGCCTCTGACGGCGGAGGAAAAAGCCGACCGCAGCGACAGCGCTCTGCTGGAGGCCCTCCGCTATACCGGAGGCATGGGGAAACCTGTCCTGTCGGCGCTGCTGGCGGTGGCCGGAGGATTTTTGCTGATCGCCCCCCTCTTTATGGCCGGAGGGACTGCGGGCCTTCGGCTGACGGGGCTGGTGCTGCTGGCGCTGGCGGCGCTGATTCATCGCTGGAGGGGCTTTTCCCTAACGGTCAGCCTCTCCAAGCCCGCCGCCCGGGCGGGGACCGCCCTCTGTCTTCTGGCAGCACTGGTACTGGAGTGTCTGCCCTTCGGCGCCGTGCTGAACTTCGCCCGCCCCGCCTCGGACGGCTCCATCGGTCATTTTCGGGAGACCTACTCCTATTTTAATATGATGCCGGTTGGGTATGGAAATTTCTTTCCCATGCTCACAGGTATCCTTACCGCCGTTTTGCTGTTGATTTCGCTGCTCCAGTGGCGCCGCCCCCGAGAGAAACGGGGGAACCGCCTCTTTGTAGCTCTGGCGGTGACGATGGTGTTCTCCCTCCTGCCTCTGGTGTTTTTCGGCCCGGATTTCTTCTCCGCCGTGGGAGGCTCCATCACCCTGTGTCTGTTCCTTTCCCTGCTGTTTTTGGCGCTGGCCAACCGGGATTTGAAAAAAGAGGAAGTTTTTTGCGAAAAAAAGGTTGACTTTCCCCAAAACACTTGATATACTTGATAAGCCGCTTTGAATGGGCTGAAGTGCGTCCTTTTGGCCGCCGCCCCCGACAGCGAGCCCGTAATGAAGGAGTTGAAATGGAATGCACGCAATCATTGTGACCGGCGGCAAGCAGTATAAGGTGGCCGAGGGCGACACCCTCTTCATCGAGAAGCTGCCTGTGGAGGCCGGCGACAAGGTGGTCTTCGATCAGGTTCTGGCTGTGCTGGACGGCGACAACGCCACCTTCGGCACCCCCGCTGTGGCCGGCGCCACTGTGGAGGCCAACACCGTGAAGAACGGCAAGGGTAAGAAGATCCGTATCTTCAAGTACAATCCCAAGAAGGGTTACCGCAAGCGTCAGGGTCATCGTCAGCCTTACACCAAGGTTGAGATCACCAAGATCAATGCCTGAGCATGACCACTGTCACATTCCATACGGAGGGCAGTGTCATCACCGGCTTTGACGCCAAGGGCCACAGCGGCTTCGCCCCGGAGGGCGAGGATATCGTCTGCGCCGCCGTCACCAGCGCGGTCCGCCTGGTGGAGTGTACGGTAAATGACGTAATGGGGCTGTGCGCCGCGGTGAAGGTCCGGGAAAAGGACACTTTCATTTCCCTGCGGCTCCCCGGCGGTTTGTCCGCCCAGGCCGACAGCACCTGTCAGGCGCTGCTCACAGGGTTGATGGTGTATCTCACGGAGCTTCACGACGAGTACCCCGACCATATTGAAGTTTTGGAGGCGTAAGCCTCTGCATCTTACAGAAAGGATGGCAGACTACCATGATTCGGATTGGTTTACAGTTCTTCGCCCACAAAAAGGGCGTTGGTTCCACCAAGAACGGCCGTGACAGCGAGTCCAAGCGTCTTGGACCCAAGCGTGCCGACGGTCAGCACGTTCTGGCCGGCAACATTCTGGTCCGTCAGCGCGGCACTCACATTCACCCCGGTGTGAACGTGGGCAAGGGCAGCGACGACACTCTGTTTGCCAAGGTGAACGGTGTGGTTCGCTTTGAGCGTCTGGGCAAGGACCGCAAGCAGGTCTCCGTTTACGAGGCTCAGTAACCAGGAGCAGAAAAGAGGTTTCGGAGGAGTTCCGAAACCTCTTTTTTCGTCCTCTCAGACGGATGGGAACCGTTCTATTTTGTCCGCTGACGGGGGGCGGTTTTGATTTTGTCGGTACCCGACGGTGTTTCGTTTGGTGTTTTGCCTCCGGCGGCCTACTTTTCTCGTCAAAGAAAAGTAGGCAAAAGTTGACTTAGAACCAAGGTTCTAAGAACTCCTTTTCATCCTATTATGGAAAGTCTGTACCGTTGGAATTGTTAGATTGTGCGACTGACCCTGCAAAGGGGTGACAGTTCCCCTGTTTCCGCGCTTCAGCGCGCTGCCCTGGTGATTGTTGGGTCCTCTGCAACTCTCGATGCTGGAAAACTTCCAAACATCGTTGCCGCTCAGTTGCGGAAAAAACGGTAGGCGAAAGTACCATCGTCTACCCAACAATAGAGCGCGCCGAAGCGCGGTATTAGACGGAGCAGGACACGTCAATCGGCGTCACTCGTAGAAACCAGCAAACAAAAGCACCCCTGACTATCCGGTCTTGGTAATAATAAAGGAGTCCTTAGAACCATTGGTTCTAAGCTGATTTTTGCCTACTTTTGTTCAGTGACAAAAGTAGGCCGCCGGAGGCTTAACCCCAAACGAAACACCGTCGGGTACCGACAAAACCAAAAGCATCCCCTGTCAGCGGACAAAACAGCCTGTCCCGGCGTCTGAGGGGCAATAAACCCCCGCCCCTCTTGATTTTTCCCCCTGTTTCCGATACAATAAATCCGCAAAAACGGTTCAAACTAAAGCATCAAGGAGGTGCTGCACCATGGCAACATCTTTTGTGGATAAGGCCCGCATCACCGTGAAGGCCGGCAATGGCGGCAACGGCTGCGTATCCTTCCACCGTGAAAAATATATCGCCGCAGGCGGCCCCGACGGCGGCGACGGCGGCAACGGCGGCAACATCATTCTCCAGGTGGACGACAATCTCTCCACCCTGATGGATTTTCGCTACAAGCGCAAATACACCGCCGAAAACGGCGTGGACGGCGCCGGCCAGCGCAAAACCGGAAAGGACGGTCAGAGCCTCACCATCCGGGTTCCCCGGGGCACACTGGTCCGGGATGCGGAGACCAATGAGATCATCAAGGACATGTCCGGCAATGAGCCCTATATTCTCTGCAAGGGCGGCAAGGGCGGCTGGGGCAACACCCACTTCGCCACCCCCACCCGCCAGGCTCCCCGATTCGCAAAAAGCGGCCTCCCCGGTGAGAGCCACGACGTGGTGCTGGAGCTGAAGCTGCTGGCCGATGTAGGTCTGGTAGGCTTCCCCAACGTGGGCAAATCCACTCTTTTAAGTGTGGTCAGCAAGGCCCGGCCCAAGATCGCCAACTACCACTTCACCACTCTCTTCCCCAACTTGGGCGTAGTCTATGTGGAGGAGGGCGTCTCCTTCGTCATGGCCGATATCCCCGGCATTATTGAGGGTGCCGCCGACGGAGCGGGCCTGGGCCACGACTTCCTCCGCCATATCGACCGCTGCCGTCTTCTGGTCCATGTTGTGGACGCCTCCGGCAGCGAGGGCCGGGACCCGGTGGCAGACTTCGACGCCATCAACGCAGAACTGAGCCAGTACAGCCCGGAGCTTGCCACGCGGCCCCAGATCGTAGTGGCCAATAAGACCGACATTCTTACGGACCCGGCGCTTCTGGAGAACCTCCGTCAGCATGTGGAGGCCCTGGGGTATCCCCTCTTCACCATCTCCGCCGCCGCCCACCAGGGAGTAAAGGAGCTGGTATTTGCCATTGCGAACCGGCTGAAAGAACTGCCGCCGGTGACAGTGTACGAGCCGGAGTATGTGAAGCGGCCGCCTCAGATCGACACCTCCTCCCCCGTGGAGATCACTGTGGAGGACGGCGTGTATCTGGTGGAGGGTCCCTGGCTCCAGCGGCTTATCTCCAACGTCAACTTCGGCGACTACGAGAGCCGCATGTGGTTTGACAAAATGCTCCGGGAGGCCGGCGTATTCCGCCAGCTGGAGGAGCTGGGCATCCACGATGGCGATCTTGTCAGCATGTACAACCTGGAATTTGAGTACCAGCACTAATCAAAAAAGAGCGGCCCGCGAAGCCAATGCCTCGCGGGCCGCTTTCTCTCTTATTGAGCCCTTTTCCCCGTCATAGTTTGCTCCACGATACTGTCCATGATCGAGCGGTCCACTGCGCCGGTCACATAGCCAAACACCGTGCCGTCCGAGGCAATCATAAAGGTAGTGGGGAATGCGGTGATGCCGTATTGGGAGAAGAGCTTGCCGGTGGTGTCCATAAGCACCGGATAGGTATACCCATTCTCCTCCAGGAAAGCGGTGATCTCCTCCTGGGTGCCGTCCTGGCCGTAGGGATTCTCGTCGCTGGTGGGACTGGCTACGCCCAGCACTACCACATCGCCGGTGTTCTCTTCCCAATCCTCATAGAGTGCCTGGATATCCGGCATCTCTGAGCGGCAGGGACCGCACCAGGTGGCCCAGAAGTTGAGGAAGATGGTCTTCCCCTCGTAATCCGCCAGAGTATGGACCTCGCCGTACTGGTCTGTCAGAGCGAAATCCGGGGCTTGCACCGCATTGGGATCGGCGCTCTGCTCCTCCCTGTCTTCCTGAGGCTGCTCCGTCTCTTCCTCCTGGTCTGTCTCCGCGCCGGAGGCGTCCTGCTGCTGGGACTGAGAGGTTTCCGGTGCGGAAGCGGTGACCTTGGAGAGATAGGAGGAGATACTGTTAAGCCAGCCGGTGAACATCATGACGCCCATCAGGATCATGAGTACGCCGCCGGCCTTCACCGTATAGCGCACCACCTTCTGGTGTTTTTTGAAAAAATCCAGCAGGGTGCCGGTGAAGAGACCCACCGCCAAAAAGGGCAGCACAAACCCCAAAGTATAAAGGGCGATGAGGAGAAAGCCTTTTCCCGCCGAGGAGGCGGAGGAGGCCATCAGCAGCACCGAAGCCAGGGCCGGGCCCACGCAGGGCGTCCAGGCGAAAGAGAAGGTAAAGCCCAGCACCAGGGCCGTCAGAGGACTCATGGTCATCCGGTCCAGCCGGAAGGGCAGCCGCCGCTCCGTGGAGAGGAAGCGGGAGGAGCCGAAGACGCCCAATTGATACAAGCCGAAAAGAATAATCAAAATACCGCCGATGCGTGTGAAAAGGGCCTGATTTTTAGAGAAGAACTGCCCTGCGGCGGTAAAGCCAAACCCTAAAAGGAAGAAGGCGAAGGACACACCCAGGACGAAGCCCACCGTGTTTACCATCACTTTGCCTCGCCGATAGCGGATCACGCCTTTTTCATCCACCGTTTTAGCGCCGCCGGAGAGATAGCCGATATAGAGCGGCACCAGCGGCAGCACACAGGGGGAAAAAAAGCTGAAGATCCCCTGCAAAAATACGGTCAAAGCGGAAATGCTGACTTCAACATCAAATCCCATAGCATCGCCTCCTGCGCTTTTTGCGCCGCGAAAAATTCTGTGGAGACACTATAGCAGGCATCCTACAGATTCGTCAAGTGATTTGATCACACAAACGGTTTCAAAAATTTACCGACAGGAAGACGGGATATTCGATGGCGTTTGGGTCATGCTATGGTTGCAGCGGGGACGACGAAAAAGTCCCACGGCTTTTCCTTCGATCCTGCTGCAGAAACAATGGAGAAGGAGAAACCAAGTATGTCTAAGAAGAGTAATCGTATCAATGTTCCCGAGGCCCGTGCCGCCATGGACAAGTTCAAGATGGAGGCCGCTAACGAAGTCGGCGTGAATTTGAAGGACGGTTACAACGGCGAGCTGAGCAGCCGCGAGGCCGGCTCCATCGGCGGCCAGATGGTCAAGAAGATGATCGAGTCCTACGAGAGAAATCTGTAACTTTCTATAGGCGGCAGGAAAGCCCTGTAGTTTCAACGGCTACAGGGCTTTCCCCTTTTTATTTGTTAGTAACACGTCCGCAATATCAACAGCTTTTACAAGCGTGTCTTTGTCTATGTGCGTATAAACATTGGCCGTCATGGCATAGTCCGTATGCCCCAGAATCTTCTGCAAAATCTCTGGAGCCACACCGGCCTTCACGGCCATAGATGTATAGGTGTGCCGGGTGCTGTGCGGGGATTTGTATGGAATCCCCAACCGCTTCAATATAAAGTGGTAATCCCGTGCCCGAAAGTTGTCCGCGTCCCGGCAGCCGCTATACCCCGAAAGCAGTTTCTCGGCTATGGCCTTGTCCCGGAAATAAGAAAAATATTCCCTCGCCTCCGGCCATATTGGAATGATCCGATTTCTCCCAGCCTCGGTTTTCGAGCCACCCACTACATATAGCCCGTGGCAGTCCTCCACCCGGAGTGAAAAAAGCTCCCCTATCCGCATACCGGTGTAAATCAGCATAAGGATAATCTTTGCTGCCTCCGTCCCGTCTTGCTTCAGCTTTTCAATTTCTTCTTCGGTGAAAACCGCCTTTTCCTTAGGTGGCTTTTGTTTTGTCTGTACAAACTGGGCAAAATTTTGTGTAGAGATTTCTTCTCGGATTGCCCACCTCGACATTTGCCCAATCAGCTGTTTGTATTTTAATGCAATAGCGGGCTTGTCCCCTTTGGCGTCTATTACGTCCTGAAAGTCTTTTGTCCGAAGATCCCTAAACTTCTTGTCGTGCAAAGAAACGAAACCATTAAAGGCAATTTTATATGAATTAATCCCGGCGGAAGTAAGAGTTTTAAAATGCTCTGCACTCCATTCCTCATACACTTCTCGAAAGGTCATATTATAGCGGCCTGTCACATTGCGTCCCGCCATCTTCTCCAGGGCCTCCAGGGCGTCGGTTTTTCGCTCATAGTATCCGAGAATCACCTTGTTTTTAGCGGCCACCCACGGCCTTCTCCGCCTCCCTGACAGCTTGTAGACGGTGCCGGTGCCGTTAGCTCGCTTTAGGGCCTTGCGCTTCTCCTGGGCCTGCTTCTTGCCACAGTATGGGCAAAACAGCGCCCCCAGCGGCAGCTCTGCCCGGCACTTAATGCACTCCATATCTCTCCCCTCGTGCTATCATTACCAGCCTGTCACATTTACAACAGCAAATCGATTGGCGCTATCCTCAAAAATAGGTGCCTTGAACTCCCAAACAGCTCCAGGAGAAAGATTGTTGACGTTATCCAATGTAGACCCTACCAAAGTTTCCCCGTTGTAAAGATTAATTTCTACTTGTACATAACTGTAGGTCTTAGAAGAATTGTTGACAATATGCCCGGTGGCGTAACGAACATACCCGTCAACGGTAGAGTCCGTGTCCAATACCTGCAAATCAGGAAGCTGCATGCCATCCCCTTCCGTTACGGGATCATGGGGATTGTCAAAAAAGTTTGTGTAAGATATGTAGGTATAATCAATGGTGCCCTCTGTATCTCCAAACATGCACCACAGATCATGCACTCCGCAATCTTCCACGCGATACTCAGCGGGCGTATCAGAGACCACCGTCCCACTGTCCAGGTTATATAATTCAGGAATTTTGCTTTTTTCTGTGTAATTTGTGGGCACCCATATTCTTATTCTTGCAAGCTGATCGTTATAAAAACAATACGAATAATTGCTGTCGTTGTAATAGAAATCTGTTACCGGATATTCTGATGCTCCAAAAGCATACGACCATTCCTCTACTTCCTCAGGCTCCCCTATTTTTGTGATAACCTCTTCGGAAGTCATGGGACGGACATTTCCATCTTCTTCCACCAAAAACTGTCTTGCATCAAACACAACTTCAACCGGGTTTTCCGGCTCTTCTTCGCCGTTATTGTCATTAAAAAGGATGAATCCTACTCCACCCCAAAATATGATCAATGCCAAAATCACAAAAGGCAAAAACTTCCCTTTGTTTTTATTCTGCGGCGGCTTCTGGAAATTCCCGGGAACCGGCTGCTGCATCTGCGGCTCCCACATATGATAGCCGCACTTAGAGCAAAACCGATCTGTTCCAGTGTTGTTTCCGCATCTTGGGCAAAACATTTTTCTACCTCTCAAAATTCTATATTTTTAATTTTTTAAACAATCTAAATATTTTCGCATCCACTCTTGATACTTTTCGGAATTATTAAGCATATGTTTTTCGAAAGTATGGTATGTTTTTGGAAATTTTTCAATTCCAAGTTTTTGGATTTTCAAAAACAAATTATATTGCTCAAGCCATTTTCTGCGATCATCAATAACATTTTGGGGAGTTCCCGGAAGAAATCCTAAATCATATTCTCCAAAAGGGAAAATATACGGAGAAACGCTGTCTTTTATCCCTTTTTTATTAATTTGGTCATAATAGATTTTGGAAGATATGTTTTTCTTTTTCGTGGATGCATATATTATTTCTCTGTTTTCACTTTCAAAAATCCAATTTTTTCTTTCTAAAAAACATTCCAAATATTTTGAATGGAATTTCTCGTCGCTCAATTCCGCTTGCCTTTTTACACCCCAGCAATCTTTAAAATCAAACAAATAGTCTACAAAAATACCCGCTTGTATAAATTCTATTTTAGTTTTAGTGTTGTCGCAATCAGAATAATCTTCTTTTAACATAAATTCTATATAGCGAGAATCTAACGACCACACCTGTTTCCAATTATTCCAGTCTACTCCAATACTTCCTGGCGGATTTTTCGCGTATGCCTTTTGCCGAACGTTTGCAGCTTGTTCAAAGTTTTTTTCAATAGCTAAAAAAATACATCGCTCAGCAATGGCTCTTTTTTCGGAAGCTAAAATTCCCAAATTCAGCACCTCTTACTTCGTTTCTGTTTTTTGAATGTCCACACTGGAAAAATCTCAGGAACAAATGTTGTATATTTTGCTGTCTTGCCATAATCGAACACACGTTCTATAATAAGGATCAAGATAAACGTACTTAAGATAAGAGAGGGGCGCTATTATGAAATCAAAAGAAATCATCGAAAGCATCCGTGAACTGCTGGAAAAGGCCAACACTCGTCAACTGGAACTAATTCGCAAGGTCATTCAATCGATTATCAAATAGCGCCCATCACTCCGGCCCTTAATGGGGGCCGGATTTTTTTGTTTCCTCCACAAATTCCTTGGCCACCTGGGCCAGGACTTCCCACTGCTCATCCGTCAGCCTGGACATGGCGGCCAGCAGTTGGGCCTGGATCGATCCTGCCTCTCCCTCGGCCACCTTGGCAGCAAATTCGAATAGCTCCTCATTCCGGCTCTTGGGTTGGAACATCTCACCCTCGCCGGTGCGAAGCCATTCCTCCGAAACATTAAACTCTCGGCAAATAAGAGTAATAACGGTATCGTTGGGAGGGTTTCTTCCCATTTCATACTGCGCCACCGTGTTTTGCCGAACACCAATAGCGTCTGCAAATTTCTGCTGTGTAAGGCCCAAAGCTTTGCGCAGTTCTTTTATGCGTTCGTACATATAATCACCCCCTTTTCTTTTTTATACTATCATCTCTTTGCAAAAAAAGCAAGGAAAAAATATCACAGGAACAACAAAATAGTTCTTGACTTTATTGGTTTAGTGATATATAATAATCACAGAAACAACAAGGAGGTGAACATAATGGCCCTGAAAAAGAAAAGCGGCAATAAGGACAAAACCCTGCAAGCAATCGTCCTTATCACCGCAATCCTGAACTTGGTCAATGCCGTGATCAATCTGATCATCAGGCTGACCGAGTAGGGGGCGGGGGCGCAAGCCCCCTCCCTTAAAATAGTATACTCTTTTTCCGGGCCGTTGTCAATCATGGACATTCTTTGGAACATTACTGAGGCAGTTTTCTGGCTGGTTGTTATTGTTTGGCTTATCAGGCGCTGGGATGAGTGAGGAGGTGAGTTTGATGTCTTTGCCATTGGCGCTTGTGTTGCTTTCCCTTTTTCTCTGCGGGGTAGGCATTGGGATGAATGTTTGGTCGCTTGCCTTTGCGCTTAAACGGTTAGCGTGGAAGGATCGCCAGGACAGCAGCAGACAAAACCGAGGAGGTGATGGATATGGGCGGTGTATATGACTATGAACTGCTGGAAGCTCTGAAGCAAATAGGAAAAAGCGCAGAGCGGATTGCGTTGGCATTGGAAAAGATGTCGCCCCCCAGCGGGCAAGGCCAGGAGGCGATTGAGAGGATCGTGGATGATCGAGTTAAGAGGATGTTTTCAGATTCTCTTCAATCATCCTCTCATACTCGCGCATGGTAGCGATGACGGCAGTAACTGCCATCTGAGCAATGGCTTCTTGAACATCTGGATTCGGTCCATCGAATGCACCTTTCAATTTTTCGCGGACACGCTTTTCCAGTTCAATGCATTGCTCTTTTGTGAGTTCAAGCACAATATCACCCCCCTTCTGTGGTCAGTGTATCACGGACTCGGGGAGAAAGGAAAGAAAAACATGAACGAAAAGCAGAAGAAGCTGGTGGAGGAGCTTACCGCCAACGTGGAGAAGCTGCCACCTGAGAAGCAGTACCAGCTCCTCGGTGTAGCACAGGGCCTGGGTATGGTACCCGGGCCTGCGTCTAACAAGCTGAATAAGGAGGTTGCCGAGAATTGATAAATTTGGCTGTTCTTTCCGCCCAGGAGGCCGCCGAGCGCCTCCGGGACATGGGGATGAAGATTTCCCCAGATATGCTGCGGTGCGGCATTGAGCAGGGACAGTTTCCCTTTGGTGTGTCTATTCGCTCCAAAGACAACAATCCCCGCTGTTACATCTATGAGAAGAAGCTCATTCAGTGGGCCAAGGAAAACGGCTACCAAAGCTGAAGATAATTACCCCGCCCCGGGGATACGGGGGCAGAAATGGAGGACTGCATGTATCATATCACAATTACAGACATCAAAACAGGCGAGGTCACCATTGACCAGGACACCGACGCGCTGATCGCGTCCGTGCGGGTGGAAAACGGTGTAAGAGGTATGACCCTGCTGGACGCCTGCGCCACCGACGTGGCGCGCGTTGTGGACGTTGCGACCCGGACGACGGCCCGGGTGCTCAGCGAGAATCCCCCCCGTGGAGCGGGCCCTGTGGGCGCTCCTCGCTGCTGGGGACGTGCCCATGGCAACTGAGGCAGCCCCGGAGGCAGACAATGGGTAACCCGCGCCGTGGGTCAGAGGAGGACCGGCTCTACCAGGAGTGGTTCTCCCCGTACTTTTCTGACCGGCGAATAGCTCAGGCGATATTTGAACGGCTGACCGAGCTGCAATTCTCCGTGCTTGTGGATTACTACGGGAACGGTAAGCCTTTTGTGGATATCGCGCTGCTGAATGGCGTAACTTGCGACGCCGTAAGAAACCGATTTAAAGTCGCGGTTGAAAAACTGCGAAAAATCCGAGAGGAGGTGCAGGAGTGACACCCTCGACCAAGTCCCAGTATGAAATACAGTCCGACGCCCGGGATTTTCACGCGTGGCTTCACGCCGAAACGACCGTCGCCCCGGACGAGGATATGCGGCATTTGAGACGCATTCTTTCTGCTGCTATTGAAAATGAGCTGACACCCAAGCAGCGCCTATACATGGCGGAGTATTACGTGGACGGCCGGACAGTAGGGCAAATCGCCCTGCGGCATAAGGTATGCCAGTCCACCGTGTCCCGAGTGCTCAAATACGGCAGAAAGCGCCTCCGGCGGGTGCTGCGCTACTGTAGCCCGCGATTATTCGACGCCCAGGGTCAGAGATCCTATAACAAAGCCCACCAGGAGGACGCTTATGACGAATAACCCCGTTGTGGCAGATCGGGCGGGAATCCGGAGAGATATTTTCTCACGCATTGTGCGTTGCAAAAGGCCGGTCTACGCAGACGAGGTTGGCCAGATTGCCCAGGCGCTTGGTGTGTCCATTGAGCACCTATTCGCCCAGTCGGGCGATGCAAACTGAGAGGTACATTGGGGAAAGGAGACCGGAATGAATGGAAAAACGGAGGAGATCCATACCACAGAAGATGGGCGTCTGCACATCCATGTGACCATCAGCGGAGCGGAAGAAGATGTGAACGAGGCCTTTCGTCTGACGGCTAAAGGTATCCGGGAGGTCAGGTGCAGACTGGGAGAGCGAGGCATCGAGGGCGTGAGCTACAAAATAGAAAAGGCCGACGGCTGATCAGCAGACGCCGGGCAGAGCTTTGGGGGGAGAGGTAAAGATGACTGCCAAGAACACATATGAGGAGGCCGTCCGGGGGACGGCCAGGGAGGCGGTTGAGATGGAGCGGACCTATGGGGGCGGGTATGCCTACCTCATCGGTACCATCCGGGCCATCAGCGGCGGAGACGATGCTCCGTCGAACAAGATACGCAAGATCCTGCTCCTGCTGGAGGAGTTTGACCAGGCACAGAGGGAATAGGACAATCCGGGCAATACATAGGGTTTCTTGAAGGAGGTGGGGGCGTTGCTGCAGGAGCTGGTGACACCAAGCGGATACCGGTTCTGGGGAGAATCATTGGTCACAATCGACGGGAAGGACTACCCGCTGGACGCGCTGACGAAGGAGCAGCGAAGCTATGTGCTGGCAGTGCGGGACGTCAACGCTCTGAACGCGGCCTACGCTGGGAGGGCGGAGTTCCGGGCAGAAGGGCTGCCAGCCTTTGAGGAGGTATTTCCTGAAATCGTGGCGGAACGGAGAAAGGCGAAAAAATAACATAGGCCGGCGCTCCGCCGGCCTATAGCAAACCAGTCCATAGGACAAGCATAGAAAGGAAGGAACTGCTATGGCAAAGTACAGGACCTGCGAAAAATGCGGCGCAGCGCTGGACCACGGAGAGATCTGTGACTGTGGAAAGGGAGAGAAGGCGCGGAAAAGCGTGGCATATGAGGCGAATCGGGCAGCCATCCGAGAGGCAGTGGAGGCAGAGGTGTACATTACCCTGGAGAAGAGAAAAGGGAGCGAGACATTCAAGCGGGAGATCAGGGCGTCCAGTGCGTCGGCCGCCCTGAACGGGCTGGCCGTGCTTCTGAAGGAGTGCGCAAAGGTGGTGGGCGTGAACGCCGTGGAGGTGCTTGCGCTGCTGGCCACGGTGCTCACTGTGCCGGACATTCAGGGCGGAGAAGCCGAAGAGAGACGTTGAGGAGGTGTGACGATGGAGCAGCAGTTTCTGACGATTGAGGTACAGGTCCTGCCTTCCAGGGCGGAGCGTTTGCGCCGGCGGCGGGAGCTGCTGGTGCTGCGGATGGCGCTGGCGGCGGCGTCTCTCCTGGTGGTGATTTTGTTGGCGTTCCTGCTCTCGCCCAACCGCGCTGTGAGGGGAGCGGAACAGGTTGAAGAAGGTCCGGCGGCAAGGGTTCAGTTGATTGAGGCGGAAAAAGAAAGGGAAAGTCGGTACGACGCTCTCACAGAGAACGAGCGGGAGTTAATCGCCCGGGTGGTGTACCTGGAGGCCCGGGGAGAGCCGGAGGAAGGGCAGCAGGCTGTGGCGGAGGTGATTTTGAACCGGGTGGCCGCAGAGAACTTCCCAAGCAGTGTGGAGAGCGTGGTGTACCAGGAGGGCCAATTCGCGGCGGCGGAAGACATTGAGAAGGCGACACCGGGGGAGAAACAGTACGCAGCGGTGGAGGCTGCCATGTACGGGGAGCCGGTGCTTCCCATGGACGTGGTGTATTTCTCCCAGAAGGGGGAGAACGAGAACGTGTGGGGGAAAATCGGAGGTCATGTGTTCTGCTACCAGTACGTATGGAAATGAGACAAGCCCATCTGATAATGGCCTGGAGGGCACAGGCCGAAATGGTCCTTTTATGGGATACCCGCCTGGGCAGCAGCCTGGCGGGGAAGGAGCCGCAATGGAATGCACGAGCTTCGCTGCATGGCAGGGGAGAACGGGACATGCTGTTTGCGGCGATGCCGTCACGGGAGCCCGTCGGCAACGTGGGGGATCGCCGCCACGATGATATATGCACTTTGAAATATGAAAACGGAGGAACGAGCATGACGGAAGGCTTGATGTTCATTTACCGGGTGAAGCACCCGGAGTACGGTGAAATCGAGGTAAAGGCGCAGGACAGGCTGCGCGCAGCGAGCGAATCCGGAAAGGCCTGGGGAACCCCGTGGACCGGAATTGCAAGGGAGTGCACCTGTGAGAAAATCGGTCCGGCGCCCGCGCCGGCGCCGGCAAAGAAAGCTGCGCCGAGAAAGAGGACACAGAGCAAGGAGGCGGAAAAGAAGTGATCAGTGAGAAGGGACTGTGCAAGATCCTGAAGTCCGCGTACAAACAGGGCGGGTACTCTATCATACCCCAGACGCTGCGGGAGGATGGGCCCGCAGGGACATGGAGAAGGAATACCCTAATCCTGAACGGCGCCACCTGGGCAGTAAGGTGCCCCACTGTGGACCTGCCTGGAAAGGCGGCGGTCCAGATCGTCGAGGACGCAGGATACCTGCCGGTGGAGGCTGTGAACATCCAGAAGGGCGCGCCGAACCAACTTGTACTTGAAGAAGTGGCCGGAAGCCGCTGTGAGCTGCTGGAGGAGCAGAGCGTCGGGAAGCTGCGCATGCGGAGGATACCGGTGATTTTCCGGGAGAGGTGGCAACTCTACCAGACCGAGCGGGGCAACGTGTTCGCCTTTGACATTGAGCTACTGAAGCTGATCGATTTCAAGGAGGTGGAACCGTCTGCCTACATGACTGCAAACGGACATCTGGGTATGTGGTTCTATGGAGACAGCGCGGTGTACCTGGCGCCGGGGCGCTTCTCCAGGAACAACGAGGACAAGATCCTGTATATTGCGGGCTTCGACTGGGAGAACCAGATCGACACGGAGGATCCGGTGGTAAACGTGAGCCTGTTCGACGAGGACGAGGACGCACCGTTGATGGAGCAGGAGGAGTGACAATGGATCAGGAGCTACATTACTACGACATCTCCTTCCGGAGGACCGAAAGGGGCCCGCTGGGCGTAGCAAGGAGAACCGACATGGATAGCGTGATCCAGTGGCTGCGGGAAAATGAAGGCAGGCTCAACATGGCTCTGATCATGGTAATGCCGGGAGAGATGCCGAACATACCGGACAAGGAGAGTATCACATGAACAACTACGAAAAGTACACCTCCTCCCCTGAAATGATGGAGAAGCTGCTGAAGGAGGTATCCACAAAGGCGGAGAAGCCGTGGGAGATCGCCTTCAACAGGATCTTCTGCCACGAGTGCGAGCACGACACGTGCCCGGACGTGTGCCCCCATGAGGAGTACAGGGATAACCCGGGGTGGTGGCTGGGACTGGAGGCTGGTATCTGCATGCTGACCAAAAAGGGAGAGAAGATCGGGTGGTACTCCCAGTACAAGAAGGAGGATCTGGTGAACAAGCTGAGCCCCATCGAGCACGAGGCGGAGGAGATCCTGGAGCAGATCTGCGAGAAGCGGTGTGCCTTCCGGAGGCCTCCCCTGCTGCCGGAGAGCCAGGAGGACATGGACGCCATCTGCGAGGACTGCCCCATGAACCGGCTGGCGCAGCTGATCGGGGTGTAAGGCATGGAAGAGATCATTCTGGCCTGGCCCAATATATCGCTGTGCTATATGGACCGAACTGGATCCTGTGGCGGCTATCGGATATTCCCGGAGATTGAGAAGGGAAAATACGGATACCGGCTGACCGTAGGGCAGAAACTGCAAGCTATCAGGTATCACGGGACAAACTACGATATTTTTGTAAACCCGAAGGTGGTGGAAATCCGGCCTGATGGGCTGATGGTGACCCACCTGTTACAGAAAGAAGGAGAGGGTCCGGTGTTCTGCCCGTACAAGAAGGAACTGCCAAACGGAGGCGTATATGCGCCAAGAGATCTATACATAGAGCCGTGCGAGCACCTGTACGAGAAAAATAAACTTGCAGACGTTCTCTCGGGAAATGCGCGTGACGAGGATCCGCGCCGACCTGGGCGTAAGGACGACATTGGAAAGAACAGAGGCATCTTCTGGGAGCATGGAGGGTGGAGGACCACAGGGGACTATATCAGCCAGAAAAACCTGAAAAACTTTGTGAAACTGGGGCAGCAGGAAATATTTTGAAGGAGGATCTGAAGATGAAGCTGACGGAGCAGGACGTGCTGTGCCTGACCAACAACGAAAAACGGAAGGCGGTGCTGGCTGCCTGGAGAGACTGGCCGGTGTGGGCCGACGTGCCGGAGATCGGCCTGACGGTGCACCGCTTGGACCTGCCGGGCGGCGGGGCCTTTACGGCATGCTGGTACGCCGGGGACGACTTCTTCCCCGGCGGCGGGACCAAGAACGCGAACCGGCCGTGCTTCCATTTGATCGGGCATGACGGGAAGCTGGCACACGGAAGCCAGGGAGAGAGTGTGTTACTGGAGCAGTTACAGCAGATCCGCACCGAGTTGGTGAAGCGGATCAGGAAGAGAGGCTGACCATGAGAGTTATAAGGAAGCGGCCGGGCGAGGCCTGGGAGCCCATCGAGGTGGAGAACGAGCTGAAGCCCCTCCAGCAGGCGGTGGGCGGCTATCTGGAGAGCTTCACCTTCGCGGAGGATGCCTGCGTCCTATGTGACGAGGAAGGCCGGCTGAAGGGAAAGCCCTACAATACCACCGTGTGCGGAGTACCCTTCGTCGGTACCGTTCTGATCGTCGGCGTGGCCGGAGAGGACTTCTCGGACCTGACCGAGCAGATGGAGGCACGGCTGCGGGCCATGGGTATCCTGCCGTAGTCACGGGAGGAGAGCGGGTGGGATATGGAAACCATACTTGTAGGTGACGCCCTGGAGAACCTTCAGACACTGGAGACAGAAAGCGTCAACGTGTGCGTGACATCTCCGCCTTACTACAATTTGCGAGACTATGAAGCGGACGGACAAATAGGAATGGAGGCAACACCGGAGGACTTTGTGGAAAAGCTGGTTGCCGTATTCCGGGAGGTCCGGAGGGTGCTGCGAAGAGATGGAACGCTGTGGGTAATCATCGGAGACAGTTATGCCACGCGGTCTGGGAGGCAGCCTCCGACAAACACCAGGAACAGATGCGGGCACACAGAAAAGAGGACGCCGGCTGGGTATAAGTACAAGGACCTGATTGGGATACCGTGGATGCTGGCGTTTGCCATGAGAGCGGATGGCTGGTATCTGCGGCAGGACATCGTTTGGAAGAAACCGAACTGCATGCCGGAAAGCGTCCGGGACCGCTGCACAAAATCCCATGAATACATCTTCTTGCTATCTAAATCGGAGCGGTACTTTTTTGATGCAGAGGCGATCAAGGAACCGATAACGGGAGCGAGCACCAAGAGGTACCTTCAAAATCTGGAGGCGCAGAACGGATCTATGAGGCAGCCAGGAAGAGGAGGCAGGCCGATGAAAGCCGTGCTACCTCGGTTTGGAGGGGAAAAATACGGGAGCAGCGAGAAGGAAAAGGACCGAACAAAAAGCGGAAAGGCCTATACACCAACCGCCTGGAAAAACAAAAGAGATGTATGGACTGTACCAACGGGCGGCTTCAAGGGGGCCCATTTTGCTGTGTTCCCAGAGAAGCTGATAGAGCCCTGCATTTTAGCCGGAAGTCCGGCCGGAGGCGTGGTTTTGGACCCTTTTATGGGAAGCGGTACCACCGGGGCGGCGGCAAAGCGCCTGGGAAGAGATTTCGTCGGCATCGAGATCAATCCGAGGTATTGCGAGATTGCAAAGAAGCGGATCGGTGAGACGCCGGAGTTCTTTGAACAGATCACTTTATAGGAGGTCGGAATGGAAATCATCATCAAAAGCCGGGAGAACGGCTGGGAGACGGAGCGGCGGATGGAGCTGCCGGAGGACGACGGGCTGGTGAAGTCCATCCTGCGCAGCGTGAAGCGGCGGGTAAACCCTCCTGCAAATGCGGGGGGGGGTGATTGAAAACCAGGAGCCGAAGGAGACGGTGCTTCAGGAGCTGCCAGCGGCGGAGGACAAGGGGCCGGCGGAGGATGTGCGGACCGTGTTTGAGACCGGGGCACGGGGATTTCTCCTGATCCGCTGCGCGAGCTGCGGGAAGGAGTACAGCTTCAATGCCAAGGAACCCCTGGAGAAGAGCGTGTGCAGGGCGTGCGGAAGCGTTACGCAGCTGGACGAGCTGGCCGTTGCGGAGCTGCGCTGCCCTGCCTGTGGGAGAACCTGGCGCTACCGGACCAACAGCGAAGAGCCGGAGATCACCTGCCGCTGCATCAAATGTGGGGAGGAAATGACCGGCCGGTGGAACGGAAAGCTGCGGCGGTACATGCCGCGGGAGTGAGGGACTTATATGCGGAACAAGAAGAACCTGCGGAGGCTGTCTGTGCTGGTAACGGCGCAGACGGCCTATCACCTGGAAAGACTGGCCGCAATGTACGGGCACAGAGATCAGGGGCGCATCATCGACAAGCTGGTGCGGGAGAAAATGATACAGATGAACGGAGGTACCTATGGACAACACAAGGATTGACTGGGTGGACATGACCTGGAACCCGGTAACTGGGTGCAGGAACGGGTGCCGCTACTGCTATGCAGCGAGAACGGCAAGGCGGTTTGCTGGCTATCTGTCCCAGGGGGTAAGGGTATCGAATGGCACGAGGAAAGAGGAAATTGTGCAGGAGGTGAAGAAGCCGAACTGCGAGCGGGAAGGCATCGTCGTCCTGGACAAGCCGCTTAAAACCATCACGGCAGCGGGGAAAGTGGTGAACGCCCCCTACCCCTTCGGATTTACGCCGACGTTTCACCGATACCGGCTGGGGGATCTGGCCAGGAAGCAGCGGCCACGGAACATCTTTGTATGTTCCATGGCGGATCTTTTTGGGACGTGGGTGCCCACAAAATGGATCATGGAGGTAATAGATGCCTGCCTGGCGGCGCCGCAGCACAATTATCTGTTCCTCACCAAGTTCCCGGAGCGGTACATACAGCTGGACGAGATGGCGCTTCTCCCCCGCCGGGAAAATTTCTGGTACGGGACGACGGCCACAAAGGAGGGAGACCCCTACTTCTTCTCCAGCTTCCACAACACCTTCGTCAGCGTGGAGCCCATGATGGGGCCGCTGTGGCCGGGATCGGACGGGCTCCTGGTGGACTGGGTGATCATCGGAGCGGAGACGGGACCGCGGGCAGATAAGGTGACGCCGGAGCGGGCCTGGGTGGAAGATCTGATGGACGACTGCGAGGAAGAGGGCATCCCCATCTTTATGAAGGGAAACCTGGCCGGCGTCTGGGGAGAGGATCTGATCCAGGAGCTGCCTGGTGGCCTTCAGAGGGGGTGAGCTGCCGTGCCTTACAGAGTGGTGGTAGACTGCCGCATGGCACCGCCGAACCTGACGGAGGAGCAGATTATCCAGCGGGCGAAGGCGGACCTGGTTCGGCATATTGCCGAGTACGTGGCTGGGCAGGTGGTCCTGGAATATGGCCGGAGGACGAACAAGGTGATCGGAACGTGGAGGACAGAATGAGCCAGGAAGTGGAGCAGGAGGCGCTGTGATGGCGAAGATACTGCTATCGGACAGGCTTATTGAGGGGTGGGCTGCGTTCCTGTCGGAGAATATACAGGCCCTGGAGGACTACAAGGTGCGAGCTGTCGCCCTGGTGGTACTGTTGGAGGAACCGGACGAGGATGGAGCGGACGTACTGACCGGGTACTACGGCATGAGCCTTCAGGACAAGCAGATAGCGGCCTCCAACATACAGGCGGACATAACCGACGGGATTATCAGGGCAAACATTCAGCGGTACCTGGAGGAGTTGGAGGAGGAACAGGATGGCCAGGAGTGAGGAACTAATGGCCCTGGAGATCTCCCTGCTGCTGGATATGGGGCGGCGGTATGGACAGATGATAAAAAAAAGCAGCCCGGAGCGAGAGTGCGCGGAAGCGCGCAAAAGAGCCGGGAGAGGAGGACAGCTTCGAGCGGGACAAGCTGAAGCGGCTGCTGGAAAGGCTGGAGGAGGCACACGCGGAAGGACAGCCGGGCGATAGCCGGTAGTTTTGCACATAAGAAAGGAGTTTTCCACATGGCAAGCGCAATGAACCACAAAAAGAGATCCCACCGCAGCGAGAAGATGCACATGGCGAGCGTGCGGCAGATGAAGCAGTTCCCTCCCAGGGCGGGCGTAGCCCTTCCGCTGGGGATGGGCATGTTCTCCACCTTTGGGCGGCATTTCCTGGGGCGGAGAAGAAAGAGAGAAGAGCAGACGGCCCAGTAACGCCGGTGGATCGGGAGAGGAGGTGTTCGCGTGTTCCGGTTCAAAAGATCTGTGCCCGTGAGCTATGACAGGCAGGGGTACATATACTTCGCGTCAAGGCTATACAAGGAGCTGCCGCAGAAAGCGCAGCAGGCAATTCTCAACCTTTGCCTGGAGTGCGGCGGAGAATACTATCAGGCGCTCTTTGAGTTCGTGACAACGGACGCCGGCGCCACCAATGTTTGCATGCAGCACCACCTCTCCCGCTCGACGCTGGAGCGAGCGGTAAGAAAATACTATGAGCGATTTCCAAAAGAGATATGACAGGAGCACCATTTTCGTGATCTCACGAAAATGATAACGGCAGAGGTCTATATGCGGGCTGCTTGGGGAGCACCCGGCGGCCCGCCTTTTTCCTCCTGTTTATATATAAGATCACGCCCCGGTAAGGGTCTCGCCGGCGCCGTCTGGTACACGGCGCCGGTGCTCCGGTGCAATTCCGGTGAGCCGGGACTTCAACTTCTGACCTTCTCTATACGGCGCCGATAACTTGCTGGCCATTTGCCGGCGACTTGCGCAGCGGCGCCGCACAGAGAGAGCCAGAAAAGTGGATACCTATATATATTCGCGCGCGCGCGTTTTTTCGGGCTTGGTAAGAGCCTAAGTTTTCAACCATCCCACAAAAGGAGGAACTGAACATGGCGGAGGGTTACTGGGTAGTGAGAACATACGAGGCCGGGAACGTAGGAGAGAAAACCAAGTTCTGGGTACCGGGCCGGCGTCCGGACAAATCCACCCGGAGGGAGAAGGTGGAGCTGCGCAAGCAGGAACAGAACGAGCACTCCGCAGAGAAGCAGCTGGCCAGGCTGATCAATGAGAACTTCGGACCCGGGGATCTGCTGATGGGGCTGGACTACTCTGAAGCAGGGATGGACCGTCTTATGGCATGGGCGTCTGCCAGATCGGGGAGCCTGGATCAGGCGGACGAGGAGACCAGGGCGGAGATCATCAAAAAGGCGGCGGAGCGGGAGATGCGACTGGCCCTCCGCCGGGTCAAGCGGGAGTTGGCAAAGGAAGGCGTCGCTTTAAAATACATAGCCATCACCTCGGACATGGACGGAGACACCGGGGAGGCGGTCCGGGTACACCACCACCTGATCGTTCCGGCCGGCGTCCAGGAGCTCTTCGTGGAGAAATGGGCCGAGCTGGGAAGCGTGGACTGGGAGCCCATGTCAAACCAGCAGGACTACACCCCCATTGCCGCCTACTTCATCCGGCAGGTGCGCAGAGTGCCGGACGCCAAGAAGTACGTCAGCTCCAGGAACCTGTCACGGCCCCAGCCGAAGGATCGAGTTGTCCTCACAGAGGCGGAGCTGCGGGTGCCAAGGGGCGGAGAGCTGCTGCACAGAAACGAGTTCAAGCCGGGGCGGCCCCAGTACATCCGTTACGTGCTGCCGGATGGGAGGAAGCGGCGGAAGCCGCCTGAAGAGAAAAACGCATAAGAGCTGCCACCCCCTTGCCTGCTGCGGGCAAGGGGGCAGGCGTCGTGCTGCGATCGGGCGGTAGGACCCACTTTTTTCATGTCTGGAAAAGTTGACGGTTCGAGGCGCGCTCTTTGCTGTATGGTTTATGCAAGAAACGGGGCGTTTGCGGCCGGGGAGGAGGGGCTGGCCCTGGGGTCCACGGCGGGCAGTCGGCCCACTGAGGAAAAGAGCAGCCCCGGAACGAGTAAGTCCTGCCGCTGGCGGCGAGACGAGGGATGTGGAAGGGGCGACGACGTGGGCAGACCGAGGAAATACACCGAGAGGACGCTGAAGCGGGCGGTGGAGGAATACTTCGACAGCATCACCCGGGAGGTGGGGCTGACCGAGAAGGTAGACACCGGGAAAAAGGATGCGGACGGACACAAGGTCTTTGAGAATGTGCCTGTGATCAACAAGCGCGGGGAGCAGGTAAAGATCACCGAGTACCTGGTCCCCCAACCGTGGGCGCCTGTGCGAGGGCCACAGGTGGTCCGTAGAGCTGCCGGAGGGCCGGGTATCTGTGGTGCCTGCCACAGGCCCCTGGGGTGTCCCCCGGCTGATCCGGGCGGAGCAAGAACAGGGCTGTGTGTACAGGCCACAGTACACGGAGACGTGGGACGCCGTTGATGCCTTTTTTGGTACCGCCTCTGAATAAGCCGATTAGCGAAGGTGTGTGTATTGAAAAGTAGCAAATAACCCGCTACACTGGTATTGTCCGGGGCGGACGATACTTGCCAAGCGGCGTGGGAGGGCTGCGTCCTCCTCTCCCCCGCGCCGCGTATATGTCCTGACGCAGGGAAATACGACTGCCAGGGGCAGCCGACGCACGCGGGAAAAGCCCTCAAACCCGCGACATGGGCTGCAACCCGGCCCATATATGAACAAGCCTGGCTGCATGAGGCCGGGCGGTTGACGACTTAATGTGGGGTGGTGAGCGTGAGAAAACGTTTGACAGCTAAGCAAAAGCAGAGAATCATAGCAGACTATACCACGCTTGGAACTTATGCCGCAGTAGCGAGAAAATACAAAATATCGCCCCACACGGTACGCGACATCGTGGCCGCAGATCCAACGGTAGCCGACAAGTGCCGCCAAAAAAAAGACGAATCGTTAGAGCAGGTCCTCACGCACCTGGGAAAGCGGGCTGGTAAAGCTTGCGACCTTATAGACGTATTCATGCAATACCTGGAGAGCCCTCAAAAGCTGGAGCGGGCTAACGTCCGTGACCTGGCCACGGCGCTGGGAATCGTGGTGGACAAATTTACGGGGACCGCACCGGAGATTGATAAAATGCGGGCCGAGATCGCTAAACTGAACGCAGCTATCAGGTCTCCTGGAAAATCGGATTCTGAGGACGACCCCATAACCAAGAGCTTAAAGGAGGATGTCAAGAATGGGCT
Organism: uncultured Oscillospiraceae bacterium; assembly: GCA_944386985.1. Lineage (GTDB taxonomy): Bacteria > Bacillota > Clostridia > Oscillospirales > Oscillospiraceae > CAJFPI01. Next base: position 39,714 of record CALXDD010000014.1, read on the forward strand.
TCTCTGAAAAGCAACGAACGGTTCTCAGGTTTCCGTATACGGGGTACGACGCATTGATTTGCGACGGCGCTGTCCGCAGTGGAAAAACTTCCGTTATGGCGCTATCGTTTTTCCTGTGGGCTATGAGCAATTTTCGAGACTGTTCTTTCGCGCTATGCGGGAAATCCGTGGGCGCGGTACAACGGAACATGGTAACCCCTTTACTTGGCGTAATGTACCTACAAGAACAGTTTGACATTAAGTACAACCGGGCCGACCATGTGATCGTGGCCCGGCGTGGAGACCGGGAAAACCGGTTTTACCTATTTGGCGGAAAGGATGAGTCCTCCGCTGCGCTGATACAGGGTATCACTCTGGCGGGCGTGCTCCTGGACGAGGCGGCGCTTATGCCACGGTCCTTCGTGGAGCAGGCTCTCGCCCGGTGCAGCGTGGCGGGGTCTAAATTGTGGTTCAATTGCAACCCAGAGGGGCCGGAACACTGGTTCAGAAAAGAATGGATTTTGAAGCCGGAGAAGCACAACGCCCTGCATCTGCATTTTACCATGGATGATAACCCCTCTCTGACCGATGAAATCCGGGAGCGCTATAAGTCCATGTATTCCGGCGTGTTTTACGAGCGTTTCATTTTGGGCCGCTGGGTGATGTCGGAGGGTCTAATTTATGACATGTTCGATACGGACGCCAATACATACACGGACGCGCAGGCCCCGGCCTCGCTGCATTTCAGCGGTGTTCGGACTGTGGCTTGCGATTATGGCACAACTAACCCAACAGTGTTTCTTGATATCTACGACTATGACGGGACTATCTATGTAGACCGTGAATACCGCTGGGACAGCCGGGATATGGACAACGGCGGGAGGCAGAAAACCGATGAAGAGTATGCCGATGATATGGAGGCATTTCTCCACGGTGACCAGTGCGCCATCATCGTGGACCCGTCGGCGGCCTCATTCATTGCAGCCCTGCGGCGCCGGGGCTTGTATGTGGTCGCTGCGGAAAACGACGTGCTGGACGGTATCCGGCGGACGGCCGCGCTGATCCAGCGCCGTAAACTGCTGGCCAATAAGACCTGCGCCGGGCTTATCGGAGAATTGGGCACCTACCTGTGGGATGAAAAGTCCTGCAAATTGGGCGTTGACAAGCCGCTGAAAGAGCGAGACCACGGTCCGGATGCCCTGCGGTACTACGTAAACTCACTACCCGATTGGAGGTTTGACGTTGTCCAGACGTAATAAGGCGACGCCAAGGGGCGGAAAACCAAATACCGGCGTACCCACCACGGACGCCTTTTCTAACCTGCTTTACCGGCTGGGCTACGGCAGCCAGTCCCCTCTGGAAGCCACCACATATCCGCTCACGCGGATGACGGATAACTACGCTCTGCTCAATTCCCTGTATCGAGACAACTGGGTAGTGCAGAACGTGGTCGGCCTGATGGTGGACGATATGCTGCGAGAGTGGTACAAAATCCGGGGCTCCATTGCCCCTGATTATCTGGACGAATTGGAACGTGTGGAGCGCGTGACCAAACTGCGGAAAAAGCTCAACTTGGGCCTCAAATGGGGGCGCCTGTACGGTGGAGCCGCCGGTCTGATTCTGATTAAAGGCCAGGAGGGCATGCTTGACAAGCCCCTTGACCTGGAGACCGTGCTGCCGGGTACCTTTGCGGGGCTGATGATTCTTGACCGGTGGATGGGCATCGTGCCCCAACTGGGATTGGTTCAGGATATGGGAGACCCAGACTTCGGCCTGCCGGAGTATTACACCATAAACGATGCTACCGGCCGCGTGGTGGCCACCGTACACCACTCGCGCATTGTGCGATTTACCGGGCGAGACCTGCCGGAGATTGAGAAAATTGCAGAGGTGTACTGGGGTGAATCTGAGGTGGAGGCGCTTTACAAGGACGTGGTAGCTCACGACAACGTAAGCGCCAACATGGCAGCCCTGACTTTTCGGGCCAACATTAACACCATGGAAGTGCAGAACCTGGAGCAGCTTTTCTCCTTGGGATCCGTAGAGCAGCAGCGGCGATTTTGGAACGTTATGCAGGCGCAGTCCGTGATGATGTCCAACTTTGGCTATCAGCTGGTCAATAAGGGCGACCAGATGAAGAATACCCAGTACACCTTTACCGGGCTGCAGGAAGTTTACGAATCCATGTGCCTGAACCTTTGCGGCGCGTCCCACTACCCCATGACCAAACTTTTCGGCCGGTCCCCCTCCGGTATGAACGCCACGGGGGAAAGCGACCTGCAGAACTACTACGATTATGTAGACAGCCAGAGGGAATCAAAGGTCCGCCCAGCGCTGGAAAAGCTGCTGCCTATAATGGCCATGTCTGCCTGGGGCGCTGTCCCTGACAATTTGCAAATCGACTTCCCGCCTCTCTGGACGCCCACAGCCAAGGAAGTGGCGGAAATTGCCAAGGCCAAGGCAGAGGCCATCGTCTCCACTTATCAGGCAGGTCTGCTCAATGTGGACACCGCACAGAAGGAACTCAAAAAACTGGAAGATGATACGGGCATGTGGGGTAGTATTACGGACGAAGAGATCAAGGTCCACGCCGGGAAAAGCTACCAGGACGCTACGGCCCTGCGTGACCCGCTTATGGGTCTTGGGTACGGGGAGGCCTTAACCGATGCCGACATTACAACGGGCACCGAATGAGAAAGAGCTCGAAAAGCTGGTTTCTTTGTTCCTCCGAGCTGAAACAGCAATCATAAACGAAATAGGCCGCTTACGGTCTCAGGGGCTTGTTGATTACCACGTGGTGGCCGCTCTGGAGCGTGTCCAAGCGATCCTCCGAAAGCTGGAGAGCGACTCATGGGAATACGTCCCTCCGATGATCGAAAAGCAGTTTTACGTCCGAGTTCCGGAGGCTCGAAAACAACTCGAAGTGCCAGAGGACGCCGAAAAGCACGCCGCGGGGTACGCTAACGCGGCAGCCCTGACAAGCGAGCAGTGGGCCCTTGTTGAAAGCCTCACACAGCAGCTCATGGCAGAGATCACCGACGCCACTATGACGGCTATGGCGACCGTGCAGAGCGCCATTATAGGGCGTGTGGAGCCCGACGTGTACCGACGGGTAGGCCTGGAGCAGGTGGCTGGAATCCAGGCAACAGGTAAGGGAATAAATGCTGCGGTGCCTGATTTTGTGGAGGCACTTCGCAGAGAGGGCATAACCGCATTTATCGATCGGGCGGGGCGCCGCTGGAGCCTGCATACCTACTGCACTATGGCTGCCCGAACCACATCCAGACAGGCGGAGATCGCGGCAGTGCTGAGCGCAGATCCCGGGCACGACCTTTACAAGATTTCCAGCCATGGGACGACTTGTAAAATTTGTGCCCCATTTGAAGGCCGAGTTTATTCTCGGTCCGGGACAGATCCGGACTTCCCTTCGCTGGCCGATGCGTTTGGTAAGCAAGATCCGGATGGTCCAGATACTCTGGCAAACACTTGGCTCAACATCCACCCCAACTGCCTCCACGTTTTGATTCCCTGGACGCCCGCCGGGAGATCCCCGGAGGAAATCAAAAAAATCAAAGACTTTTCCAACCCCCGAAAAAATCCATACACTGTGGACCCCCGAAGCAAGGAGCAGATTGATGCATACCGAAACAAGGAACGGGGCAGGGCGCAGTGGTTGGCCGGGTATCGTCAATGGGAGAGATACCGTATGACTCTGGGCGACAAGGTGCCCAAGACCTACCAAACGTTTGAGCGGCACAAGATGGCCGACGATGACAAATACAAGGAATGGGAACGACTGTACAGGGAGGCAAACGCAAATGAATGAATATTGCTACCCGGTTGGGTCTGGATACATTCCTATTACTCCCGGCGACAAAGACAGAACTTTTTCGCCATCGGCTCCTTTAATTTCTGCTCATATGCCAAGCAAAGAAAAGACCGGAGGAGAAAAAGTGAAACCTGAAACGATCAAAGCCATTGAGTCCATTCTCTCCAAAGGCGACCGGGCCGAGGTAATCCCAACAAAGGAAGGGGTTAAGGTGGTACGCATCCGCCGGGAGCCTGTAAAATGAAAAAACGGTATGTATGGTTTGAGGACTTTGATGGGGTAACATGTTGCCCAAACTGCGGCCATCAGGTGGACATTTATTTCAGGGCCTCTCTACATGGGGAAGAATCATTTGAGCCAAACTTTTGCCCGGAATGTGGGCAAGCGTTAGATTGGTCCGATTCGAGAAGTTATGGTGTGATTGAAGAACACGAATCCAACTGAATACCGTTCCTCGCCCTAAGTGGTGGGCGAGAAGGACCGAGTGGGGTCAACTGCTGAGAAATCGGCGGTTGGCTCCTTTTTTATTTGCCTGCGAGGTGATGACTATGACCTATCTGGAACTCCTGCAAAAGAATCTGGTGGACGAAATCGAAGCCACCCGGGCCTATGCGGCCACCATGGCCGTGGCTCCTCCCGGGGACATTCCGGTGCTGCTGGAGCTGCTGGCCGACGAGACCGACCACATTGCCCATGTGGCGGAGCTGATCTCCAAAGTGACCGGTGACCCCGTGGACTATGCGGCGCTGGTGCCGGGGGTGGAGTAATGGCAATTGCGTACTACGGGGCCACCATCAGCCCCAACATGGACAAGACCCCGGAGGGCTATCTCATCTGCCGAAATGTGCCCATCAACCGCACGGGCGTACAGGTCTACACCGCCCAGGAGGTTGGCATTCCCGGCGGCGGAGACGATCCGGTGAATGTGTACCGCCTGGAGGAGGATGTGTTTGCCCCGGCAGCCCTGGCCAGCATGGAGGGAAAGGACATCACCCGGGGCCACCCGCCCGACATGCTGGACGCCAGCAACCAGGCGGCCTACTCCAACGGGCACATCGAAAACGTACACCGGGACGGGGACAACACTTTGGCGGACCTGATCATCAAAGACCCGTCCCTGGTATCGGATGTGGAAAACAAGGTGCTGCGGGAGGTCTCCTGCGGCTACTATTGCACTTTTGAGCCGTACATGGACGGCTACAAGCAGACTCATCTTATCGGCAATCACGTGGCCGTGGTCCCCCGGGGCCGAGCCGGACACGAGGTAGCAATACACGACACCGCCCCAGAGGCGGAGAAAGGCAGGCAAAAAATGTCTGAATTTTGGAAATCTGTCCTGACCGCCTTTGGTATGGCGGCCAAGGACGCCAGCCCCGAGGAGCTGGACGCTATGGTAGCCACTACCGCCACTGCGCTGGACGCCGCACCCGCTGAGCCCGCAGCTGAACCTGCGAAGGACGAAGCGCCGGAGGTCGCACCCGCAGAGGACGAGATGGTGGAGAAGGCCCCCAAGGGTGACGACATCGGCTCCAAGCTGGACCGCATTCTTGAAATGCTGGAGGCCAAGGCCCGGGGCGGCCGTGGTGAGCACCCCCTGCACGACGAGAGCGATCTGGACAAAATGGTGGCAAAGCTGGCGGGCAAGGCCAAGGACCCTGAGGCCGCCGTTACCGTCCCCGCCGAAGAGATGGAGGACGCCTGCATGTCCCCCGAGGCTAAGGACACCGCCGTGCAGCTGTTGAAAAAGGTGCGCCCTGTGGTGGCCGGAATGAAGGACCCCCAGGAAAAGGCCCGCGTGGTTGACGCCATGCTGGCCACCATTAAGGGGACCAACATGGTGGGCTCCATTATGCAGGCTGCCCAGGACAGCGCCAAGGCCAACTCTGAGGCATCCCGGCGCACCAACTACCAGAAAATGTGTGAGGAGTCCGAGAACGCGTACGCGGCCCGGAACCCCCACAAGAATAAGGAGGTTTAAATCATGGCTGGACTTAATCCCCAGGTCATTGGGACCACTATGACCGCGGGCTATGCCGGCTCCTACGCTCGGCAGCCCGATATGATCGTAAACACCCGCGTAGCCGGTGGCTCCGCTAATATTCCCTTTGGCGCTCCCCTGGTCTATTCCACCGGCACCGTCGTGCAGATGGGTGCCAGCGCCACCGCTGCCCAGTTCGTGGGCGTGGCTGGCCGTGAAATCAAATCTTCCCTCACCTACCTGGAGCAGAGCCCTGGCGAGTACGCCCCCGGCGACGCTGTCAGCGTGTTCCAGCGTGGCAGCATCCAGGTGTACTGTCAGCGCGGCACTCCTGCCCTTGGCGGTGCTGTGTATGTCCGTATTGCCGCCAACGGCAGCTATGAGGACGCTGTTGTGGGTGGCTTTGAGGCTGAGGCGGACAGCTCCAACACCGTGCAGCTGACCAATTGCCAGTGGGGCGGCCCCCCTGACGCAAACGGCATTGCTGAGCTGGTCATCCTGACCCGGCTGAACGCCTGATTGGAGGTATCGAGTAAATGAACAAGTTTTCCAACGTCGGCACCTTTGACGCGGGTGTCATTAAGTCCGGCGCCGCCCCCGTTGCGGGTGGCGTGCCCACCATGGACGCGGCCGGCATTGCTTCCGGCCAGGCGTTCCTGATTTCCGAACTGGAGAAGCGGGACCCCAACATCCGCAAGCCCCTGACCAGCTTCACTTATCCCCGTGATATCGTCATCCAGAGCGGCGGCGGCTGGGTGGACTATGTGTCCGCTATGAGCGTTGGCTACGGCACTACCGGCGGCTCCGGTGCTTCCCTGATCCAGGCCGGCGGTTCCAACGGCCTGCCCATCGTCCAGGCCAATGTGGACAAAGGCATCTACAAGGCCCACGCCGTGGCTATGGCTCTGCGCATCATGTTCCAGGACATGCAGCGGGCCAACTTCATCGGCCGCAGCATTGACCAGCTGCTCCAGGACGGCATTCGCCTGACCTACGACAAGCATTTGGACCAGAACACCTATGTGGGCTTTACCGAGTACGGCACCACCGGTCTGGTGAACAACCCCAACGCCACCGTTTCCACCGTGGCTGACGGTGCCAGCGGTAACGGAAACTGGGCCACCAAGACCCCCAACGAGATCCTCACCGACGTGAACACCGCCTTGACGGAGACCTGGGCCCAGGCTGAGTACAGCCTGGACGCTATCCCCAACCACATCCTCATCCCCTATGAGGAGTACACCTACATCATGAACACCCCGTTCACTCTGGTGGCCGAGGGCGCCCAGGTGGCTTTCTCCTCGATTTATGAGTACATCAAGAAGCACAACATCACCAACGCCAACGGCGGCGACCTGTACATCGGCGCGACCCAGTGGTGTAAGGGAGCCGGCACTGGCGGCACCGACCGCATGGTGGTGTACGTGAACCATGAGCGGTTTGTCAAGATGGACGAGTTGGTCCCTTTGAACCGCAATATGACCGCCCCCAACCCCACCAATTTCTGCTACGACACCGCCTATTCGGCCAACGTGTCCGAGGTCGAGGTGTTCTACCCCCAGACCATCACTTACTGGGACCACATCGGCGGAGACACCTGATAGGAGGGAAAGAGAATGACTATTCTGACAAAGCAGGCGGTGCTTTTCTCCGCCAACGGAGAGAAGTTCCGCGCTCCCAACGGCTACCTTGGCCAGTGTCCTGACTGGGTGGCCAAGACCCGGCAGTTCAAGGAAATGGTGGCTGACGGTATGATCGTGGCCACAGAGTCCGCCAGCGACAAGGCTATGGACAAGGCGGCGGAAAAGGCCAAGAAGCCCAAAAAGCCCAAGGAGGCCCCCGAGGCGCAGGACCAGGAGGCTCCCGAGCCCGCCGGCGACAAGCCCGCCGAGGAGTAAGAAAGGAGGAGCTGCGGGATGTACTTCTATGGAGCGCCCCAGTTTTACGGCGTCCGGGCCATGGCCGCCAACATTGGCCAGTCCCAGGGCGATTATACGGCGGAACAGTTCCAGCAGGACTTCCCGCAGTTCTTCACCCCCGGGACCGAGGAAAGCCCTTCCGTGTGCCTGGTTCCAGCCACCATGCTGACTGAGATCATCAACATGGCCAACGCCTGCGTCCAGCCGGATAAGTGGCTGGAATCTTGGCGATACGCCGTTGGATTGTATGTGGCCCACTACGCCACTCTCTATCTGAGGACCTACGCTACGAGCAACACCAGCCCTCAGCAAGCCGCCGCTTCCGGGGCGTTGGTAGGCGTGGTCAAATCCGCCACCTTGGGAGACAGCTCTGTCGCCTATGACACCTCTGCTGTAACCAAGGGCACCGAAGACTGGGGCGATCTCAACAGCACCACCTACGGCCAAATGCTTGCCAATCGGGCCAAGTTGATTGGAATGGGGGGCACATACGCCATATGAACTTCCAGGATTGGTACACCGACACCGTAGACATCTGGCGGGTAGTGCCTACTACCACTAACAGCCTAACCACCAATACGCTCACTGAGCTGTACACTGCGGTGCCGTGCCGCATTTATCAGAGTGACAACCAGCCCATCAACATGGAGCAGACAGCGGCCCATGTCAAGCAGGCCGACCGGCTTATGTGCGACGCTTCCGTGGACATCCAATCGGGCGATCAGTTGATCATACACCGGGGAGCAGGTTTGGGAAAAAGCACACCGGCCATCAGGGCTTTTGCCTCAGACCCAAACCTCTATTTTGAGCCGTTTGGTGCGGTAATACCCGGACTGGCACATCAGGAGATCAGGCTGCTTCAGCAGGAGCGTGTGAAAGGAGGGACTTCCGTTGGCAACGCTGACCCTTAACGAGCGGATACGACGCTTGCAGGAAGATCCCGCTTACGTTCTCCGGCGCGTTACGCAGGCGTGCCGAGTGGCAACTATGCGCGCGGTGGAAAAAGCCACCGAACTCACCCCGCCTACAGAAAATGACCTGCGAGGCACCAACACCCGCACCGGTGAGATGAAACAGCACTGGGCGACCGACAGCAAAACAGAGCCCCGAATCGAGGGAGACAACTTTGTCACGGAGCTGAACAACGACAAAGAGTACGCCTCTTATGTCAATGACGGACACCGGATGGATCGGCATTTTGTCCCCGGTCTGTACATCAACCCGCACAACGGGATGTTGGAGTATGACCCCGGCGCCGACGTCGGCATCGTGGTAGGCACCCGGACTCCCTATGTCCCTGGCCTGTTTATGGTGGATCAAGCTGAACAAGTATATCACGAAGTTCTCCGGCAGGAGCTGGCCGACCTGGGGGAGGTATTTGAGTGAATTTTACCATTTCCACCATTGCCCAATCTCTGGCGGCCTACCTGTCCCCTTCCTTCGCTGGAGTGACCTTTTACGAAGATCCCAACCAGCAAGGAACACAAACTCCCTGCATGTTTTTACAGCAGCGCTACGCCTACACCAAATTGCGCCAAAACGGCCGGTGGCTGCGGCAGATCGGACTGGACCTCACTTATTTGGTGGACTACAACCTCCCTAACATGCAGCAGCTTTATCAGGCAGCCGCAGAAGCTCTTGATCTGGTAATGGAAACATTTCCGTACACCGACGGCACCTCAGAAGGCACTACTCTCCTTCGGACTTACAACCGAGAGTGGCGAATTGATTTGGATGCCATGCACTATAAGTTTGAGCTGCAGGTATGGGTAGAACAGCCGGACGCCTTCGTTCCTATGGAAACTATGGACTATATCCCGGAGGTAACCGATGGATAAAGCTAAGAAATACGCCCGGGAGGCGCTGCTGAAAAGCAAGCGATATGCCGGGTATCAACGACATTTTCTCGCGGCTGTGCTTAATCAGCCCGAGTACACATTGGCTGAGGCCGACAAGGCGGTCAAAGCCTTTTTTGGAAAGGATGTGAAATAAATGCCTGGAACATGGACCAGCCAGAATAAAGTTCTCCCCGGTGTCTACATCCGTTTTACTTCCAGCCAGGGCCTCGGTCTAACGGTAGGCGAGCGCGGCACCGTGGCCATCTGCGAACCTATGAGCTGGGGACCTGTAGGCACCGTACAGACTGTAGAGTCCGGCGCTGACACCACCCCCTATTGCGGATACCCCCTCACCAGCCCCAGCACTATGTTTTTGCAGCAGATTTTTCTCGGCACCAACCGCACCAGCGGCGCCAGCAAAGTTTTGCTGTATCGTCCTGCGGCAACCAGCTCTGCTCAGGCCACGGTCACTACGGGTGTTCTGACGGCGACTGCTCTTTATCCCGGCGCCCGGGGAAACGACATCACCATCGTTATCACCGAGGAAGTGGACGGCGACACATTTACTGTGTCCACCGTGGTGGATGGCGCTACGGTAGATGAGCAGACCGGCATCACCAATGTATCTGATCTGACAGCTAACTCCTGGGTCACCTGGAGTGGTGAAGGCGCCGTAGCGGCTACTACTGGGGCAGCTCTGACCGGCGGTGCGGACGGCACGGTAGAAAACGCTGCCTACGCAACATTCCTTACAGCTATCGAACCCTACAACTTTGACATCCTGATCTATGACGGCAATGACCCGACCACTCAGACGGCCATGCAGTCTTTTATCCAGAGCCAAAACGAAGACAACGGCATTTACTGCCAGCTGGTAGTGGCGGGCATGAGCAACCCCGACAGCCGCTACACGGTAAACGTCAATTCTCCGGTGACCCTCAACACCGGTATCACGCTCACTCCCCAGCAAGTCACTTGGTGGCTCGGCGGCGCTGAGGCTGGGGCAATGTACAACCAAAGCCTGACCAACGCCACCTATCCCGGCGCTGTGTCTACCACGATGCAGACCACCTCGCAGATGATCGCCGCGCTGAATGCCGGTCAGCTCATTTTGGCCAGTGACAATGGGCGGGTGTATGTGGTGCAGGACATCAATTCTCTGGTAACCTACACCACCGACATTACCGAGGTCTACCGGTACAACCGGACTATTCGGCTGGCCAATACCATTGCCAACGACCTGTATCAGCAGTTTTCCACCAACTACATCGGAGTTGTCAACAACAACGCCCAGGGACGCACGATGTTCCAGAGCGCCATTGTCGGCTACCTGCTGGACATTCAGGCAAACGAGGGTATCCAGAATTTCTCTGCCGAAGATGTGACCGTAGAGCCGGGTGAGGCCATCAACGCCATTGTGGTCACTCTGGCCATCCAGCCCGTGGGAAGCGTGGAGAAGATCTACGTCACCATTTCTATGGACGCATAAGGAGGTGTAGAAGATGGCATATTTGCTGGCAAAAGATACTGTCAACGGCGCTGAAGGCAGCATCGTGATCACTCAGAACGGTGTAAATACTGTGGTGGCCTCCATGCGCAACATTACCACCAATGCCGAAATTCAGTCTTCCGACATGCGTGTGGTGGGTACCCGTACCATCCAGAACAAGAACAACGGCGTGAAGCAGACCGGTACTGGAAATATCTACTACGGCTCCAACATCTTCACCGATATGGTGCTGCAGTACATCCAGACCGGCGTCATGCCTGAGTTCGATATTCAGATCACCAACTATGACCCCGCCACCTCGGTGGGAACTCAGGTGATCGCCTACTATGGCTGCACTCTCACTGGAACTGTCCCCATGTCCATCCTCAATAGCGAGGAGGCCATGTTGAACTATGATTTCAATTTCGCCTACACCCGTGTCGCACGGCTGACGGCGTTCAATGACCCGGCACAGCTGGGCCAGTAAGGGGGATTTATGAGCAAACTTTCTGCATTTCTTAATCCCGCCCCTCTGGGTGAGGAAAAAGAAGTAATTATTTCTGATCGATTCAAAGATGAGAACGGCAACGTCGTTCCCTTCAGGATTCGAGCTCTGAGCCAGGCAGAAGCCGAAGGCATCGCCAAGCAGGCTACCCGCCGGGTAAAGGTGGGCGGTGAGTACCAGAATGAGCTGGACCCTACCCTTCATTCCCATCTGCTGCTGGTGGCGGCGACCGTGGAGCCCGATTTCCGGGCCACCGAGGTGTGCCAGCACTACGGAGTGCTTGATCCCAGCATGGTACCCGCCAAGATGCTGCGCTCCGGTGAGTACGCCAAACTGTTGAAAGAGGTAACTGACCTTTCCGGTTTTGGCAGCCTGGAGGATGATGTAAAAAACTAATCGACGGGGCCACCTGGGACGCAGAAATGCTGGCATGCTATTACTGTTTTATAAATCTTGGATGGCCCCCGTCCAAATTTAACGATCTGCCGCCAAGAGAAAAGCGACTTGTCGTTGAATTCGCACTAAAAGAAATGCGTGACCGGAAAACAGCGCAGAACGGAGGTGGTAAGCCGTGACAATTAGAGACACTCTTATTTTGGAGGATCGATTCTCCGCCAACTTTTCCCGGTATATCAACCTGGGCAACCGGGCTGCCAATGCCAACCGGCTGGCCACCTCCGCGGCCCAAAACTACCAGTCCGTAATCAATGCGCTGGACCGGAGACTTATTTCCCTCAACGCCCAATTTAACGCCGGCCTGGCCCGTCAGCAGGAAATGATCCGGGCCGGCATGCAGAATACGGACGCTTTCCGGCAGCTCGACCAGGAGCTGGAACGCCTGGGGCAGTCCATCCGGGACACCCGGCAGCAGTACGGGTCCCTTGTGGACGAAATGGAAGAGGCTACACGGGAGGCAGAACGTTTTGAGCGGGCAACCACCGGGATGTCCGACGGCCTTGGCTCCATCACCGGCATGCTGAAGGGCCTGGCCGCCGGATACCTCAGTTTCCAAGGGCTGTCTTCTTTGGTGGGCCTATCGGACACGATGGCGCAGACCAACGCCCGCCTCGACATGATGAACGACGGCCTGCAGACCACCGCCGAACTTAATCAGATGATCTATGAAAGCGCTCAGCGGTCCCGTGGTGAGTATCAACAAACTGCGGATATGGTAGCCAAGCTGGGTACGCTTGCTGGCGACGCATTCAACAGCTCTGCCGAAATCGTTGCTTTTGTCGAACAGATCAACAAGCAGATGACCTTGGCAGGCACTTCTACGGAGGGCGCGCAGGCTGCGGTGCTGCAGCTTACTCAAGCACTGTCTTCCGGCGCCTTGAGAGGCGAAGAGCTTAATTCTGTGCTGGAGCAGGCCCCCACCATCGCCCAGGCCATCGCCAAGTATATGGGCGTGTCTACAGGCGTGATGCGGGAAATGGCATCTGAGGGTAAAATCACCGCCGACGTAGTCAAAAATGCGTTGTTCGCGGCTGCAGATGAAACAAACAAGAAGTTTGAAAAAATGCCGCTCACTTGGGCGCAGGTTTGGACAAAATTCAAAAACGCCGCTCTCAATGCTTCTCGCCCGGTGCTCAACGCCATAAACGACATGGCCAACGCATTGGACGATGCTGCAGCCTGGGTGGACGACAACAAGAATATTGTAGTAGCCGCTTTTGTCTCCATTGCTACTGCGGCCTCTATCGCTGGAGCCAGCGCCCTGTTTTCTGCAATCTCCTCTGCCGCCGCCTGGGCCGCAGCCGTTTGGCCAGTGCTTCTTGTGGCTGCCGCTTTTGGAACGGTAATCTACGCCGCCCGAGAAGCCGGGGCAACGTGGCAGCAAATCGGAAGTTTTATCGGCGGCCTGTCAGGCCTTTGGGCAGCATCTATCATCAATTTTATGGTTGCCCCTGTATGGAATGCTTTTGCAAACCTATCCAACTTAATTATCAACGCATTTAATTATGCCGTAACCGCAGTAAAAAATAATTTCTACGACCTGGCTGCAGTAGTTCTGGAGCAGGTGTCGAAAATGGCTCACGGTGTAGAGGATATCATCAACCGTATTCCTGGCGTTCAGGTGAACATCACCAGCGGAGTGGATCGATTGCTTTCTACCGTTAAAGCAAATGCAGAGTCCGCCAAAACCGAGTATGAGTGGCAAAAGTACGTAAAAAACATGCGTTACGTAGATTTTGCTGACGCATGGAACGCAGGAAGTTCGGTTGGAGCAAAAGTCGGGGATTATGTTGAAAATTTCAACGCTTCCGAGTTTTTTGAGAATGCAGCGGGGGAGCTGTTTGACTCTATTCCGTTTACCGATTTGGCGTCTACTATCGATGGCATGGCTGACGATGTAAGCGGAATCAAAAAATCTGTAGACATGTCTAAGGAAGATATCAAGTCCTTGGTAGACATGGCTGAGCGGCAGTTTGTGGCCAACGTCAATCTCACCGCTCAGTCTCCGGTAATCAATATCAGCGGCCAGAACACCGGGAACACCTCGGCAGACCGTAAAGCACTGGCGGACACTATCCGGGATATGCTGATCGAGCAGGCGGCGGCCAGCACCATGCGCAGTACAGCGAGAGCATTTTAACGGAGGTGCTGTATGCCAAATAATTTTGGACTGTTTTTCACCCGCGACAGCACGGTAATCCGGTTGCCGGTCAATCCTGAAAAGCTGCCGGTAGAAAAAACCAGCGACAACAGCGATTACAACGTATTGGGCATTGGCCCCATCATTGTCCCGCGCATTCCAAATCTCCGGATCGTCACCATTTCGAGCTGGTTCCCCGGGCGGCCCTTCTCCGGAGTGCTGACACCTTCTGCGTTTCAGCCCCCTGAGTTTTATCTTCAGTTTTTTCAGTCCGCTATGGACGACAAAGTCCCCATTCTCTATACCCCTGTTCGATATTACGAAAACGGCGAGCCCTTCGCGACGGGAGAGACCGGTTTCCAGGTCATCGTGACCCAATTCAACGCCGAAGAGCGTGGGGGCGAGACCGGTGATTTTTACTATGATCTGGAGCTGACCGAATACCGGGACTATTCCCCCCAGACTATGACGGTGACCAGCACCGCCCAAAGCACCGAAAACCAGACTATCCCCGCTACGGTCTCCCCCGCCCGGGAGATCCCAACTGGGCAATTGTATGTGGGCGCAGCGTGTATCGCCAACGGCACCTACTACGCATCCAGCTACGGTGCGCTGCCCAGCGGGACGGCCTCCGGCTCCACAGTTCTGGTGTCCCGCATTGTCGACCTGTCCCGACCCTATCCTGTTCACATCACCACTGAGAGCGGCGGCGCCCTCGGGTGGATTGAGCAATCCGGTTTACAGGTGGTGAGCACCACATGAATACCGTAGAGTTTCTGATCGAAAATAAGCGAAACGGCAAAATTTTCGAGGTCAGCAAATCAGTGACCACGGTTTCCGTCGAGACAAACCGGACCGGCTCCCCCGGAAAAATGACATTCACCATCATCAAATCCGGGGATCTTGATTTCTTGGAAGGTGATACGGTCCGATTCTCCGTGGACGGCCAGCTCCAGTTTTTTGGCTGGGTGTTTACAAAATCCAAGGACCGGTGGGGCGTGATCGATGTGGTGTGCTACGACCGCCTGCGGTATCTCAAAGCCAAGGCGTCCTATGCCTTTTACGGCCAGACAGCGGGGGCAATCCTGCAGCAAATTTCAGCCGATCTACAAATCGACACTGGGACCGTAGAAGACACCGGCTACCAGATCCCGTCTTTGATTGAGGAGGAGCAGACCTGCTTCGACATTATCGAAGGGGCGCTGCAGCAAACCCTCCTCAATACCGGCGTCATCTATGTCATGTATGACAATGGCACCGGCGTGTCCCTGCAGCGTAGTGACAATATGATCTCCAACGTGATCATTGGTGAGAAGTCTCTGCTGACCGACTATAAGTACAAGACGGACATTGACTCGCAAACCTATAACTCCATCAAGTTGGCGCGGCCCAACGAAGAGACCGGTCGTGCGGATGTGTTTATCGCTCAAGACACCTCGACCATCGCCCAGTGGGGCCTCCTGCAGCTGTACCAGTCCGTGGACGGCGATGTCAATAATGCTCAGGTAAAAGCCCAGGCGGCCACGTCGCTCCAATATTACAACCGGCGGATGAAAACCCTGTCCGTGTCGTCTCTTGGCATCCCTGGGCTGCGAGCAGGACAGATGGTCTACATGCATGTTCCCGGCCTCGGAGACATCAACCTGGACCAGTATGTGCTACTCGAAAAAGTGGTGCACACATGGGAACAGGGTGTCCACACCATGGAGTTTGAGACACTTCCCCTGTAGGAGGCATCAATGGAACTCATAGACATGCTCCATCAGATTTCCCAGCAGAGCCAGGAGGCATCTCAGCCTACCGACCTACGGGTGGGTACAGTGACATCCGCTAACCCGTTGGAGATCTCCATAAATCCCAACATGGCGCCGTTGCAAGCAGGTGTTCTGTATCTCACGGTCAGCGTAGTGGAGAAGAAAATCCCTGTTCTGCAACACAACCACGTGATCCACGACACTTACACCGGGGGCGGTACCAGCGAAGACAATCTGCTTCAGAGCAACATTATTTGCTATGAAAACGGCCAAGCGCTGCCAGTGGAAGACGGATATATCATTCTTAACCGCGCGCTGACTGTAGGTGATAAAGTCCTTCTGCTGCGGGTCCAAAAGGGCCAGAAATTTATCGTGCTGTCCCGTGTAATGGAGGCGACAACATGAGCGTATTACCCACATCGACCATTGATCTCAACAACGTACAGGTTCAGCAGCAGCCCTCCCTGACGTGGTACATAGACAAGACCACCAATCGCATCCAGGGCACGGCAGACGGCCTCCGGGCGGTCCAGCAAGCTGTGGACATCATCCTCAACGTAGAGCGTTTTCGCTGGCAGATCTACCAGCCCTATTCCGGGATGCAGTGGGAGGGTCTGATTGGGCAAAATCCTGGCTATGTAACCTCCGAGCTGCAAAGGCGCATCCGGGCGGCACTGCTCATGGACGACCGAGTCCGGGGGATTTCCAATTTCTCCTGTTCCGTCTCCGGTAATACCATTACTGCATCTTTTACCGTAAACACTGTATACGGTGATACTCCGGCCAACATGGAGGTGAATCCGGCGTGATCGATTTCTCCAGCCAGACATACCAAAATATTTTGCAGGCAATGCTGGCCCAGGTGCCCAGCACATTTGATCAGCGAGACACCGCCCCCATACCTACGGCGCTTGGACCGGCGGCCTATACATTTGAGGGCTTTTATCTCAACCTCAATCTGGTGCAGCAGCAGGCTTTTATCCAGACTGCTTCCGGGCAGTCTCTGGATTACCTGGGAGCCCTGGCAGGTCTGACCAGATACCCGGCCTCCGCCGCCGTTATGCTCGGCGTATTTAATGCCGAGGTCCCCATCGGCTCCCGGTTTTCTACAATCAATGGCGAAAACTCTATCAATTTTTCCGCCACTTCGCAGGTGGCCGACGAGACCTACCAGTATCAGCTTACAGCGGAAGTGCCAGGAACTATCGGCAGCGACTATACCGGGCCGATTGTTCCCATTTCGGTCATTCCCGGCCTGACCTCTGCGCAGATCACCAGCATCCTCATCCCAGGCGATGATACTGAGACCGATGATGCGTTCCGGCAGAGAATTATCACCGCCCTCAATGACCGTCCTTTCGGCGGCAACATCGCCAGTTACCGGGAAAACATCCTGGCCATCGACGGTGTAGGCGCCGTACAAGTTTACCCCACATGGAACGGCGGCGGCACCGTGGCATGCTCAATCCTCGGCAGCAATTACCTTCCTGCGTCGGAAGAGCTGGTACAGACCGTTCAGACGGCAATTGATCCGCCCGCGCAGGGAACCGGCCTTGGGCTGGCCCCCATCGGTGCACAGGTCACCATTACCACACCGGCCGAGGTTACAATCAATGTGTCCGCTACGCTGACGCTGTCGCCGGGGTATGAAGTGGGGCAAGTACAGGCCCCTATTGAGGCGGCAATTGAGGCCTACCTGCTGACCGTACGCCAGGGATGGAGCACCAACACCAGCAGCACAAGCGTAGTATACGCCGCCGACGTGTATGTCGCCCGGGTGGTGGCTGCTATTGTCAGCGTGACCGGCGTGGTCAACGCTACCAACGTGCAGCTCAACGGCGGTACGGCGGATCTCACGCTCACGGAGACTGGGGCGCTCCAGCAAGTGCCCATCACAGGGACGGTGACGCTCAGTGTATAGTATTCCTTTTGACACGGACCTGCAGGCCCTTCTGCCCCCGTGGTATCGGGAGGTGCTGGACTACCAGGCAATTTGTCAGACCGAGCAACAGCAGTTTGAGGCCCTGGCGAATGCAATTACCTCTGTAGCGGACAATTTCTTTTTCCAGACCATGGACGCCTCCGCTGTCCAACAGTGGGAGCAGATTTTTGGAATTGTGCCGAACCCGCAGACAGAGACGCTGGCTTTCCGGCAGGCGCGGCTGATTAACCGAATTTCCACCAAACCGCCCTTCACGCTCAATTTTCTATACCAAAAGCTCGACGAGCTGATTGGGCCCGGACAGTGGTCCGTATCGGTAGATTACGCTAATTATGCGCTCTATATCCGCTCAGCTGCGCAAAATCAAAGTTATGCCACAGAAGTTGCCTATACACTTAACCTTTTAAAACCAGCTCACATAGTTTACGTCAACACACCCTATGTAGGATCTAATTTAATTCTTTCAGAATCTATTAGTTTAACCCAACGAAAATTCAACTATGTGCTCAACCAATGGGATCTTGGAGAGCTCCCGTTTTCTACCGACAATTTCCAGGGGGTAATTAAAATGCCGGAAACACCATCCGTACAACCCAGCCTGCTCACCGGTGTCGCGAACTTTGTCAGTGGAGACGTTGCGTCTGCACGCATTAATGACACCGTATCTGTTACCGATTTAACAAAAACGGTAACCGGATCTACCCTTACAGTACAATATACTATTCCGGCCGGGTCTATCACAGAAGTCACTTCTGTATCCCTCTTAGACTCCGAGGGAAACGCCCTTACTAATTCATTGGTGTATATACCCGTTTCGGGCGCAACGTTGCTGGAACATACAATCCCTGTATCGGAAGGAGTTTAAAAAATGCCTGAAAATCCCATTACCGTCCCACTGCCGCAAGACTTGCCGGAAAATTGGAAAACCTCACAAACCGTATCTGTTGACGGAACCAGTGTGGGACTCACGCCGCAGCACGGGTACAATTATCTCATGGAGCAAGTAAACAACGCCCAAACTGCTGCCCAGCAGGTAGGAAACGCCATACCCTTATGTGCCGATTTGTCCCTCTCCAATTTAAACACACCCCAAATGGCGCTCTACCACTTAGGGGCCGGTGTTCGGCCCAATTTGCTGGACAATCCCTATTTTGTGGGCGGAGGCTCCCAGCAGGGCGGAGGGCAGCTACCAATCAATCAAATGGGGTTGATAAGCTACAATATTGGCCAGAGAAAAACTACAATTGACAGGTGGGAAAGCACCGTTACTTCTATCACCGCATCTTTGTCTCAATCAGGCTTGACTTTAGATAGTTCTGGTACATCCGGCGAATTTTATCAACGAATAAGTTCAAATTTTTCAATGTTTGCAAAAAAAGTTCTAACACTTTCCGCCCTTACAGTGGATGGACAGCTATACACTGCTTCCGGGCAGGTGCCGGCAGAAAGCCCAGATGTGCTTACCGTATTTTTGCAGACCGCTCTTCCGTTTGGATTCCTGCGATTTGCGTGGGGCGTTGCAAATCTATCGTATTTTGTTTCTTTTGTATGGAATGAAATCGGCAGTATCGAATTAGCGGCCGTGAAGCTGGAAATAGGAGACACCCAAACGCTTGCTTATCAGGACACAGACGGAAACTGGCAAATTCTTCCCCAGCCTGACATGGATTATATTATGCAGTTGGCAAAGTGCCAGAACTACCTAATCAATTTAGACAATGGCAGCACAGTATCCACCAGGGACTACCCCGGGACTTGGGTACAGACCGCCTCAAATGCCGGACAGTATTTTATTCCGTTACCTACTACTATGCGTACAACGCCGGGGACGGTAACACCGGAGGGACAATTCTACATTTGGGGGTATGGTAATAGTGGTTCTGCATCTATCCCCGTCACGCTCGCATACGCACCGTCTGCAAGCACGCCTAATACTGTTGTAGTTCAGGTTTCGGTTACGGGTGACACACTTCCGGATCTGTCAATTTCTTATGGACTATCTCGCAGAGACTCGTCAAGTAGAATACTGGTTTCCGCAGAATTGTAAGGTGTTTTATGGAGAATTATATAGTTTACGTCAAAACGGACACAAAAAACCGAATTATAGACATTAATTCTTCAGCTTTTGTCTCCACAGATTGGGGCATCCAGATTGACCAAGGGATTGGTGATCGCTACCACCACGCCCAAAGAAACTACTTTCCGCTCCCGCTCTATACGGAAGATGGTGTTCCCTGCTACAAGCTGGTGGCTGGAATGCCTGTGGAGCGGTTAGAATCGGAGATTCAGGCAGACCGGAAAGACTTACAGAAAGCGGAGCCGACCGACACGGACGTACTTAATACTTTGCTGGGGGTGATTTAATTGACAGACAGATTGCTTGCAGCTGAACAGCTCCGCCGGGCGCTCCAGCTTTTTACGGCAACCCTGCCGGAGGAGAGGGCGCTGGAGATCGCCAGCGTTTACCCGTCATGGGAGGCCAACCGGGTCTACGCCGTGGGAGACATTATCTCCTACGGCACCAACCCGGTAGGAGACCCGCAGCTCTACAGGGTGGTGCAGGCCCATACCAGTCAAGCCGACTGGACGCCGGACGCCGTAGCCTCCCTGTATGACGCTTTCGGCCTGGACGATTCCGGCTACCCCCTTTGGGCACAGCCCAGCGGCGCGCACGACGCTTACAACGTGGGCGACATTGTCAACTACAACGGCGCCCTGTACAAGTCCACCATCAATGGAAACGTCTGGTCTCCTGACGTGTACCCCGCAGGCTGGGAGCTGGTGGACAGCGGCACGGTAACTCCCGAGCCCATGCCGGAACCCACGCCGGAGCCTGGGGACGACACATACCCCGACTTTGTCCAGCCTACAGGGGCCCATGATGCTTATAAAACCGGGGACATCGTAATGTATAATGGGACGGCATATCGGTCGCTGATCGACGGCAATGTCTGGAGCCCTGACGCATACCCGCAGGGGTGGGAGGTGTGGAAGGGGGCAGAGGCGGCAAAGCCCGTTCCGGCGGTTACGCCCACTCTCGAAGAGCGAGTAGACGAACTGGACGAAGCCCTCAACATGATCCTGACGGGGGTGACGGAGTGAAGCTGGAGTTGAGAGAAAAGATCATCGCCTACAATAAGGCAGTAGCCGCCAACCGGGAAAAATCCGATGATCTCATGACCATCCTCGGGGCGTTGCCTCCCGGTCAGGCAAAAAATCTGCTGAAAGACCCTACCATCGGACCGATCCTTGAAAAATACGGAATCACCGGCGCTTAAGCCGTGATAAAAACGAAAGGAGAAAAAACTATGTTCAATCCCGCACTGTGTATCTATGAGGTCTACAAGGTCGCTGAAACCCGTCGGACCACCGACTACCCCGGCTGCGATGTCGGCACCGCCTTCTCCATGTTCTTTTCGGATGTGAAGCAGGGTGCTGCACATCCTGAGAACACCGGCAATATTCTGCCCGAGTTCGATTTCGCCGCCGCAAAGGCCGCATGGGACGCCATGACCAGCGACGAGCAGAGCGCCGCCCTGGAGGAGGCCCGTGTGAGCCGTACCGCCCTCTACAACGAGCTGACCAAGGCCTATCCTGACAAGGCAACTATGGTCAAGCTGGTGGAGGACTATTTGGCGGAGTACCGGAAGGAGAAGGCCGAGGAGACACAGGAGGCGGCGGAGTAATGGCCTGCCGAGTCCTCTCTGGTAAAGACTGCGTCATAACCTGCCCATTCGGTCCCCGCGTACATCCCGTAACCGGAAAATACAGCAACCACAACGGCGTGGACGTGGT
>CALXDD010000015.1 GCA_944386985.1 uncultured Oscillospiraceae bacterium
ACCGGCCACCAGCAGAACCCCACCACCGGCTACAACCTGAAGGGGGACCCCTGCACCAAGATCGACCTGGAGACCCTTTGCCGCAGCGTCGGCATCAAGCGGGTCCGGGTGGTGGACCCCTACAACCTCAAGGAGTGTGAGGATGCCGTGAGGGAGGAGCTGGCCGCCGCGGAGCCCTCCGTCATCATCTCCCGCCGCCCCTGCGCCCTGCTCAAATACGTCAAGCACAAGGCGCCCCTCATCGCCCACAGCGACAAGTGCGTGGGCTGCAAGAGCTGCATGAGGATCGGCTGCCCCGCCATCTCCATTGTGGACGGCAAGGCCAAGATCGACAACACCCTGTGCGTGGGCTGCGGCGTGTGCCAGCAGATGTGCAAGTTTGACGCCCTCGAGGCGCCCCAGGCGTAAGGAGGTACGGATATGGAAACAAAGAACATTATGATCGTCGGCGTGGGGGGACAGGGGTCCCTCCTGGCCAGCAAGCTGCTGGGCCGGCTTCTTTTAGACAAGGGCTATGACGTGAAGGTCTCCGAGGTCCACGGTATGTCCCAGCGGGGCGGCAGCGTGGTCACCTACGTCCGCTTCGGTGACAAGGTCTACTCCCCTATCATCGACAAGGGGGAGGCGGACTTCATCGTCTCCTTCGAGCTGCTGGAGGCCGCCCGCTGGACGGAATACCTCAAAAAGGACGGCAAGATCGTCACCAACACCCAGCAGGTGAACCCCATGCCGGTGATCACCGGCGCGGCGGCGTATCCGGAGAATCTGGCGGAGAAGATGACCGCTGCGGGCATCGATGTGGACGCCTTCGACGCGCTGAAGCTGGCCGAGGAGGCGGGCAGCAGCAAGGCGGTGAATATTGTCCTCATGGGCCGTCTCAGCCGCTACTTTGATATCCCTGAGAGTGAGTGGCACGCCGCCATTGAGAAGAGCGTTCCCGCCAAGTTCTTAGAGATGAACCAGAAGGCGTTTACCCTGGGCCGCGAGGCTTGACATGGGCAGCTTTCTTGCGGTGGGGCTGGGGGGCGGCGTGGGGGCCATGGGCCGCTACGCCCTGAGTCTTCTGCCTTACCAGGGGACCTTTCCCCTTTTGACCTTTGTCACCAACCTTTTGGGGGCGGTGCTCATCGGCTTTATTGCGGGTCTTGCGGGCCAGGAGCGCCTCGGCGGCGGCTGGACCCTCTTTTGGAAGACCGGCGTCTGCGGCGGCTTCACCACCTTCTCCACCTTTTCCTTAGAGAGCCTCACCCTGTTGGAGAAGGGCCGGTACGCCCTGGGCGGGCTGTACATGGTTCTCAGCGTGGCGCTGTGTCTTGCAGGTATTCTGGCGGGCCGACGGCTCAGCATGATGGCCAAGGGATAAGAGACAAAAAACCGGCGGAGGCATTGCCTCCGCCGGGGGTCAGGATCGCGCGGTCATACAGTTTCCTCCTGCCGGTACCTCTTCCACTGGTTCAGAAGGTCTATCAGCAGGATGAGAACGCAGCTGAGAACCAAGGTTCTGGCAAAGGATACGGCCTCCATATGCTGCCACGCAGCCGGGAGAACCGGGTGGGCCAGCCATACCAAAGCCCCCGCCAGCATCACGCCAACGGCCCACCATCCGCTGCCCGGCTTACGCTGCTGCTTTGTCTCCGAAGCATAAATGGAATACAAAAACAGCAGCAGAATAATTGCGCCGAGCAGCACCCGGTCAACCCAGTCCGGAAGGAATGGAGACAGAGACTCCAGTCCCAAGAGAAAAAGGAAACACAAAAATCCCACCAGCAGTCCCATCAGAAACGAGGAAGGGAAGGCAGAGCGGTCAAATGTCTGGCGCAGCGCACGGCGCGCAGGATCTGTTGTACGCATGGTGTCATCTCCTGATCGTTATTCCGTGATGAAATTCATCCCTTTGTCGTTGAATCCTTTCTGATGCCAAGTGTATTGGGGAAAACGAGAGACTGTATATATAGTGTATAAATTTTCTTTGTAAAAATCAAGGAAACCTGGTATTTCGGACAAAATATTACATAAAATTCCTATCACACCAAGGAGAACGTCAATGGAACGCTACTATCAGCCTGAAATTGAGTGCGCCAGCCGGGAGCAGATCCTCCGCTGGCAGAACGAGCGCCTTGTAAAGCAGGTGCAGCATGTGTGGGACAGCGTCCCCTACTATCGCAAAAAGATGGAGGAGAAGGGCGTCACCCCCGCCGATATCAAGGGCGTGGAGGATCTCCACAAGCTCCCCTTCCTCACCAAGGACGATCTGCGGGAAGCCTATCCCTACGGCCTTTTAGGCAAGCCTTTGAAGGACTGCGTCCGCATCCAGTCCACCTCCGGCACCACCGGCAAGCGGGTGGTGGCATTCTACACCCAGCACGACATTGACCTGTGGGAGGACTGCTGCGCCCGGGCCATCGTGGCCGCCGGCGGAACCGACGAGGATGTGTGCCACGTCTCCTACGGCTACGGCCTTTTCACCGGCGGTCCCGGCCTCAACGGCGGCAGCCACAAGGTGGGCTGCCTCACTCTGCCCATGTCCTCCGGCAACACCGACCGGCAGCTGCAGTTCATGGTGGACCTGGGCTCCACCATCCTCTGCTGCACCCCTTCCTATGCCGCGTATCTGGCTGAGTGCATCCATGAGCGGGGCATCCAGAGCAAGATCAAGCTGAAGGCGGGTATCTTCGGCGCTGAGGCATGGAGTGAGGAGATGCGTCAGGACATCCAGAGCAAGCTGGGCATCAAGGCTTACGATATCTACGGCCTCACCGAGACCAGCGGCCCGGGCGTGGCATTTGAGTGCTCCGCCCAGACCGGCATGCACATCAACGAGGACCACTTCATCGCCGAGATCATCGACCCCAACACCGGCGAGGTGCTGCCCGAGGGCAGCAAGGGCGAGCTGGTGTTCACCTCCATCACCAAGGAGGCATTTCCCCTGCTGCGCTACCGCACCCGTGACATCTGCGTGCTGACCCGGGAGAAGTGTCCCTGCGGCCGCACCCATGTGAAGATGAGCAAGCCCATGGGCCGCAGCGACGATATGCTTATCATCAAGGGCGTCAACGTCTTCCCCTCCCAGATCGAGACGGTGCTGCTGGAGCAGGGCTATCCCGCCAACTATCAGATCATCGTGGACCGGGTGAACAACTCCGACACCCTGGAGGTCCAGGTGGAGATGACCCCCGAGAACTTCTCCGACTCCCTGGCCCACATCACCGACATGGAGAAGAGCCTGGTGGGCGCGCTGAAGGCCATGCTGGGCATCTATGCCAAGGTCAAGCTGGTGGCGCCCAAGACCATTGCCCGCAGCGAGGGCAAGGCGGTCCGTGTCATCGACAAGCGGAAGATTTAAGGAAAGAGGAGACGACGCTATGGGTATTCATCAGATTTCTGTATTTCTGGAAAACCGGGCGGGACAGCTGGCGGAGATCACCTCCATTCTGTCCGACAACAAGATCGACATGCGGGCCATCTCCATTGCGGAGACCAGCGACTACGGCGTTCTGCGCCTGATCGTCAGCGAGCCGGAGCGCACCGCCTCCATCCTCCTCAGCCACGGCTTCATCCTCTCCATGACCCCTGTGGTGGCCGTGGCCGTCCCCGACGAGCCCGGCGGGCTGGCCCGGGTGCTCCACATTCTGGCGGAGGCGGAGATCGATATCGAGTATATGTACGCCATCATCGGCCGCATTGCCGGCCGGGCTTATATGATTTTCCGGGTCAACGACGAGGAGAAGTTCCGCGTTACCCTGGCCACCAGCGGACTGGCCACCATCTCCAAGGAGGAGCTGGGCATCCAGTAATGGCGCTGCCCCATATTTCTCAGAGAAAAGAGGTAATTTACCATGCAGGAAATGAGCAGAAAAAATAAACTGTTTACCGATTCCGTTATCCGCCGGATGACCCGGATCGCCATTGCCAACAACGCCATCAACCTGGCCCAGGGTTTTCCCGACTTTGATCCCCCCAAGGAGATGATGGACCGTCTGGAGGAAGTGAGCCACCAGGGTCCCCACCAGTACCCCATCACCATGGGCGCCCCCAATTTCCGCCAGGCCCTGGCCCGCAAGTGCGGCCGCTTCATGGGCCGGACCCTGGACCCGGAGACGGAGATCGTGGTGACCATCGGCTCTACCGAGGCCATGGTGGACACCATCTTCGCCCTCACAAACCCAGGGGACAAGATCATTATGTTCTCCCCTTATTTTGAGAACTACCGGGCCCAGGCGATCTTCGCCGACTGTGAGCCGGTATTTGTCCCCCTGGTCCCCCCTGCGTTCAACTTCGACCCCAACGTCCTGGAGGACGCCTTCAAACAGGGGGCCAAGGCGATTCTTATCTGCAACCCCTCCAACCCCAGCGGAAAGGTGTTCACCTATGACGAGCTGAAGCTGATCGCCGACCTCTGCGTCAAGTATGACGTCTACGCCATTATGGACGAGGTCTATGAGCACATCGTCTACGACGGCCACAAGCACATCTATATGAACAGCCTCCCCGGCATGTGGGAGCGGACGGTGAGCTGCTCCTCCCTGAGCAAGACCTACTCCGTCACCGGCTGGCGCTTAGGCTATGCTATCGCTCCTGAACCCATTATGGAGCGGATCAAGCAGTACCACGATTTCAACACTGTGGGCGCTCCTTCCCCCTTGATGGAGGCCGCTGTGGTGGGCCTTGATATGCCGGACAGCTACTACGAGGAGTTCGGCGCACACTACGCCCACATGAAGAAGCTGTTCACCGACGGCCTGAAGAATATCGGCATCCCCTTTACCGATCCTCAGGGCGCCTACTTCGTCCTGGCCAACATCGGGCCCTATATGAAGAAGGGACAGAGCGATGTGGAATTCTGTGAGGAGATGACCCGGAAGGTAGGCGTGGCCTGCGTTCCCGGCAGCTCCTTCTTTATGGAGGATATCAACGACATCGTCCGCGTCCACTTCGCCAAGAAGGACGAGACCCTCATTGAGGCGCTCAACCGTCTGGCGGACATCAAGGCCAAGATGGCCTGAGCCAAAAGAGAAAAACGGACGTGCCCCGGCACGTCCGTTTTTTCTGCCCGCCTTTGGAAAGGGAAGAGGGGCGGATCAGGGGAAAAGCAGCGCAGGCCGCCGGCTTTTTGACCGGCAGCCTGCGCTGCGCTCAAGTCCGCCTGCGGCAGGGAGGGAGAGGGAAAAGCTCACTGCAAGTAGGCGGCAGGTCCAGCGACTTGGGTACGATTCCAATAGCCGCTGCGGTAGAATGCATAGGAGAGGGCGGCGCCGATGGCCCAGCCTACCGGCCAGGCGCACCAGATGCCGATGGAGCCGAACTCCGCGGAGAACAGGAAGGCCAGCACCACACGCAAAATGAGATCGGAGAAGGTGGCCACCATGAACCGGCGCATGGCGCCGGCGCCACGGAGCACGCCGTCGGCAATCAGCTTTACCGACACCAGGAAGTAGAAGGGGGAGACGATCCGCAGGAACAGCACGCCGGTGTCAATGGCCGCTCCGGTGGGTTCCGGCATGAAAAGGTACACCAGCCACTTGCCCGCCAGTAGGTAGGCCGCTACCAGAGGAATGCACAGCAGCCACACCATCTGAAGGCCCGCCTGGAAGCCCTGGTCCACACGTTCCCGCTTGCCGGCGCCTAAGTTCTGGGCCACAAAGTTGGACATACCGTTGCCCAGGGTGGTGAAGGAGGTCACAACCATATTGTTGAGCTTGATGGCGGCGGAATAGCCTGCAATGACGCTGCTGCCGTAGCTGTTGATGATGCTCTGCAGCACGATGTTGCCCACAGAAATGAAGCTTTGCTGAAGGATACTGGGCACCGCTACCACCGCAATGTCGCCCAGAATGGGCCAGGAGAACCACACATGGCCCTCATCTGCCGGAATGCTTTTCAGCCGCCGCAGCAGCGCCAGCACCGCCAGCACGCAGCTGACGCCCTGGCAGAGGAAGGTGGCCCAGGCCACGCCGTCCACTTCCATGCCAAAGCCCTTCACAAACAGGACATCCATGAAGATATTCGCTGTGGAGGAGGCGGCCAGGAACAGGAAGGGGGTCCTGGAGTCGCCCATGGCGGAGAAGATGCCGGTGGCGATATTATAGAAGAACAGGAATATGAGACCGCCGATGTAAATGTTCAGATACAGGATGCAGTCGGCAAAGATGTTGTCCGGAGTCTGGATGGCCCGCAGCAGGGTTGGGGTCAGCAGAAAACCCGCAGCCATCAGCACCACGCACAGTGCCAGCGCAGCCAGAAAGGTGGTGCTTACCGCCGTCTTCATTTTGCCCCAGTCCTTGGCGCCGAAAAACCGGGATACCACCACGGAGCAGCCGATGTTGCAGCCAAACGCAAAAGCTAAAAATACCAGCGTTACCTCGTAGGCGTTGCCCACCGCGGCCAGGGCGTCCTCCCCTACAAACTTGCCCGCCACCAGACTGTCGGCAATGTTATAAAGCTGCTGGAAGATGATGCTTCCAAACAGGGGCAGGGAGAATTTCCACAGGGCAGTCCGGGGATTGCCTACCGTCAAATCCTTGTTCACAACAATGATTCCTCCTGAAATGATCTTCTTTTCCTCTTTTCATGCGCCAAAAGTATATCACTTGCATGATATGTTGAGAAGTGATATGATGGAATAACAGGTATGATTTTTTGATATGAGAAAAGGAGGGGACGCTATGGTCAGCTATGATCACTACCGGGTTTTTTGCTGTGCCGCCCGGCATCACAGTTTCAGCCGGGCAGCACAGGAGCTGATGACCAGCCAGCCGGCGGTAAGCCGCAGCGTGGCGGCCCTGGAGCAACAGCTGCAGTGCCGGCTTTTTCAGCGCACCGGCCGGGGCATTGCCCTGACGCCGGAGGGACGGCGGCTTTATGAGGCAGTGGCCGCCGGATGCGAGGCCCTGGAGGAGGCGGAAGGAGTTATGGCCGCCGCCCGGGCCATGGAGACCGGCGCGGTGCGGATCGGTACCACGGAGCTGGCCATGCGGTATGTGCTGATTGCCGCGATCGGACAGTTTCAGCGGCAGCATCCAGGGATAAAGTTTCGAGTCAGCAGCCACAGCACCAGCGCGGCGCTGGACAGCCTTCAGGAGGGTGAGGCGGATCTGGCGGTGGCGCCCGCACCGGTGAATGCTTCCCCTGCCCTGCAGCAGGAGGTGCTCCTCTCCTTCCAGGATATTTTTATCGCCGGACGGCCTTTTTCAGAGCTGAAGGGACAGACTCTGCCCCTCCGGGCACTGGAGGAATATCCGCTGATTTGTCTGACCCCGGACACCTCCTCCCGACAGTTTTTGGAACAGCTGTGCCGCCGCCATGGTCTGACCGTTTCGGCGGATATGGAGGTAACGTCGGCAGATCTGGTGCTGCCCCTGGTCCGGGAGGGACTTGGGATTGGGTTTCTGCCCCAGCTGCTGGCCAGGGAGGCCATGGCGGCGGAGGAGGTCTTCCCCCTGACGCTGCGGGAGCCGATCCCCCGGCGGCAGGTGTGTCTGGTGACGGACCCGGCCCGGCCCCGCAGCCGGGCAGCGGAGGGGTTTTTGGCCTTTCTCAGACGGGGGCAGTGGGGATAAAAGAAGTTCGTGGGACAGCGCAGGGTTATCTGTCCGGTATGCAAAAAAATGCCCGGTCTGCAGAAAAAGCAGACCGGGCGTTTTTGATGGAAAAATTCGATTACTCCTCCACGGAGAACTGATCCTTGCCGACGCCGCACAGGGGGCAGACGAAGTCATCGGGCAGATCCTCCCATTTGGTGCCGGGAGCAATACCGTTATCAGGATCGCCCGCAGCCTCATCGTACACATAGCCGCAAACATCGCAAACATACTTCTTCATTGGTAGAATCCTCCTTATTCTCACAATATAGAACATATAGAAACCGTTCCTCAGTCCGGGACAGGGAGGCGACAGTCTCTTGGCTGGATATAGTATATCCAGTTTATAGGGAAAAATCTGTTGCATAAGCAACACTTATAAAAAGATTCAGCTCAACTCCATCTGACCGGTATACAGCTGATAATATTTGCCGCCCTGGGCAATGAGATCGTCATGGTCGCCGCGCTCGATGATCTCGCCCAGCTCCAGCACCATGATGGCCTTGGCGTTGCGGACGGTGGAGAGCCGGTGGGCGATGACAAAGACGGTGCGCCCCGCCATGAGGCTGTCCATGCCCTTTTCAATGAGCTTCTCCGTCCGGGTGTCGATGGAGGAGGTGGCCTCATCCAGGATCAGCACCGGCGGGTCTGCCACAGCGGCCCGGGCGATGGCCAGCAGCTGCCGCTCCCCCTGGGAGAGGCTGCCGCCGTCGTCGGTGATCCAGGTGTCGTAGCCGTGGGGCAGGTGGCGGATGAAGGTGTCGGCGTTGGCCAGCTTGGCGGCGGCCACCACCTCCTCGTCGGTGGCGTTCAGCTTGCCGTAGCGGATATTGTCGGCAATGGTGCCGGTGAAGAGGTGGGTGTCCTGAAGGACGATGCCGAGGCTCCGGCGGAGGCTGTCCTTCTCAATGCGGCGCACGTCGATGCCGTCGTAGGTGATGGTGCCGCTCTGAATCTCATAGAAGCGGTTGATGAGGTTGGTGATGGTGGTCTTGCCCGCGCCGGTGGAGCCCACAAAGGCGATCTTCTGGCCGGGCTTTGCGTAAAGGCTGATGCCGTGGAGGATCTCCTTGCCGGGGACATAGCTGAACACCACGTCGTTGAAGCGGACGTCGCCCCGGAGAGGTACCAGAGCGCCGTCCGGCTCCTTCCAGGCCCAGCCGTCTCCTCGATCCTCACACTCGGTGAGACTGCCGTCGGCGGCCTTTCGGACGTGGACCAGCTTCACGTCGCCCTGGTCGATCTCACCGGGCAGCTCCAGGATATCGAAGACCCGCTCGGCGCCGGCAATGGCCGCCAGAAGGTTGTTCACCTGCTGGCTGATCATGCTCACCGGCTGGCTCACCTGGCGGACGTACTGGAGGTATACCACCAGGGACCCAAGGTCCAGGCCCATGTAGATGGACAGGAAGGCCCCGGCACAGCAGGTGAGGGCATAGTTGATGTGGGAGATGTTACCCATGGCCGGCATCATGGCCCCGGCAAAGGACTGGGCGGCAGTGGCGCTGCGGCGGTAGGCCTCGTTGCGTGTGCGGAAGCCCTCCCGCGCCTTGGCTTCGTGGTTGAAGACCTTGATGACCTTCTGGCCCTCGATCATCTCCTCAATATAGCCGTTGACCACGCCGATGTCCTGCTGCTGCCGGGCGAAGAAGATCCGGCTGCGCTTGCCGATGGTCATGACCACCAGCAGCATGAGCCCCAGGCAGAAAAGGGTCACCAGGAAAAGGACCGGACTGAGATAAAGCATCATGATTACCACGCCGGCAAAGGTGAGCATGCCGGAGACCATGCTGGCCAGGCCGTTGTTCATGATCTCGGTGATGGTCTCGATGTCGTTGGTGTAGCGGCTCATGAGTTCGCCGTGGGTGTGGGTGTCAAAATAGCTGAGGGGCAGGGTCTGCATCTTGGCGAAGAGGTCCCGCCGCAGGGCGTAGCTGGTCTTCTGCGAGATGTGGACCATGATGCGGGAGTAGGTGAAGGAGAAGGCGGCCCCGGCAATATAAATGAGGGCCATGAAGGCCAGAAGCTTTGCCAGAAGGGCGTAATTCCCGGGGACAATGGCGTCGTTGACCAGGGTCTTCAGCAGGTAGGACCCTCCTACGGTACAGACACTGTACAAAATCAGGCACACCGCCACGATCACCAGCAGCCACTTGGAGCGGCCGATATAGCGCATCAGATTGCCGATGGTCTTGCCCATGTTCTTGGGCTTCTGGTAGCCGTGGCGATTGGGCCCCATTCCTCTTCCGTTAGCCATCGATATTCGCTCCTTCCTGCTGGGATTGGTAGACGTCGCGGTAGATCTCGCTGCGCTCCATCAGTTCCGCGTGGGTGCCCGCGTCGGAGATTCGTCCGTCGTCCATGACCACGATGAGGTCCGCATCCATGACGGAGATGATCCGCTGGGCGATGATGATTTTGGTGGTGTCGGGCAGCTGGGTGCGGAAGGCGGAGCGGATCTTGGCGTCGGTGGCGGTATCCACGGCGCTGGTGGAGTCGTCTAAGATCAGCACCTTGGGCTTTTTCAAAATCGCCCGGGCGATGCACAGCCGCTGCTTCTGACCGCCGGAGACATTGACGCCTCCCTGCCCAAGATCCATGTCCAGCTCTCCGGGGAGGCGGTGGAGAAACTCATCGGCGCAGGCGGCCCTGCAGGCATCCCAGATCTCTTCGTCGGTGGCGTGCTCATTGCCCCACAGGAGATTTTCACGGACGGTGCCGGAGAAGAGCGTGTTCTTTTGCAGCACCATGGCGCAGCTGTCCCGGAGATGCTCCATGGTGTAGTCCCCCACGGGACGGCCGCCCACCCGGACAGTGCCCCTGGTGGCTTCATAGAGCCGGGGGATCAGCTGCACCAGGGTGCTCTTGGCGCTGCCGGTGGCGCCGATGATGCCAACGGTCTGGCCGCTTTTGATGTGGAGGTCGATGTCCTCTAAGTTATAGGCCTCGCTGGCGGCGTCGTACTTGAACCACACATGGTCGAAGTCGATGGAGCCGTCCTGCACCTTGGCGGAGGGGTCCGCCTTGTCGTCGGCGATGTCGGGCACCTCCTCCAGCACCTCGATGATGCGCTTGCCGCAGGCCACGGACCGGGTGAGCATCATCAGCATCATGGACACCATCATCAGGCTGATCAGCACCTGGGTGATATAGGTGAAGAAGGTGGTGAGCAGGGCTACCTCCAGGGCGCCGGACTGGACCATGGGAGCGCCGTACCACATGACGGCAATGATGGTGCCGTAGGTGATGAGCATCATGGTGGGCATGGCAATGACCACACGGCCGTAGGAGATTTCGGAGATGCTGCGGAGGGCATGGTTGCGCTTTTCAAATTTCTGGTTTTCAAAGTCCTCCCGGACGAAGGACTTTACCACCCGCACGGCGTTCAGGTTCTCCTGAACGGTGAGGTTCAGATCATCGGTCCGCTCCTGGAGAATGCGGAACTTGGGGGCCACGGTGCCGATGATGAGGGCGATCCCCACTGCCAGCAGGGGCAGGGCCACCAAAAATACCCGGCTGAGCTGGAGGGAAATGCCGATGGCCAGCACCAGAGCGCTGACCAGCATCACCGGAGCCCGCACCAGAAGCCGCAGGGACATCATGAGGGTCATCTGCATGGTGTTGCAGTCGGTGGTGAGGCGGGTGATGAGGGAGGCGGTGGAAAACTTCTCAATGTTGCGGAAGGCGTAGTCCTGGATGTGGCTGTACTGGGCGTCCCGGAGGTTGGCGCCGAAGCCCTGGCCGGCCCGGGCGGAGAAAAAGGCGGCGCAGACACCAAGGGCCATGGACACCAGAGCCATCAGCACCATGAGAAGGCCGTGGCGGAGAATGGAGGAGGTATCCCCGGTGGGGATGTAGTCGTCCACGATGGTGGCCATCATCAGCGGCAAAATCAGTTCGAACACGGCCTCCGCGCCGGAGCACAGGGCACCCAGCAGAATCCATTTGCGGTATCCGCCGGTGTAGGGCCAGAGTTTGCGGATCATGTGCGGTGTACCTCACTTTCCAAGTTCATGATGATTCGGGAGAGCAGTTCCTGAAACTGCTGCTGCTCCTCCGGGGAGAGGGCGGAGCGGAAGAGAGCCTCGGTGTCCACCAGGGCGGAGTGGAAGGTCTCAGCCACCTGAACGCCCAGAGGGGTCAGGGTCAGAAGACGGCAGCGGCCGTCGGTGGGGCTGGTCTGCCGGAGGAGCATGCCCTTTTCCGCCAGACGGTCCACCACGCCGTTGACAGTGGAGGCCTTCAGCCTGAGTTCCCGCTCCAGGTCCCGCTGGGCTACATCATGGCGGTCCTGGTTGATGGCCAGAAATCGCATGGCGTAGGCCTGTACCGGAGTGACGCCGAACTGCCGCACCCGGTTTTCCAAACACTGCCGTGCCAAGTGGCCGCAGTAGACCACCTGCCGTCCCAAATTGGATGAATTTTCCATCATTCACCCTCCGTTCTATCCCAAAAATCGTTAGCGCACTAAATAATACGCCAAGAAATTCTTTCCGTCAATAGGGAATTTTTGATAACCTGTGAACAATTTGTGAATGTTCTTTGAGGGGTGTTGACATAACAGGAAACCTTCGCTACAATGACATTGTACATGAGATATGTTTCTTTTTCTTTTCTCCCTCTCTCCATTTTCTAAGAAGCAAAACGCCGCGTACCATCTGGTACGCGGCGTTTTGTGCCTTGCAAGATATGGGAGGAAGGCCCTTGCCGCACGGCTCTCAAAACAGAAAAAGCCGTTGACAGAGGAGACAGAAACTGATTGTTTTTCCTATAGAAAAAGGCCGCCGCGAAACGTTGTGTTCGCGGCGGCTTTTTTGTTCTGTGTTTACTTGACGGCAATGGCCTCGATCTCCACCAGAGCGTCCTTGGGCAGACGGGCTACCTCCACGGCGCTGCGGGCGGGGGCCTCGCCGGTAAAGAAGGAGGCGTACACCTCGTTCATGGCGGCGAAGTTATTCATGTCGCTGAGGAACACAGTGGTCTTGATGACGTCGCTCATCTCATAGCCCGCGGCGGCCAGAACAGCCTTCACGTTCTCCAGAGACTGACGGGTCTGACCGGTAATGCCACCTTCGGCAAAGGCACCGGTAGCAGGGTCGATGGGCAGCTGGCCGCTGGTGATGGTCAGGCTGCCGGCAGTGACACCCTGGCTATAGGGACCGATAGCGGCGGGCGCCTTATCGGTGGCAATGATCTTCTTCATGGGAATCTCCTCCGTTTCTGTTGGTGATGGCTTCATTGTATCAGATTCCTTCGAAATGTCAATGGAGGGCCGCGATTTGCAGGGGGATGAAAATTTTTCGTTGCACGGTTTTGTGCAATTTTTTCCACAGTGCCCCCGTGGTTGGAAAGGATGAGTATATGAGCAGGAGAAAGAGCCGGGAGGACCTGATCGGACTTTTGGAGCGGCTGGCCTTCTACCAGCCCAACGACGCCATCCGCATGGCCATGGAGGAGGGGGTGGACATCCGGAAGCTCCGTCTGGAGGGCGTGGCGGAGTTCAAGTGCCACGCCAACGGGGCGATGGAGCTGAAGTTTTTTGACCGTACCAAGGCCCTGGAGCTGCTGCTGGCCCTGGAGGGGGAGCAAAAGGACAGCGGCGGACTGATGGGCTTTCTCCAGCAGCTGAGCGGAGGAGAGAGCACATGAGAATCCAAAGCTTTTCCGAAAAACAGAGGCGGGTGCTGCTGTGGTGGTGTCCAGGATCGGAGGACAGCCGCAGAGAGGCCATCATTTGTGACGGGGCCGTCAGAAGCGGCAAGACACTGGCCATGGGACTCAGCTTTTTTTGCTGGGCTACCGCCGCCTTTCACCAGCGGCAGTTTGCGCTGTGCGGAAAAACCATTGTGGCCCTCAGGCGCAATCTGGTCAATGAGCTGACGCCCCTGCTGGGGGAGCTGGGCCTCAGCGTCAGCGAACGGCGCAGCGCCAACCAGATGGTGGTCCGGGGGGAGGGGCACGAGAACCTCTTCCATCTCGTCGGCGGTAAGGACGAGGGCAGCGCGGCGCTGATCCAGGGCGCCACCTTCGCCGGGGTGCTGATGGACGAGGTGGCCCTTATGCCCAGAAGCTTCGTGGAGCAGGCGTTGGCCCGGTGCAGCGTGGAGGGCAGCAGACTATGGTTCAACTGCAACCCTGAGGGGCCCCAGCACTGGTTTTATCGGGAGTGGATCCGACGGGCCGAGGAGAAAAACGCCCTCTACCTCCATTTTACCATGGCCGATAACCCCAGCCTCTCCCCCGCTATGCGGCGGCGGTATGAAAACCGCTACTCCGGGGCGTTCTACCGCCGGTTTGTATTGGGGGAATGGTCCGCGGCCGAGGGACTCATCTACGATTTCTTTTCCCCGGAGGAGATGGTACAGCCGGTGCCGGAGGGGGAGCTGGAACGGTACTGCGTCTCCATCGATTACGGCACCGCCAACCCATGCTCCTTTGGATTATGGGGGCTGCGGGACGGAGTGTGGTATCGGGTGGACGAGTATTATTACGCATCCCGGGACACCGGCGTACAGAAGACGGATCAGGAGTATGTGGCGGATCTGAGACGGCTGGCTGCGGGCCGGCGGCTTTGGCGGGTGGTGGTGGATCCCTCCGCCGCCAGCTTTATCACCGCACTGCGCCGGGAGGGCTTTCCCGTGGTGAAGGCGGAGAACGACGTGCTGGCGGGCATCCGCCTGACGGCAGGGCTTCTCAAAAGCGGAAGGCTGGTGATCTGCAGGCCCTGCCGGGATCTTCTGCGGGAGATGGCCCTCTACTGCTGGGAGGCCGGCGGCCAGGGCCGGGAGGTCCCTCTGAAGCAGAACGACCACGCCATGGACGATATGAGATATTTCGCATCTACAGTGGCGGGCGGGGTTAAGGGGGACGGCTTTGCCGCCGTGTCTGTGGAGCGGTGAGCACAGGAAAGGAAGGAAACTGTATGGCGTTTTTCAAACGAAAGGAGGAGGGGGTGGCGGCGGCCTCCACCCAGCTGCGCAGCCGGGACGCACTCCCATGGAACAGTCTGATGGACATGGTCCCCCTGGGGGGCGGGGAGGCCCGGCTCTATCAGGCCATCCGGCAGGGAGTTCCGGCGGTGGACGCCGCCCTCTGCAAGATCATCCGGCTGGCCGGGGGCGTGTCGGTGGGCTGCAGGACACAGGACGTCCAGCAACGGATGGACC
The DNA here is from genome assembly GCA_944386985.1 of uncultured Oscillospiraceae bacterium. GTDB lineage: Bacteria > Bacillota > Clostridia > Oscillospirales > Oscillospiraceae > CAJFPI01. Next base: position 14,744 of record CALXDD010000015.1, read on the forward strand.
GCTTCCTCAAAACCGTGCCCACAGGCCGGGGACAGGTGGGCATCAATGCATTTTTGGACATGTACCTCGACTCCATGCTCACCTTCGGCCAGGCGGTGGGGGAGATGGTGGTGGACCCGGAGGGGCGGGACATCGCCGCTCTGGTCTGCGGAAGGGTGGAGGATGTGCAGATCCGGGAGGGGGAGTCTCCCTTGGCCTTTACCCTCTGGGGCTACGGCAGCGATGGCATGCCCCGGCCGCTGCCCCGGCAGGATCTGCTCCTCTTCACCCCCTACAACCCCGAGGCCCACAGCCCCTATGGGGTGTCCATGCTCCGGTCCATGCCCTTTCTGACGGAGCTTCTGGGGAAGATCTACTCCGCCATGGGGGCCAACTGGGAGAGGATGGGCAACGTGCGGTTCGCCGTGGTGTGCAAGCCCCAGAACGGGGAGATGGACCCGGCCACGGCCCAGGAGCGCAGCCGGCAGATCGCCCGGGAGTGGAGCCGGGCCATGCAGAGCTCCAAGACCGGCAGCGTCCGGGATTTTGTGGCCATCGGGGATGTGGATATCCGGGTCATCGGCGCGGACAACCAGATTTTAGACAGCGAGGTGCCGGTGCGGCAGATTTTGGAGCAGCTTATTGCAAAGACAGGGATCCCTCCCTTTATGCTGGGCCTCAGCTGGTCCTCCACGGAGCGGATGAGCACCCAGCAGGCGGACATCCTCACCTCTGAGCTGACGGCCATCCGCCGGGGGCTTACCCCGGTGGTGGAGAAGATCTGCCGGCTATGGATGCGGCTCAATGGGATTTATGAGCCCTTTGAGGTGCTGTGGGACGACATCAACCTCCAGGACGAGCTGGATGAGGCCAAGGCGGAGTGGTACCGCCAGCAGGCGAGGAAGCTGGAGCTGGAAAATCTTCAGATGGAAGGGAAGCTGTGAGAGTTACTCGCCGCGGGTGCGGCGTCCAAGCGTTTTGCGGAGCAAAGCCTTGCCGCAGGGGAAATTTATTTTCCCCGAGGATTCTAATCAAGGAGGTCCCCGCCGCTTGCAAAGCGGTGGGGCAGAGCCAGCAGGCGAGAAAATTGGAACTGGAAAATTTGGCAATGGAGGGGAAGCTGTGACAGTGACGGATGTGAAAAAAACAGGCGGCGTGGAGCAGGGCGGCGTTACCGAGGCGGATCTGGCGGAGATCAACCGCCTGGCCAAGGGAGAGCTGACGGCGGAGCAGGTGTACACCTTCGCTCTGCGGCTGTGCGACAACGAGGTGGACCGGGATTTTGAACGGTTCTCCCTCAATAGCCTCCAGCAGCTGGGGAAGCTGTTTGTGGGCAAGAGCGGCATCTTCGACCACCAGTGGTCCGCCGCCGGACAGACTGCCAGGATCTATCGGACAGAAGTGGCCGAGGAGCCGGGGCGGATGACCATGGCGGGCGAGCCCTGCCGGTATCTGAAGGGCTATGCCTATATGCTTCGCTCAGAGAAGAACCGGTCCCTGATCGAGGAGATCGAGGGCGGGATCAAGAAGGAGGTCAGCGTGGGCTGTGCTGTAGGGCGCCGGGTATGTTCCGTATGCGGCGGGGAGATTTCCCAATGTGGGCACATGCCCGGGCGGCAGTATGACGGGAAGCTGTGCACCGCTGTTTTGGAGGACCCCACCGACGCCTATGAGTGGTCCTTTGTGGCCGTGCCCGCCCAGCGGGAGGCCGGGGTCTTGAAGAAGACCATGGTCTGCCGGGGCTTCGACGAGGGGGAGCGGCTGCGCCTGGAGAAGGAGGCCGCCGCCGGCCGCAGCTATTTAGCGGCTTTGCGGAAGGAGCTGGTGCGCCTGGCGGGACTGGCGGAGGAGGATCTGGACTGCGCCATTTTCGCCAGAGCGGCGGAGCGCATGGAGGAAGAAGAACTGCTGGAACTGACACGGGTGCTGAAAAAGCGGGTGGAGGGCCGCAGATGGCCCGGCCCCCAGCTGGCAGCGTTTCGCGGCGGCGACAGCGGAGAGGCATTCCTGGTGTAAGAAAAAAGGAGGAGCAGAGTATGGTATCTTTTAACGGCATTGGTCAGTGGTGCGCCACCTTCCTGGGGGAGAACATTCCCGAGGGCAGCGTGGTGAAGGTGAGCGAGGCCCAGACGGTGGCGGCCTGCAGCGCGGGGGAGCCCTTCTGCGGCGTGGCGGTGGCCGGACGGGACGGCGCTTGCAGCGTGCAGGTGGGCGGCTTTGTGACGGTAAGCTACAGTGAGACGGCGCCTGCGGTGGGGTTTACCGGACTCAGCGCCGACGGCAGCGGCGGCGTGAAGAGCGATGAGAGCGGCGTGAAGCGCTGGGTGGTGGAGACTGACGAGACCGCCCAGACCGTCACGGTGCTGCTGTGAGAAAAAAGGAGGAGACGAACATGGAATATCTTCTGAACAATGTGAAGCTGGAGAAGGGAATGTACGGCGAGTCCGGCAAGACCTTTTCCCAGGTGCTGGAGGCCTGCGACCCCAGCGAGGCCTATCGGGGTACCCCTATGGAGGGGCTGGACGCCTTTCAGCGACAGCTCAAGCGCTTTGACATCCATGTGAAGGGCAGCGGCAGCGACATGGTGGAGAAATTTTTCCACACCACCGAGTCCGCCGTGCTGTTCCCGGAGTTTGTGGCCCGGGTGGTGCGGCAGGGCATGGAGGAGGAAAATGTCCTGCCCCACATCACCGCCGCCGTCACCACCTTTGACGGCCGGGATTACCGCTCCATCGCCTCGGTGCCCTCCGAGGAGGACAAGCGCCTGGCCCGGGTGGAGGAGAACGGCCAGCTGCCCCAGACCCAGGTGCGGACCCAGGAGAATCTGGTAAAGCTCCACAAGCGGGGCCGGATGCTGGTGGCCTCCTACGAGGCCATCCGCTTCCAGCGGCTGGACCTGTTCTCCGTGACATTGCGCCAGATCGGCGGCCACATCGCCCGGATGCAGCTGGAGGACGCCATTTCCGTGGTGATGGACGGGGACGGCAACGAAAATGCCGCCAAGAGCTACATCGTGGGCACCGAGCCGATCTCCGGCACCAAGGGGACCCTCGACTACGGCGCGCTGCTGGACTTCTGGGGAGAGTTTGACCCCTACACCATGAACACCCTCCTGGTGGGCGGCGATGTGATGCTGCAGCTTCTCAAGATGGAGGAGTTCCAGAACCCCCTCACCGGCCTCAACTTCCAGGGCACCGGTACCCTGACCACCCCCCTGGGGGCGAGACTTCTCCGGACCGGGGCCATGCCCAAGGGCAAGCTCATTGGTCTTGACAAGAACTACGCTCTGGAGATGGTCACCGGCGGTCAGGTGCAGGTGGAATACGACAAACTCATCGACCGCCAGCTGGAGCGGGCGGCCATCACCTGCATCTCCGGCTTTGCCAAGCTCTTCCAGGACGCCTCCCGTGTGCTGGAGATCTGACGGGAAAAGGGAGACCATCATCACAAGGAGGCTGGGAAAATGACTGAGGAGATTTTTGCCATTGCCAAGGTATTGGTGACGCCCTCTTTAGAAGAGGAAACGGTGCTGCAGCGGCTGTGCGTTGGGGCGGAGCAGGAGCTCCGCTCCGCCCTGCGGCCCGGTGTCACGGCGGAGGACTGCAGCGATCTGTTCCTCTGCGCTGCCGCCTGGCTGGCCGCCGCCAATCTGGCGGGGGGCCGGTGCGGCACCGGTACGGTCCGGGTGGGGGATGTATCTGTAGGCGGCGGAGACTGGGACGGCACCGCCCGGCGGATGCGCCAGCAGGCCTGGAAGATCATGGCCCCCTACTGCGGCGGCGACGGCTTCACCTTTGTGGGGGTGCCGGGATGAAGGGGCGGCTGGAGCGGTTTTTTGCCGCCTGCGGCCAGTGTGTGACGCTGTGCCGGGGAGAGAAGCAGATCGCCCTGCGGGCCTCAGTACAGCCCCAGACCTCCGGCGGGGAGGACCCCACCGCCGCCACCCCTCTGGGGGCGGTGGATGAGCGGCGGTGGGTCTACATCGGCCCGGGGAATACGGCCCTTTTCCGCCACGATCTGGTGGAGAGCGGCGGGGAGCGGTACCGGGTGCTCTCCGCCACACCGGTATATCTGGGGGAGACGGTGCTCTACTGGCATGGTCTCCTCCGGCTGGAGAGGGAGGCGGCAGGATGAGCAGCGGATTGGAGCAGGTGCGCCAGGAGGTGCTGCGGTGTCTGACGGCGGCGGAGATCCCAGCCGTCGCCGCCTGGGAGTCCCGGTGGGCCGGACGGTATGAGCGCCCGGTGATTGTGGTGGGACTCCGGCAGGCCGACAGCGTCAGCGCCGCCCTCTGTGATTATCTGGGGCAGGTGTTCGAGGAGGACACCGACTCCTGGCGGGAGGTGTACGGCCGGCGGCTGGAGGTCAGCGTGGAATTGGAGGCCTACGGCCCCGGAAGAGAGGGGGCCAGGGGCTGCACGGAGATTTTGGAGCAGGCCCACGACGCTCTTCTGGCGGGACTTGCTGAGGGGCTTCGCCCCGGGGAGATGTGCTGGGAGGCGGCGGCATGGGACCGGGAGACGGAGCACGTCCGCCAGGTTGCCGTTCTCCAATGCACTGCCGCCTTTGTGGCCCAGGCCCGGGAGGAGCCGGGACTGTTTTTGGATTTCAAATTGAAAGGAGCGCCTGATTTTGAGCAGTATCGTACATGAGAGGCCGGGAGTGTACTCCTCTTACGACGCCTCGATGCTGGTGCGCCGGGGCACCGCCTCCAAGGTGGTGGGTGTGGCCGCCCTGGCCGCCCAGGGGGAGACGGACCAGGTGGAGCTGGTGACCAGCTATGAGGAGGGCCTGACCGTCTTCGGCGCCGACGGAGAGGGGCAGGGGATGGCGGAGATCCTCCGTCTCCTCTTCCTCAACGGCGTGACCGCCGTGCGGGCGGTGCGAGCGGCGGACGCGGAACACTACCAAGACGCCTTTGACCTTCTCAGCATGGAGGAGGACATCCAGGTGGTGGTGTGCGACAGCGGCGAGCTGACGGTGCAGCAGCTGCTGCGGACCAGTCTGGAAAGCGCCAGCGCCGCCCGGCGGGAGCGCATCGGCGTGGTGGGCAGCAGCGGCGAGGACGTGTCCGCCCTCATCACCCGGGCCGAGGGGCTCAACAGCGAGCGGATGGTGCTGGTGGGACCCGACGTCACCGACCAGGGGGGAAAGACCCTCAGCGGCGTTTTTGCCGCGGCAGCGGTGGCGGGGGCCATCGCCGCAAACAGCGATCCGGCGGTGCCCCTCAACGGCACGGGACTCCAGGGATTGGGGGGAGTCAGCGTCCGGTACAGCGAAAACGACATCGATCTCCTGGTACGGGGCGGCGTGACGCCCCTGGAGGCCATGGGCGGCGTGGTGTCGCCTGTGCGGGGTATCACCACCCGGACCAAGACGGGGGGCGTCGAGGACACCACCTGGCGGGAGCTTACCACCATTATGATCGTGGATGACGTGATCCCCGCCGTCCGCACCGCCCTGCGCAGCCGCTTTACCCGCACGAAGAACACCCTTCAGACCCGGGGCGCCATCCGCTCCCAGGTGATTGTGGAGCTGGAGAACAAGTTGGCGGCGCAGATCATCGACGGGTACGGCGAAGTGACGGTGGAGGCGGACAGCGTGGACCCCACGGTGTGTCTGGTGGAGTTCAGCTTTGCTGTGGCCCACGGTCTCAACCAGATCTATCTCACCGCCCACATCACGGTATAAAGGAGGAACAGTATGGCAAGTGTGACAGGATTTCCCACCAGCAGTGACATTTATCTGGAGCTGGAGGGAAAGAAAGTGGCGGTGGTCCAGAGCTATACCGCAAAAGCCACCCGCACCAGCACCCCGGTGGAGGCTTTCGGAGAGTCGGAGCCGGTGGGGACCATCGCCTCCCAGAACCAGTATGTGCTGGAGCTGACGCGGCTCTATGCCACAGACGACGCCATTGCCGACGGCATCGATTTCTACGCCCTGGCGGACTTCTCCCTGGTGATCTGTAAGCCGGACCGCCGGGTGATCTACAGCGGCTGCAACTGGAACGCTATCGCGGAGGAGGGAAAGCTGGGGACCATGGTGGCGGAGAAGGTGTCTGTGGTGGCCCAAAAGCGTATGGAAGTGATGGGCTGATGGACCAGAGAGAGCTGGTGGAGATCACCTTCCGCCTTCCGCTGACAGCCCTGGGGCAGCTGTCTTCGCTGCTGGAGGCGGCGGGACAGGCAAGGACGCAGGAGCCGGCAGAGAGCGGCCAAGGGGCTTCTTTTGACGAGAAGCAGTTTGAGACCATCCGGTCCGGAGAGCCGGAGCTGTACCGGAGCCGGGAGGCGGCGATGGGGGAGCTGGAGCAGTCTTCCAATCGGGAGGAGGCGGCCAGTGACCCGGAGCTGCCGGAGGCGCGGGCAGCGAAACCCGAAGAACCCGGTTTGCCGGAGAGCCGGTGGACGGAGCGGATTGCGCCGGTATTTCCGGAGGAGACGGTGCGGCCGTCCCGGGAGATCGAGCCGGGAACGAGCATCCGACAGGAGCGGGATGTGTCTGTTCAGCGGCTTGTTCAGGGGACGGCAGAGGCCGTGCGGACTACAGAGACGGTAGAGCAGACAGCGGCGGGGATAACGCCCCGGGCGCTGTCCGCTCTGTGGGAACGGGACGCCCGCCGGTATGACGGCGGGTTCGCCCTGAAATGAGAGGAGGAAGCGGCGGATGAATCTGACACCCATGCGGTATAAGACTTTTGTCTGGCCCCACAACCCCCACACCTACTCCATCTCCTTCCAGCGGCAGGTGGCGGGGCACAAGGTGCCCTTTGGCCGCTACTGCCTTCAGGACCTGGGGCTGACGGCCCGGGTTCTGGAGGGGGAGGGGGTCTTTGCGGGGCCGGAAGCCTATGACCAGTTCAAGGAGCTGGCCTCCCTCTTCTACGGCGGGGGAACCGGCCTGCTGATCCATCCTGTGTGGCAGACCTCCAACGCCTACTTTACGGAGCTGTCGCTGACAGAGAAGCCTCTGCCGGACTATGTGGCCTACCGCTTCGCCTTTCAGGAGGACTCCTCCAGCTGCCGTACCGGGTTGACGCTCTTGTCGACGGAGGGGACGGCCTCTGCGGCGGAGACCGCCTGCACGGTGGCCCAGGGAGATACCCTGTGGGCCATTGCCGCCCGGTATGGCGTGACGGTGGAGGAACTGCTGGCGGCCAATCCCGCTATTTCCAACCCCAACCGCATCCAGGTGGGGCAGAAGGTGGTGATCCCGGGATGAATCTGCGGCTTGTTACCTGCGACGGCAAGACCTATCTGGCCCCGACGGTGACGGAGTGGCGGCTGCGCCGCACCGGCGGCGTGCCCTGCGACGATCTGGAGGCGGTATGCCTCTTTGACGGACAGCTGATGGAGGTGCTGCCCCGGATTTACCGCTTTTCCGCTTATCAGGAGGATACTCTGGTTTTACGGGGGGTAGTGGACGAGTACCGGGCGGAGGTATCGGAGAGGGGAAGACTTCTCACGATAACCGGCCGGGGAATGGCGGCGCTGCTGCTGGACAACGAGGCGGAGGCGGTGGAGTACCAGGGGGCCACCGTGGGGGAGATTTTGCGCAACCATGCGGCTCCCTGGGGCGTACAGAGCGGGACCTGTCGGGATCTCCAGTGCGCCGGGGTATACCGGGTGGACAGCGGCAGCAGCCAGTGGCAGGCTGTCAGCGGCTTTACCCGCTATGTCGGCGGCTTCCTGCCCTGGTTCACCGCCGACGGCACGCTGCAGGTCTGCCCGATGGCGGGCAGCGGCGTCCACCGGAGTATAGACAGTACCGCCGCGGTGACGGACTGCTCTGTCCGCTTTACCCGTTACGGCATTCTCTCGGAGATGCTGGTGAAGGACAAGAGCCGCCAGACCTCCCAGCAGGTGGTGAACCGGGAGTTTTTGAATCTGGGCGGCAGCCGGAGGCAGGTGCTCTACACCCCCGGCGTCAGCACTCTGGCGGCCATGCGGTATACCGGCGAGTATCAGATCCAGCGGAGCATGGAGGGAACGCGGCAGGTGGAGCTGACGGTAGCCGGGGCATTCGCCGCACAGCCCGGCGATGTGGCCTGGGTTACCTACCCGCCTCTCGGCCTGACGGGGGGATATGACGTGGTGGAGGCAGAGAGCCGGGGCGGCAGCGCCGGTGAGACCACCACTCTGACATTGGAGGAGAGAGACCATGTGGATATCTGAGAAGCTGGGGGGACGGAGCGGCGGCTCCTTCGCCGAGGCCGGCGTGGCCACCATCGGCGGGGCGGCAGCGGCGGTGGAGACCTGCGGCGAGGAGCGGGGAATTCCCGTCTACGCCCCCGGCGGTATGACCTGGAGGCCGCGGGCCGGGGATACGGTGCTGGTGCTGAAGGGCGGTACCGGCGGGGAGGAGCGATATGTGATTGCCGCTTCCTCCGGCGGAGGCGACAGTCTGGAGCCGGGGGAGCTGGCGTTGGAGGTGGAGAGCGGCTCTATCCGGCTGCGGCTGGATGGGACCATTGAGCTGCAGGGGCGGGTGGAGATTACCGGCGATCTGTATGTCAACGGTCATCTCTATGTGCCGCCCACTGCTTCTATATCGGTGATATAGGAGGACACGATGGAATTATTGCTGCGAGAGGGAGACTATGTCCCCGACGGCCAGGGCGGCGTGGTGCGCCTGGAGGGGGACGAGGCGCTGCTGCAGCGGGTGCTGTTTCGCCTCAGCGCCCGGCGGGGAATGCTGCCGATGCTGCCTCAGCTTGGCAGTCGGCTGTACCTTTTGGGCAGAGAGAACCCGGAGGGCCGGCTCTCCGCCGCCAAACAGTATGTGACCGAGGCTCTGGCAGAGGAGGATGTGACCGTGGAGTCTGTGGAGCTGGAGCAGGGGGAGAAAGGGACGCTTCTCCTGCGGGCCTGCCTCAGCCGGGAAGATAACGCTGTGACGGCGGAAGTGGCCATATCCGTATAAGGGGGAGAGACGATGCTGAAAACTTTGGAAGAAATTTATCAGGAGATGCTGGAGGTGTTTGCCCGGCAGTCCGGCTACCGGCCCCATTCCGCCTGCGATCTGGCGGCCCGGCTCTATGCCGCCGCCGCCCAGGTCCAGGCCCTGTACGCCCAGGCGGCCTGGGTGCTGGATCAGAGCTTTCCCCAGACGGCCCAGGGGGAATTCCTGGACTATCACGGCGAGACCCGGAACATCAGCCGCATTGCCGCCACCGCTGCGGAGGGAGTGCTCCGCTTCTCTATTGATCAGACGGTGGGCCAGAACCTCAATATCCCGGTGGGGACGGTGTGCATGACCGCTGAGGGAGTACGCTATGAGACCACGGAGGCCGGGGCCATTTCGGCGGGCCAGCTGTGGACGGAGGTAAACGCCCGGGCAGTGGAACAGGGCGAGAGCGGCAACGTGGGGGCGGATCGGGTGGTGCTGATGGCAGTGGCTCCGGCGGGAGTGGCACGGTGCACCAATCCCCAACCCTTTACCGGAGGCGCCGATCAGGAGGATGACGAGGCCCTCCGCGCCAGAATTCTGGACAGCTACCGCCGCCTTCCCAACGGCGCAAATGCCGCCTATTATGAGCAGGAGGCCATGCGCTTTGAGGGAGTGGCGGCAGCCAAGGCCGTGGGCCGTCCCCGGGGCGTGGGCACGGTGGATGTGTATATCGCCGCCGCCTCCGGCGCTCCGGAGGAGGCGCTGCGGCAGGCGGTGGAGGAGACGCTGCAGAAAAGCAGGGAGATCGCCGTGGAGTTGCAGGTGCTGGCGCCGACGCTCTATCCTGTGACGGTGAAGGTGGCACTGGCGCCTGCGGAGGGATATACCTTTGATCAGGCCAAGACCGATGCGGAAGACGCTCTGGCAGGCTACTTCGGCGGCCATCTTCTGGGCGAGGCGGTCACATTGGCAAGACTTGGAAATTTACTCTACTCCCTCGACAGTGTGGCCAACTACCGCTTCAGCGCCCCTGGGGCGGATGTGGAGGCGCTGCCCTCCCGCCTGCCCACGCTGGGTACGGTGACAGTGACGGAGATGGAGGGCTGAGATGGGATACGGCACATATTTGCAGGAGCTGCTGCGGCCCTTAGGCGTCTATGATCTGACGGCGGGAAGCCTCAGCGCCAGTGAATTGGAGGCAATGGGGACGGGGCTGGACGGGGCTGCCGGAGCGGCGGATTATACCCAGCGGGAGTGCATTACCGCCACGGCGGAGGACGAGGGCCTATCCCGGCGGGAGAGCCTTTTTGCCCACCGGCCTGTCCAGGTCAGCGTGCCCCTCCGGCGGGAGGCCATCCATGCTCTGCTCCAGATCAGCGGTGACAGCTTCACGCTGGAGGCCATCAACCGGGCCATCCAGGGCTGCGGCATCAAGGCCCTGGCCCAGGAGACCGGCGTGTGGGGGTATATTCGGATAATCTTCCCGGATGTGGCGGGGGTTCCGGAGGAATTTGACCAGATCCGGGATATTATCCTGGATATTATTCCCTGCCACCTGGAGACAGAGTTCTACTTCCGTTATCTCACCTGGGCGGAGCTGGAGGCACAGCAGATGACCTGGGCCATGATCCACCAGGCGGGGCATACCTGGTATACGCTGGAACTGGCGGTGTGACGGCGGCGAAAAAAACGGGTGCCGGGTGCAAGCGGGCGGCATAGAATGAACAGGGCGGCGCGCCGCCCACACCAACGAGAGGAGAACGCGGATGCTCAGCAGCAGAGACATCGGCCTTCTGCGGCCGGACGTGGCGGCCAACTGCAGGCTCTGGCTGGAGCGCTGCAGCGCTGCGGGACTGAAGGTGCTGGTTACCAGCACTGTGCGGGACGGCGAGTATCAGGCTTGGCTCTATGAGCAGGGCCGCAGCCGACCCGGCACCATTGTCACCAACAGCCCCACCCCCACTTTTCACTCCGACAAGGCGGGACTGGCCTTTGATTTTTGCAAGAATGTGAAGGGACAGGAATACAGCGATCCAAGCTTTTTCCGGTCCGCCGCGGCCTTGGCAAAAGAGATGGGGTTCAGCTGGGGAGGAGACTGGAAGAGCTTTCCCGACGGCCCCCATATCCAATGGGACCAGGGGGGCCGCTGGACCAGCGCCATGATATTGAAGGGAACCTATCCCGGCGCCATGCCGTTGTTTTCGGAGAAGGAGGAGACCATGACCCAGGAGGCGTTTGACAAACTGATGGACGGCTATCTGGCCAGACTTCGGGAGGAACCTCCCGGGGATTGGAGCAGGGAGGCCAGAGCCTGGGCGGAACAGAGCGGCCTGTTCGGCGGCGACGAGGCGGGAAGCATGCAGTACAGAATGTTTCTCACTCGGGAACAGTTGGCAGCAGTTTTGTACCGCATGCGTCAACAGTAAGAATCCGGCAAAGACTTCCGGCGGACTCGCCGGAAGTCTTTTTTCTGCCCGAAAAGGGGAAAAAAACCAAGTGCTGGCATGGCGCTCCCCAACTCCACATATATATGGACCATAACGGGATAGGGAGTGTAAGCCATTGAAGGGAAATATCGAAGAGCGTGCCTGCCAGTTGGCTGCGTACATCATAGAAAACGGCGCCACCGTTCGTGCCGCCGCCCGGAAGTTCGGCATCAGCAAGTCTACCGTACATAAAGATATCAGCGAACGGCTGCCGGCCTTCAACAGGACGCTGTATACCCAGGTGAAGGAGGTGCTGGACACCAACAAAGCCCAGCGCCATATTCGCGGAGGCATCGCTACCCGTAAAAAATACCGGGGAGAGGTGTGAGATCCTTTTCAATTCAGGAGGGCTTTCTATGACATGTGGAAACCATGGCCGCTGCCGCTCCGAGAGCTCCCGCAAGCAGGAGCCGGTGCCGGTGAAGCGCTATGTCCATCCTATCTGCTGTGCGCCGGCATCCTCCGGCCGCTGCCAGGCACTGGAGGAAATTTTGATGGCGCTGGAGAGGCAAAACTCGCTTTTAGAGGCACTTTGCCGCACTTTAGGGGGGCGGGACGGCGGAAACTTGTGAATAATTGGAAAACTTGCGGCGGCGGAGCGGCTTGACCCTTGTCACCGGCGGCGGTTTGTGGTATAAGAGAGTACATATCCCATAGACTGCGCGGCCGCCCCGCTGCTGAAAGTTTTTGGCATATCGGGAAACTTTTCGGCCTCTTCCGCCGTCTTACGATACAGGGCGGCGTTTTGCGCCGCACTCAGATTCTGCCCCTTTAAAGGAGAGAGAGAACCCATGGCTTCACACCGGAGAAGAAGGCGCCGCCGCAGCGGTGCTGAGAAACTGATCCTGGCCCTTTGCATCGTGCTGTTTTGCGGGATGGGCGTGGTTGGCCTGTACCGCTGCTTTGTCCATCCGCCGGAGGTTCCCGACGAGGAGCCGGATGAAACCCAGGCAGAGGATGTCGACACTGAGATCGAGCAGCCCCCCAAGCGCCAGCGGAAGGAGAGCTGCTACACCATTCTGGTCTCCGGTGAGGACGACGGCAACGGCGGCAGCGATACCAATATCCTGGTTTATGTAGACGCCAAAAGCGGGGTGATCAACGCCCTCAGCGTGCCCCGCGATACCCTCATCAACACAGATTGGAACGTACCCAAGTTCAATGCCTCCTACAATGTAGGCGGTGTGGAGCGGCTGCAGGAGGAATTGAGCAACCTTTTGGGTATCCCGGTGGACTTCTATGTGTCCGTGGATTTAAGCGGCTTTGTGGAGCTAGTGGACGCTATCGGCGGCGTGTGGTTCGATGTGCCGGTGAACATGAATTATGACGACCCCACCCAGAACCTCCATATCCACTTTGACAAGGGCTATCAGTATCTGGAGGGGAAGGACGCGGTGAAGGTGGTCCGCTTCCGCCAGAACAACAACGGCACCGGCTATCCCAACGGCGATCTGGGCCGCATTGAGACCCAGCAGGCTTTCCTTACCGCTGTGGCAAAGCAGATGCTGGACAATCTGGGCAGCAATCCGATTCAGGCCATCAAGGATTACGCCAACCTCTTCTATAAATATGTGGATACCGACCTGGAGGTGGGAGAGCTGGCCTGGGTAGGCGAGCAGGCGCTCACTGCGGGAATGGACAACATCCACTTCTATACCCTGCCCGGCGACGGCGCCAATCTCCACGATATGAGTTTCTACAGCGGCAGCTATTATGTGGTGAATCCCGAGGAGACGCTGGCCCTTGTCAATGCGTCCTTCAATCCCTACGACCAGGATCTGACCCTGGACGACATGGATATCCTGGTCCCCTGACCGCCTCTTTGGGGGCGTAGGAGGTACAAGCCATGAAAAAGCGGCTCTTTGTGCTGATCTTGTGCGTATCCCTGCTGTGGAGCATCCCGACCCAGGCCGCCGTCACCGGTACGGCGGACCATTTCCAGGCATCCCGCACCTATGAAAACAACTTCTCCGATGTAGCCGGCGGCAGCTGGTACTACGAAAACGTCAAATCCCTCTATGAAATGGGACTGGCCCAGGGGAAGGCCGAACAGACCTTCGCTCCCGGGGACAGCGTGACGGTGGGGGAAGCGGCGGCATTTGCCGCCCGGCTTCTAAGTCTCTATGAGTATGGCGATGCGGAGAGCGGAGCGGCGTCCTGTCCCGCTGAGGGGGCCTGGTACCTGCCCTATGTTCAGTCTCTCCAGTCCCGGAATGTGATTGCCCGGGAATTTGAGGGACTTTACACCACTCCCGCTACCCGGGCCCAGATGGCCTATATTACCGCCCGGATTCTGCCGGAGAAGGAATTCTCTGAGATCAACGCCACCGCTGTCTCCGTGGGCTATGCTACCCGAAAGTACATTCAGGATGTGAATGAATATACCGCGCATCAGAAGGAAATCCTGCAGCTCTACAAGTGGGGCATCGTTTCTGGTTCCGACGCGGCGGGGAACTTTCGGCCAAACAGCACCATCACCCGGGCGGAGTATGCCGCTTTGCTGACCCGTGTGGCGTATCCGGCGCTGCGGGTCCGGCTGGATTGGGATGTGTCCGGCGCCTACACGGCGAAATCCGCCACCTATCAGAGTTTGGTGGAGCCGGGGACCTTCCGCCGCAGCCATATGCCGGAGGACACGGAGGCTGTCGACAGCAACCTGCGCTGGATGCTGGCCCAGGGCCGCAGCACCATCGAACTGCAGATGGAGCCGGATTGGGTGACCAGGGAGCATGTGAGCCAGCTGATGCAGCAGTACCTTAACCAGATCCGCCAGTATGTGGAGCAGGGCTACAATGCGGTGTCCTGCAGCTACGGCGAGAGGACCGGAGATGTGATCCTCCGGTTCTACAGCAGCATTTTTTCTGACCAGATCTTCTCCTCCGCCCGGCGGGAGACCCTGCAGCGGGCCATTGAGGTCCACGACCAGCTGTGGCAGAACGGTACGATCCGGGGAGGTATGTCGGAGTATGAGAAGGCCAGGGATTATTTTACCTGGATCTGCGAAAACTGCGCCTACGACTACCGGGCTGACGACACCTCCGTGTCCCACTCGGCCTACAGCGTTTTCTTTATGGGCAGCGCCGTGTGCGACGGCTATGCGGCGGCCTACAACCTCCTTTTGAAGCTGGAGGGAATCTCCTGCGGCACCGTTTCTACGGAGGACCACATCTGGACGGTGGCGGAGCTGGACGGGAAAACCTACCACATCGACCCCACCTGGGGCGACCAGACCGGCGCGATCCGGTATGAATATTTCGGTATGACCGAGGCGCAGGCCATGGGCAGGTTCGCCGCATGAACAATAACGCCATACGCCCCGGCGGAAGGAACTCCTTCCGCCGGGGCGTATTTTTTTGAGGTATGGACAAGGGCGATCCGGGCATACTACAGAGGAATACGGAAGAAAGCGGGGGCTTTGATGGAGAAGCTGAGCAGTTCATTGGCAGAAAACCGGCGGGAGCTGGACCGCCGCATCGGTGTGGGACGAAGTTTTGACGTGATCTCCCGGGATCTGACCATCGGAGGAAAAGCGGCTCGGCTTTATGTGGTGGACGGCTACGGAGACGACGGCGTGCTGGAGCGGATCTTGTCCTTTCTCCTGCAGGTGACGCCGGAGCAGATGGCATCAGTGGCGGACATGGACCAGCTCATCACCCGCTATGTCACCTTTGGGGAGGTGTCCTCAGAGGACCAGCTGGAGACCATCCTTACCGGGGTATTTCTGGGGAAGACCTGCCTTTTGGTGGAGGGCTTTGGCCGCTGCGCCCTCATCGACGCCAAAATGTTCCCGGGCCGGGAGGTCCAGGAGCCTACCAACGGGCGGGTTCTTCGCGGCTCCCACGACGGCTTTGTGGAGATCCTGCTGAAAAACACGTCCCTGATCCGCCGTCGGGTCCGGGACGAACATCTGACTTTGGAAAACCACCAGGTAGGAGGCAGCAGCCGCACAGACGTGGTGCTGGCCTACATGGAGGACCGGGTGGACCGGGAACTTTTGGAGGAGGTGCGGAAAAAGCTCCTGGCCATCGATGTGGGCTCTGTGGCCATGAGCCAGGAGAGCGTGGCGGAGGCCATGATGCCCCGCCAGTGGTACAATCCCTTCCCCAAGGTGCGCTACACCGAACGGCCCGACGTGGCCACTGCCTGCATCATGGAGGGCAATGTGGTGGTACTGGTGGACAACTCCTCCTCGGTGATGCTGCTGCCCACCAACTTCTTTGCCTTTATGGAGGAGGCCAACGACTTCTATTTTCCCCCGCTGGTGGGCACCTACTTCCGCTATATCCGCATGGTGGTGTTCCTCATGAGCCTGGTGATCACGCCAGTGTGGTATCTTCTGGCAAAAAGTCCCCACAATGTGCCGGACTGGCTGCAGTTTATCACTGTGGAGGAGATGGGTCAGGTCCCCCTTTTGGTACAGCTGCTGCTGGTGGAGTTTATTATCGATCTTCTGAAGCTGGCGTCGCTCAATACGCCGGATGTGCTGAGCAACTCCTTCTCCATGATCGGGGCGCTGATCCTGGGGGATTTTGCCGTTCAAGCCCGGTGGTTGGTACCGGAGGTGCTGGTATATATGGCCTATGTGTCCATTGCCTCCTTTGCCCAGCCCAGCTTTGAAATGGGGTATGCTTTCAAGATCATGCGGGTAGTCTTGCTGCTGCTTATTGCGCTTTTGGATTGGTGGGGATTTGCTATTGGCATGGTGCTGTGGCTGGTACTGCTCTTTACCACCAAGCCCATTGCCGGAAAGGGATATATGTACCCCCTCTGGCCCTTTGACAAAAAAGCATTGGGGCGGTTGATGGTCCGCCGTCCCATCAACCGGGACAACACATGAAAAGTCCGCCGCATAATTTTTGCGGCGGACTTTTTATAGGGATTACTCAGCTTCGGCCAGTGCCTTTGCCTCGGCAATCGCCTTCTCCTGAGCCGCAGGAGGACAGATCCCCACCGGAGCGCTGCTCCGGTGAGGGCCCCGTAGGATTGAACATGCGCGGGGCGAGTGAATCGCCCCTTGCGCCAAGGTTTTCCCGGAAGGGAAAACGCTTGAACGCCGCATGTGCGGCGGACGAGGAGTGACCTCCCGCAAAGAACCCCCGGCCTGTTGGCCGGGGGTTCTCCGAAAGTCTGATTACTCTGCTTCGGCCAGTGCCTTTGCCTCGGCAATCGCCTTCTCCTGAGCCGCAGGAGGACACTCCTCGTAGCGGACAAAGTGGAAGGTGAAGGAGCCGCGGGACTGACTCATGGACCGAAGGTCAATGGCGTAGGTCATCATCTCCGCCATAGGCACCTCGGCGGTGACGATCTGATCGCCGTCGCCGGTGGGGTCCATGCCCATAACACGGCCCCGGCGCTTATTGAGGTCGCCGATGATGTCGCCCATGTAGGTGTCGGGGATGCGGACCTTCAGCTCGCCGATGGGCTCCAGCAAAACGGGATTGGCCTCGGGCAGGGCGGCCTTGTAGGCCAGCTGGGCGGCGGTCTTGAAGGCGATTTCGGAGGAATCCACCGGGTGGTAGGAGCCATCCACCAGAGTGGCCTTCAGATACACCACCGGGTAGCCCGCCAGTACGCCATGGGCGCAGGCCTCCCGGAGACCCTTCTCAACGGCGGGGAAGAAGTTCTTGGGCACGCTGCCGCCGAAGACCTCCTCAGCGAAGATCATATCCTCGCTCTCGTCCTGGGGCTCAAAGACAATGTGCACATCGCCGAACTGGCCGCTGCCGCCGGTCTGCTTCTTGTGACGGCCCTGCTTACGGACCTTCTTGCGGATCTTCTCCCGGTAAGCAACACGGGGGGTATCCAGCTCCACATCCACGCCGAAGCGGCTCTTCAGCTTGCTGACCAGCACGTCGATCTGGATGTCGCCGGCGCCGGTGACCACAGTCTGGTGGGTCTCGGCATTGTTGACCACGGTAAAGGTGGGATCTTCCTCGTTAAGACGGTTGAGGCCGGTGCCCACCTTCTCCTCCTGACCCCGGGTCTTGGGCGCGATGGCACGGGAGTAGCAGGGCTCGGCAAAGGGCACGCCCTGAAGCTTCACGATCTTCTTGGGATCGCAAAGAGTATCACCAGTGCGGACATAGTCCATCTTGGCAATGGCGCCGATGTCGCCGCAGGGGATCTCCTTGACCTCCTCGGTCTTCTTGCCCTTGATGGTGTACAGACGGCCCAGCTTCTCGGTTTTGCCGGTGGTGGTGTCGTACAGAGACATATCGCTGGTAATCTTACCGGAAACCACCTTCACCAGGGAGTATTTGCCGTACTGATCAGAGATGGTCTTGAACACAACGGCGGCGGTGGGGCCGTCGGGATTGTGGGGCACATCCACAGGATCGCCATTCTCATCCTCGCCCACAGCGGCGCGGATGACCATGGGGGAGGGAGCCAGCTCCACGATGGTCTGCAGCAGCATCTCGGTGCCGAGACCGGTGAAGGCGGAGCCGCAGAGCACCGGGGTGACAGTGCCGTCCCGCATACCCACCATCAGACCCTTGCGGATCTCGTCCTTGGTGAAGGGCTCGCCGGAGAAGTACTTCTCCATATATTCCTCGCTGGCCTCAGCCACAGCTTCCATCAGCTGGTCGTAGAACTCATCCACCACCTTGACCTTGCTCTCGGGGATGGGGATCTCCTCCCGCTTCTTGGCGTCGTTGATGCGGTAGGCCTTCTTGTTGAGCACGTCGATGATGCCGATGGTCCGCTTGTTGTCGTCCCAGATGGGCACCACCACAGGGGCCAGAGAACTGCCCAGCTTGGAGCGCAGGGCCTCCAGAGTGATGGAAAAGTTGGCGTTTTCCTCGTCCTCCTTGGAGATGTAGACCATGCAGGGGCGGTTGGCCACCTTCAGATACTTCCAGCAGCGCTCAGCGCCCACGCTGAGACCGTCCTTGGAGGCGCACACCAGGATGCCCACCTCAGAGGCCCGGATGCCGGACTGGACCTCACCGGCAAAGTCGAAGTTGCCCGGGGTGTCCAGCACGTTGATCTTCACGCCCTTGTACATCACGGGCGTCATGGCCATGGAGATGGAGATCTTGCGCTTGATTTCCTCCGCGTCATAGTCACAAACGGTGTTGCCGTCTACCGTCTTGCCCAGGCGGTCGATCGCACCGGTAATATACAGCATGCTCTCCACCAGAGAGGTCTTCCCGTTGCCGCCGTGTCCCAGCAGGCAGATGTTGCGAATTTCCATAGTAGGTCTCCTTCCGTTGATAGCGTTCCCTCGGGCTTTGGCCCAATGTGTAAATTATAACCGATTTGGGAAGGATGCACAAGTTGTTTTTTTGGCAAATTTCACATCCCTCCGGTTTTGTGACATGATCCAAAAAGCGCCTGCTCGTTTTGGTAAAAATCCATACGAGCAGGCGCTTGACAACAAAAAAATAGGTTACAGGTGGTCGGCGTTCCAGGCCAGCAGCAGCACAGGGAGGGTCCACAGCAGCAGAAACAGCATCAGCTGTCCCGGCGACAGCAGGGAGGTGCGGCCCACGAACATGAGGTAGAAGGACAGCAGCGCTCCCGCCACGCTGCCCAAAAGGGAGATGCCGTTGCCAAGGCGTACCGCCCGGCACAGCCGCTTCCCTCCGGCCACCGCCTCCAGATAGGGGGCCAGTCCCTCACGGTAGAGCAGGGCATTGGGCCGGAGGTCCTCCATCACCGTGGAGGAAAGATTCAGCCGCTCGTTAAGGTCCAGCATCAGCCCGCCTCCGTCGCCGCCGAAGAAGGACTTGATGCCCCGAAGGGACAAATTGGGGTCCCGGGTGATGAAAAGAGGGGTGATGCCGTTGCGGCGCATGGCGTGGAGTGCCCAGCCCACACTGTCTGCCGGCTTGTAGTCCATGGGGTAGATGGCCACCAGCTCACCGTCAATGGATAAGTACAGAGCATTCTTGTGCTCTAAGCTCTTGGGCAGGCGCACCGACATCCGCCGCAGCAGGGCGGCGGTGCCGAGGATGGCGGTCTCCCCGTAGATGGAGGCGGAGACGCCCCCCTCGTCGTGGATGTGGAAGTGCTCCAGGTGCTCCCGGCGGCCCCGCTCGTTGCTCATGTAGGCGGCAAAGAGCCGGGACCAGCCGCAGTCATAGGCGATGGCCAGGCTGCCGGCGTAGGAGGCAACCTTCCGCCGGTCCTCGCTGATGATCCGGGGGGTCCCCAGGCGAACGGTTCCCGGGGGAAAGAGGTCCTGGTCGGTTACCAGCATCTCCTTGCTGTAGCTGAGCTGCTGGGCGCCGTAGAATCCGGCCACCGCGCTGCCGGACACCCCCATCCGCTTGGCGATACGGAGGTAGGGGAGACTGTAGACAAAGGGAAGGGACAGCGTCGAGGAGGCAGTGAGAATGGCGGACCAGCACCAGAGGAAGTTGCTCCCCTTTCCCTGGCCCACGGAGGCCAGCAGGGCGAACACCAGGGAGCCTATAAACACCACCGGCAGGAGAAGGTGCTGCCAGCGGGCGGACACGTCCTCTTTGACGGTGCGGTTATAGAAGGTGGCGGAGCGGCCGTGCTGCTTGACAGCGCCGTGAGGGGTCAGATCCACCACATAGGCGGGCTGGCCCAGGGCAACCAGACGGAAGCCCTCCCGAAGGGCGCCGGCCTTCCAGCATTCGCCCCACAGCGCCAGAGCCATGGCCGCTGCCGACACGGCCCAGAAGGGGGCGGCGTTCCACCGGTCCGGCAGCACCGTCATGGCGGCGGTGTCTGCCAGGGTTACCAGAGCCCCCACGGATACCAGGGTAAAGCAGTTGAGCCGCCGGCGGGTAAAGCCGGCCACAAAGATGGGAAAGCCGGCGATGCACACCGCCGCCAGCAGCACCGCCCCCGTCACAGAGCGGATGAGGGGCATGGTGCTGTAGTAGGGGATGGTCACTCCAAAAGCCTCCACTACGCCGGGGACCCAGCAGAGAAGGGAGAGGACTGTGGCTGCCACGGCATTTTTCCGCAGCCGGAGGTAGAGGCGCTTTTGCCGCACGGTGGCCTCCGCCAGGGAGGGCTCCTCCCCGGACAGGTCTACGGTGTCCGCGGCCCGGTCGCTGTGGGAGCGGTGGATCTTCTCCTGCTCCTTCTGGGTCTTCTTCCGCTGCTCCTTGTAGCGGCGCTGGTCCTCCTTCCGATCCTCCATTACCGCATCCACCGTGGAGGCCACCACCGTGGCTACGGAGATGGCCCCCTCCGCGTCGGGGGCGTGAGGGACCTCCGGGGCGGCGGGAGCCTTCTCCGGAGGAGCGGGGTCCTCCAGATCCTCCGGAGGCGGAGGGGCGGGGCGGTGGAGATAGGAGGCCAGACGGCTGAAAAGCCCAGGCGCTTCGTCTCCGTAGTCCTCCTCATCCTCCTCCGGCTCTTCTCCGGCGTCGTCAGCAGGCGCGGAGGACTCGGTCCCTTCCAGATCCATGGGAGGACCGAAGATGTCCTGAGGCGGGAGAAAAGCGGGCTCCTCCGCCTCCGGCTCCTCTGCAGGGGCGTGGGCGTGCTCCGCCTGGTCCCAAAGCTCCTCCAGGGAGGCGGGCTCCTCTGGTCCTTCCGTCTCCTCCGGCGGTTTTGGGGAAGGAGCCTCAGGCGCGGGAGTTTCCTCCTGGGCAGGCGGCGTCAGATCCAGGTCATCTGCACTCAAAAGGGTGAAATGGGCAGTAAATTCCCCCAGATCCAGATCATCATAGGAAGATTTTTGCTCGTTTTCTTTCATGGGAACTCCTTCGGCCCCGGTCAGCCAAGACGCTGGCGGACGGCCTCATACAGCAGAATAGCGGCGGCGGCGGAGGCATTGAGGGAGGAGATGCGGCCCTTCATGGGGATGCTGACAAGAAAGTCGCAGTTCTCCCGCACCAGACGGCCCATGCCGTCCCCCTCGCTGCCGATGACAATGGCGGCGGGGCCCTTCAGATCTGCCTCATAGAGGGGCACGCTCCCCTCGGCGGCGGTGCCGAAGATCCACACACCCGCCTTCTGCAAATCCTTGAGAAGGGAGGGGATGTTGGGGACCCGGGCCACCGGCATATAGCTCACCGCCCCGGCGCTGGTTTTGGCCACCACGGCGGTCAGCCCGGCGCTGCGGCGCTTGGGGATGATGACGCCGTGGGCCCCGGCGCACTCAGCGGTGCGGATGATGGCCCCCAAATTGTGGGGATCGGAGATCTCATCGCAGACCACCAGAAGGGGCGGCTCCCCTTTGTCCCGGGCGGCGGAGAGAATGTCCTCCACCGAGGCGTAGGCCTTGGCGGCGGCCAGGGCGATAACCCCCTGGTGGCTGTGGGTCTCGCTCATGGCGTCCAGCTTCCGCCGGTCGCACTCCACCACCACTACTCCCGCCTTCCTGGCCTGGGCGGCCAGGGCGGAGAGGGTTCGGTCCGTCTCCCCCTTGGCGATGTACAGCTTATCAATAGGCATGCCTGAGCGCAGGGCCTCCGTCACTGCATTGCGGCCCTCCAGCAGGCCCTCCTGGGCGTGTTCCTGTTCCTTCATGACAAACTCCTTCTATAAAGCGGCGAAAAAGTTTCGCATGGATGTATATACGAAAAATTTCCAATGAATGGCGGTGATAAGTATACCACAGACGCGGCACGATAAAAAGACCATTCACAGAAATTTCATAGAAAAGATACAAGCAGTTCTTGTTACTTTTCCCGTTTTGTGGTAGCATATCAAATAGATTGCTATGCGGCGGGAACGCCGGCTTTCCCATAACTGCAAGGAGAGAGACATGGAGAATAATCAGAATAAAAACAATCGGGATAACAAGAACAAACGGAATATGAGCGCCCTTTTGACGCTGGTGCTGTGGGCACTGCTGTTGACGGCGGCGCTGCAGTATTTGAACACCTATCTGGGAAGTCCCCGCAGCTCCACCACCACCCACGAGATCATGTACAGCGAGTTTGAGGATCTGGTGGAGGAGGGCCATGTGGAGAAGGTCACGCTGAAGGACGGGATGCTGACCATCTACCCCCAGGAGGGCTACGCCTATACCGGTGATAACGGCAAGACCTATACGGACAACTACACCCTTTTCACCATGGACGTGGGCGACCCCAATCTGTTCACGCTGCTCAATGACAACGACGTAGAATTTACCAAGCCCTATGTGGCGGAGATGCCTCTGATCCTGGAGCTCATCGTAGGCTATCTCCTGCCGGTGGTGGTGATGGTGCTGGCCTTCAGCCTTCTCTTCCGCTTCATGGCGAAGAAGGGCGGGGGCTTCGGCGGCATCGGCAGCGTGGGAAAGAGCAACGCCAAGGTCTACATGGAGAAGCAGACCGGCGTCACCTTTGCCGATGTGGCCGGTCAGGACGAGGCCAAGGAGAGTCTGGAGGAGATTATCGACTTCCTCCACAACCCCGCCAAGTACACCGCCATCGGCGCCAAGCTCCCCAGAGGCGCTCTGCTGGTGGGTTCCCCCGGTACCGGCAAGACCCTTCTGGCCAAGGCCGTGGCCGGCGAGGCCAACGTGCCCTTCTTCTCCATCTCCGGCTCCGGCTTTGTGGAGATGTTTGTGGGCGTGGGCGCCAGCCGTGTCCGGGATCTGTTCCAGGAGGCGGCCAAGGTGGCCCCCTGCATCATTTTCATTGACGAGATCGACGCCATCGGCAAGACCCGTGACACTCGTTTCGGCGGCAACGACGAGCGGGAGCAGACCCTCAACCAGCTGCTGGCGGAGATGGACGGCTTCGACCCCTCCAAGGGCATCATCGTCCTGGCCGCCACCAACCGCCCTGAGGTGCTGGATAAGGCTCTGCTGCGGCCCGGCCGGTTCGACCGCCGCATCACCGTGGACCGGCCCAATCTGGCCGGCCGTCTCAAGACCCTTCAGGTCCACACCCGGAAGATCCGCCTGGCGGAGGACGTGGACCTCAACAAGATCGCTCAGGCCACCGCGGGCTGCGTGGGCGCGGACCTCGCCAACATGGTCAATGAGGCCGCCCTCCGGGCGGTGCGCATGGGCCGCAAGGCGGTGAACCAGGAGGATCTTCTGGTGTCCTTTGAGGTGGTTATTGCCGGCAGCGAGAAGAAGGGAACCGTCATCACCGAGACGGAGAAGCGGATCATCGCTTACCACGAGGTGGGCCACGCCCTGGTGGCCGCCAAGCAGAAGAACTCCCAGCCTGTCACCAAGATCACCATTGTCCCCCACACCCAGGGGGCTCTGGGCTACACACTGAACCTTCCCGAGGAGGAGAAGTTCCTCATGAGCCGGGAGGACATTTTGGCGGAGATCCGCACCCTGCTGGCGGGCCGCAGCGCCGAGGAGGTGGTGTGCGAGACCCAGACCTCCGGCGCCGCCAACGACATTGAGCGGGCCACGGAGCTGGCCAGGAACCTGGTGGCCCGGTTCGGCATGTGCGAGGAGTTTGACATGATGGCCCTCGGCACCGTCAACAGCCAGTATTTGGACGGCAGCTACTCCATGACCTGCGCCCAGGAGACCTACGCCGCCGCTGATCGGGCGGTGGTGCAGATCATTCGCAAGTGCCACCAGGAGGCCAAGGAGCTGCTGGAAGCCAACCGGGATATGCTGGACGCGGTGGCCCAGTACCTCCTGAAGAAGGAGACCATCACCGGTCAGGAGATGATGGCCATTCTGGAGGGCCGGGACCCGGAGAAGACCGATTACTTCGGCATCAACCCCGGCACCGCGGCCAAGATCGACAGCGGCATCGAGCCGCCCGCCCGCTCCATCCACATGACCAGCCAGCCGGTGCAGTCCCCTGCGGTCTCGGAGGAGTCCCGGGACGAAGCCGAAGGAGAAAAGCCTCAGTCGGAGAAGCCTCAGGAGGAAGCCGGGGAGGAGAAACCTCAGGCGGAGGCCTCCGGCGGGGACAGCAGTCAGACCGACGGCCCGGCCCAGGGGGAGGCCAAAGAGGAATAAACGCAGCTGATGGAGACCCCGGGCTGGCATTCCCCGCCGGTCCGGGGCTGTTGCTTTGAAAAAATTTGCAGTGAGGGAACAAAAGCCGCTGCATTTCGTCTATAATAGAAGAAGAACCATTGACGCGAGAGAAAAAATTCGGTATTATGTCAAGTAGATTACAGAAGATCTGGGAGGTGCCCGCCATGGAGATGCGAAAATGTGAAGTCTGCGGTGAGATGTATTCCACCACCTACCGCACATGCCCTTTCTGCGAGGAGGAGGAGGCTATGCGGAGGGGGAAGCCCATGCACCGTCACGCTTCTGATTTCCGCAACAAGCGTGGGGGAAACGCCTTGGGTGTGCTGGCGCTGGTGCTGGCCCTGATCGTGGTGGGCGGCGGCGTCTGGGCCTTTTTTGGAGACAGTATCGCCTCTCTGGTGGGCATCCGCGAGACCTCCGGCACGGAGGGAAATTCTGTGGACTCCGGCGATTCCGTTGAGCCTCTGGCCCTGGTGCTGGACCAGACCGCGCTGACCCTGCAGGCCGGCACTACCGGCTCCCTCTCCGTCACCGGCGGTGGGGAGAGCCGCACCTGGAGCAGCGACAACACTGCTGTGGCAGAGGTGAATGAAAACGGTCTGATTACCGCAGTGGCCGCCGGGGAGGCGGTGATCTCCGTCACCGACGGCACGAATACCGCACAGTGTACCGTTCAGGTCACCGATGGGGAGATTACGGGCGGAGAGGCCACCGGTGGAGAAACCACAGGTGGGGAGACCACCGGCGGTGAGACAACGGCAACGGGAGGGGAGACCACCGGCGGTGAGACCAGCGGCGCGGCGCTTACCCTCAACCGGGAGGACTTTACCCTGCCTGTGGGGCAGAAGTGGCAGCTGAAGGTGAGCGGCACCAGCAGCACGGTTACCTGGTCCATCGCGGACACCTCGATTGCGACCATCGCCTCTGACGGCACGGTCACCGGCGTCAGCAAGGGTGTTACCACCGCCACCGCAAAAGTGGATGGACAGACGCTGGAATGCATTGTCCGCATCAGCTAATGATAGCAACACCCCCGGCGTTTCCCAACGTCCGGGGGATGTTCCTGTCTGCAAGAATAAATGCTGCAGAGTATTGTATTCTGCAGCATTTATTTTTTCCTATTTTTCCTGCACCTGCTGGCCGCCGAAGTCTCTCGCGGCGCTGGCGCTGTCCCGGCGGAGCATGCTCTCCATCACCCGGATATCGCTCTCCACATCCATCACATCGCTCTTGTAGAGGTTGTCCAGCTGGCGGACAAAGCCGTCCACAATGCTGTCCATGGTGCTCTCGATACGCTGCTTGGCCTCCCGAAGGTTCTCGCCCTCCACGCCGGTTTCCTCAAAGTCGGCGTAGGTGTCCAGCAGCTTCTGAGTGGTAGGCAGGTAGTAGTCAAAGAAGGTGTGCATCTTTTCCACCTTTTCCGGGTGGGCAGAGACCTCCTTGAGGATCTGCGCCGTGATCTGTTCCAGACGGTCAATCTTTGCCGACAGCTCCTCGTCGTCGATGCGGTCGTTGGCGGCGCGGATGTCCCCGATGATCTTCTCATAGCGGCTGTCCCCCTGCACCGGGGGCTTCTCCGCCTTGGGAGCCTCCTCCTTCTCCGGCTTGTTGACCTTGGCGTCATACCGGAGAAAATACCCCATCTCCAGATCCAGGTAGACGTCGTTCAGATATTCCTTGTCGATCAATTTCTCCAGTTCCCGGATCACCTTGGGGCGGCTGCGCCCCACCCGTTTGGCCAGCTCATCCAGCTCGATGGCATCGGATTTTCCCATGGCCCGCAGATACTTGGCGGCCCGTCGGGCCAGAATAGCTTGCCGCTGCCCCACAAAAAACAGCAGCACGCCTGCGGCGGTACAGCTCAGCGCACTGAGGAGAAGATCCCATATAGGATCGTATCCGCTGAGCAGCCAGCTCACTTCCTCTGCCAGCTGGGGAATGCCTGTCAGCAGCAACAGCACACCAATAATCCGCAGGGCAATGCTGATTTTCCGGTTTTTCATTGTCCCTGCGTTCTGCTTCTTGCTTTTCTCCTTATTTTTAGGAGACGATACAGCGGCGCTGGTCTGCTGGGTCTGGGACTGCCGGGCCTGCTGAGGCGGCCGCTGAGACGCCTGGGGCTGATTGGGATTCTGCTGGGCTTCACCCTGAGGCTGCGCCTGCTGATAGGGCTGCTGGTAAGGCGGCTGCTGAGGCGCGCCCTGGGGCCGGACTTGCTGGTAGGGCGGCTGCTGAGGCATCCCCTGGGGCCGGACTTGCTGGTAGGGCGGCTGCTGAGGCGCACCCTGGGGCCGGGCCTGTTGGTAGGGCGGCTGCTGGGGCGCACCCTGGGGCCGGACTTGCTGGTAGGGCGGCTGCTGGGGCGTCCCCTGGGGCCGGGCCTGCTGATAGGGGGACTGCTGCTGAGGCGGCACGCCCTGAGCGGGCTGCCGTGGCGCGCCCGCCTGACCGCCCGGACGGTTCCGGGCCTTTCCGCCGCCAAAGAGACTCTCCGCCCACCAGACAAATTCGTTGACAGCGTTATTCTCCCCCTGGTCTATCGCCAGCTTGTAGACGAGATAGGCCAGTCCCACCGGCCAGATGAAAAGCAGCAGCAGGATCAGCAGCGGCAAACAGAGCTCACTTCGTCTCCTGGGCGGCCTCCCTCCCATTTGCTGTTGGTTCATCTTACTTCTCTCCTTTTTTCCGAAGCTTCTGCTTATGGCCGGCCTCGTCCACCACATAGGTGTTGTCCAGCTGGTTTTTCAGGTCGCCCAGCACTGCGTTGATATACTCTCTCCGCAATGCGGCCTGCTCCTGCTTCTCCTCCGGGGTCAGACCAACGCTTTTGGCCTTGTGGGCCAGCTGGTTGATCCGGTCAATTTTTGCTTGCTCCATGGGGCTTCTCCTTCCTTTTCGGAAAAAGTTTAATCCGATTTGAAATATTACAGCCAAATATTACGATTTGAAATCAATTTTTACAGGTATCTCTGGAGGACGATCATGGTGCGGCCCTTCTTGCTGAGGCCGCCCACCTGGGCCACCACGCACTTGCCGAGGCCGCGGACGGTGATCACATCCCCCTCCGCCACCAGCTTGTCCCCCTTGCAGCAGTCCACATGGTTCACCTGGACCCTGCCTGCGGCGATGAGCTCTGCGGCCCTGGTGCGGCTGATAGAAAAGCCGCTGGCGGCCACCGCGTCCAGCCGCAGGCGCATCACCGTGTCACGGATCTCCTTGACCTGCTGCTGGGGTACCACCAGGTCGCCAAGAGGAATCTCCTCCACAGCGAGCCGGGCCCGGCCGGCGCTGGTCCAGTTTTGCAGGAGGAAGGGGGCGATGTCCGTGGCGGCGATCAGGTCGCACTGTCCCGGGGATACCAGCAGGTCTCCCAGCTTCTCCCGGGTGATGCCAAGGGCCATGAGGCTGCCCAAAAAGTCCCGGTGGGTGGGCTCCTCGCCGCCCCGGCATTTTGCCCGCAGAACCGCAAGAACGCTGTCGTCCCCCTCACACCAGTTGGGGAGGAACTGGAGGAGCTTTCGTCCCGCCTGGGGGTAGCCGCCGTTCCACACATAGCCGCTGTGGATCCCGGCGGCGTTCAGCATGGCCTGAACGGAGGCCTGCTCCGCCTCGGTGAGGAAGGGGGTGGCGGTGGGAATGCATTTGCGGTCCATCTGCTCGTATTTATCCAAAACCCGGGCCAGCAGCATCCGTTCCTCGGGGGAGGCGGCCCGGCTGAGAAGAGCTGTCTTGTCCATAGTTTATCCGTTGAGGTTCTGGGTGTTGTACAGCTGGGCGTAGTCCCCACCCTTGGCCATCAGCTCCTCATGGGTGCCCTCCTCCACGATGACGCCGTCCCGGACCACCAAAATGCGGTGGGCCGCCCGGACGGTGGAGAGGCGGTGAGCGATGATGAGGGTGGTGCGGCCCCGGGCCAGTTCGTCAAAGGCGTGCTGGATCTTGGACTCGGTGACGCTGTCTAAGGCGGAGGTGGCCTCGTCTAAAATAAGGATGGGGGGATTCTTCAAAAAGATCCGGGCGATGGCGATGCGCTGCTTCTGCCCGCCGGACAGCAGAGCGCCCCGCTCCCCCACATAGGTCTCAAAGCCGTGGGGCATGGCCATGATGTCGTCGTAGATCTCCGCGCGGCGGGCGGCCTCCATCACCTCGTCCACCGAGGCGTCGGGCCGGCCGTAGCGGATATTCTCCATGATGCTGGCGGCGAAGAGGAACACATCCTGCTGCACCACGCCGATGTTCCGGCGAAGGCTCCGCTGCTTCACATCCCGGACGTCCAGACCGTCGATGGTAATGCTGCCCTCGGTGACGTCGTAGAACCGGGGGATCAGGTTGCAGAGAGTGCTTTTGCCGCCGCCGGAGGGGCCCACCACGGCGATGGTCTCCCCGGGCTGTACATGGAGGTTGATGTGGTGGAGGACTTCGGTGTCGTCCCGCTCGTAGGAGAAGCTCACGTCCTTCATCTCAATCTCGCCCCGGACGTTTTGCAGTTCCACAGAGTCCTCCTTGTCCTTCAGCTCCGGCTCGATGGACATGAGTTCGATGAACCGGTGGAGACCGGCGAAGCCGTTGGCGAAAAGCTCGTTGAAGTTGGCCATCTTCCGCATGGGAGTGATGAAGGTGCTGATATAGAGGTTGAAGGTGATGAGGTCCATGTAGTTCATGTCCCCGTCCATGATCATCTTGCCGCCCACGGCGATGACCACCAGGGGCAGAAGGCACATGAAAAAGTCCAGGGTAGCGTTGAAGCGGCCCATGGCCTTGTGGAAATTCCGCTTGGAGGTTTTGAACTGCTCGTTGGCAGCGTTGAATTTGGTGGCCTCGGCGCCCTCATTGGAGAAGGCCTTGGCGGTGCGCATGCCGGAGAGGCTGGACTCAATGTCGGCGTTGATTCCGGCCATGGTCTGCTTCACCGCCCGGGAGGCGTCCATCATGCTGCGGCGGTTGACCATGGTGACCACCACAAAGATGGGCACTAAGATCAGCACCACCAGGGCCAGCTGCCAGCGGATGGTGAACATGATGGCAATGGCTCCCAGCACGGTCACCAGGGAGGTGAAGAGGTCCTCCGGGCCGTGGTGGGCCAGCTCGGTGATGTCAAAAAGCTCGGCGGTCATGCGGCTCATCAGGTGTCCGGTGCGGTTTTTGTCGTAGAATCCGAAGGACAGGGTCTGAATGTGGGAAAAGAGGTCCCGCCGGATGTCCGCCTCCACCCGGATGCCGAAGGTGTGGCCCCAGTAACAGACGATATACTGCAGCACCGCCCGCAGCACATAGGCCAAAAGGAAGATGGCCATGACGGCGAAGAAGGCGCGGTAGAGACTGTTGGGCAGCAGATCGTACATGCACATTCTGGACACATAGGGAAAGGCCAGGTCGATCATGGACATAAGAAAGGCGCAGGTGATGTCCGTGAGAAAAAGCTTTTTATGAGGCTTGAAGTAGCTGAAAAAGATAGCAAGAGTGCCTTTTGTCTGAAAATCCCGGGTGGTCATAGAAATTCCCCCTCAATACATTTCTAATTTGTTATTGTAGCATGGACGTTCCTTTGAAGCAACACCCAACCCCCTCCAATTCCCACAGATTCCGCCAGGGTACAGTCTTCGGGTTTTGGCAGATAGAGAAAAACAGCTCGGCTGGGGGCGTTTGCCCAAGTGGGGATCCGACCTGTCCTGCAATGTCCTGCCAGGCACCGCCCCCGCCGGTCGCACATAGGATGTGAGGGACCGAACGGTCCCTCACTATGAACTTACTTTGGGAGGATTTCCCTATGATGCATCATCATTGCAACCCCTGCGACTGCTGTGAGAGCTGCGATCCCTGCCGCTGCGGTGAAAAGGTGGTCTGCTGTCCCGGTCCCAGAGGTCCTCGGGGCCTGCCTGGCCCTATAGGGCCCCAAGGTCCTCAGGGGCCGAGAGGTGAGACCGGCCCCCAGGGTCCTCAGGGCCCCCGTGGTCCCCAGGGGCCTCAGGGTCCGCAGGGCCCCCGGGGTGCTACCGGACCTCAGGGCCCCCAGGGCCTGACCGGCGCCACCGGCGCAACGGGGGCTACGGGTCCCCAGGGTCCCGCCGGTGAGGCGGCCACCGTCGCGGTTGGCACAGTCACCACCGGCCAGCCCGGCACCCAGGCATCCGTCACCAATTCCGGCACGGATACCAATGCTGTACTGAATTTCGTCATTCCTCAAGGCGCCACCGGCGCAACCGGTCCCCAGGGTCCGGAGGGTCCTCAGGGTCCCCAGGGTCCCCAGGGTCCCCAGGGGCCCGCAGGTCCTACCGGCACAACGGGCGCTACCGGCGCGACGGGTGCCACCGGAGCTACAGGTCCCCAGGGCCCCGCCGGTGAGGCGGCCACCGTCACGGTTGGCACGGTCACCACCGGCCAGCCCGGTACCCAGGCTTCCGTCACCAACTC
The DNA here is from genome assembly GCA_944386985.1 of uncultured Oscillospiraceae bacterium. Taxonomy (GTDB): domain Bacteria; phylum Bacillota; class Clostridia; order Oscillospirales; family Oscillospiraceae; genus CAJFPI01. Next base: position 45,389 of record CALXDD010000015.1, read on the forward strand.
CGGCACCGATGCCAACGCCGTGCTGGACTTCGTCATCCCCCAGGGTGCAACCGGCGCAACCGGTCTCCAGGGTCCGGCGGGGCCTCAGGGTCCCCAGGGCCCCGCCGGTCCTACCGGTGCAACGGGCGCCACCGGTCCTCAGGGTCCGGAGGGTCCTCAGGGGCCTGCCGGTGAGGCGGCCACCGTCACGGTTGGCACGGTCACCACCGGTCAGCCCGGTACTCAAGCCTCCGTCACCAACTCCGGCACCGACACCAACGCCGTGCTGGACTTCGTCATTCCCCAGGGCGCCACCGGCGCTACCGGCCCCCAGGGTCCGGAAGGTCCCCAAGGTCCGGAAGGTCCCCAGGGGCCTGCCGGAAAGGCTGCTACCATCACGGTTGGTACAGTCACCACCGGCGAGCCCGGTACCCAGGCATCTGTCACCAATTCCGGTACCGACACCGACGCTGTGCTGGACTTTGTCATTCCCCAGGGCGCCACCGGTTCCACCGGTTCTTCCGGCGCCGCCGGCGCCGCCGGGAGGGCCGCCACCGTCTCCGTAGGCACCGTTACTACCGGCGCGCCCGGTACCAGCGCCGCCGTCACCAATTCCGGGAGCAACACCGACGCCACCCTGGATTTCGTTATTCCGCAGGGGAACAACGGCGTTGCTTCCTACTGGTCCGGCACCAACTCCGCCGTTACCCTGTCCCCTGGTCAGGCGATCCCTCTGACTCTGGCGGCGAACAGCCCCGGCAGCGGCATTACCCTCAGCGGCACTACCGTCACGCTGCCGTCGGGCACCTATCTCGTCAACTACTCCACCAATGCCGAGTCCGGTGGAAGCGGCAGCGGCAGCAGCAGCGTGGTCACCACGCTGTCTCCTACAGTCAATGGCTCCGCTATTTCCACTGCCGTCGCCACTGCCATTCTGGAGCGGGGCGACATGTCCACACTGGCCAGAACCTTCCTGCTTACCGCTGCCAATGGCGATCAGCTGAAGCTGGTCAACGCCACCGGAAACACCTATTCCACCCAGTACAGCAATACCAATCTGGTGCTGCTGCGCCTGGCGTGACAGACAAAAAAATCGCTCCCGCGAAAGCGGGAGCGATTTTCTGTCGGCATATTACTCGTAGAGCACCTCGTCGTCATAATCGTCACACTCACGGCAGCACTTGCCGCGGAAATCGGACAGGCAGCCGGTGATCTTGTCCCAGAATGCGACGATCAGGCAGGTGAAAGCGGCAAGGGCCAGGGCGGCGCCAACGATTTTCAGCACTAAGCGGGCAACTCTCATGATGGGGTCCTCCTTTATTGTTCACTGATGGGTATATTGTACACCATTCCGCCGGAAAATACAATTCCTTTTTTGTGAAATTACCAAACAGCGGTTCTTCCCGGCGGATGGGATGTATCCGTCTTGAAAAAATGGATCAAAATCCGATATACAGCTCTATGGAGATGCGGTCCTCTCCCACCGTCACCGAAGCGGTGTCCGCGATCTGTCCCACCAGGGCCAGCTCGCTGTCGCCGGTGAACCGGTCGCCCCCGGTCAGGGCCCAGAACTCCTCCACCATGGCGGGGTTTCGGACGGCGGGCTGCAGAAGTTCCGCCATTTTGTCCATCTCTCCCCGGCGCTGGGGAACAAAATTTCCATCCACCCGCAGCCGGAGGCCGTCCGCCTCCCGGCGCAGCGACAGATCTATCTCCGTTCCTCCCGCCAGCAGCAGCGCGTTGTAGATCTCGTCCACCACCCGGCGCATCTTTCTTCTGGCGTTCTGGATATGCTTTCCCTGCTTCATGGTACTATTCCTCCGGTTCCGGCCGCAGGGCCTGGATAATGGGCAGCATCAGCACGCAGGTGAGTCCCGCGGCAAAGCCGTTGTTGTAAAGATTCATCCCGCCGTGGAGAAAAGCGGTGTGCTGTACGATGGTCATGTGCATGAATCCGGCCAGGAACCCCCAGAACACGCCGAACTGTCCGGCAATGGGAGCAAGTCCTGTGCACAGCAGGGTGGCCAGCAGCACTGCCGGGGAGTTGATGGGGATATTGCCCATAAGCCGGGAGGAGGCCACCGCTCCCAGGGCCACGGGGATTACGTTGCGGGGGTGCTTGCCGAAGGCGGCAAAGCCCACTACGGAAAAAATACAGCACAGCAGCGGCCCGTTCAGATCCGCTCCCATCCACCTGAGATACAGCGCCCCCAGCGCACCGGTCAGCGACATATTCACAAAGGTGGGGCCTAATCCGTCCAGGGCTGTGAAATCCGCCACCGCCCGGCCGGAGTGGCGGAAAATGGGCCGGTACTGCTGCCAGCTGCGGCAGCCCATCACCGCTCCCAGGATCAGAAGGGCCGCCAGAAGTCCCCAGGTCAGTACATCCGGCAAAATTCCGTTGTCCCGGCTCCAGCTGCTCACATCCGCAAACTCCACCCCAAAGCCCTTGAGAATACTGGCCATCCCAAGGCCGATGAAGCCGGCGGCAAAGCCCACATTGTAGAGATTATAGCCCTGGTGGATGCGCACGGTGTAGGCCGACACCGGAGGCAGGAAAAAGCCGATGGCGATACCGCACAGCGCCATGGTGAGCATCCGAAGGCCGTAGCGGGCGTTGTTCATGACAAAGCTCACCAACGGGGACAGGCAGGTGCCGAAAAAGGTAACATAGACATACTTGGAAAAGGGCTCCCGGCGATAGCGGGAATAGATCCAGCCTCCCGCCAGAATGGGCAGGGTGTTCACCAGATTCTTCCCCATAAGGGCAAAGCCCGCCATCATATAGAGACAGGCCACCGACAGCCCTGTGAAGGGCATCTTCAGACGCCGGACCAGGAGCGTGCTCAAAAGCAGCACCAGCCCCGCGTTCAGCAGCGCGCCCCCCAGACCGCCGGTGACGATGGAGTCGGTAATGAGCCCTGTCTCCGCCTGCTGGATACGCAAAAAGCCCTCAATCAGTGTTTTGTCCGGCTGGGCGATCACCGCGCAGAGCAGCAAAATGCCTGCCGTTCCCATCAGTACCGCAAATAAAATCCGATCTGTTTCCCTGGCCTTCTCCGCCATAGCCCACCTCACTTTTTCGTGTCGTCCGGTGTCCGTCCTTCCTTCGGGGAGGCGCGTTCCTGTTCTACCAAATAGTGTATAGGATGGCGGGGATTTTGACAAGTATACCACCAAAAAATGCAAAGAATTTGACAAGGATTTTCCAAAATCCCAGAACGCCTGTGCGATATTTCCCTTCCCACTGCCGGTAAACTGTGATACAATACCGACAATCATTGCAAGATGCGGAGAGGAGGCGTCGGCGCCATGGCGGATCTCAAGACGGATGTGCGGTACATCAGGGGCATTGGGGAGCAGCGGGCCAAGGCCCTTCAGAAGCTGGAGATCCGTACCCTCCGGGACCTGATTTCCTATTTTCCCCGGGCCTATGAGGACCGGAGCGTCCTGCGGGAGATCCGGGATCTTCAGGACGGGGAGACGGCCTGCGTCAGCGCTATGGTGGCCGCCGCTCCCACCCTCAGTCACATCCGAAAGGGCCTCGATCTGGTGAAGCTCCGGGCGGTGGACGATAGAGGCGTTCTGGACATCACCTATTTTAATCAGGCTTATCTCAAGGACAGCCTTCTCCCCGGGGAGACCTATCTCTTCTACGGCAAAGCCGAAGGCAGCGGGCGAAAGTGGAAGATGGTGAACCCTGTGGCAGAAAAGGAGGGGGCCGGGCTGCTGTGCGGCCGCATCGTCCCCATCTACAGTCTCACCGCCGGGGTGACGCAAAACCTCCTCATCAAGTCCATCACCCAGGGCCTCACAGTCTGCCGGGATCTGCTGCCGGACCCTCTCCCCGACGAGGTGCGGCAGGCCCACAACCTCTGCCACATCAGCTACGCCTACGATCACGTCCACTTTCCCCAGAGCGCCGACACCCTGGCCATCGCCCGGCGGCGGCTGGTGTTTGAGGAGCTGTTTTTGCTGACGCTGGGCCTTGGGAGGCTCCGCAGCCGCCGGACCCAGGCCGCCGCCCGGCCCTGCCGGGCGGACCTGGGGGATTTCTATGCCGCCCTGCCCTTTACCCTTACGGAGGCCCAGCAGCGGGCCGTGGGGGAGGTGCTGGAGGACATGGCAAAGCCCCGGCCCATGAACCGGCTGGTCCAGGGGGACGTGGGCTCCGGCAAGACCATGGTGGCCGCCGCCGCCCTTCTCTGTGCCGCCCGCAGCGGACTCCAGGCTGCTCTCATGGCCCCCACCTCCATTCTGGCGGAGCAGCACTACAAGGGACTGGGACCTCTTCTGGAATCCCTGGGGGTCCGGTGCGCCCTCCTCACCGGGGCCACCGCCGCCAAAACCCGGCGCAGCATCTTAGAGCAGGTCCGGGACGGCTCCATCCAGGTGGTCATCGGTACCCACGCCCTCATCAGCGCCGACGTGGTCTACCACCGTCTGGGCCTGGTGGTCACCGACGAGCAGCACCGCTTCGGCGTGGACCAGCGCTCCGCCCTGTCGGAGAAGGGGCGAGTGGGGGAGGAGCAGCCCCACCTGCTGGTCATGTCCGCCACCCCCATCCCCCGGACTCTGGCCCTCATCATCTATGGGGATCTGGACGTGTCCGTTATCGACCAGCTGCCCCCGGGCCGCCAGCACATCAGCACCTCCGCCGTGGACGGCAGCTATCACCCCAGGATCTACGACTTTCTCCGCCGGGAGATCGGGGCGGGCCGCCAGGCTTACATCATCTGCCCCATGGTGGAGCAGGAGGACGGCGGTATGGGGGACGAGCGGAAGGCGGTGACGGAGTACGCGGCCTATCTCCAGAAAGAGATCTTTCCGGAGCTGAAGGTGGCCTTTGTCCACGGAAAGATGAAGCCCAAAGAGAAGGAGGCGGTGATGACCGCCTTTGCCGCCGGGGAGAGTCGGATTCTGGTGTCCACCACGGTGGTGGAGGTGGGCGTGGATGTGCCCAACGCCTCGGTGATTGTGATTGAAAACGCCGAGCGCTTCGGGCTCAGCCAGCTCCACCAGCTCCGGGGCCGGGTAGGCCGGGGCAGCCACAAATCCTACTGCATTTTGGTCAGCGACAACCAGAATGAGGAGACCCGGGAGCGGCTGAAGGTGATGACCCGCACCGGAGACGGCTTCCGCATTGCCGAGGAGGATCTCCGGCTTCGGGGATCCGGCGATTTTTTCGGCAGGCGGCAGCACGGTTTGCCCGCCATGAAGATCGCGGACCTCAGCTGCGATATGTCCCTTTTGCGGGAGGCCCAGGAGGCCGCCCGGCAGCTGCTGGCGGAGGACCCGGAGCTGGCGCTGCCCCAGCACAGGGTCACCCGGCAGCGGATGGAGGAGCTTTTCGACGAGGCCGCCGGGGCGCTGAATTGAAAAATCCCCGCCTTTTGGCGGGGATTTTTGCCTGCTCTGTGCTTATTTTAAAGAGAAAATGAAAATATTACGCCGTTTTCGGTGCTGCGGGCGGAGCAGCGGCCGCCGTGGAGCTCGATGATGCTTTTGGCGATGGCCAGTCCCAGGCCGGTGCCGCCTCCGGACCGGGCCTCGTCGGCCCGGTAGAAGGTGTCCCACACCTTGGAGAGGGCCTCCTCCGACAGGGGAGGGCAGTCGTTTCGGATGAAAAAGCCGGTCTTCTGCCGCCCTGCCTCGATGGAGATGGCGATATTGCCCCCGGCTGGGGTGTATTTCACCGCATTGCTGATGAAGTTTTCCACCACCTGGCCGATCCGGCCCTCGTCGGCGGTAATGGGGCAGGTCTCCGGCAGCCGCAGCGTCACATGAAGATCCTTGGCCCCGGCGGTCCGGCTCAGCCTCTCCCAGATGGACCGGGTCAGCTGAGCAAGGTCAAATTCATCCCGGGCCAGCTTGATTTTCCCCGCCTCCAGGCGGCTGAGATCCAGCATTTCCAGTACCATGGCGTCCATTCGCTCCGTCTCTGAGAGGATCACGCTTAGGTATTTGTCCCGCTTCTCCTCGGCGATGTGCTCCTTCAGGCCCTCGGCGTAGCTGTGGATCACCGCCAGGGGCGTCTTCAGCTCGTGGGCGATGCTGGAGGTCATCTGCCGCCGGTTTTCCTCGGCGGTCTTGGCGTAGGTCAGGGCGGTGTTCAGCCGGTTTATCTCATTTTTCTGCCCCTGACAGCGGTCCCGGTTGTTCAAAAATCCCCGCAGCAGGTCACTCCCCTCCCGCCAGCGCCACGCCTCATTGTACTGCCGGTCCGGTGTGTCGCTCCCATCCAGAAGGGCCTTCCCGATACTCTGGGCGGGGCGGATCAGCTGCCGCCGGAGGACTGTGCGCCCCGCCAGGATCAGGACTGCCGCCAGCACAAAGGTCCAGGCGTAAATTTTCCAAAGGCTCCAAAAGGCGTTGCGGAGGGGGGAGGCGTACACCATGCTCACCAGATAGCACTGCACCTCCGGGGCCTCCCCCTGGTAGCCGTTTTTCCCGGCATAGTAGGCGTTCCAGGAGGTCTCACCCTCATAGGTGGTGCAATAGCTCACGGAGATCCGCACCAGGTCCCGCCATTGGTACTGATCCGGACTCACCGGAGATTCCGCCGCCATAGAGGGGCCCAGTTCCTCCACCAGAGCCACAAGATTGGGATACCGCTCTCCCCGGTAGAAGAAGGCGGGGGAGTCCTCCCGCCAGTTGGCTTGGTAATAATCGGCATAGAGGGTGACAGTCTCCGGGACCTCTGGATCTTCATAGAGGAGCTGCCATGGGAGATCGTAGCCCTCTATCACTTGGGAGAGGATATAGCTGCCGCTGCCCCTCTTCCGCAGGGCCTCCTCTACATCCTCATACAGTACCCCCTCGATTCTGGCAGGCAGGAAGGTAGTTCCGTCAAAGGCGCCGGTAAGGCGCAGAGCACGGGGACTGCGGGAGATTCCGCTGTACGCTCCCAGGCATTCCTGTCCCTTCTCGGTAAGGCATTCCCGGTCCAAAAGGGCAATCCCCTGATGTTTCCCCAGCGCCTCTCCGGCGTCCCATTCCTCCTCCGACATATATTGGAGATACATGGAATCCTGCCAGCTGGTGGCCAGAAGATTCCCCTCTCTGTCATAAATCGCAGAAGCAGTGTAGAACTTCTCGTGATCCCACATGAGAAGAAAGTAGTCATCATAGATTTTCCCGTAACTGCGTGCGCCCACCACATCGCTGCTGAGCGTCTCCCAGAAGGCCAGCTCCTGGCCGTTGGGGAGGTTGTCCCGGCGGCTCAGATGAAATGCCAGGAGATCTGAGAGGTCGGACGCCCGGTTCTCACTGGCATCCTGTACCTGATAGGCGCCATACTCCGCCGCGGCGGCGGTGAGGAGCCCCATAGATGCCGCCCACAGCGTCAGCAGCAAAGCAGAGAGCAGTATGGTGACGGCGGTGAGGGAGCCAATGGGCTGATTTTTCCTCTTTGCCCGTATCCATCCCACGGTGATGATGCCAAAAGCGAGGAGAATTTTTACGATCCCCTCAACAATCTGGTTTTCTACCAGCTGCCGGACACTGTCTGTCTCCTGATAAAAGGAGATCATGTCTCTTCCGATTTCAAAGTAGTGGTAAAAGTCTACAGCTGCCCAGAACAGGAGCAGCGCGGCGACGGCATAATATCCTTTCGAAATCTGTTTCACACGCAGTCCTCCAGCCGGTAGCCCGCCTTGATGACGGTCTTGATGCACCCGGCGGCGTCTCCCAGCTTCTCCCGCAGGCGTTTGATGTGGGTGTCCACCGCCCGGGCCTCTCCCTCGTAGTCATAGCCCCAGCACTTCACCAGCAGCTGCTCCCGGCTCATAACCATGTTTTTGTTCTGCATGAGGCACCGGAGAAGGGCGTACTCCTTGGGGGTGAGGGAGATCTCTTTTTTCCCCGCCCACACTTTCTGGGAGGACAGCTCCAGTGTGATTCCTCCCGCCTCCAGCCGGTCTTTGGTGCGCATGGTACCCCGGCTGCGGCGGATGAGAGCCATGGTTTTGGCATAGAGCACCGACATGGTGAAGGGCTTGGTGATGTAGTCGTCGGCCCCCAGCTCGTAGCCCAGGAGCTTGTCCTCCTCGTCGGAGAGGGCGGTGAGGAACAAAATGGGTACGTCGCTGTGCTTTCGAAGGGCGCGGCAGACGGCGAAGCCGTCCAATTGGGGCATCATGATGTCCAGCAGCACGGCGTCGAAGGAGACGGTCTCCGCCAGCTCCAGGGCTTCAGCGCCGTCCCGGGCCTCTTGAGGGAGCTCCCCCTTGCTGCGGAAGTAGTCGCACAGGACTTCCCGCAGTTTGGATTCGTCCTCCACAATCAGAATGTGGTTGTCCACCAGTCTCACCTCCTCCTGAAAACAGGATAGCGCCGGGATGTGTATTCTCTGTGACGTCCGGTATTTTTTCTCCGGCAGCCCGGATGGGCCGGCGGATCACCGTGGTTTTCAGTATACCATCTCCCGGAAGAAATAGCAAAGCCGCCGCAGGGACGGTTGTCCCAGCAGCGGCCTTGTCCTTTTCAAAAAGCGCGTTCTCACACAAGCTGGGCGGGCACCACCTCCACGCCTCCCGCGGCGGCGGCGAGGCGCAGGCAGCCGCCGGGGGACACGGTTCCCTCCAATACCTGGCGGGCGATCACGTCCTCCACCTTCTGCCGGATGGCCCGGCGGAGGGGCCGGGCCCCGTTGGCCGGGTCCTCCGCCTCCCGGGCCAGCTGCTCCACCGAGTCGTCGGTGATCTCCAGCGTCACCCCCAGAGCGGCAGCCCGCCGGGCAGTCTCCTCCAGCATCCGCCGGGCGATGGCGGTGAGGGCCTGGTGATCCAGGGCACGGAAGACGATGGTCTCGTCAATGCGGTTGAGAAGCTCCGGGCGGAAGGTCCGCTTCAGCTCCCCCAGCACCGTCCGCCGCCGCTGGCCGTCGTCAATGCGGCTCTCCCCAAATCCAAGGGGCACGCCGCCGGTAATGGCCCGGGCCCCGATGTTGGAGGTCATCACCACCACGGTGTTGCGGAAGTCCACCTTCCGCCCCTGACCGTCGGTGAGGGTGCCGTCCTCCAGCACCTGCAGCAGCAGGTTCCACACGTCGGCGTGGGCCTTCTCAATCTCATCCAGCAGCACCACGGCGTAGGGGCGGCGGCGGACCCGCTCCGTCAGCTGTCCCCCCTCCTCATGGCCCACATAGCCCGGCGGCGCGCCGATGAGCCGGGAGACGCTGTGGCGCTCCATATACTCGCTCATGTCGATGCGGATGAGGGCGTCCCGCTGGCCGAAGAGGGTTTCCGCCACGGCCCGGCACAGCTCCGTCTTGCCCACACCGGTGGGACCCAGTAGCAAAAAGCTTCCCACCGGGCGGCGGGGGTCCCCCATGCCCACCCGGCTGCGGCGGATGGCCTTGGCGATGGCGGCCACCGCCTCCTCCTGGCCGATGACCCGGCGGCGCAGCTCCTCCTCCAGATCCTGAAGCTGTCGGGCCTCCCCCTGGGTCAGACGGGTGACGGGAATGCCGGTCCAGGCCGACAGCACCCCCGCCACGTCCTCCGCCTCCACCCGGTCTCCGGCGCAGTCGGAGCGCTGCTGCTCAAAGTTTTTGCGGATGCCGTCCAGCCGTTTCGCCGCAGCGGCGTCACCCCGGGCCAGGGCCTCCGAGCGGTCCCGCTGGAGAAGCCGCAGCTTCTCAGAGAGAGCCGCCGCCTCCGCGGAGGACTCCCCTTCGCCCATCCGCACCCGGGAGGCCGCCTCGTCCATGAGGTCGATGGCCTTGTCGGGGAGGAATCGCTCCGGAAGATACCGGCGGGAGAGATCCACCGCCGCCTCCAGGGCGGCGTCGGTGATGGTGAGGCGGTGGTGGTCTTCATACTTCTCCCGGATGCCCCGGAGGATCTGCAGGGCACCCTCCCGGTCCGGCTCCTCCACCCGCACCGGCTGGAAGCGCCGCTCCAGGGCCGCGTCCTTTTCAATGTGGCGGCGGTACTCCTCCAGGGTGGTGGCTCCCAGCACCCGGATCTCTCCCCGGCCAAGGGCGGGCTTGATGATGTTGCCCGCGTCGATGGAGCCCTCGGCGCTGCCGGCCCCCACCACGGTGTGGAGCTCGTCCAGAAAGAGGATGATGTTCCCCGCTCGTTTTACCTCCGCCACGGCGGTCTTCACCCGCTCCTCAAATTCCCCCCGATACTTGGTGCCCGCCAGCATGGCGGGAAGATCCAGGGAGAGGAGCCGCCGGTCCAGCAGATCCTCCGGCACGTCCCCGGCCACAATGCGCTGGGCAAGGCCCTCCGCCACGGCGGTCTTGCCTACCCCCGGCTCCCCTAAGAGCACCGGGTTGTTCTTGCTGCGGCGGCAGAGAATCTCAATGACCCGCAAAATCTCCCGGTCCCGGCCGATCACCGGGTCCAGCCGTCCGGACCGGGCGGCTGCGGTGAGGTCGGTGGCGTACTCGTTGAGGGTCTTGGTGCGCCCGTCGGGCCGGGGCGGCTCCGCCGCGGGCCGGAGGGGCTGGCTGATGCGCTGGAGGACCATGGACTGCAGCCGCCGGGGTTCCACCCCCGCCTGCCGCAGCATGGTCAGCGCCATATTGCCCCCCTCCTTCAAAATACCAAGCAGCAGATGCTCCGTACCCACACAGCTTCCGGACAGCCGCAGGGCTTCCCCGGCGGCGTACTCAATGGACCGGCGGGCCTGGGGAGTGAAGCCCTGGGTGGGGGAGGCCCCCGGCGTTCCCTGGCCCATGGCGTGGATGAGAAGATCCCGTGCCTTGTCGTAGGAGAGTCCCTGCTCCCTGAGAAGGCGGGATGCCACTCCCGCCTCCTCCCGGAGAAGGCCCAGCAGCAAATGCTCCGTGCCCACATAGCCGTGGCCCAGTTCCTCCGCCGCCTGATGGCTCAGCTGCAGCACACTGCGGGCCCGGGGCGTAAAACGGTTGTCCGTCATGGTATCGCTCCTTTGCATTACAATTCATATTGCAGAGGAATTATCCCCCAAACTGCGGGAGAATAAGCTGCACTTCCGGGCTTCCCAGCAAATTTTTGAATTTTTATTTTTCGCCTTGCAATTTTCATCATCTATGCTACAATGTGAGTACAGTCTAAAAAATGGAGGTGCACCCCATGGCTCACAAGATTACCGACGCTTGCGTCAGCTGCGGTACCTGCGCTGAGAACTGCCCCGTTGAGGCTATTTCCCAGGGCGATTCCCAGTATGTGATCGATGCCGATACCTGCGTGGATTGCGGCGCCTGCGCTGCCAACTGCCCTGTTGACGCCATCGTTGCCGAGTAAGTTCACTGCATACGGAAAAACACGCCGCCAAGCGGCGTGTTTTTTTGCACTTCCGGGAGGCGTGCGGTCCCTCTTGCCTCCCGGCGGTTTTTTCGGTACAATATTCCTGACATCAAACAGGGGGAGGCGCGGCGGATGGAGCGGTGGGAGGTCCTGTGGCCCGGCGGGCCCGGCTTTTTCTATGACGACGCCCTCTTTCCGCCGGGTACCGACGCCTTTTTGCTGGGGGCCTTCCCAAAACTCCGCCGGGACGCCCTGGTATGCGATCTGGGGGCGGGGACGGGACTCATCGGCCTTTTGCTGCTGGCCCGGGAGCCAAGCATCCGCCTTCACAACGTGGAGCTTCAGAAGGCCCCTTTGCGCCTTGCGGAGCGGACTGCCGCCGCCAACGGCTTTACGGTACAGCAGCACCTGGGGGACCTTCGCACCATGCCGGACCTTCCGGAGACGGGGCGGTTTGATTTGGTGGTGTCCAACCCGCCCTACTTCGCCGCCGCAGCCGGTCCCGCCTGCGGGGAGGAGGCATTGCGCCTTGCCCGCAGCGAGGAGGGGTGCACCATCTTTGACGTGTGCCGCCGGGCCGGGCGGCTTCTCCGCTGGGGCGGGACCTTCGCGGCGGTGTACCGGCCGGAGCGGCTGTGCGATCTGCTGGAGGCCATGCGCCGCTTCAAGCTGGAGCCCAAGCGGCTGCGTCTGGTGCAGCACAACAGCGCTGCAGCGCCCTCTCTGGTGCTGGCGGAGGGCCGCCGGGGCGGAAAGCCGGGGCTTACGGTGGAGCCGCCCCTGGTGCTCCACCGCCCGGACGGCAGCGACACGGAGGAGCTGGAGGAGATTTATTTTCGCCGCCGGTGAGGGGCGGAAGATTTTCACACAAAGGAGCCTTACTATGGCAGGAATCTTATATCTGGTGGCCACCCCCATCGGCAATCTGGGGGACATGAGTCCCCGGGCCCTGGAGACATTGGAGACGGTGGATTTTATCGCCGCCGAGGATACCCGGGTGAGCGTGAAGCTGCTCAACCACTTCGGCATCAAAAAGCCCCTGGTGAGCTACCACCAGCACAACCAGGCCTCCGCCGGTCAGGCGGTGCTGCGGCGGCTTTTGGCCGGGGAGCACTGCGCCCTGGTCACCGACGCGGGGATGCCCGCCATCAGCGACCCCGGAGAGGATCTGGTGCGGCTGTGCGGACAGGAGGGCATTGAGGTAGTGGCGGTGCCAGGGGGCTGCGCCCTGGTGTGCGCCCTGGCCTTGTCCGGCCTGCCCACCGGCCGCTTCACCTTTGAGGGATTTCTCACCGTGAACCGGAAGGGGCGGCGGGAGCACTTGGCGTCTTTGAAAAGCGAGGAGCGGACCATGGTGTTCTACGAGGCCCCCCACAAGCTGCTGACTACCTTAGAGGACCTGTACGAGGTTTTCGGAGACCGACCCATCTCCCTGTGCCGGGAGCTCACCAAGCTCCACGAGGAGACCATCCGCACCACCCTGGCCCAGGCGGTGGAGCGGTACCGGGAGACGCCTCCCAAGGGGGAGTTCGTGCTGGTGGTGGCCGGTGCGGAGCCTCGGGAGGAGACGGCTGTGACATTGGAGGAGGCGGTGGCCCTGGTTCTCCGCCGCCGGGAGGAGGGCATGCGAATGAAGGACGCGGTGAAGGAGGTAGCGGCCCTTACCGGCGTCAACAAAAATGAGCTCTATGCCGCCGCAGTGAAAGAATAGAACCGGCCGCCGGGGAGGGCACTCTCCGGCGGCCTTTTTCCGTTCAGGGCCTTTTGGAAAAAAGCAAAAGCTTCCATCAGAAAAAAGCAGGTTCCTCAAGATTGAGGAACCTGCTTCATGGAGAGGCTGATACGCTTTTTCTTCTCGTCCACGTCCAGGACGATGACCTTTACAATATCCCCCACGCTCACCGCCTCGGAGGGGTGGCGGATGAACTTTTTGCTGACCTGGGAGATGTGGACCAGGCCGTCCTGATGGACGCCAATGTCCACAAAAGCGCCGAAGTCGATCACGTTGCGGACAGTGCCGGTGAGCACCATCCCCGGCTTCAGGTCCTTCATCTCCAGCACATCGGTGCGGAGAATGGGAGGCGGCAGCTCGTCCCGGGGGTCCCGGCCGGGCTTTTGCAGCTCCTTGGCCACATCCAGCAGGGTGGGCACGCCGACCCCGCACTCCTCCGCCAGCTTTTCCGCCCCGGCGGCCTGAATGGCTCCGCTGAGATCCCTCAGCCGTCCGGACGCCGCCTCAGCGGCGGTGTGGCCGGTGAGGGAGAGGAGCTTCTCCGCCGCGGCGTAGCTTTCCGGATGAACGGCAGTGTTGTCCAGCACGTTCTTGCTCTCCGGCACCCGGAGGAAGCCGGCGCACTGCTCAAAGGCCTTGGGGCCCACCTTGGGCACCTTCAGAATCTGCTTGCGGGAGGTAAAGGGGCCGTTTTCCTCCCGGTACTTCACGATATTCTTCGCTGTGGCGGCAGTGAGACCCGCTACCTGCTGGAGCAGGGAGGGAGAGGCGGTATTCACGTCCACCCCCACCGCGTTGACGCAGTCCTCCACCACGGCGCTGAGAGCCTCGTCCAGCCGTTTAGGGGGCATGTCGTGCTGGTACTGGCCCACCCCGATGGCCTTGGGGTCGATCTTCACCAGCTCCGCCAGGGGGTCCTGG
>CALXDD010000016.1 GCA_944386985.1 uncultured Oscillospiraceae bacterium
AAAAAGGGGCGCAGGATCAGCCGTTTTGTCTCGATCACCATATTTCGGCACCTCAAGAAAAGTAAAAATGGATAGTGGAATTTTATCAAATAGTTTTGTTGTAAAAGTTAAGAAAAATCCGTCAAAATCACAAGATTTTGACGGATTTTTGGTCCGAGTGGGGCGATTCGAACGCCCGGCCCCGTGAACCCAAATCACGTGCGCTACCAACTGCGCTACACCCGGATATAAAATGATTATAACTGTGGTCAAACATGTGGTCAAGGCCGTTTTTTGACCAACGACTTTGCCGAAATGGTTCCCGCTTCTGGTAGTGTCCCAGCGGGTTGCGGGGTTGCGGTTTTGTCCTCATGGATGGCCCCCGCGCGCTCCCAAATCACGTGCGCTACCAACTGCGCTACACCCGGATATAAAATGATTATAACTGTGGTCAAACATGTGGTCAAGGCCGTTTTTTGACCAACGACTTTGCGGAAATGGTTCCCGCTTCTGGTAGTGTCCCAGCGGGTTGCAACGTTTTGCTTTTTCCCTCATGGATGGGCGGGATATGCTCCCAAAGCAGGCGCGCTACCAGCTGCGCTACACCCCATGGATGGGCCCGGTATGCTCCCAAACCGTGCAACTGCCTGCGTGCTGACAAAATTCTCTCCTGCTCAGTAACTTTCATACTGCTGGGGGCGTGCGCCCCCAGCAGTATGCTATTATACACGATCTCTTTCCAATTTGCAAACCTTAATTGCTGCCAAAGTCAGACCAAACACAAACCAAAACACAAACATAATTCGGGGATACGTCCACAGATAGTCCGCAAGACCGCACACCATGGCGCCCAAAATCGCTACTGTACCGCCGATTGCCATGTGACGGGCCGTCTGGTCCTCTGTAGTCTTTACTGCCCGGGCTGTCTCCTTCATAGTCCAAATCACACTGCCGCAGAAGGACAGAAGTCCCACAATTCCTGTCTCCGCCCAAATCTGCATCAACGTATTGTGGGCATGGACAAAGGGCGCTGTGCCCTGGTAATAGCCATTCATTTTCACGGCCTGCCGCACCGCATCCGCGCCCAAGCCGGCGCCGGTAAGCGGATCGTTCGCCAGCAGCTTGATGGCCGCCTCATACTGGGGAAACCGACTGCTGGTAGAGGTATCGCTCATATTTGTAATCGTTAAAATCCGGTTCAGAACGAAATCCGGCAGCACTGGAATGGCCGCAATAGCCACCACGATTCCCAGAGGGATCAGCTTTCGATTCCACAAAAATACATAGATGAATGCCGCGGCTGCCAAGCCTACCCAACTGGCACGGGATAAAGTCATCGCCATGCAGATGGCTCCGATTCCAAATACAACCAGCGCTGCCAGCTTTCCCCACCACCGGCGGGAGGTAAAAATCAGCGCCACCAAAATGGGCAGTCCCAGCAAAAGGAGCTCTCCCAATGCATTCGGGTTCTCAAAATAGGAATAGACCCGCCCCGGCATATCCGCGTTCACGGACAGATCCACATAGGAGGGGTTTACATCCACCCCGATCACCACACCCTGATAAATGCCGTAGCCCGCAGCTGCCAGGATGCCAAGGCCCAGACCGCCCCCCAGCCGCAAAAGCTGAGCGCTGTTGGACACTGCGTTCACCAGGGTCACTACCACCAGAATACAGGCAATGTGGTATATCAGATACCGCCCGGAAAGATTCGGATAGTCAGACAGCGGTACCGCTGCCACCACTGCGAAGAAGAAAAACGGCAGATAGGGGCCAAAATCCCGGGTGGATAACCGAACTTTCAAGTCGTTCATGGACCCCAGGAAAATCAGGCACAGCACAAAGGCAAACAGCAGCACACTGTAGGCATTGTTCCAATACTTATAGGGAATACAGAGAATTATGGCAATAAACCAGCTGGCAGCCACAAAGGCCTCCTTGCCGATCTCAAAGGCCAGGGTGGCGAAAACGCTCTCGTCAAAGGGCCGGCGCAGCAGCTTATAAATCCACTGGATCACATACAGCGGAAGATTCAGCACCAGATCAATGATGCGCCGGAGCATACTCTCCGGCCAGAGGCGGCTGAGGCGGCTCTCGTCATAGAACAGGTGAACCAGAAAACTGCCCTCCCACTTCCGGCTGAGCCATGCAAGAAAGCGGGACGCCTGGCAGCCCACAAAGCTTTGCCGCCAGGCCCCCTCCAGCCACTGCCAGAAGGTATAGAGCAAATGCCAGAGAAAACTTTCGGATAGATACGACATAGCGGGGGTCCTTTCCTTATTTGTTCCGGTTTTTAAAACGATACAGCATCGTCAGCAGCCCAAACTGCCGGCGGCGGATCAATCCCGCCACGATCTGCTTGTTCCTCCCCATCCCCTGGGGCACCACGGCGGCAATGGCCTGGCGCATCTCCGGAAGCTCCGTATAGGCTTCCACCCGCTTCTGCTTCTCCTTGAAGCTGGCGGGATTGCCGGGGGCGTACTCGTTGCTCACCGCAATAAGAAGCCCCGCCCAATTGGTGTTCTCCCGCCAGCGTGGGCTGTGGCGGTGGAGATCATAACGACGGACCAGATCCTCTTTCCGCTCCATAAAGCGGTGGAACACCTCCATATAGTCCTTCATGTACTTGTGGGTAGCGGAGGACGCATTCCAATAGTAGTTATACAGCGGCGCGTCCACAATGGCCAGACGGCGGGCATTGCAGAAATACTCCAACAAAAACAGCTCGTCCTCCAGATAAGCCCCCTCAAAGGTAATGTGGTTTTCCGCGATAATCGCCCGAGTATAGAGGAAGCGCCAGATGAAGCCGTTGAGCACCGGCTGACTGAGCCGCTCCCCCAGAAGGCGGTTGACGATACCGGAAGTGATCTTCTCAGGTCCGTAAACTCCGGCGGGCAGGGCAGGCGCCTCCACCGTGGAGGTCCCGTCCTCCGCCACGTTGCGGTGGGCGCAGCCCGAGGCGTCGGCACTGTGGGCCTCCAGCACCCGAAGAAGCTCCTCCAGGGCGTTGGGCTCCAGCCAGTCGTCGCTGTCCACAAAGGCGATATAATCCCCCTGGGCCTTTTCCAACCCTAAATTCCTGGCGGAACTGACACCGCCGTTCTCCTTATGAAACACCCGGACCCGATCGTCCTCCTGGGCAATGGTATCACAGAGAGCTCCGCTCTGGTCCGGCGAACCGTCATCAATGAGCAGGAGCTCCAGGTTGGGATAGGTCTGGGTGAGGATGCTGTCGGTGCATTTGCGTAAAAAAGCCTCCGCCTTATAGACGGGGACGATAACAGAGATCAAAGCCATAAGAAACCTCCCTATTCGGTCAGAAACGGCGTGACATTCCAGAATGATTATACCGTCCCGGCGGAATTCTGTCAACCGCTATCCCCCGCTTTCCAAAAAGCGCTCCCGCCGTCAACTATCCACCGGCGAGAGCGCTTTTTCACTGGTTTTCTTGGGCCTGTTCCTTCTCAAATTGCTCCAGGGCCTCTGCCAGCAGCTTCCGGTCCTGCTTATTTCCCTGGAAATCCTCCTTTCGGAAAATATCCGGCCGGCGGCGGAGAGTCCGCAAAATGGCCTCCTTCCGCCGCCAGCGCCGGACCTTCTCATGGTCGCCGCTGAGAAGCACCTCCGGCACCGCCCGTTCGTGCCACACCGCAGGACGGCTGAACTGCGGATACTCCAAAAGGCCGTTCCAGTGGCTCTCTTCCTCAAAGCACTCCGGGTCCGGCAGCACCCCCGGCACCATGCGGCACACCGCGTCCGCCACCGCCATGGCGGGAATCTCTCCGCCGGTGAGGACAAAGTCCCCCAGAGAAATTTCCTCGTCCACGCACTCGTCGATGAACCGCTGATCGATGCCCTCATAGTGTCCACAGACCAGGATCAGGTGATCATAGTCCCGAAGGAGCTGCCGGGCCTTTCCCTGGGTGAAGGTCTCCCCGCAGGGGGAGAGATAGATGGTCCGGCCGGGGCCGTGGGTCTCCCGGATATACTGCCAGCAGCGGTAGAGGGGGTCCGCCTGCATCACCGCCCCCCGGCCGCCGCCGTAGGGGTAGTCATCCACCTGCTTCTGCTTGTTGGTGGTAAAATCCCGGATCTGGTGAGCGTCCACCCGAATAAACCCCCGCTCCTGGGCCCGGCCCAGAATGGACTCGTTCATCATATCCCCCACTGTCTCGGGAAAGAGGGTCATAATATCGATGCTGTAATTTGCCATCTCAGATCAGTCCCTCCCATACATGGATCTTCATGGTCCCCTTGTCAATGTCGATCTCCTGGATGAAGGCGGGCACTGCGGGGACGAGGATCTCCTTCCCCCCTTCCCCGTCAATGGCGTAAACGTCGTGGGCGGGATAGGGCACCACATCCTTCACCTGTCCCAGGATCTCCCCTGTCTCCGCATTCACAGCCGTGAGACCGATCAGCTCGGCGGTGAAATACTGCCCGTCCGGCAGCTGCACATCCCGGCGGCGGATGGACACCGTCTTTCCCTTGAAGGCCAGGGCTCCGTCCAGATCCGTCACCTCCGGGAAGGTCAGCAGCAGGCAATTCTTGTGGACCCGGGCAGAGGAGGGCTTGTAGGGTCTGCCGTCAATATACAGTGTCTTCACCCGCCTGAGCAGCTCCGCCTCCACATCCCAGGGGTTCAGCTTCATCTCCCCCCGGACGCCGTGGGTATTGACAATCTGGCCGATTTCGATATATTCCAGCTTCATGGGTGTTCCTTCCTCCTGTCTCTCTCCTGTTCAAATGTTCATATTACCGTGAAACCCCTCTGTTGTCAATGCGGGCCGCCCCTACTCCCTGACGTCTGTCAATATGCCCTCACTTTTTCACTCCCTGAGGGGCTCTTGACATTTCAGCGTTTTCCACAACGATTTTTATCGAAAATATTTTTATCTTCATTTTATCTTTTTACAAGCATTTTGATTATTTAATATATTTCCGGTAATTTTGCAATATTCTCAGTATATTTTAATCTATATAAAAATATTTTTGTGTTTTTTTGTTGTGGACATTTTTCTTTTTCTTCTCTATGTTTTAACAATAAATTGAGTTTTTCTGTAAATTTCTTGTTAACAGAAAAAATTTTTACATTGATTTTTCTTCGCAATCTGTCATAATTTAAAAAAAGGAAGCGTTTTCTCACGGAAACTCCATGAATTTTGTACAGGGCAGCGCTTCTTGTGCGAAAAATTTTTTACGCTTTTGTTTCTTTGGCTGTTGTCCGCCGCACGGCAACATTTTCCCTTACATTTCCAATATGGAGCAAGCGCATCCTGCGGCATCCTATTTTTACATCAGGAATGGAACGAAGAAGGAGGAACTTACCATGAGCCTCTTTGCCGAGATGATGAAGAACCCCAAGGTTATCGGCGTGAAGAACTCCTCCATGCCCACCCAGGACATCCAGATGTTCAAGGCCGCCGGTAAGGCCGCCAAGGGCGACTTCGTGGTGTTCAACGGTCCCGACGAGCAGTTTGCGGCCGGACGGGCTATCGGCGCTGACGGCGGCATCGGCGGCACCTACGGCGTGATGCCCGAGTTATTCTTGAAGCTCAACGAGCTGATTGCGGCCGGTGAACGGGAGAAGGCTGCCGCCCTGCAGTATGATATCAACGAGATCATCTACAAGATGTGCTCCAGCCACGCCAACATGTACGCCGTGGCCAAGGAGATGCTCCGTATCAACGCCGGCCTCGATATCGGCGGCGTCCGCGAGCCTCTGGAGAACCTGCAGGAGGCGGATAAGGCCATCGCCAAAGCTGCCGCAGAAATGGTGTGCGCCGCCAAGGCCAAATATCTGTAAATCTCAGCCGCTGTACTGGTTATGATTTTACTGTTGTAAGGGAGAAACGTCAATGAATATGCAAGGCTTCACATACATCGATCTTGCTGTGCTGATCGTGTACCTGCTGGCTGTGCTCCTTGCCGGCCTGCACTTCGCCAAGAAGGAGATGCAGGGCAAGGAATACTTCAAGGGTGACGGCACCGTGCCCTGGTGGGTCACCTCCGTGTCCATCTTCGCCACCCTCCTCAGCCCCATTTCCTTCCTGTCCCTGGCCGGCAACTCCTACGCCGGCAGCTGGCTTCTGTGGTTTGCTCAGCTGGGCATGCTGCTGGCCATCCCCCTGACCATCAAGTTCTTCCTGCCGATCTACAGCAGCCTGGATATTGATACCGCCTACCACTACCTGGAACTGCGCTTCGGCAGCAAGTTTCTGCGGGTGCTGGGCGCCGTTATGTTCATCATCTATCAGATCGGCCGTATGTCCATCATTATGTACCTGCCCTGCATGGTACTGGCGGAGCTGATGGGGATCAACGTGAACATCCTCATTATCATCATGGGCATCATTGCCATCATCTACTCCTATACCGGCGGCCTGAAGAGCGTGCTGTGGACCGACTTCATCCAGGGCTCTGTGCTGCTCATCGGCGTCACCTTCGGCCTCATCTTCCTCATCAGCCATTTGGACGGCGGCTTCGGGGCTATTCTTAACGAGTTTACCAACAACCACAAGTTCCTGGCTGAAAATGAGCCGATCTTTGACGCCAACATTCTGAAGAACAGCGTGTTTCTGCTGATCGTGGGCGCCGGCTTCAACACCATGAGCTCCTATGTGTCCTCTCAGGACATCGTGCAGCGCTTTACCACCACCACCGATACCAAGAAGCTGAACAAGATGATGCTGGCCAACGGCGGCCTGTCCATTTTCATCGCCACTGTGTTCTACCTCATCGGTACCGGCCTCTACGCTTTCTATCAGACCCAGGGCAACCCCCTGCCCCCCGCTGCCCAGCAGGACCAGATCTTCGCCTCCTGGATTGCCTTTGAGCTGCCTGTAGGCGTCACCGGTCTGCTGCTGGCTGCCATCTATGCTGCAGCCCAGTCCACCCTGTCCACCGGTCTTAACTCTGTGGCCTCCAGCTGGACCCTGGACATTCAGGAGCGCCTGTCCAGGAAGAAGCTGAGCTTTGCCACCCAGACCAAGATCGGCCAGTGGGTCTCCCTGCTGGTGGGAATCTTCTCCATTGTGGTGGCTATGGTGCTGGCCAACGGCGGCGTGACCTCCGCCTATGAGTGGTTCAACGGCTTTATGGGCCTGGTGCTGGGCATCCTGGTGGGCACCTTCATCCTGGGAGCCTTTACCAAGACAGCCAACACCTTCGGCGCTACCGTAGCCTTTGTGGCCGCCTCCGCTGTGATGGTCTTTATCAAGTACGGCCCTTACTCCGCCGATGTGTCCATCTGGTGCTACTCCATCATCTCCATCGCCGTGTCCCTGATCGTGGGCATCCCCGCCAGCATGATCTGGCGTGCAGTGAAGGGGGACAAGAGTGTTCCCGCCCCCCACACCACCATTTACAAGGACTGATCCATCATTTTTCATGACGGGCCTCCCGGCGCTGCTTGCCGGGAGGCTCCATAATAAAAGGAGGCCATATTCATGGTATTCGGCAACATTTGTGACCGGAAGGATTTCGCCTGGCTGGAGGAGACCATCGGCAAGTGCTTTGACTATGCCGCAGCCCACGATCTTCTCAGCTTTGAGAAGGGCAGTCACCCCATTGATGGGGATGACCTTTTTGTCAACATTGTGGAGTATGAGACCACCAATCCGGAGGACCGGTTCTGGGAGGCCCACCGGCAGTATCTGGATCTCCACTTCATGCTCCGGGGCCCTGAGCAGATCGATGTGAATTTCATCCACAACATGGAGCAGAAGGATTTCGTAGAGAAGGATGATTTCCTTCCTCTGGAGGGCGAACCCAACAGTCATGTGGTGCTCAGTGAGGGCGACTTCCTCCTCTGCTACCCCGCCGACGCCCACCGCACCGCAGTAAAGGTGGGAGAGCCCGCGCTCATCAAGAAGGCTATTTTCAAGATCCGCATCAAGTAAAACCGGAATATCCCGCTGCAAGGTTTCGCCTGCAGCGGGATTTTTTGCTGCCGCGGGTCTGATGATGTTTACCCTACGCCGGGGCAGGCTCTTTTTTACCCGCTGACGCAGGCGAGTTTTTCTGTCGGTACCCGACGATATTTCGAATAGTGTTTTGCCTCCGGCGGCCTACTTTTCTCATCAAAGAAAAGTAGGCAAAAGTTGACTTAGAACCAAGGTTCTAAGAACTCCTTTTGATCCTATTATGGGAAGTCTTGTCCCGTTTGTGTCGTTACCTTGTGCGGCTGACACTGCAATCGGGTGACAATTCCCCTATTTCCGCGCTTTAAGCGCGCTCCCCTGGTGGTTGTTGAAGTCACTGCAATTTCCGATGCCGGAAGACTTTCTGGCGTTTGTACACCTCAGATGCGGAAGAAGCGGTAGACGAAAATACCTGCGTCTACCCAACAAATCAGCGCGCCGAAGCGCGGTAGTAGACGTACCATGACACGTCAACGGAGCGTCGGAGGCACCATGCCCAACAGAAGTCAAGGGAGACTATCGTTCCACGTCAGGAAAAGGAGTCCTTAGAACCTTGGTTCTAAGCTGATTTTTGCCTACTTTTGTTCAGCGACAAAAGTAGGCCGCCGGAGGCATAACACCAATCCGTACACCGTCGGGCAGAGCGGAAAAGCACACCCTCGTCAGAGGACAAAAAGAACTGATCCCAGGGATGGAAAAGCGGTTGCGCCCGTGAGTCGGGACAGGGTATAATGGAAAAAACAGAAAGGGGACTTCCTGATGCGTATCATAACTCTGGTGGAAAACACCGCTCTGTCGCCGGAGATGGAGGCCGAGCACGGCCTCAGTCTCCTGATCGAACCCAATGGCCGCCGACTGCTTTTTGACATGGGGCAGTCCCCGGCCTTTGCCCGGAATGCCGGGCGGCTGGGAATCGACCTTGGAACCGTGGATACAGCCATTCTTTCCCACGGCCACTATGACCACGGCGGCGGCCTGGCCGAATTTCTCCGCCAAAACGCCGCCGCTCCGGTGTACCTGAGCTCTTTTGCCTTCGAACCCCATTTCAATGGGCCAGAACGGAACATCGGTCTTTGCCCCTCCCTCCGGGACTGCGGCCGCCTCCGCTTCGTGGAGGCGAACACGGACCTTGGCGGCGGACTGTCCCTCTCCCCCTGCATCGGTGCTGTTCCGGTGGTCCCTGTAGACCCAGCCGGACTTTTCACCCGCCGGGAGAGCAGTCTTCTGCCGGAGGACTTCCGCCATGAGCAATATCTCACCGCGGAGGCAGACGGCCGCCGGATCGTCTTCAGCGGCTGCTCCCACCGGGGGATTTTGAATATCGTCCATTGGCTCCGGCCGGATGTACTCATCGGCGGCTTCCACTTCAAGCATCTGGACCTCCAAAAGCCGGAACACCGGGCCGCTTTAGAGGACACCGCCCGCCGCCTGCTGGACTCCGGCGCCGTCTTCTACACCTGCCATTGCACCGGCGAGGCCGCCTACCGCTTCCTCAAGGAGCGCATGGGAGACCGCCTCCACACCCTTTCCACCGGCAGCATTCTCACCCTGTAGCTCTATCAAGGAAGGAGATGGCCTTGTGAAAAAAAGAGCCGCCGCTCTTATATCGCTCACCTTGCTCCTTGCGGCCGCCGGCGCCGCGTTCCTCTCCAGCACAGGCTGGGTACGAGGGGAAGATGCTGTGCTGGACTACGTTATTTCCCACTATGACATCAACGGCGACGCCATCGTCGCGGGAGAGCACCTGGAAAGTGGAAACGACAGCGCCGGAGAATATAAGACATTTCTTGTGGCAACAGAATCGGGAGAGCATTTCCGCATCCGGGTAAATGTCCGCTACTGCCGCCATCTCCTGCAAATCGGCCCGGAGTGCCGTGTGCTGGACATTGCGGCGCTCTCTGATCAGCGGACTGCCAGCGCATAGCTTTCCCTCCCTTCCCCCGGTATTTTCCGAAACGTACCCCATCGGCAGCGAGAAACATCCCCGTTCCCAATGTACAGGAACGGGGATGTTTGATTTGCTTCAGGACGCCTTGCCCGCCCGCTTCTTCCGCCGGACCGGAAGGGTCACCCTGGACACGGCTACGGTGTGGCGGATGGGCCGCCACTCCACCCGGCAGAACACCGCCGCCACGCTGATGGGCAGGCAGGTGGCCGTATAGAAGGGGAAGGTCAGCAGAGACCGAAACTTCTGCCAGGGGGTAGCAGGCACCCGGTTCCACTGGCTGATGAGGGTCACCGCCCCCAGAAGAAACAGCAGGATCAGTCCTCCCACCGTCCCCAACACCAGAGACCGGACCACCAGGCGGAGCCCCTCCCCCGTGATCAGAGCCGTCAGCAGGGACGCCGCGCTGGTGAGAACGCCCACGCAGCCCAGCACAATGGCGGGCATGATGGACATGAGCATATCAAAGCAGGCGAAGCCGCCCTTTCGGAAGCTGCTCCGAAGCAGGGCGCCGCCGTGGCGGAGCATCACCTGGATGTACCCTTTGGACCAGCGCAGCCGCTGCCGCGCGGACTGGCGCAGTTCCACCGGCTGCTCATCGAAGTACTCCGCCTCCCCGCAAAAGCCGATCCTCCGTCCTTTCAGGATTTCCACCGCGGAAAACTCCACATCCTCTGTGAGGAGGTGGAAGGGCCAGCCGCCGTTCTCCTCCAGCACCTTGCGGCTGAAGAGGAAGCCGGTACCGGACACGGCGCAGCTGGTGCCCAGCAGGTGCCGGGGCTCGTTGAGGCCCGCCGTCTCCCGAAGGAACCACAGGCTGCAGCCGGAGGAGATCCAGCTGTCCCCGTAGTTCTTGGAATTTCGGTAGCTGGTGACGATCTCATAGCCGTCGGAGAAGGTGCGGTTGATCTGGGTAATATAATCCTTCTTCAAAAGATTATCCGCATCAAAAACCAGGTAGCCGTCGTAGACCGCCCCGTCCTCCTCCATCTGACGCAGCAGATAGTCCAGGGCGTAGCCCTTCCCCACCATGGTCTCATTGTACCGCTCGTAGACCACCGCGCCCCGCTCCCGAGCCACCCGGGCGGTGGCGTCGGTGCAGTTGTCCGCCACCACGAAGACCTCCACCAGATCATCCGGGTAGTCCTGCTCCCGGATGCTGTCCAAAAGGCAGCCGATCACATTCTCCTCGTTGCGGGCGGCAATGAGTACCGCATAGCGGTGGTGTTTCTCCGGTCCGTGGGCCTTCGGCCTTTTGAACAGCGGCACAATGATGTACAGCAGCTGGTAAAAGCAGCAGACAAAAAAGAGGACAGTGATGATATTCTGCAGTTCCTGGATATGACGTACCCACTCCATAGGCTCCTCCTGTTTCTGTCACTGATTGGCTTTGCAGAAAGCGCGGTCCTACTCCGCACCTCCGCCAAATTCATCCTATCAGGTTTTTCCCGCTTTATCCGCCGCACTTTGGAAAACTTCCGGAAAAATCTATGGAAACTGACACGGCGAGCTACAGACAAGGATTCCCTGCTTTTTGTCAGTGCCATAGTATAGCGGTCAAATTGCGATATTTCTTCAACGCATTTTTAAGATTTTTTTAATTTTTAGGATGACCGCCCCCCGCCCGCCGCCGGCAAGTCCGGCACGGCTGCCTCCCACAGCGGTCCCGGCGGTTTCACTTCATATCTGACACAAAAGAAATCGGGCCCGGCTGCGCCGCCGGACCCGATTTTTGGAGATTTGGTTTTATCGTCTGGAAAAACGGGGCTTACTTTACCACAAAGCCCGCGGGCAGCTTCCAGGAGGAGTTGGCATAGTAGAAGGTAACGCTCGGCATCAGATACTCCCCGTCGTAGTACATACAGGAGGAGCTGCCTCCATCCAGATTGGCGGCATTGACGGCGCCGAACTCCTGCATCACCTGGATGAGGTCCCCGCTGGACGCCCCCAGGTGCCCGGATTTGCCCCGCCCGTCGGTGACAAACATCAGTACCGCGCCGTCCGCCCGCTGGCCGATGGCCGTGCGGGGATTGAGACCGCTGCCCTGGCCTTTCATATCCCGTGCCTCGTTGTTGATGATCAGCTGGACGAAGTGGTTGTTGGTATCGCTGGCCTCTTCCTGGAAGGTGACTGCGTCTCGGATCTTCTCCCGCTTCACCAGTTCCTCTACCTGGGCGGCGCTCATGCCGTCGATGTCGATGATCTGCAGCAGATGGTCCTCAGTGAAGCCAACGAGCACCAGGCCGGGGTACTTCTCCGGCTTGTTGTACTGGATCTCCCCGTTGCAGACAATGACGCCGTGGGGCTTTCCGCCGGTGTTGTTGGTAGAATCATACAGCCCGCCGTTGATCCCTGCCACCGCGCCGCTGTCCTTCACCAGCTGGTCCAGAGTCACCCCCACGTCGCGCCAGGGGTAGATGGTGGCCAGGCTCACCCGGGAGGGGTCCTTTACGATCATCATGGTCCCGGTGTAGGTGGCTCCCGCCACCTCCACGATTTCAATATCCTCCCCCGGCTCCTCCGTGCCCCCTGCGTCCACCTGGCCGGTGCTGCCGATCTGGATCAGGGACGAGTCCACCTGGGCGTCCAGAGTCTGCATAGAGTTCTGATCCACAATGCTCTGGATCTCCTCCGGGCTCAAAAACCAGGACGCCAGGAATTTCATCTGTCCCGTCTCCAGAATGGTGGTCACAAACATCTGCTGGGCCGTGGGGAAGGTATCGGAGCAGATCATGCGCAGGCTGATCAGCACCGTAATGGCCAGCGCCGCCGCCAGCGTGAGAAGGCAGGCCAGCACCCGCAGGAGCGTCCGCCCGATCCTTCCGCCCAGTCCTCTGCCGGGCTCCTCCCGCTTTCCCCGCCCCGGACGGCTGCCCGCGGCGGCGGAGGGGTTCTCATTTCTCTGCATCATCCAAAATCTCCTTCATACTGACCAGCTTCCATGTGGGGTTCTCCACGCCGTCTTCCGTGGTATCATACCGGGCAAAGTAGAACCGGTCGTTCATGGCGTCGTCCACCGCCCCGCCGGACTTCAGCAGCATGTGCTTGACGAAGCGGATATCCACCGAGAAGCAGTCGTCGGTGATCCAGCAGAAATTGCTCACCGAACTGCCGGTGAAGGCCGGGTTTGCCAGGTTGTGGCTGCTGGTAAAGGTAATATCCTCCCCGGAGGCGTACTTCAGCGCCACCTCGTACTGGTAGGAGGTGGGGATGAGATAGCCCTTGATCCGGGAAAAGCTCAGATCGTCGGTCATGAACAGGCTCCAGTTCTGGGCCACCTGCAGCACGTCGATCTGGCTGCTCACCTCCTCCGGTACCTGATCCAGACCGCCGGAGGGGGAGGTAAAGCTGTAGGTACTCCTCCCCTCCTCCAGCGCCACGGGATTTCCCGCCTCGTCCGTCACAGTGACCTGAGCCCCATCCCGGAGCACGGCCACGGAGTAGACACAGACCTGCGGCAGATTCTCCACATAATCGGCAAAATGCTGGTAGTCCGGGTTCGTGGTGCGGGTGACCGCCTGCCGGGGCACCGGCGCCCCGTCCACCTCCACGGTATACCGCTCGTCGGCGGTGATGGTACAGCTGGTCAGGGGCAGCTGATTTCCGCCCTCATAGCGGATCGTATTGCCGTAGTAATCTGAGATGACAACCTCCGGCTTTTCCAGCATGGCGATCTCATAGCGCACCCGGTCCTCCCCCTGGGCCTCACCGGGCCAGGCGCTGCCATTGACCTGAACCGCCAGCGAAGACGGAAGAGTCAAGGTATAGTCAAAATACTCCGCCAGCACCTTTCCATCCCGGATGGTGTACCGGGCCTCGGCGCCCTCCCCGTCGGTGATGGAGAAGTCCGGGGGCAGATACAGGCCGGACACCGTATAGGTAACCTCCCCGTTGTCCCCTTCCGTCCCGGTAAGGGGCTGTCCGTTCAGGGACACACGGAAGGCGTCGGAAATGGTGAGGGTGTAGTCATGGGCCTCCAGCTCAGGGCGAACCCAATCCACCGCCCAGTCCCGCATGCTGAACACCGCCAGCTTGGTGACCAGGGGACCTTCCGCCCGCAGGCCCACCCGGGCCAGTACAACGCCGCCGCACTCCACCTGGTACTCCAGGGTGTCCCCCTGGACAGCGCCGCCGGCCCGGACCACATTGAGGTCCTCCTTCTGACCGTAGAGCGCCAGATACTCCTGCCGCAGATCCCGCCCCTCCTCAAAGGCGCCGGGGGTGACCTCCGGGATGCTATACTGTTCAAGGAAGGTGCCGTCGGCAGCCTGGACCGCCAGCTTCTCCACTACCTGCCACACCTGCCGCTCCGGCTGGGAAGCCTCATACCGGCACAGCAGGCGGTATACATAAAAAACCGCCGCAGCCATCAGCAGCACAAGAATCCCCAGATAGATGAGGTATACTCGTTTGAACGAGACTTTACTCTTATTCATGCCGTCTTGTCCTTTCCCGGCGCTCCGCCGTCCTCGCTTTGGCGGAACACCCACCTGTGCTGCACCCGGAAGCTGACAAAAAACAGCAGGGTGTCCACCACGATCTTCACCAGAGTCACCAGGGCCGGCGACGCGATGGAAAGTCCGTGCTCCACCAGAAAGACCAGACAGGCGGAGACCGCGATCTGGCACACAGCGAGGATATAGTATCTCACCAGGGAGCGGGCATTCACCTGTCCTTCAAAGACCAGGCGGGCATTGACCAAAAAGTTCAGCAACGAGGAGATCACCCGGGCCAGAAAGGCGGCGGTAAAGGTGACGGGGATGGGCAGAAAGGCAAACACTGCAAAGCGCTTGAGAAGGTAGAAGGCCACCTCATCCACCACACAGGCCCCCAGAGAGCTGCAGAGATACTTCAAAATCAGGCCGTAGATCCGCACGCTGTCCCGCACCACCCGGAAATGGGAGGAGCGGTTGTTCTCTATGTACACCGAGGCAATGCGCACCTCTGTAAAGGGGATGCGGCGGCGGTTCATAAGGAAGAGCATGTTGGTCTCATACTCATACCGGTCCCCCTTGGCCCCCTCCATGAGGGCCAGATACCGCCTGGGAATGGCCCGCAGGCCGGTCTGCGTATCGCTGATCTCCATGCCCAAAAAGAGGCGGAACACAGCGATGGTGATCCGGTTGCCCGCCCTGCTCTTCCAGGGAACGGAGGGGTCGGAAAAATCCCGCACCCCCAGCACCATCTGATCGCTGTCCAGCATGGCCTGGGCCACGGCGGCAATGTCCCGGGGCAGGTGCTGCCCGTCGGCATCGGCAGTGACCACACCGGCCTGCTCCGGGCAGTGCCGGTCAAAATAGGCCATGGCGGTTTTCAGGGCCGCACCTTTTCCCCGGTTGACCGGGTGCTCCAGCACCGTGCAGCCGGGCAGCGTCCGGACCTGCTCGAAAATGGGGGCGAACTCCGGGCCGCTGCCGTCGTCCACCACCAGGATGTCAGTAAACCCGGCCTGGCACAGCCCCTCCAGCGTTCCGATCAGCTTCTGATCCGGCCGGTAGGCAGGAATAATCACCGAAACTCTATGCATACTTTCTCATCTCTCCCTTATGGCACACCTGGCTTTATTCAGCGCTTTCTCCGCCGCCGGACCAGATATACAACCAAAACTACACACACAATAGCAGCCAGCCCTCCCGCGGCCAGCCCCATCCGCAGGCGGCGCCGGGCCGCCTTCTGTTCCCGTTCTATGCGCTCTGCCTCCGCCTGGGCCTCCAGCTGAGCCTGGCGCTCCGCCTCAGCCTTCTCCCGGGCCAAGCGTTCCTCCTCCGCCAGCCGCTCCGCTTCCGCCTGAGCACGCTGGGCGTAGGTCTCCACGTTCTCAAAGAAGTCGCCTCCCACGGTGTCCGGCCCCACCTGGGTGTCATACAGCCCGTACAGGCAGGGGGAGTAGCTGGCGACCTTTGCCGCTTGATCAATGGGGGCGGCGGAGGTTCCGTAGATCCAGCGGTAGAACCAGGTCCAGTGCTGGCTCTTGTGACAGCCAAAGCCCTCCTGGGTCACCTCAAAGGGCGTCCTCCCTCCCAGGCTCTCCAAAGGGGTGTCCCAATCCATGACGATCTGGTTTTCCGGATACAGGTGGAGATAGGTCTTCTCCACCTGCCAGACCCCATACTCCTCCGCCGTCTCCTGGTCCTGGGCGGGGTCGGCGGCCCGGGTCAGCGCATCCCCCAGCGCCGCAGCGCACAGCACATGGGTGCCGTGGCCGTACTCCCCATTCAGATCGTGGGAGACCACCACCAGGGGCTGAAAACGGCGGATACACCAGGTGAGGTAGTCCACAAAGTCCTCATAGGTATACCCCGCCGATCCATAGACGGACAACGCCTGAGACAGGGCGGTGTCCCGGTTTTTAGACTCGGCATACAGGTCTGGGAACCGGGACATGACGGGGTAATGGCGCACCCCCACCGTCCACAGGCCGTCCAGCTGCTCGTGGGGACGCTGGTGGTCGGCAACGCCGTTGGCCTCAAAATGCTGCACCACATAGGCCACCTGGACATTGAGCTCCCGCTCTACCGCGTAGTAGGGCAGCACCCCGGCGAAAAACAGCTGTTCGTCGTCGGAGTGGGAGGAGACCAGCAGCAGGTCCGCCTGCCGGCAGGGAGGCTGCCAGATCTGCACCCAGCTTGGGAGTTCTCCTTCGGAGAACACATAGAGTTCCCCAATATCCGCCCCCTGTTCAAACTCCAGCACCACTTTTTGAGGCAGGGACTCCCCCAGGGCGGACACATCCACATACTCATGAAGAAAACCGTTCTCTCCACAGGAGAGGCTCCGGCCCGCAGCCGGGTCGGTGAGGGTCCAGGCCTGGGGAATCCGGTCAAATTCGATGTACAAAGCGGCGATGCCGCCCTCCCGGGAAACGGTGATCCGGGCCGGTCCGTCGGCGCTGGCCCAGTCGGTCCGGCTGCCGTCGCACAGATTGCCGGGGCGGGAAAAGCCCTCCGCCTCCACTGCCGCGTCGCCGTACTGGGCCTCCTCCGCCAGAACGGGTAAAGTACAGCAGGCCAGCAGGACCATCAGCACAAAGAAATATCTGGCCACCCTTCGCATCCCGTCCACCTCCTACCGCCCCGCCGCCGGAGTTCCCGGCTGCAAAGAAAATTTTGAAATGTATCTCTTATGTTTATGCCACAAATTGCTGAAAAAAACAATACTGAATTGAAAATTAAAATTTTTCGTCAGAACCGCAAAAGAGGAGCGGCAAAAAATCCGGCAGGTGGTCCTGCCCGGAAAGCTCAATTTTTCCCAAAGTTTCTCCCCTATAGCAAAGGAAATACCCGCTTTTTCTGCGGGTATTTCCATCAAAATCCGGCAGTCTGACGATCCGCTCCATTCGCTCCCCGCCGTCTTCTATTTCCCCTGCAGAAATGCCAGCAGTTCCCCGGCGTTGGTATCCGGCTTCACCTTGGGCATCGCTTTCACAATGACGCCCTCTTCATCAATCAGATAGGTACTGCGCACCACGCCCATGCTCACCTTGCCGTAGAGTTTCTTTTCCTGCCACACCTCGTAGGCCTGGAGCACCGTCAGCTCCTGATCCGACAGCAGCAGGAAGGGCAGGCCGTACTTCTCCGCAAATTTCCGGTGGGATGCCTCCGAATCCTTGCTGATGCCGATAACCACTGTATTCAGGGCCTGAAAGTCCCCATTGGCGGCGGCAAAGGCCTGAGCCTCGCGGGTGCATCCGGGGGTGTTGTCCCGGGGATAGAAGTAGAGCACCACCTTTTTCCCCAGGAAATCTGAGAGGGAGACAGGGTTTCCGTCCTTGTCCGGCAAAGTGAACGCCGGCGCTTTGGTTCCAACTTCCAGCATGTTATGGCTCCTCCTTTATAAAAACATAGTGCTCTGCATCAGAGCGGTCCGGGTCAAACCGGTATCCCAAATCAGAAAAATTCCGAATCTCCTCCGGGTCCGTCACGCCGCCCTCGGCCAGATAGCGGACCATCTGCCCCCGGGCCATTTTGCACATGGTGCCCTTTTCGATCACCTTTTCCTCCTTCTTCTCCCCAAAGGTGCAGGTGAGAAAGCGGACAGAGGGCGGCAGATGGGGCTGTACCGCCCGGCTATACTCCTTGGAGGCCAGATTGACCACCACGTCCGTCTCTGCCGCCAGGGTACGGGCCAGCTTGTCCCCCCAGAATGCGTAGAGGTCCCGGCAGCCGTCCACCGGCAGCCGGGCCTGCATCTCCAGACGGTAGGGGGTCACGCCGTCAAAGGGGCGGAGAAGCCCGTAGAAGCCGGAGAGAATCCGCAGATGGGTCTGAATGTACGAAAGCTGTGCTGTCTCAAAAACACCGGGCGCCATGTACTGGTATTGAATACCCTCATAGGCTAAAATGGCAGGCGTCAGATCCCGCCGCAGGTCTATCGTCTCCAGGCGCTCCACGTTGAGCTTGGCGATGGCGTCTCCGCACCTCCACAGGGCCTGCAGATCCTCGGGGGACATGGCACACAGGGTCTCCTTCAGCCGCTGGGCCTCCGCGAGAAACACCGGCAGGCCAAGGGGGGCCAGACTGTCCACATCCCGGCGCATCTTTTTGGCGGGAGAGATGATAATCCGCATAGAGGTCCTCCTCCTGATATTGTTGGAACTATTGTACCATATGGCAGGCAATTTGCAAGCCGGGGAAGACCGGGCACAGAGGACAGCTTCTCCATCGGCTGGCAAATCAGCCGTACGCCTTCCAAATCCCAGCCGCCCAAAACGGAGCCGGGCCGCACCTCCTCCGCGGCGGTCCCGAGTTCTCTCCCGCCGCCGATCCGTATTTTACGCCAAACGGAACCCTCTCCTTTCCGTCATTTCTCTTTCGTCCCCGAAAGATTTTTTATTGTGCCTGCAGAATGGGTATGGTATACTGAATACAGAAGCAAACTTCTCTGCCGCCGGTCCCGGTGTGGAGACCAGACAAGCTCCGGCCCACCCCCGGCGGCTTCTATTCTTTCATAGGAGGGTTTTTGCATGAAAAAGCGCATAGGAATCCTGACATCCGGCGGCGACTGCCCGGGTCTGAACGCCACCATCCGGGGCGCCGCCAAGGCGCTGTACCAGCAATTTGGAAACGATGTGGAGATCATCGGCATCTCTCACGGCTATTCCGGCCTCATCAACGGGGAGTGGCGGCTGATGGAGCAGTCGGAGTTCTCCGGCATCCTTACCATGGGCGGCACTATCCTGGGCACCAAGCGAACCCCCTTCAAGATGATGAAGGTAGTGGAGGACGATCAGGTGGACAAGGTGGCCGCCATGAAGAAGACCTATAAGGACGCCAAGCTGGACTGCCTCCTCTGTCTGGGCGGCAACGGCACCCACAAGACCGCCAACCTCCTCAGCGAGGAGGGGCTGAACATCATCGGTCTTCCCAAAACCATTGACAACGACATCTACGGCACTGATGTGACCTTCGGCTTCCACACCGCCGTGGACATCGCCACCGAGGTCATCGACCGTATCCACACCACCGCCTCCAGCCACCGCCGGTGCATGGTCATCGAGATCATGGGCAACAAGGCCGGCTGGCTGACGCTGTACTCCGGCATTGCCGGCGGCGCGGATATCATCCTCATCCCGGAGCTGCCCTACAACATCGAAAACGTCTGCGCCGCCATTCAGAAGCGCAACGACCAGGGCAAGACCTTCTCCATCCTGGCGGTGGCTGAGGGCGTCTACGACGTGAAGGAGGCCGCCATGAAGAAGAAGGACCGGGCCGCCCTCCGCGCCGAGCGGGGAGAGACCACCGCCACCAACCGCATCGCCCGGCAGATCGAGGAGATGACCGGCTTTGAGACCAGAGTCTGCGTCCCCGGCCATATGCAGCGGGGCGGCAGTCCCTCCGCCTATGACCGGGTTCTGGCCACAGAATTCGGCACCCACGCCGCCAAACTGGTGGAGGCGGACCACTACGGGGTGGCTGTGGCCATGAAAAATAACATTGTTACGGAGAATCCCCTGAAGGACGTCGCCGGCAAAACCAAACTGGTGCCGGAAACCTGCGACATGCTGATGGTTGCCCGGCGAATGGGATTGTGCCTGGGCTGAGTTGCAGCGGTTTTAAGCAGAAAAATCCCTCCTGTGTTTTGCAGGAGGGATTTTTTATAACAAATGATCGCTTATCCGGTCAGTCGATCACATGGAGCTGCTTCCATTTGCCCTTGCGGTAGCGGATCAGGAACAAGACCGCCCGAACCACCCAGTCGGCAAACATGGCCAGCCACACGCCCACCAGTCCAAGGCCCAGGCCCCAGCTCCTGGCCAGCACATAACTCAGCGCCACCCGGCAGGCAAACATGGAGCAGAGGGAAACCACCATGGTGAACATGGCGTCTCCCGCTGCCCGGAGGGAGTTTGGAAGGGTAAAGGACATGGGCCAGAAGATGACGTTGGCCACCGCACAAATCTGCAGCACCTGGGTAGCCAGCTCCATAGCCTGAGGGGTAAGGTTGAAGAGGGTTGTGAGATACCCGGCGCCGAAAAACTGGACGGCACTCATGGCGAACATACACAGATAACTGCCGGTGAGCAGCTGTTTGGTATATTTCTGGGCCTGATCCACCTCGCCGGCGCCCATGCACCGTCCGACTACCGTAATAATGGCGAGGCCCAGGGCCGTGCTGGGCACATTGACCACACCGGCCACGCTGTTGGCAATGGCGTTGGCAGCCACGGCGGAGGTGCCGAAGGTGGTGACCAGATTCAGCACCAGCAGCTTGCCCGCCTGGAACATACCGTTTTCCAATCCGTTGGGGATGCCGATGAATAAAATCCGTTTGACCATGTTCCATCGGAACTGGAAGCGGAGCAGTCCCTCCACCCGCACCACATGGCTGGGCCGGTTCAGCATGACCATGATGATGGCAGCGGCGGCGATCCGGGAAACCAGAGTGCCGATACCGGCGCCGGCGGCGCCCATATCATAGCCGTAAATCAAAATGGCGTTGACAGCGATGTTGATGATGTTGATGATGAGAGAGCAGAGCATGGACACCTTACTGTTGCCCATGGCCCGGAACAAGGCGGCCCCGGCGTTGTAGATTCCCATAAAGGGATAGGCCGCCGCTGTCAGCAGGAAGTAGATCAGGGCACTGTCCATCACATCCGGCTCCACCCGGCCGAAAATCAGCGACAGGATATGCTGCCGGAACACCAGCGCCACCGCCATGAGGAAAAGCGACACCGCCATCATAGCGTACAACAGCTGTTTGGCCGCCGTGCGGGCGTTGTGGGGCTCCCGGCGCCCCAGATACTGGGACACCACCACCGCGCCGCCGGTGCTCAGGGCGGAGAAGATCTGAATGATCAGTGTGTTGATGTTATCCACCAGAGAGACGCCGGACACGGCGGCCTCGCCGGAGGTAGTGACCATAACGGTATCCGCCATGCCCACGGTCATCAGCAGAAGCTGCTCGATCACCAGCGGAATGATCAGCCGCAGCAGCTCGCTGCGGGTAAACAGGGGTCTTGTCGTCTGCAGGGTATTCTCTGGCACGGGGCCTCCTCCTTTATCGATAACTCCACACAAATTCCCCGGCGCGGCTGTGACTGCATCCATCACCGGTCCAAACAAATGCGGCCATCCGATCTGACCGTCTTTGCAGAATCTTTACAGCAGACAACATTCTACTCCCGCCCACTGGAAAAACAATTGGCATATTTCACAAATTGTTCCATTTTTCCCCGTCATTCTCTCTTTATCCGGTAAAATTCCGCACAGATGTAGAAAATCTTTTAGGACGTTCCGGCCTCACAGAACCGCGAGCACCTCCTCCACCCGCCGGCAGCGGCGGGGAAATCGGGCCTTCAACGCCTCCGCGGCATTCTCCATCAAGTAGGGAACCCCCACCGCTGTCAGCATGGGAATATCGTTATAGTTGTCCCCGAAGGCCATTACCTCCGACAGTTCCACGCCCAGAGTCCGGCAGAGAAGACGGACACCGGTCCCCTTGTCCGCCACGGTGAAATCCACCCACTGCTCCCCCGCCACAGCCACAGAGAACCTGTCCTTCCACCGGGGAGCCATTTCCTCCGCCACCGGCTGTGCCGCCGGAATGCAGTAGGCCGACAGCTTTACCACATCCTCCGGGATGTCCTCCCACCGGTCCACCTCGGTGCAGTGGTTGCCGATGGCCCGCACCGCCGGTCCCACCCGGCCCCCGTCCGCGGGACAGACATAGCTCATATCCTCCCCCGAAGCCAGCACCTCGCAGTCGCTCCGCCGCCGGATCTCCTCCCACAGCGCTCCTGCCAAATCCGGCTCTATTGCCGTCTTGGCCAGCAGCGGCCCCGGCGTCCCAGGTCCGAAGAGCAGCGCACCGTTTTCACACAGGTACAGCAGTTCATCCGCCACCGGGGCAAACAGCCGCCGCAGACTGGTATACTGCCGCCCGCTGGCCGGACAAAACAGAATTCCCTTCTCCCTAAGCCGCCGGATCTCCCGAAAGATCACAGGATCGATCTCCCGGGCCCCGCCATGGAGCAGGGTGCCGTCAATATCACAGGCAATCAGTTTGATCATCTTTTTTCTCCTCTCTCCAGCCGTGAAAAAGCCCGCAGACAAGTCTGCGGGCCCATCGGGCGGATTTATTTAGCACGTCTGCGGGACGATTTCCCCATGGCTGACGACTGTTTTGCCTCCGGCTTCACCGGCGGCATTTTCTCCTCTGTCACCTGTTTTTCTTCCGGAGGATTTTCTTTTTGCGGGCTCTGCTGTTTTTCCGCCGCCGGCTGCTCCGCCTCCGCAGACTTCTTCGCCTTCGCCCCAGCCTCTTCCCATACTTTGGCCTCTGCTGTCTCCTTCAGAACGGCAGGAGGAAACCAGGGCCAATAGTCCGTACTGCTGATAGTGTCCAGCACCAGCATAAACTCATCCCAGGTCTGACGGTTGATGCTGTAATAGGTCCGCTTTCCCTTCTTTTTTTCCTGAATCATGCCGCTGTCCGTCATGCTCTTCATATGGTGGGACAGGGTAGGCTGACTGATGGTGAACTTCTCCAGCAGTTCGCTGGCACATTTTTCTCCATCCACCAGCATCTGCAGGATCTGAATACGGTGGGGATCACTGAGAACCTTGCAGATCTCCGACACTTCGTTGACGTTCATCGTTACCTCCTATAGACAGGAATCTATCTATCCCATAGGATACGGCAGGGCCACGCCGGTGTCAAGAAAATTTTTGCAAAAAATCTCCAGGTTTACTTCTCCCTGCCGGTCACCTGCGCCAGCAGGGCCCGACATCCGGTCAGGACATCGTCGTAGGTTTCGTCAAAGCTGCCGGTATACCATGGATCGGCAATCTCCCGGTCCTCCCCTGCGAAGGAGAGAAGGAGCCGGATCTTATGGTTCGGGTCGCCGCCCAGTATCCGCTCCATATTCCCCAGATTGTAGCGATCCATGCCGATCAGGTAATCGTAATGGGTATAGTCTCCTTTTTCCAGCCGTCGGGCGGTTTTTCCGGAGCAGTCAATCCCATGTTCCCGGAGCTTTCGCCGGGCGGGAGGATAGACAGGATTTCCCAGTTCCTCGCTGCTGGTGGCGGCAGAAGCAATCTCAAAATTCTCCGCCACTCCCGCCTTTTTCACCAAATCTTTCATCACAAACTCAGCCATAGGGCTCCGGCAGATGTTGCCATGGCATACGAACAGTATTTTAATCACTTGCGAAAACTCCTTGAAAGTATTGATATAACCGGCTTTTTCCCTGTTTTGCAGCCTCTTTTCCCGCCGCTCCCCTGGCATATCCGGGCGTAAACTCGCGCCATTTCCCCGGCGAAAGTAGTAAACAGAGTAGTAAATCAGGGAGCGTGCTGCCGTGCCGGCACAGTAAGTATGCCGTCAATCATCAAATCCCCGCCGAGCGCCTGCAGCTTGACCATAATCCGCTCAAACCATGCATATTGCCTGTCACAGAAAGGGCTCTTGTTCCGATGCCGTCTCGGCACTCGTGATCCCGCTCCATCTCGCCGGTGCATTGCATTTGAATGGCAGTAGTTACCATTCCTTTGCCTTACCTCTGCCCTGCAGCAAACTCCCCCATATTGATGTCCAGTACGGGCCTGGGCGGTTGAATCAGCGCATCCTCATAGCGGCACTTCCATTGGATCGTCCGGCTCATCCGGCCATTCTCAATTCCGTCTACGGTCTCTCCATCCTGAATTGGATTGTCATTTCCCAGAATATAGGAAGCCACATTGTAGGCATGGTTCACCACCCAATTGGGGTCCGTACTGTGGAAGTGGTATTGGAGATCCGGTAGAAACAGGGTACTCATTCCTACCGTATCAATCACCATATCCTCGGTACCCTGAATGGTGAAAAATCGGACGTTCACACCGAAGCGGATAAAACGATCCAGCCCTTCGATCTGATGGGAACGCACGTCCTTCGCCAGGAACAGCTTTCCGCAGTTTTGAAAATAGAACGCCTCACAGGTGGGATACAGCTCCGCCAGAGCATCCAGGAAGTCCGCGTCCAGATTGGCCCGCTCTACAGCCGGGAGCGCCGCCGCCAGCATATCCACAGCCGCCACCTGATACCGGCACTCCCGGAAAATTCGATCCCGCTCCTCCTGGCAGTCCCACATCTGGCTCATGAGGAACGCATCGAATCCATCGCCCTTGAATTCACTGCAGCCCATGATCATCAGCTGCACTGGGACCTTGCCGTCCTTAAACTCCGCAATGTGCTGCAAGGCAGCAAAGCCTGCCGTCTTTTCATCGTGGCAGAAACACTCCACCGATCCGACATGCCGCTCCATGACTGCAGTCATCTCCGTCTTATCCGGCATAGCCACCGGCTCTTGAAACAACATTTGAATGAGATAGGGACCGCCGGGACGGGGACCCTTATCGTCCTTTAAATTCTGCTGAAATACTTCTTTGCTCATAGTTTTCTCCTCCTGCCTATTGGATCACTTTTGTCACATTGCCGTTCTGGTCGGTGATCCTGGTGGGAACCAGCTCCACCGTCAGAGGGAATGCGACCAGCGGATAGATTCCGGCATGGGGCTGGAGCACAGCGCACAGCTCCTCCAGCGCATCCGCCGGCAGGGTCAGGACGGGCATGCCGTCCTCCTCACTTACCCCAGCCTGCTCCCCCGGCCGGAACAGCACGGCATGGCTGCTGCCCTGAAGGAACAGACTGCGTCCCTTTCCAACCCTGGCCCGGAGCATACGGACCAGCGTTTGATTATGCCCCGCGCCCAGGCGGAGCGCGGCGCGGCCATTTTCCAGCCGGATCCCCAGCTCATCCATATAAAGGAAGCCGGTGGAGGAGCCGTCCCTCTCCATCCCTTCCTGCCAAACTGCGCGGAAGCCCGGATCTTCCATCATGGAGACACGGGACAGGTCGGTCACACAAAGGGGAATCTGTTTTTCCAGGGCCGTCAGAAATTTTCCCCCGTTCCAGCACATCATGGCGTTCATTTCATCCTCCGTAAGCCCCACGACCTGGAGAAAGGCCATATGACCGTTGGGGGTGTCCATCTCACCCAGCTCCGGATCAGTCCGAAACCCCAGGGCAGTGAGGCGGGTATCCGTCTCCAGAGCGATGGGACCGTTGGCGTCCATATGATGGCCCGGACCGAAGACGTTGCCGCTGGAAAACACATAGCGGGCCAGGTTCTGCAGCAGGCTGACCGGCCAGGCGGGAGGCTGCTCCCCGCCGTCCCGCTTGAGACGAAAGGTCAGCTCAAAGCCGTAGCCGCTCTCATCCGAATCGCCGCTCTCTTTTTCAAAGAGCTCGGTAAATCCATAGGTAACATAGTGCCAGTGCGGGATGCCTTTCTCACTTTTCCACACCTCCACTCCGTCCAGAGGATCGTTTCCCCCCAGGAAAGCAGGGATGATCGTGCCGTAGTAGACGCCCTCCTGATCAGGGTAGAGCCGCCGCATGGCATGGGAAATGGCGTCGAAGCCAGCTTGGGTCACTTCCGTTTCGTCGTTCATAATGGGTTCCTCCTTGCTGTTTTGTGTGGCTCCTTGGGTCAGGGTGCAGCGTTCCTTTTCTCAGCGATGCCTTCTCTTTCCGAACAAGCGGCGCAGGGAGAAGAAAATCACCGTTGACACTGCAACGCCGACCGAATTTAAAATAATATCATTGATATCGAAGCTGCGGTCCATAAACGGCTGTATGTTTTCAATAATAAGCGAGGTTGCAATGCCCATCAGCAGCGTCCTTATCCAGGTGCTTTGGGGACGAAACAGCGGGTACAGAATTCCAAACGGCAGGAACAGCATGATATTCCCCAGATTCTCTGCACTCACCCCTTGGGTAAAACGGATTTCAAAATTATAGATAAAGGAAAACCATTGGTATCCGCCCTCACCCACTGGCCAGGGCAACCGATGATAAAAGAGAACGTAGTAGGCGTCCCCGAGCATTTCCGAGAAGAGGGTCAGCGCCAACAGAGCCGCCAAATAGCCGACAAACAGCGATGGCGGTATCATGGATAAAATCGATTGGCTGGGAAATTTTCTCTTCTTATAAACAGCATACATAATACAGGCCAGCAGAGCAACAGGAATCACCTGCAGAAAATCTCCTATGTATGCAGAAAAGAAAAAATATTGAAAATTCATATCGTCAGGAAAATACAAAAAAATCAACTCACTTTCTGCCGGACGCGCCGTCTTGCACAAAAATCAGATGTTTTTTATTGTACCGTCTGCCGCTTCGTTTCCTATCGGTACTCAACTGAGATATGCATGCTGTCATTATACATAATTTTTTGATGATACTCAACTCCTGCTAACCGGTGTTTATATTGTTCGCGGCGCTAATTAGGAGGTATTGCAATAGAACTTGGGTTCATAGGTTGGGCACAAATTATATCAGAGCGGTGGAACGGGGCAAAAAAAATGCCGTCTCTCGATACATTCGCAGATAGTATCCGCCCTCTGTCCGTTTCATCGGATCTGATTTTGTGCGATGTTGTCCACGAAGACTGCCAGATCAAGGTCTCCGCTTCTTACACTCGCTGGTCACACCAACAGCTTTCTGATCTCCGCCGCCAGGCTCCGGCCTGCAAACAAGCTTTCCGGAAAACGCAAAACTCTATGCTACATTATACTTGTTTTCTTCGACAAAATGCGCTACAATAGGCCCGTAATAGCTGCAATGCTATTATTCTAAGGAAAGAAAGGGAGAAAATTATGGCATTTTGCAAGAATTGTGGCGCACAGATCGACGACAACGCAACTTCCTGCCCCTCCTGCGGCGCTGCTCAGAACAACAATCCTAACCCCGCCCCCAACTACAACAACTATAACCCGAACTATAACCCCAACCCCACCCCCACCGTGGACAACGGCGGCATTGGCTGGGGCATTCTGGGTTGCTGCATCCCCCTGGTGGGCCTGATCCTCTTCCTGGTCTGGAAGGATCAGAAGCCTCGGACCGCCAAGTCCGCCGGCATCGGCGCTCTGGTAGGTGTGGGGCTTGGCGTTATTTACTACATTCTGGTCATTGTGATCGGCATTGGCACCAGCTTGATGTATTGACATGGTCCCCTGGCTCTATAAATGGCTGCCCATTTTCTTCGGCTGCCACTGCATGGACAGCCGGTCCTTTCACTACCGGAACACCCGTTTTCCCATCTGCGCCCGCTGCACCGGCGAGCTGGTGGGGATTCTGGCAGCGGCAATTTTATACGCCTTTATCCATCCAGGGCTTCTCTGGTCCGCCCTGCTGCTGATCCCTCTGGTGATCGACGGCGGCGTCCAGTCCCTGACCCGGTATGAGAGCACCAACGGCAAGCGCCTTTTTACCGGTATTCTTTTCGGTTACGGCCTTGTCAACCTGTTCCTGCTCACCACCGGCCTTGCCTTTCAGTGGGGCGTCCGCATGGGAGAGCAGCTGACAGCCCATTGAGCCAACTTTTGCAGCAAATTCATCGGGAAAGCGCCGCGGGATTCCTCCCACGGCGCTTTCCTTCCTTTTCTGTTATCCACACATCTGGTAAAAAACCATTGGAGGTCGCCATGGAAGCCTACTACCGTCAACACATGAACAAGGAGCGGCAGAGCGTCTATCACGCGATGAAAACCGGCTTTTCCGCCCTCTCCCCCTCCTTTCCGGTGCTTCGGCTGGACGCCGCCGCTCTCAACGACGTGTTCTTTCAGCTCCGGCTGGACTGCCCGGAGATTTTTTATGTCTCCGGCTTCTCCTACCGCTTCTATCGGGACGCCGATCATGTGGAGCTGATCCCCCAGTACCTTTTTGACAAGGGAAAGATCCGGGACCACCAGCAGGCCATGTCCGCCCGGGTAACCAAGCTGTGCCGGGCCGCCCAGAGTATGAATGAGGCGGAGCGGGAGCAGTACATCCACGATTTCCTCTGTGAAAACGTCCGGTATGACAAGCTGAAAAAGCCCTACTCCCACGAGATCATCGGCCCCTTGGGCCAGGGTGTGGGGGTGTGCGAGGGCATCGCCAAGTCCGCCAAGATCCTCTGCGACAATCTGGGAATCTGGTGTGCCATCGCCATCTCCGACGCCGCCCCGGACAAGGGGATCAAATACCGCCACGCCTGGAACGTGGTAAAAATCGGCGGTGTGTACCGCCATCTGGATGTGACCTTTGATCTCAGCCTCAGCCGGGAGGGCCTCATCCGTCACGACTACTTCAACCTCTCCGACCAGCAGATTCTTCGGGATCACCAGCCCATGCTGTATCCCATGCCCGCCTGCGGCTCCGGGGACGGCAGCTTCTACCGGCAGAAGAAGCTGTCCTTCACCAAGATGGAGGAGGTGGAGAACCGGGCCCGGCAGGCGGTACGAAAAAAGAAGCCGTTTCTCTTCCAGTGGCGGGGCGGATATCTCACCCGAGAGGTATTGACGGACTTGATGAACCTTCTGGAACACACTGCTCAGGAGAAGGGCCGTCATGCCAAGGTATCCCTCAACTGGCCCCAGGCAGTGCTGCTGGCGGAGTTTCCGGAGGAGCTGCCGTCCCAGGCGGTCGTCGCCGAGGAGGCCAATGAAGGAGAACTGCTGGATGCTTGAGCGTTTTCTTTTCCCCGCAGGATATGTGCTTCTGCGGGGATTTCTCATTTTTTGACGTTCTGCCGGCGGCGCGCCGCCGGCCAAAAGAGGACAGATAAACCACCGTCAGAACATCAAAAACCAGGGTCCGGCAAGGAGACAGCCATTTCCTTGCCGGCCCCTGGTTTGTTTTTAATGGAGCGGCAGGCACAGCATGCAGGAAAACTGCCCCTGGGAGGGCGCAAACTCCACTGTGCCGCCCCGGCGGCGGACAATATCCCGCACCGTCTCCGTGCCGAAACCGTGGCCCGGCTCGGCCTTGGTGGAGAGAAGCCGCCCCTCCCGCTCCTCCGGCGCGGCCGCCGCGGCGTTGACACACCGGAGGGCCAGGAGACCCCTGTCCGCCCGCACCGTCAGGCGCACCCACCGGCTGTCAGGGGGCAGCTTCCGGCATGCCTCCAAGGCGTTGTCCAGGAGATTTCCCAGAAGGGCGCCCAGCTCCGGCCCCGGCAAGGGCAGATCCTCCGGCAGCGCCGCATCGGCGGTGAAGTCCACCTCCTCCGCCGCCAGCACCGCCGCCTTGGCGCACAGCACTGTATTGGCCACCCGGTTTTCACAGAACTGCCGTCCCTTCAAAAGCCCAGGGGACCGCTGGAGGCTGTGGAGATAGGCGGAGGCCTCCCCCGCCCTGTCCGCCTCTAAGAGACCGTCTAAGACAGTAAAGTGGTTGGCCATGTCGTGGCGCAGCCGCCGCACCTGCTCCTGCTGCTCCTCCAACTGCTGGTAGTAGGCCCGGCTCATGCTCAAAAGGCTGGCCTCCTGCTCCAGCCGCTCCTGGTCCGCCAGCACCGCGGCGGTGTAGAGGAGCGACAAAGCGGAGAGGAGGAGGAATGGTAGCAGCACATAGGCCAGCAGAGGACTTTCAACATAGTAGGGGGAGAGAGACACCGCCGCCAGGATTCCCGCCAGGGGCAGCAGCGCCAATATCCCCACCAGCCGCGCCATCCGGGTGGAAAGGGGGTACTGTTCCCGGGGCAGCAGACGGCGGACCGCCAGCAAAATGAGGCCCCAGGCCGCCAAGCGGCACACATTGGGGAAAGCGCCCCAGCTGTCCAGCTGTCGGGGAAAGGCGTCCATCACCGCGGAGAGGGTCGTCGCCAGGGCGTAGAACACCATGGAGAGGGTCAGCCGCTCCGTGGGACTTCCCCGATAGGAAAAAAAGAGGGCGGCAAACACTGGCAGCAGGGCGTACCAGATGTTCACCGGGTCCCCGATGTAGATGACATTGCTGATGGCCACCATCATGGTAAAGTACCGCAAGAGCCTCCAACCCCAGCCGGGCCGGGGGATGAGGAACTTGTTCAGCACCTGCCCGGCGGCCAGGGCGGAGAGCACATTGCATGCCAGAAGGAACATCCTCCACACTACGCCCGGTATACTCATCCCTCCATCTCCTCTCCCAGCATGTGGCGGGCCAGCGCCATGGACACGCTCTGGCGGAGGGAACGGCTCACCGGCAATGCCGCCCCGCCGATGTGCAGGGTGCTGCCCTCCATGGCCTCCACCCGGTCCATCCGCACCAGGTAGCGCTGGTGGATGCGGAGGAACTCCGGCCCCAGCTGCTTTGCCACATCGTCTAATTTGGCATAAAAGGCGTAGGCCCGGTCCGCCGTCACCACCGACACCAGCCGTTTCTCGCTGCAGGCGTAGAGGATCTCCCGACGGGGGACGCGGTAGAGTCCCTCGCTGTTTCGGATCACATAGTAGTCCGGGGCTTGCCGCCGCCGCTCCTCCTCCACCCGGGCAAGGAGGGCGTAGAGATCCTTTCGGTCCACCGGCTTCATAAGGTATCCCACAGCTCCCACCTC
Source organism: uncultured Oscillospiraceae bacterium (assembly GCA_944386985.1). Classification (GTDB taxonomy): domain Bacteria; phylum Bacillota; class Clostridia; order Oscillospirales; family Oscillospiraceae; genus CAJFPI01. Next base: position 30,689 of record CALXDD010000016.1, read on the forward strand.
GTAGCCCTGGTAGACGTAGTCGGCGTAGCCGGTGACGAACACCAGAGGCAGCTCCCGGTCCATGGTCCTGAGCTTCCTTGCGGTGTCCATGCCGCTGAGACCGGGCATCTCGATATCCAAAAAGAGAAGGTCCAGCTCCCGCCGGTGGCGCGTCAGCCATCCCAGCAGCCCCCGGCCGCCGGAGAACTCAAAAAACACCGGCTCCTCCTCCCGGAAGTAGCCAAGGCACAAAAGCCGCAGGCTCTCCCGGGCCGCCGCCGCATCGTCGCAGATGCCGATACGCACAAGCTCCCTCCTCTCCTCTCAGGTCCTTCCCAGTGTAGCACATCCCCCGCCGCCCCTCAATCCCCACCGCCGCCAAACTTGACGGGAGAGAGACCAAACTTGACAAGCCGGTTTCTTCCTTTGCAGAATGTTCCGTTTCCGCTTCCGATTTTGACAGCCCCATTCCCCGGGAAAGCCCGGACGGAGTATGCTGGAGCCACCAAGGAAAGGAGCGAACACCCATGTTATATGTGGAAAACCTGAAAAAATCCTACATGGTAGGCGGCCAGCCGGTTCCGGTGCTGAAGGGCGTCAGCCTTCAGCTGGCTCAGGGAGAATTTGCGGCGGTGATGGGGCCCTCCGGGTCCGGCAAAACCACCCTCCTCAACTGCATCTCCTGCTACATCGCCGCCGACAGCGGCCAGATCACCCTGGGCGGAGAAAAATTGGCGGATCTGGGGGAGGAGGCTCTGGCCAAGGTCCGCAGCAGAAAGCTGGGCTTTGTGTTCCAGGATTTCATGCTCTTAGACGGCCTCACCGTCCGGGACAACATTCTCCTGCCCCGGATCATCGCCGGAGGCGTGGACGATGAGGGGGAGCGGTACGCCGACCAGCTGTGCGAGGCCTTCGGCATCGGCCACATCAAAGGCAAGTACCCGGCGGAAATCTCCGGCGGCGAGAAGCAGCGCTGCGCTGTGGCCCGGGCCCTCATCAACCACCCCCTGCTCATCCTGGCCGACGAGCCCACGGGGAACCTGGACTCCAAGTCCAGCCGCACTGTCATCGAGACCTTTCTCCAGGCCCGGCGGGAATTGGGAGCCACCATCTTCATGGTGACCCACGACTCCTTTGCCGCCTCCTTCTGCGACCGGGTGATCCTGCTGCAGGACGGGACGGTATCCGACCAGCTGAGCCGTGGGGGAGACAGCCGGGGCGCCTTCCAGGACCGGCTCCTTAGGGCTATCCGGGAAATGAGCGGAGGTGATAGTGATGCGGTCCTGGCGTGACTTGGACCGGACCCTGGGCCGCCAGGGCCGGAAAAACGACCTTCTTTTGCTGCTGTGCTGTTTCTTCTCGGTGCTGCTCATCACCGCCTACGTCACCATGATGCGCTCCCCCACAGTGCTGACGGTGCTGCCGGAGGGGGGCGACAGCCGCAAGCAGGTGATGATGATTTTCGTTCTGGCGGTGATCGGCTGCGGGGCTTTCACCACCTACGCCTCCGGCCTCTATTTCCGGGCAAAATCCCGGCAGACCGGCATTCTCATGGCCCTGGGCGCCTCCCGGCGGCAGCTGCGGCGGATGCTCTACCGGGATGTGGGGTTCATCTCCCTCTCCGCCTGCGCCGCCGGAGCCCTGCTGGGAACGCCCCTGGCCTGGGGGCTGTGGCAGCTGTTTCGCCTTTTCGTGGTGGATACAGAGCAGATGCGCCTGACCCTCGATCCCCAGGCCTATCTCTTCGCTCTGGCCTTCTCTCTCTTTGTCGTTGCCATGGTGTTTCTCATGGCCCGGCGGTTCCTCCGCCGCACCAACATCATCGACATCGTCAACGAGGCCCGGCGCAGTGAGCCCATTCGGGAGGTCAAAAGCTGGTACGGCAGGGTGGGGATTCTCCTCATGGTGCTGGGTGGGTTTTTAGGCTACATGGCCCCCGGCTTCTTTGTCACCCGGCTCCACTGGTACCCGCCGGAGGGGCTTACCGCCATTTTCTATGCGCCCCTGTTTGCGGGGCTCTACATGGTGCTCCTCCACACGGTGGTCAACGGCTGGCGGCGGGGCCGGAGCCGGTACCACAACCTGGTCCCCAACAGCATGATGAAGTTCCAGGGCCGTCAGACAGTGCGGAACATGCTGGTGATCACCGTGCTGCTGGCAGGGGCCTACTTTGCCGCCTTCTATGCCCCCATGCTGGGGGTTGGAAACGCTCTGTCCATTGAGGAGCGGCCCGTTGACTACGCCTACCACTACCGCTCCGACCAGAACGTCCCCCGGGAGGCAGAGGTCCGGACACTGGCAAAGGAGCGCGGCGTCACCATCACCTCCTGGGCGGAGGCCCCCATGGCCCGCCTGGGGGTGGACGGCGCAGACCAGGTGGAGACGGAGGGGCCCCTGGGCACCACCTGGGAGGAGGTGTACCTGACGCTCCAGCGCAGTGAACTCTTCCTCTCCGAGAGCGCCTGGAACACCCTCACCGGGGATACCTTGGATCTTGTCCCCGGCACCGTCTCCGGCGTCTTTGACCGGGACGGAAACGGCAACGGTGTGTTCACCGACCAGATCTCCCTGGTGACCAACGTCGTCACCGGCAAAACCCTCTCCGTCAGGGCGGCAGAGGGGCAGAAAAATGATATGCTCTTTGGCCGCTTTATCCTGGACGACGGCGACTACGCCGCTATCACCGAGGGTCTCCCGGAGACGTGGCGGGAGGAGATGGTCTTTTTCAACGTGGAGAACTGCGAAGACACCTACTACTTCGCCAAGGCTCTCTTCTACGAGATCGTGGACCGGTCCGGTGAGGAGGTGGAGGTTTACGACGCCTGGGACCCGGTGGTCCGCCAGCGGAACATAGCGGAGGAGGGCTACTACTTCCTGGACCCGGAATACCTTGCCCAATCCGGCTTCACCACCATTGACTACGGCCAGCGGGACAGCTCGGAGTTTCGAAACTACTGGGCCTACATGCCCCACTTCCGTGTGCTGGATCAAAACGACTTTGTCCGCACCATGGCGGTGTTCCTGATGCTGTTTATTTTCATCGCCCTCATCTGCTTTGCCGCCGTACTGGTCATCTCCTATACCCGCAGCCTCACCGTGGCCCTGACGGGGCGGCAGATGTATGAGGACCTGGGCCGCCTGGGGGCCTCCCGGAACTATCTTCGGGAAACGGCCCGCAGCCAGATCAGCCGGGTATTCTTCACCCCCTCCCTGGTAGGAACCGCGGCCATATACGCCCTCTACACCATGATCCTCTACTTCAACGGCGACCCGGCGGGGTGGACCTCCGGCGAGCTGGCCGGAATGACGGCCTGCCTTCTGGTGGTAGCTGCCGGCAGCGGCATGCTCTACGGCTTCTATCGCTTCACCCGGCGAAAGGTATACACCATGCTGGGCATCTGAGGTTGCGCTTAGGCATTCCCTCTGCTATACTGATAGAGAATGTATCGCAAGGGAGGAATTGCCATGGCCATTCGTGTGATGACGTCCCCGGTGGGACCGCTGACCCTCCAGAGCCACGGGGAGGCGGTGTGCGCCGTGCTCTTTGGCCGCCGGGGAGAACCGGCGGAGGCGGACACGGCGGTGCTCCGCCAGTGCGAGGAGGAGCTGGCAGCCTACTTCGCCGGAAAGCTGCGGACCTTCACCGTTCCGCTGGGCCCCGTCGGAACGCCCTTCCAGCTGTCGGTATGGGAGGCCCTTCGGCAGATCCCCTACGGGGAGACCCGGACCTACGGGGAGATCGCCGCCGCCATTGGAAACCCCCGGGCCTGCCGGGCGGTGGGCATGGCCAACAACAGAAATCCCATCTCCATCCTTATCCCCTGCCACCGGGTCATCGGGTCAGGCGGCGCCCTGGTGGGCTACGGCGGAGGGCTGGAGGTGAAAAAATTTCTTCTCAAATTAGAAGGCGCTCTATAGAAAAAGCGGCCCCCCGCAGACCTCAACGGTCCTGCGGGGGACTGCCTTTGTGGGCGCTGCATCAGTGCTGCGCCTCCCCCTGCTCCTTTGCGAGACGTGCCAGGGTCTCCCGGTCATCCACATCCAGAAGCTCCTCCTCCGGCGCCTCCATGGTAAGGAGGTCCTCCGTGTGCGCCCGGATCACCTTCCCTCCCCCGGTGTCCCCCTCCAGCTGCAGAAGCTCCCGGAAAAAACGGTGAGGAAACAGACAGGGGTTTCCCCGGATTCCCCGGTGGCTGAGTCCCACGATCTTGTCGGGGTGAGCCCTCCACAGCGCTGTCAGCGCCGCCACCGTCTCCCGCCGGAGCCGGGGCTGGTCCGCCACCTGAAAGAGCACTCCGTCGCAGTCGAGAAGCCGCTCCAGGCCCAGACGCACTGTGCGGCTCAGTCCCTCCTCCGGTCTGTCGTTTTCCACCGTCTCAAAGCCGTGGGCCGCCCCCCGCTCCAGGACCGCTCCCCGGCCGACCACCACCACCCGGCAGAACTCCTCCGCCGGTACCGCCTCCAGGGCCCGCTCCAGCAGCGTCTCTCCTTCCAGTACCGCCCTGAGCTTGTCCCCGCCGAACCGCCGGGACTGCCCCGCCGCCATCACCACACAGCCAATCCGCAGTTTCTCCATTCGCCCTTCCCCCTTTTTTCTTGTAGTATACCCAATCTTTTTCTCCTTGACAACGCTCCCCCTTTCGGTATTCTTAAAATAATACTACGGTGCCACACAATTCTTCTGTACACCTAAAAATTTTTGTGCTATAATAACAACAATCAGAGAAGATTTGGCGAATTTTCTCGCCAAAAACACAACCCAGCGCACGCTTTCAGAAAAGGAGGAGCCGCTATGAGCAAGCAAGTCGGCCAGAGCAAGATCCGCGTGGACGCCTTTGACAAGGCCACCGGACGGGCCAAATATACCGACGATCTGTGCGGCCGGGAAGCCCTGGTAACCCGCATTGTCCATTCCACCGTGGCCCACGGTCTGGTCACCGCGGTGGACATCGATGAAGCGCTTCAGGTCCCCGGCGTAGTCAGGATTTTTACCTGTTTTGACGTCCCCGACATCCCCTTCCCCACCGCGGGCCATCCCTGGTCCACCGATCCGCACCACCAGGACGTGGCCGACCGGCTGCTTTTGAACCGGCACGTCCGCTTCTACGGCGACGACGTGGCCGTGGTGGTGGCGGAGGACGAGGTAGCCGCAGCCCAGGCCGCCCGTCTGGTGAAGGTCACCTATGAGGAATATCCCTTTGTGCTGGATGTGCAGAAGGCCATGGAGCCGGACGCCCCCCAGATCCACGAGGAGTTCCCCGGCAACATCCTGGGTCACACGGAAATCCGCAACGGCGACTACCAGAAGGCCATTCAGGAGCCCGGCCTCATCAAGGTGGAGGGCTGGTACGACACCCCCACCGTCCAGCACTGCCACATTGAAAACCACATCTGCACCGCCCACATGGAGGCGGGGCGGGTCATCGTCACCAGCTCCACCCAGATCCCCCACATCGTCCGCCGGGTCTGCGGCCAGGCCCTCGGCATCCCCTGGGGCAAGGTGCGGCTCATCAAGCCCTACATCGGCGGCGGCTTTGGCAACAAGCAGGACGCCCTCTATGAGCCCCTGTGCGCCTGGCTCACCACCCAGCTGGGCGGCCGCCTGGTGAAAATCGACTGCAGCCGTGAGGAGACCTTCGTCTGCAACCGGGTCCGCCACGCCATCCGCACCCACATCATCTCCTGGGTCCGGCCCGACGGCACCTTTGCCGCCCGGAAGATCGAGGCCTTTTCCAACCAGGGGGCCTACGCCTCCCACGGCCACGGCGTCAACGCCAAGGGCGTCAACGCTTTCCCCCAGCTCTACCCCTGTCCCAACATTGAGGGCGACGCCTGGACGGTGTACACCAACATGCCCGCCGCCGGCGCCATGCGGGGCTACGGCATTCCTCAGGCCATGTGGGCCGGGGAGTCCCACTTGGACGATGTGGCCCGTGCCCTTGGCCGTGACCCGGTGGAATACCGCCGTCAGGTGGTGATGCCGGTGGGCTTCAAGGACGGCTTCAGCAAGAACGAGAATTACTTCGACACCTTCAACCAGGTCATGGACAAGGGCATGGCGGCCATCGGCTACGCCGAGAAGAGGAAGGCTTATCAGAACCAGACCGGTCCCGTACGCCGGGGCATCGGCATGGCTCTCTTCTGGTACAACACCGCCGTCTGGCCCATCTCCCTGGAGTCCTCCTCCTGCCGCATGGTCCTCAACCAGGACGGCTCCATCCAGGTCCAGACCGGCGAGACGGAAATCGGCCAGGGATGCGACACCGCCTACGCCCAGATGGCCGCCGACGCCGTGGGTATCCCCTTTGAGGACGTCCATATGGTATCCACCCAGGATACCGACGTCACTCCCTTCGGCACCGGCGCCTACGCCTCCCGGCAGACCTACATCGGCGGCTTTTCCATCCGCCAGACCGGCCAGCTTCTGAAGGAGCGCATTCTCTCCTATGCTGTGGAGCTGACTCGGCAGACCCGGTCTAACCTGGACCTCATTGACGGGAAGATCATCCGCATCAGCGACGGGCGGGAGCTGATGACCTTAGGCGATCTGGCCACCGAGGCTCTCTACAGCCTTACCCACAGCGAGCATCTCACCGCCGAGAGCACCTACCAGATCAAGAACAACGCCTACTCCTTCGGCTGCACCTTTGCAGAGGTGGAGGTGGACATCCCCATGTGCAAGGTAAAGCTTTTGAATATTGTCAACGTCCACGACTGCGGCGCCCTCATCAACCCCGCCCTGGCGGAGGCCCAGGTCCACGGCGGCATGTCCATGGGTATTGGCTACGGCCTCAGCGAGCAGCTGCTCTTTGACCAGAAGACCGGCCGGCCTCTCAACAACAACCTGCTGGACTACAAGCTCTCTACCTTCATGGACCACCCCCACCTGCAGGCGGAATTTGTGGAAAACCCGGAACCCACCTCCCCCTACGGCACAAAGGCCCTGGGTGAGCCCCCGGCCTGCAGCCCGGCTCCGGCCATCCGAAACGCCATTTTGCAGGCCACCGGCGTGGCCATGTACAAGGCCCCCATGAACCCCCAGGCCCTCTTCGCCCGCTTCAGCGAAGAAGGCATCCTGTGAGAAAGGAGCGACGCGACCATGTATGATTTGAAAGCGCTGTATGAGGCCCAGAGCGTGGAGAACGCCGTGGAGCTGCGGCTCCAGCACCCCGAGGCCCAGATCATCGCCGGCGGCACCGACGTGCTGGTGCAGATGCGGGAGGGCAAGCGGGCCGGAAAGGAGCTTATCTCCATCTACGGCATCGACGCGCTCCGGGGCGTCTCCTTAGACGAGGAGGAGAACATCCGCATCGGCTCCCTCACCAGCTTCAGCCATATTACGAAAGACCCCATCATCCAAAAATACATCAACGTCCTGGGAGAGGCGGTAGATACCATCGGCGGTCCCCAGATCCGCAACGCCGGTACTATCGGCGGCAACACCTGCAACGGCGTCACCAGCGCCGACAGCGCCTCCACCCTCTTCGCCTGGGACGCCATCATCGAACTCACCGGCAAGGACGGCGTCCGCCGCCTGCCCATCCAGGACTTCTACCTGGGGGCCGGGAAGGTGGACATCCACCCCGACGAGATCCAGACCGCCATTCTCATCCCCAAGGCGAGCTATGAAAACTGCTTTGGCCACTATATCAAATATGCCATGCGCAACGCCATGGATATCGCCACCACCGGCTGCAGCGTCAACGTGGTGCTGAGCGGGGATAAGAAGACCATCCAGAGAGCCCGGATCGGCTACGGCGTGGCAGGCCCCATCCCCATGCGGGCCCCTACCGCCGAGGCGGCGGCCCAGGGGAAGCCCCTGACAGCGGAGGCTGTGGACGCCTTTGCCGCCGCGGTGCTGGAGGATATCCACCCCCGTGACAGCTGGCGTGCCGGAAAGGCCTTCCGGCAGCACATCGCCGTGGAGATGGCCCGGCGCTGCCTTGTGGAATCCATCAAACTGGCGGGAGGTGTGATGGCATGAGTACCCAGTTCAAATTGATTCACTGCACCATCAACGGCAAAGAAGTAGAGCAGATGGTAGATGTGCGCGCCAGTCTTACCGACATGCTCCGCAACGATTTTCGTCTCACCAGTGTGAAGAAGGGCTGCGAGGTGGGCGAGTGCGGCGCCTGCAACGTGATCATCGACGGAGAGTGCTACAACTCCTGCCTCTATCTGGCCGCCTGGGCGGACGGCAAGAACATCCGCACCTTAGAGAGCCTTATGGGTCCCAACGGAGAACTCAGCGACATCCAGCAGGCCTTCATCGATGAGGCCGCCATCCAGTGCGGCTTCTGCACCCCCGGCTTCATCATGACCGCCGTGGAAATTTTAGAGAGCGGGAAGGAGTATACCGACGACGAACTTCGTAAGCTCCTCTCCGGCCACCTCTGCCGCTGCACCGGTTATGAGAATATTCTCCGTGCGGTGAAGAAGACCATGCTGAAGCGGTTGGGAAAGGCCTGACCTGTTTCATGCAAGAATCCCCGGCACACTATAAAATAAGTGTATCAAAAAGCAGGCTGGATCGCCCCAAAAGGGTTCCAGCCTGTTTTTTTGCAGCAAAAAGCTGCCGGGACGGCCAACAGACCGCTCCGGCAGCTTTGCCGCAGAAAAAAGGATCTCAGTTCCCCAGAAGGCCGCCCAGCCAGTCTCCCAGGTTGTCGCCGCCCGGTTCATCCGGCACGTTAGGTTCGCTGGGTTCATCCGGTGTCTCCGGAGTATCCGGGTTCGTGCCGGGATCCGTTCCAGGGTCCACCGGCGGATTCGGATTATTGGGATCATAATCAGGATCATTGGGATCCACCGTCTGATCCGGGTTGTTGGGATCATAATTGGGATCGTTGGGATCAAGGGGATTATTGGGATCGACTACAGGCTCCGTGTGGACCGTGCAGGTGCCTCCCGCCTGGAGGGACGACAGCATCTGGTCGCTGTCCTCCGCCAGGATGGGCGTACCGGTAACAACCGACTCCCCGGTTTCTGAGTCAATGGTGGTGGCGCCGGTGGGCAGATAGACCACCTTGCGCTCGTAGGTGCAGACGGTGCGGGTCTCCCGGCACTCCGCCGGACAGAACTCTCCGGCCAGCTGGCCGCTCTCAGTACAGACCTCCACAGTGGCGTGCATGGTGCAGGTCTCAGTGGGGCCGTTGCCGGCGGTGATGGTCACCCTCTGGGTGGGGCAGCCCTCCCCCGGCTTGAGACCGCTCTTGGTACACACGGTGATGGTCTCCAGCCCGCTGGAGGGGGTGTTGAAATCCTTGTTCTCCAGCCCCTCATGGACCTGGCTCATCACCTTGTACCAGAGGATGGCCGCCGGGTTTCCGCCATTGACCCGGACCGTACGGTTGTAGCCGTAGCCCACCCACACCGCGGCGCAGTAGTAGGGGGTGTAACCCACAAAATAGCGGTCAAAGTTGTCGCTGGTGGTACCGGTCTTACCGGCGGTGGTCATGCCGCTGATCCGTGCCAGGGTACCGGTACCGCTCTGCATGACCTCCTTGAGGAGGTTGTTGATCTGGTAGGCGGTGGTGTCGCTGAAGGCCACCCAGCTCTCCGCCTCATTGTCCAGGATCACGTTGCCGTTGTCGTCCTCAATGCGGATAAAGGTGCGGGGCTTGGTGTAGATGCCGTCGTTGATGAAGGCGCAGTAACCCGCCGCCATCTCCTGCGTGCTGACGCCGTAGGTGAAGCCGCCCATGGCCAGGGGAGCCTCTGCCAGATCCTGGGGCGCCAGGCCAAAGTTCAGCTTATTGACCATATAGTCGTAGCTGGTGGCATACCCAAGCTCCTGGATCACCCGCACCGCCACGGTGTTGACGGAGTATTTCACCGCTGTACTCAAGGTCACGAGACCCCGGTAGCGGGAGGGATCGTTCTTGGGATAGCCTCCAGTGCCCCGGCTGTTGAGCTCTAAGGGGTAGTCGTCATAGACGGAGGCGGGCGTGATGACCCCGTTTTCAATGGCGGGGCCGTACACCGACAGCGGCTTGATGGCGGAACCGCAGGGCCGCTTGGCGGTGGCGTAGCTCAGCGTCCGCTTGCCGGTCTTCTCCCCGATGCCGCCCACCGAGGCCACCACATAACCGTTGTAGGGGTCCATAATGGTGATGCCCGACTGGAGCTGGTCCCCATTTGGCGCCTGATAATCGAGGTTGCTCACATCCTCATAGACGCTCTCGGCGATCTCCTGGATCTCCGGGTCCACAGTGGCATAGATCCGGTAGCCGGCATTGTAGATGAGGTCCACAGCGGTCTCGGCGGAATAACCGAACTCGTCCATGAGGGCCTCTTTCACATCCTCAAAGACCAGATCCACGAAGTAGGACCATGCGCCGGTATCGGTGGATTCCTCCTCCTCCGCATTGGGATCGCCATGGAGCGCCTCATATTCGGGCGTGCCTACAAAGATGAGCTTCTCCGCCACAGCCGCGTCATGCTCTTCCTGGTCAATCATACCCAGTTCCAGCATTTTGTCGAGGATCAGCTCCTGGCGGTACTTATTCCACTGGGTGCAAGTCCAGTCCTCGTAGATAATGTCGCCGTTCTTATCCTTCTTCCCAGTGTCGTGGGAAATAATCTTCGAGGAGAGGAGGGGATTGTATTTGGATGGGTTATTGGTGATGGCAATGATGCTGGCGCACTCCGCCAGGGTCAGGTCCTGAACCTCCTTGCCAAAGTAGGTCTTGGCAGCGGCGCCGATACCGTAGGCGCTGGAGCCGAAGAACACCTTGTTGAGGTACACCTCCAGGATGTCCTCCTTGTCATATTTCTTCTCCAGCTCCAAAGCCCGGAAGATCTCCGTCACCTTCCGCTTGACGGTGACGGAATCCTCCTCCGTCAGGTTCTTGATCACCTGCTGGGTGATGGTGGAGCCGCCGAAGGTGTTCCTCATGCCGAAGAACATATTTACCACCGCACCGCCGGTGCGTTTCCAGTCCACGCCGTGGTGCTCAAAGAAGCGCTCGTCCTCGATGGCCACAGCGGCCTGCCAGGCGTACTTGGGGATATTTTCATAGTCTACCCAGATGCGGTTTTCCGTGCCGAACAGCGTCTCCAGCTCCTGCCACTGGCCGTTGTCGTCCTCATAGAGGATCACGGAGGACAGGTTCATGGTAAAGTCGTCTAAATCGATATTCAGATCCGGTGCCAGGGTGGTCTTCACATACTGCATGAAGATCCAGGCAAAGATCCCGATGGATAACACGCCGATCAGGCACAGTGTACCCAGCACCTTGCCCACAGTGGCCGCGGTGCGGCGCGGATTTCTTCTCTTCCGGCGTTTCCGGTTCTGGGAAGCGGAGGGAGTCTGCTTGTGCTCCACGCGCCGCCCCTGATGATTCTCCATAACGGAAACCTCCTTCTTTTAATAATCTTCTCACTTCCAAAACACCCCTGAGAACGGAAAAATCTCCCCTCCCCAGGTCGCAATCATATTGTATTGTACCACAGCCCGCCTCAGAAGAAAAGGCCTATTTTCCCTGAAAATCCCGGCCGGCAGAAAGCATGGGGCGTTCATTGGAGACACTCCTTCAGAATTTCGTCACCGGGGGACTTGCAATTTTCCGGGAAGCACGCTACAATAGAGTCACAGCCCACAAGGAGGACTTACAATATGAGTGAAGCCTTTGGCCCCGACTTTATCACCATCACCGATGAGGACGGCAACGACATCGAGCTGGAATTCATGGACGCCATGGAGCACAACGGCGTGACGTACATGGCATTCTTCCCCACAGTGGAGGAGGGCGCCTCCGAGGACGACGAGGACTACGGCCTGATCATTCTCAAGGAGATCGAGGAAAACGGAGAGCAATTGCTGTCCACCTTGGATTCCGACGAGGAGCTGCAGGAGATGTACAACCTGTTTATGGAGCGCCTTTTCGAGGATGAGGAGGAGTAATTTTTCCCACTCTCCGCTTTAGACGATATTTTCCCCAAAAGGTTCCCATAATAGTAGCACAAAATAAAAGTCCCGCGGGAATATGTACAGATCTCCCTGCGTGGTGCGTGACGTATCTTTTTTTAACCCACATTTCGTTATACGGGATGCCAGATCAATTGGTGGTTCGCAGGCCTCCCGACTGCTGTCTGCGGTTGGAAGTTGGAAGTGATAAAGCCCGTTGGAGGCAACCCACCTGCCTTGAATCGTGCAGGTTATAACGAGGTACGCACGGCCAACGCGGGGAGTTCTTATTTTTTTGCCCGAAAAATAAAAATTATTTCGATCTCAAAAAAGGTTGACAGCACGGGGTACACCATGTACAATTGCATACAATTATACAAGGAGGTGCATCCCATGCTCGAACTGTCCAACGCCACCCATCTGCTGGAGCAGAAGTCCTACAAGTACCAGCTCCAGGATGTGGAGGAGCCCATTCTCTATCGGGATATCTACGCCTACGACGAGGTGCCCAAGGTTCCCTTTAACCATCGCCGTGTGCCTATGTCCATGCCCGCTGAGATTTTCATCACCGACACCACGTTCCGGGATGGGCAGCAGTCCATGGAGCCCTACTCTGTGCAGCAGATCGTGGATCTTTTCAAGCTCCTCAGCCGCCTCAGCGGCCCCAAAGGCATCGTGCGGCAGTCGGAGTTTTTCGTCTACAGCAAGAAGGACCGGGAGGCCCTGGAGCGCTGCCGGGATCTGGGGCTGCGCTACCCGGAGATCACCACTTGGATTCGGGCCAGCAAGGAGGACTTCAAGCTGGTGGCGGACCTCGGCATCAAGGAGACGGGCATGCTCACCAGCTGCTCGGACTACCACATCTTCAAGAAGCTGAAGATGAAGCGCAGCCAGGCCATGGACATGTACCTGGGTGCGGTGAAGGAGGCCTTCTCCGCCGGCGTCATGCCCCGGTGCCACCTGGAGGACGTGACGAGAGCGGATTTCTACGGCTTTGTGGTGCCCTTCGTCAATGAGCTGCAGGAGCTGAGCCGGGAGGCGGGAATTCCCGTGAAGATCCGGGCTTGCGACACCATGGGCTTCGGCATTCCCTACAGTGAGGTGGCCCTGCCCCGCAGCGTCCCCGGCATCATCTACGGCCTCAACCACTACGCCGACGTGCCCAGCGAGCTTCTGGAGTGGCACGGCCACAACGATTTCTACCGGGCCACCGCCAATGCCAGCGCCGCCTGGCTGTACGGAGCGGGAGCGGTAAACTGTTCCCTTCTCGGCATCGGCGAGCGCACCGGCAACATCCCCCTGGAGTCCATGGTCTTCGAGTACGCCGCCTTCCGGGGCACTCTGGACGGCATGGACACCACCGCCATCACCGACATCGCCAACTACTTCCGCCGGGAGATCGGCTATGAGATTCCCGACTCCACCCCCTTTGTGGGCCGGAATTTCAACATGACCCGGGCAGGCATCCACGCCGACGGCCTTCTGAAGGACGCGGAGATCTACAACATCTTCGACACGGAAAAGCTGCTGAAGCGCCCGGCCACAGTGATGGTCAGCAAAACCTCCGGCCTTGCGGGCATCGCCTACTGGATCAATCAGAACTACGCCCTCCGGGATGAGGAGCTGGTAGACAAGAACGATCCGTTGGTCACACAGCTGAAGAGCTGGGTGGACGCTGAGTACGAGGGCGGCCGTCAGAACACTCTGTCCCGCTCGGAGCTGGAAGAAAAGATCGAGGAGCTGGCCCCCGGCCGCTTCCGTTTCTAAGAGGTGCCGTATGGCCATGACGAAAGTCACCTCTCTGGCGGATATCGTCTATGAGCAGGTGGAGCGGGATATTCTCAGCGGCGTCTATCAGCGGGGGGATATCCTCACTGAGCTGAAACTCAGCGACAAGTTAAAGGTGAGCCGGACGCCGGTGCGGGAAGCGCTGCGGCGGCTGGAGCAGGACGATCTGGTGGAGAGCCAGGGGAAGAGCATCGTGGTGGTGGGCATCACGCGGGAGGACCTGATGGACATTCTGGACATCCGGGAGCGGCTGGAGGGACTGGCCACCGCCCGCTGCTGCGCCCACATTACCCGTCAGCAGCTTCAGGAGCTGGATGAGATTGTGACATTGCAGGAATTCTATGTGGACCGGCAGATGCCCGACAAAATCCTGGAGTCGGACAGCCGGTTCCATGAGACCATCTATGCCGCCTGCGGCAGCCGGGTATTTGAAAAGGAGCTGGTGATGCTGAACAAGAAGCTCCAGCGCCACCGGCGGCAGTCGGTGTCCATCAACCAGCGGGCCCGGGCCTCCGCCCAGGAGCACCAGGATATTTTCCGGGCCCTGGCGGCAGGGGACGCCCGGCAGGCAGAAGATCTGGCGGTGCGCCATGTCCGCCTGGCCCGGGAGAATATCCTCAACACCGTGGCCGGCGGCTGGGAGGGATAACGATGGCGGAGAAAATCTCCAACTATGATCTGCAGATCGCCGCTGCCAGAAAGCAGTTTCTCCAATGGGACCCGGAGGCCATCGTCCAGCGGTTCCACCTCCGACGGGAGGGGGACCATCTTCTGATCTCCTTCCTTCACCGGCTTTATAAAATCTCCACTGTCACTGGGGAGATCATCCGGGCGGACGGCGGCGGGGAGGCAGATTTCAACGCCTATCTCTCCATTTTTGACGCTCTGTGCCGGGAGGAGGCCGGAGAACTGTCCGGTCAGTGGCGGACCATCAACGACCTGGGCATCCACCACCCCGGCGTGGGAGAGGGCCCGTTTCATGCCTCCTACGAGGCCAAATTCTCCGGACACACAGAGGCCCTCTCGGCAGCGTGCCGGGACATGGGCGGCCAGTCCTTTCCGGTGGGGGACGTAGGGTACATCCTGGATGTATTTCCCTTCTTTCCAGTGGTCTTCCAGTTCTGGGAGGGGGACGAGGAGTTTCCGCCCCAGCTGCGGATTCTGTGGGACCGGAACACCCTGTCCTTTGTCCGCTACGAGACAGCCTGGTATATTGCCTCCGCTCTGCTGGAGCGTCTGTCGGAATATCTGGAGCGCACAAAATAAATAACCCCCTGCAGCACCGGAAGAAGGTGCTGCAGGGGTTCTTTTGGTCTTCTGCTATTTTTCCGCCGGGATGTCCCCTACCCCATTGAGCACCAGCCGGGGCCGGTAGGGATAGTTTTCGATCTCCTCCCGGGTAGTGACGCCGGAGAGCACCAGCACCGTGTCAAGGCCCGTCTCGATGCCGGCGATCATGTCCGTATCCATCCGGTCCCCGATCATCACCGCCTCGTCGGAATGGACGTCCAGCATCCGAAGGCCGGTGCGCATCATCAGCGGATTGGGCTTGCCCACAAAATAGGCGCTCTTCCCTGTGGCCAGCTCGATGGGAGCCACAAAAGCACGGCATGCAGGAACAATGCCGTTTTCACTGGGACCGGTCATATCCGGATTGGTGCCGATGAGCCGGGCCCCCTGGCGCACCAGCTGCACCGCCTTGACGATATTGTCATAGTTGTAGGTCTGGGTCTCCCCCAGCACCACATAATCCGGGTTTACGTCGTTCATGGTGATCCCCACATCGTAGAGAGCGTTGAAGAGCCCCGGCGCTCCGATCACATAGGCGGTACATCCCGGCGCCTGGGTGCTGAGAAACCGGGCCGTGGCCAAGGCGCTGGTATAAAAGTGGCTCTCATCCACCTCCAGCCCCATCCGTGCCAGCTTCTGCTGCAGCTCCTTGGGGGAGCGCTCGCTGGAGTTGGTGAGGAACAAAAACCGCTTGTCCTCCCGGTACAGCCAGTCCACAAACTCCTTCACCCCGGGCAGCAGACGGTTTCCGTGGTAGATCACACCGTCCATATCACAGATAAATCCCTTTTTCCCCCGCAGCGCTTCCATGCAGTTAGCCTCCGTTCCGCCGCCCCTTCGCGGCATGTCTGTTCTTTTTTATCATACCACGTCCTCCACCCTACCACAAGGAAATTCCATGTAAAGCCCTCTTGGGATTTGTAACATTTTTATGAACCCTCTTGCTTTTTTCCTTCCGCTGGGGTAAGATAGATTAGCACTCAGGTATTTTGAGTGCTAAAACTTTGTTTTCAAAAAATTGATCATATAAAGGGAGGCCATTTTATGGCAAAAAAGGAATTTCAGACAGAGTCTAAGCGGATTTTGGATCTGATGATCAACTCCATCTACACCCACAAGGAGATCTTTCTCCGGGAGCTGATCTCCAACGCCTCCGACGCCGTGGACAAGCTGGCCTACAAGGCCCTCACCGACGACGGCGTGGGCATGAGCCGCAGCGACTTCAAGATCCACCTCAGCGTAGACAAGGACGCCCGGACCCTCACCGTCAGCGACAACGGCATCGGCATGACGGCGGAGGAGCTGGAGAGCAACTTAGGCGTTATCGCCCGCAGCGGCTCCCTCCAGTTCAAGGAGGAGCTGGCCAAGGCCCGGGGGGACAAGGAGGAGGAAAGCGGCGACACCGACATCATCGGACAGTTCGGCGTGGGCTTCTACTCCGCCTTCATGGTGGCCGACGAGATCACCGTCATCACACGCCCCTATGGCAGCGACACCGCTTGGCGGTGGCAGTCCTCCGGCGCCGACGGCTACACCATCGAGCCCTGCGGAAAGGACACCGTAGGCACTGACATCATCCTCCACATCAAACCCGACAGCGAGGAGGAGCAGTACAGCCAGTACCTGGAGTCAAGCCGCATTCAGCGCCTGGTGAAGAAGTACAGCGACTACATCCGCTACCCCATCACCATGGAGGTGGAGAAGGAGCGGATGAAGGAGAAGCCCGCCGACGCCCCGGAGGACTATAAGCCGGAGTGGGAGACCTACACAGAGACAGACACCCTCAACTCCATGGTGCCCCTGTGGCAGCGGCCCAAGAAGGACGTACAGCAGGAGGAGTACGACCGGTTCTATCAGGACAAGTTCGGCGACTACCAGGCCCCTCTCGCCACCATCAAGGTGGACGCCGAGGGCGCCGTCAGCTACAAGGCACTGCTGTTCATCCCCGGCCACACTCCCTACGATTTCTACACCCGGGAGTATGAGAAGGGCCTGCAGCTCTACTCCAGCGGCGTTCTGATCATGGACAAGTGCGGCGATCTGCTGCCGGAACACTTTCGCTTCGTGAAGGGCGTGGTGGACACCCCGGATGTGAGCCTCAACATCTCCCGTGAGCTTCTGCAGCACACCCGTCAGCTGAAGGTGATTTCCACCAATCTGGAGAAGAAAATCAAGTCGGAGCTTCTGCGGCTGCAGAAGGAGGACAGCGAGAAGTATCAGCAGTTCTGGAACGCCTTTGGCCGTCAGATCAAGTACGGCGTGGTCAGCGACTACGGCACCCACAAGGATCTGCTCCTCGACCTGCTGCTGTTCCCCTCCTCCCACGACGAAAAGCCCACCACCCTGGCCGCCTACAAGGAGCGGATGAAGGAGGATCAGACCTTCATCTACTATGCCGTGGGCGAGGACGCCGGGAAGCTGAGCAAGCTGCCCCAGGCGGAGCGGATTCTGGACAAGGGCTACGAGATCCTCTATCTCACCGAGGACGTGGACGAGTTCTGCATGCAGACCATCCGGGAGTATGACGGCAAGGCCCTCAAGAGCATCAACGACGAGGACGCCCTGCCGGAGACCGAGGAGGAGAAGAAGGCCGCTGAAGAGAAGGCCGAGGATGCCAAGGACGTGCTGGCCTTCCTGAAGGAGACTCTGGGCGACCGCGTGGCCGATGTGCGTATCTCCAAAATCCTCAAGAGCCACCCGGTGTGCATGACCTCCGAGGGCCCCATGTCCTTAGAGATGGAGAAGTACTTCAAGCGCAATGGCGGCGAGATGATGGCCGGCATGTCCGCCCAGCGGGTGCTGGAGCTGAATGCCGACAGCGAGGCCTACGCCGCTTTGAAGCGGGCCGTGGACAGCGACAAGGAACTGGCCAAGAAGTACGCGGAGCTCCTCTACTGCCAGGCCCTGCTCATCGCGGACCTGCCTCTGGAGGACCCCTCCGCCTACACCGACCTGGTGTGCAGCCTGATGAAATAAGGCGGTTTTCTGCTGAACCCATACAACAGCGCCCGCCGCGGAGGAGTTCCTCCGCGGCGGGCGTTTGTTTGGTCCGGCCCACACGCCGGTGCGGCCGTTTTTACAGGGCCGGGGGCGCTTCCTCACCCTCCGGCTTTGTACCGTCTGGAAGCTCTCCCCGGCCTCCGGCGGGCCGCTGGCCGCCGCCCATACCGCCGGGGTTGGCCTCGGAGCCGTCGTTGGTGGTGACGGTGCCGCCGTTGATGGTGATAAAGACGTCGGTATTGTCAGAGAACTGCTCCGGTCGTCCGCCGCCGAAGCCGGAGCCGTCTGCGCCTCCGGCGGCGTTGAGACCATCGTCAATAGTTAAAAGTCGGACCATCTCCCCGATTTTTTCGGGGGCGATGGCAAATTCCGCTGTTCATGGTATTCTTTTAATTAAGGTTAAAGCAGCCCGATATGCTCATACCATACCCCATCAGAGGAAAAGAGGCCCAACCAAATGCGTATTCTGCTTGCGGAGGACGAGCGCTCCTTGCGCTGCTGGAGCGAAACAACTACTCCGTCGACACAGTTTATGACAGTGAGGAGGCCCTGGCCTATCTGGAGTCTGGAAACTACGACGTACTGATTTTAGATATCATGATGCCGAAGCTGGACGGTCTCGCCGTGCTGCGGCTGCTGCGGGAGCAGAGCTGCTCCATTCCCGTTCTGCTGCTCTCCGCCAAGTCGGAGGTAGAGGACAAGGTGACCGACCTGGACATGGGGGCCAACGACTACCTCACCAAGCCCTTTTCCACCGCCGAGCTGATGGCCCGCATCCGGGCCATGACCAGAAGTCAGGCCGGGGGGCAGGTAACCAGCCGCCTCACCTTCGGCAACACCGATCAGGCCACCTTTGCCCTCTCCTCTCCCCACGGCAGCTTCCACCTGGCCAACAAGGAGTGTCAAATGTGATTTCGGATGCGGACGCCATTCTCAGCGTGCTCAGCGCCAATCAGGGCGAGTTTCCCCAGGGGAGACCTCCGGAGGGGACGCCGGTGCACCGGGTACCGGAGGGGAGCGTGGACTGCGGGCGGAGTCTCTCCTCATTCCGCACAACCCTGCTTGCCAGCGTGCTGCTGGCGGCCTTGGGGCTGTCGGCGGTACTGGTGCTGCTGCTGATTTTGTCCAAGCGTATTGTCCGGCCGGTGGCGGAGAGCTACGAAAAGCAAAAGCGGTTCATCACCGCCGCCCACCGGGGAAAGATTCGGGCAGAGAGCGCCGACGGCGCCTCTTTGACGATCCTCGTCAGTCTTCCGGCATGAAGATTTCCTGTTCCAGCGGTTTCCCCGCGGGAGCAAAGCGAAAATGAGAGCCGCCTGCAAGGTTGCAGGCGGCTCCCGCCATTTCTGTACAAACGTTCCAGGATGCCTTTTCTTATGTGGAAGACAGGGCCGGGCGGTGGAAGCCGCCGTGGGAATCCTCCTGAACGGCCGCCTCCCCTTCGTCGACCTCCGGCTCCCCGGCCTGATTCATAATGAGCATCTGCAGCCTGTTTTCCACATTGGCATAGCTGGTATCCGGGTCCAGGTCCAGCGGAAGGATCTGGATGCCCGGAAACTGCTCCTTCAGCCGCTTGGTGACGCCGCGGCCGCAGACGTGGTTCGGCAGGCACCCGAAGGGCTGCAGAATAATAAAGGACCGGACGCCCTCGGCGGCGTAGTGGGCGATCTCCCCGGCCATGAGCCACCCCTCCCCGCAGGTGAGGGTCTTGGGAATGATCTGCTCCACCCCGCGGTAGAGAGTCTGTGGCCTGACCGCCCTGTGGTAGAGGGGATGGGCCTGGGCGATATGCTCCAAATAGCGGAGAATTCCTTCCACGGCGGCGTCCAGGGCAAAGGGATAGGGCGCCAGGTGGGCGCCGAAGTCCCGGATTTCGCTGATGGCCGCCTGGAAGTCCTTGCGGAACTGGAAGGTGATGCGGGGCAGAATGGTCTCCATGCCGTTGCGCTCCAGATACTCCACCACATGGAAATTGGTGCCGGGGTGGTAGTTTACCAGCAGCTCTCCGGTGACCAGCACCCGGGGCTTTCGGACGGAGCGGTCCCAGCGGACGCTCCGGAAGGCGTCGACAGACCGGCGGAAGGTCGCCACCATCCGCCCCAACCCTCGCTTGGAAGCATGGGCAATATCCTCCACGCAGGCCCGGAATACCCGGTTGGTCTCGCCCGCCACCGTTTCATAGGGCCGGATCTTCCGGCACAACTCCTCCAAAATATCCAGCATGGAGAAGGCCCATGCCGCCAGCAGCACCGACCGGGCCCCCAGCATGCACACGTCGGGATGGATGCCTTTGGTGTCGCCCGGGTCCGTGGTGAGGATGGGCACGTCCTCAAAGCCGGCGCTGTCCAGGGCCTTTCGGAGGATGGCCGTGTAGTTGGCCAGACGGCAGTCGCAGCTGAGCTTGGCCATGCCCACGGCCACCGTCCCCTGGGGATACTGCCCCTTCTGCAGGGCGTCGATGAGCTCGCCGATGACCATCTGGCAGGGGAAGCAGATGTCGTTGTGGGTGTACTTCTTGCCCACCCGGATTTGCTCCGGCCCACCTACCGGCAGGGCCACGGCCCGGATGCCCTCCCGCTCCAGAAGCGCCGCCAGGAGGGTGGACACCGGGGCGGAGATGTTGGGCACCAGCACGGTGCGCAGCCGCCGGTCCTCCCTGCGGTACTTCACCGGATAGGGCTCCGGCAGACGCTCCGGCGTGCGCTCCGTCTCAGCGGCCCGGCGCAGCTCCACCGTCTCAATGAAGGACTGGACCCGAATCCCCAAAGACCCGGCGGCCTCGCTCTCGTCCACCTTCAAAATGAGGGGAGGCTTGCCGCTGCCCTCCCCCAGCAGCCGGACGATCTCGTCGGACAAAATGGCGTCGTGGCCGCAGCCGAAGCTGACAATCTGCACATATTCCAGAGACGGATGCACCGCCGTCACCATGGCGCCGGCAAGCATTCGGGCATGGAAGTCGTTGGTGATCTCCACCCGGGACTGGCGGAGATCCGCTTCGGGAAGACACGGCAGGCTGTCCACCGTCAAAACGGGGATGCCCCGGCGTGTGAACATGCGGGACAGATCGTGGCTGACCATGGGGTCCGTGTGGTAGGGCCGTCCGGCCAGCACCACCGCAAAGCGGCCTTCTTTCTCCGTCTCCTGAATGATCCGCTCCCCCTCCTCCACCAGACGGCGGCGGAACGCGTCAAGGACGGCTGCCCCCTGGCGGTATGCCTCCTCGGCCTGGCCCTTGGTGGCCCCGCAGTGCTTCATGGCGTACCGGCAGATCTGCTGCTTTTGGTCCCGCCTGGTAAACCAGTGGAACACCGGCGTCTCAAAGGCCACGGAGAAATGGCGCTCCGGGTCCTGGAAGTTCCGCACCACCATGGAGTAGCCCATAATCACCGGACAGACATAGGGGCTCTTCTCCCGTCGGTTCTCCGTGGGCATGTGGAGGATGTAGGGCAGGAAGACCCGGTCCACCCCCTGACGGCAGAGGTCCAGCACATGGCTGTGAACCAGCTTGGCGGGAAAGCAGATGGTGTCCGACGCCACATAGGAGAGGCCGCTCTCATACTGCTTGCGGCTGCTGGGGTGGGAGAAGCGGACGGTGTACCCAAGGGCCCGGAAGAAGGTGCTCCAGAAGGGCATACTGTCCCAGAACTCCAGCACCCGGGGAAGGCCGATGGTCTCCCTCTGATCCTCCCGCACCGGGGCGGCGGGGTAGGATTTGAACAGCAGCTCCTGGCGAAGGCGCATCAGGTCCGGTACCTTCTCCCCCTTCTTCACCGGCTGACTGTCGCTGATCACCGCGCCCCGCTCGCAGCGGTTCCCGGTGACATAGCAGCCCCCATCGGGGAAGCGGAGGACCGTGCGGCTGCAGTGGTTGGCACAGCCAGAACATACTACGCCGCTCTCCCGGACATACTGGAACCGCTCCACCGCATCAAAGCCGATGAAGGAGGTGCAGCGGCCGTTGGCATAGCCGTGGGCCTCCACCTCCTGCTTCACCGCCAGCGCCGCCCCCAGGGCCCCCATCTCGCCGGGGTAGGGGGCCAGGGTCACCTCCCGGCCCAGGTACTCCTCCAGAGCCCGCAGCACGGCGAAATTCCGGAAGGTGCCGCCCTGGACCACCACCCTGTCCCCCAGCTCGGAGACATTGGAGATCCGCACCACCTTGGTGAACACATTTTCAATGATAGACCGGCAGAGTCCCGCCATGAGGTCGTCGGGCTGCTTGCCGTTTCGCTGCTCGTTGATGATGGTGCTGTTCATAAACACCGTGCACCGGCTGCCAAGTGCCGCCGGGGATTGGGAGCGGAAGGCGGCCTCCGCCACCCGGTCCACCGGCATCCCCAGAGTGGCGGCGAAATTCTCCAGGAAAGAGCCGCAGCCGGAGGAACATGCCTCATTGAGCATGATGTTGGTGACCACCCCGTCCTTCAGCCAGATGGCCTTCATGTCCTGGCCGCCGATGTCCAGGAGGAAGGTGGCGTCGGGAAAAAAGCGGCGGCAGCCCCGGGCATGGGCCACGGTCTCCACTGTATGGTAGTCCGCGTGGAAGGCGGCGGAGAGCATCTGCTCCCCGTAGCCGGTGGTGCCGAGGCCCAGAATCTCCAGGCGGATACCTTTCTTCCGGTACTTCTCCGCCAGCTCCAGAAGGCCCCGGCGCACCACTTTGAGGGGTTCCCCCTGGTTGTTGGCGTAAAAGGTATCCGTCACCTGCTCGTCCTCGTCTATCAGCACGAACTTGGAGGTGGTGGAGCCGGAGTCGATGCCGAGGTATCCCCGTAGGACTTCCCGCTCCCCCGGGTCCACCGGCTTTCGAAGCTCCGCCCTGTGGCGGCGGAGGAAGGCGTCCCGCTCCTCCTCGATGGCAAAGCAGGGCTTTGCGGCGGCAGTCTCCTCCGTCTGAGGCGGAGCGGTCTCCAGCCGCTTCAGGGCCTGGGAGAGGGTCACCGCGTCCTGCTCCCCGGGGAAGAGCTCGTCCACAGCGATGGCGGTGCCCTCCGCCACAATGGTCTCCGGATGGTCCGGGCGGACGATGTCCTGCTCTTTCAGGCCAAGGCGCTCCGCGAATACCCGCACCAGGGTGGGGTTGAAGGTGAGAGGGCCGCCCTCGAAGATGATGGGGGCCGTCAGCTCCAGGCCCTGGGACAGCCCGCCGATGGTCTGCTTGGCGATGGCGTGGAAGGTGGA
>CALXDD010000017.1 GCA_944386985.1 uncultured Oscillospiraceae bacterium
TCTTGTCCCCCTCCGCTGTCTCATCTTTCTCTCAGCATGGACTGGGAAGGGATTTTTTACACTGGAAACTTTCGGAAAATCAGAATTCCTCCCCAGTTTCCGGGGTATTCTCCTGGTTTTTCTTGATAAATCCGGAGAATTTGTCCACCAGATCCGGCACCATCTCCACCAGGCGGTCCGCTGTGGATACCGCGGGCACCGCTACCGGCAGCACCCGGACAGTCCCCTCCTTCACCACCAGGAAGGCAACCGGCGAGATCTTGACGCCGGAGGCGATGCCAGCGCCCACATTCTGCGCCGGAGGATTGCCCTTGCCGCCGTACTCGCCGCCGCCTCCGCCGAAGCCGAAGGAGACCTTGGAAATGGGGATCAGGGTGACGCCGTCCCCGGTCTGAATGGGCTGGCCCACAATGGTGTTGGAGTCCACCATCTCCCGGACCTTCCCCATGGCGTCCTGCATCATCGCGCTGAGCGGATTGTTCCTGTTTTCCATTGCTGCTTCCTTTCTCAGGCCTGCTGGGCCTGCCGGGTATTTTTCTCCTGAGTATGGTTCTTCGCCGGGGCGGTCCCCAGCTTTTTGTATCCGCTGTACCAGCGCAGAAGGCCAACAAGGGCCCCCACGCCGATGACGAGGCCGTCCCACACCCGCAGGGATACCCCGGCTTCGCCGGTCCAACGAGTGGTCTCTGCCTCATAGTCCGTTCCCAGACGGATCTCCGTGTGCCGGAGCTTTACCAGGCTCTCCAGCACCGGCACAAAGCCGCCGGCAAAGCCCTGGGCCCGCCCGTAGAGCAGGGCCACATCCGCCGGATCCTCCCCGCCGAACACCGCGTGGACCTTCAGCGGGGCAATCACGATCCGCCGCCGGGTCCGGGAGAGCGCCTTTGCCACCACCCCCGGCAGCACCTCCAACGTGTAGCGCAGCTGGGCGCCGTTGGGGCCGGGCTTCTCCTTCTCCGGCTCTTTTTCGGATTTTTCGGATGAGGTCTTCTTTTTTTTCTGTTTCTTTTTTGCCTTTTTGGGATAAGCGGTGATGGAGAGGGGGCCGATGGTCACATTCACCGTCAGCCGCTCCTGCCGCCGGGCCACCACGCCCACCGGCAGCGCCAGCAGACATGCCAGCACCAGCAGCACCGCCGCCAGTATGATCCATCCGGTCACCCCATGACCTCCTCTCACCGGAACTTTTTTATGTTCCCGCTTCCTCTGCAGACTTCTCCTGCTGGGCCGGGTCCACCACAGCACCGTCCTCCCCCAGCTGCAGCTGGCTGTCGCTCTCCAGCCCCGGAATCTCCGGCAGCTCCTCTAAAGAGCTTAAGTGGAAGGAGCGCAGAAATTTCTGGGTGGTACGGTAGAGAATGGGCCGTCCCGGCACCTGCAGCCGTCCGCACTCCTCAATAAGCCCCCGCTCCAGCAGAAGGCCCACGGTGTAGGCGCTGTCCACCCCCCGGACCTGCTCCACATAGGCCTTGGTGGTGGGCTGATAGTAGGCGATGATGGTCAGCACCTCCAAAGCCGGCTGGCTGAGCCGGGCAGGCTTTCGGATCTCAAAGGCCTTCCGAATCACACTGGCGTAGTCCGGAGCCGAGCACAGCTGCCAGCTGTCCTCCATGCGGAGGAGGCGTATTCCCCTTCGCTCATAGGCGTAATAATCCGCCAGTCGCTGGAGCACCTGCTCCACAGCGGAGCGGTCCGCATCCAGAGCCATACAGATCCGCTTGATGTCCACCGGCTCTCCGGCGGCAAAGAGGATTCCCTCCACGGCGGACTCCATCTCTTTTGCTTCTATGGTCATTACGCTTCACTCACCTCACAGGGGCAGGGTATCAGAATCGGAGGGCAGCGGCGTAACGGTACAGTCGCTCTCCCCTCCCGTCAGCTTCAAAAGCTTGGCGCGGCACAGCTCCAGCACCGCCAGGAAGGTGGCCACCAGCTCGCTGCGGCTGCGGCTGCCCCGAAAGAGCAGCAGGAATCGGGTAATCCCCCCGGTCTTTACCCTTCCCAGAATCTCCCGGGCCTTGTCTGCCACCGGGTAGGGCTCCCGGCGCACGATCTCCTCAAAGTCGCTGGCAGAGGGGGGCGCCGCCCGCTCTGAGCGCTCCTGAATGCTCTGGAAAGCCTGGATCAGGTCCTCGGGGGTATGGTGGTAGAGGAACACCTTCCCCCGCTCCACCGGCTCCGGATTTTTGGTCATAATGTCACGGCCGAACTCCGACATGGCCCCCATCCGATCGATGACGCTCTTGATCCGCTGGTAGGTGTCGTTGTTGCGCCGCTCCTCCAGGGACTTAATGAGGAGATCCATTTCACTCTGAGCCTCCTCATCCTCCAGGCTCAGCAGCATCCGGGTCTTGATATACATAAGGTGGGCGGCCATAGCCACAAACTCGCTGGCCACCTCCAGATCCAGCTGCTGGCGCCGGTCCAGATACTCCAGGTACTGGTCCAGGATCAGGGCGATGGGGATATCCTGGATCTCGATCTTGTTCTTGCTCAAAAGGTAGAGGATCAGATCCAGAGGCCCCTCAAAATCCTCCAGCGCGTCGGCGCTGGGCCGCTGGCGCACCACGCTCTCCAGCTTGAAAACAGGGCTGTCCAGTTCCGTCACCTCACTACGATCAAATTCCAAAGAACCTGAAACACCGCCGAGATGGCGTTGCTCAGGGTATTGCCGCCGATGTCGAAGAAAACAAGCAGCAGAAGAAGGACCATGCCGTAGCGCTCATACCGCATCAGCTGCAAGTATGCCCGATCCGGCAGAATAGAAAACAGGACTTTGGAGCCGTCCAGAGGCGGGATGGGGATGAGATTGAAAAGTCCCAGGCCCAGATTCAGAAGCACCAGCGTCACCAGGAATTGATAGATCCACAGAGTCGCCGTCGTGGCCTCAGCATGGTAGGTCATCCACCGCACCGGTAAAAGGGCCAGAATTGCAAACACGAAATTGGAAACCGGACCCGCCAGAGCGCACAGGGCCATGCCCTGCTTGGGCTTTTTGAAGTAGCGCATATCCACCGGCACCGGCTTGGCCCAGCCGAAGCCCACCAGGAACATGGCGGCGAGACCGAACCAGTCGATATGGTGCAGTGGGTTGAAGGACAGCCGGTGCATCCGCTTGGCGGTGGGGTCTCCCAGAGCATAGGCCGCCAGGCCGTGGCAGGTCTCGTGGACCGTCAGGCACAGGAGGACCGCCAGCAAACGGGAGACTGTATTAGAGATCATGTCCCAGCGGATGCTGCTGAGAATATGTTGAAGGGGTCCCAAACTAAAAACTCCTTTATCGTCAAAATAACACTTGTATACTATACCAGATATTTTCAGGAATTACAAGGGACCCGCCCGGATTTGCCCACGATCCCCCTCTTCGCGTAAATTTTACTTGCATTTCCTTTTGTTTTTTGATATACTGCATTCAATTTATATGGAAAGGATTCGGTGTGTCCTGTGGACCAGCCTCCGCCTATAAGTTCATATGTCTGGAAACAAGGGGACAGCCTTAGCCATGTGGCATAAGGTTGTCCTTTTGCGCGCAGATGGATTTTTTGAAAGAAAGCTGAGTTGATTTGTTTCTCTATGGACAGTAACATTCCCCTATTACTTGCCCTGCTCTGTCTGGTGACCATGTCCGCCTTTTTCTCTGCCACGGAGACTGCGTACACCTCTTTGAACCGGGTGCGCATGAAGAGCCGTGCGGACGGCGGCGACAAGCGGGCCGCCAAAACTCTGGCGCTGGCGGAGGATTATGACAAGCTCCTCTCCACCATCCTCATCGGCAACAACATCGTCAATAACGTAGCCACCACCATCGGCGCCGTGCTGTTCATCAATCTTTTGGGCAGCGTGGAAGGTCCAACCGTATCAGCTGCTGTTTTGACAGTGGTCATCCTGATTTTTGGCGAGGTCTCCCCCAAGAGCCTTGCCAAAGAGTCTCCGGAGGCGGTGGCCATGGCTACCGCTCCCCTTCTGCGGTTCTTTCTCACCATTCTCACCCCTCTGAACTTCCTCTTCACTCTTTGGAAGAAACTCCTCAACAAGGTGATCCACAAGAGTGAGGACCCGGGCATCACCGAAGAGGAGCTGGTGACTATGGTGGATCAGGCGGAGAGCGAGGGCGGCCTTGAGAAGGAGGAGAGCGAACTCATCCGCTCCGCCATCGAGTTCAGCGACCAGGAGGCGGAGGAGATCCTGACCCCCCGGGTAGATATCGTGGCGGTAGAGGACAACGCCGACATGGACGAGATCGCCAAAACCTTCGCCGAGACCGGCTATTCCCGCCTGCCGGTGTACCACGATGACATCGACAACATCATCGGCGTCATCCATGAGAAGGACTTCCATGCCGCCCGGTATCACTGCAAGGAGGATCTGTCCGCTATCATCACCAAGGTGCTCTATACTACCGCCTCCACTAAAATCTCTGATCTGCTGCGGACCCTGCAGCGCTCTAAGGTGCATATGGCCATCGTCGTGGACGAATACGGCGGCACCATGGGTCTTGTGACGCTGGAGGATATTCTGGAGGAACTGGTGGGCGAGATTTGGGATGAGCATGACGAGGTGATTGAGGAGTTCCGCCGCCTGGATGACGGCAGCTATCTCATCTCCTGCAACGCCAATCTTACCGACCTCTATGATCTCTTTTCCATCAGCGGCGAGTGCGACGCCACTACTGTGTCCGGCTGGGTACTGGAGGAGATGGGCCACATTCCCGTAGAGGGAGATCGGTTTACCTATGAGAATCTGGATGTAACGGTGACCAAAGTGGACCACCGGCGGGTCCTGGAGATCTGGGTAGTGGTTCTTCCTCCCAAGGAGGACCCGGAGGACTGAGACCGTTACATAGATTCATGTCGGTCTATATAATTAAAACGTGCCTCCGCAGTGCTGTAAACTCTGCGGAGGCACGTTTTTTTGTTCATCTGACGATGGTCTGATTTTCCTTTTTACCGGACGGTATGCTGCCTGGCGTTAAACCTCCGGCGGCCTGCTTTTGTCTCTGAACAAAAGCAGGCAAAAATCCACTTGGGACCAATGCTGTAAGGACTCCTTTTGATCCTATTATGGAAAGTCTTATTCTATGGATTCGATGCTGCGTACAACTGACGCCGCAGACTATCTCTTCCCGCCAAGCTCCCGGCGGATGGCCTTGGCCAGAATCTCCTGCCCCTCCGGAGAGCGCAGCACCTCCAGCACCGCAGCGGCCATGCTCTCCTGGAACTTCTTGCTGCCGAGGAATGCCTCAAACATGGTGCCTCCCTGCTCCAAAGCAGCGGAGGGTTTCTGCTTCCGCTTGGGTTCCGGGACCGCCGGTGCCGGGGCGGGCTGATCCAGAAAGGCGCCGGACATCCAGTCCTCCATTCTGGTACCATCACTGCTCTCTCCCCGCAGATAAAACAGAGACACGCCAAAATAGTCGGCCAGCTTCTCCTGCTGCTCCTGGGTAGGCGTCTGCCGTCCTGTCTCAAATTTCTCCACTGCCGTCTTTGGCAGCCCCAGCGCTGCCGAGAGAGCCGGCCTGCTCATTCCACGCTGGGTTCGAAGCTCCTCAATGCGCTGTCCGATGGTGATCATAGGGTATTCCTCCTTGTGATATTTGCATAATTATATGATACCACAGGCTGCCGTTCTAATCAATGACTGCCGAAATTTCCGTTTCAAATGGCTAAAAACTCTCGAACATCTTGCATTATCATAGAAAAAGCAGTACAATACTATGCGATTGAACGGGATGCTTCAGTCAACTTATCATCTCTGATTCATATCGGGAGGAGGAATACCTATGGCAATTCGTAATACCGGGAAGAAGGACGCCGCTGTGGAGCCCGTCAAGGTGGTGGAGACCCCTGTCGCGCCTGTCGCGGTGAAGGCGGAGGCCGCTGCCCCCAAGGCGGAAAAGGCCGCCCCCGTGAAGGCCGAGAAGGCCCCTGCGGCGAAGGCTGCAAAGAAGGCTCCCGCCAAGACCACCCGGGCCGCCGCTCCCAAGGCCGTGAAGGCCGCCCCTGTCACTGAGGATGTGTTTGTCCAGTACGGCGTGATGGAGTGGAAGACCGCGGACCTGACGGAGAAGGCCAAGGCTGCTTATACCGCTGAGGGCAACACTGCCGCCATCACCTCTGTGAAGCTGTATATCAAGCCGGAGGAGCGGAAGGCCTACTACGTCATCAACGACACAGCCACCGGCAGCATTGATCTGTAATCATTCCCATTATCTCTGCAAATAAGAGGAGGAGCAATTGCTCCTCCTCTTGTTTTTTGCTGCTTTTACCGGTTCATGAACTGATAGAGCATGACCACCGCCTCCATGCGGGTGGCTATCCGGCCGGCAGCGAAGTTTCCACCGCCATCGCCCTGCACCATTCCAAGGCCCTGGGCAATGGCCGCATAGCCGTAGTACTCCGCCGGGATGGCCGCCTCATCCGCAAAGCTGCAGCGGAAGATCCCCGGAATCTGTGCGGCAGCGCCGTAGCCACCGTAGTCCAGCAGCGTCCGTACTACCTCACCCCGGGTTATGAGCCGTCCGTCCTCACGGTCTCCCCGGGCCAGAAGGCCCATGGAATAGGCCCGCTCATACACCCGGTCGGCGGCCCCCTCCTCCTGGAGATCCGGCAGATCGCCGTCCAGGCTCACCAGAAGCGCCATCCAGTCCAGCTGCTTCAGCTGCTCCTTAGGCCGCAGGGTCCCACCCAGCCAGCCTACCCCGTAGGCCGCCAGAGACTCCGCCTGCTCCCTGCCCCAGCAGCCCGCCAGGTCGGAGTAGGTAATACCCTGAGGTTCTGCGGGGGTTGGACATACCGGCGCGCCGGTCTTGGCATCGATGCCGGAGGCATACTCCCCCTGCTCCAGAGTGTAACCCAGCTCCAGGCTGTTGAGATAGGAGTACCCCAGATCGATCAGCTGCTGGTACCGGCTGCCATAATCCTGCAGGGCCTGGGGTACCTCTATGTAGCCCAAGGTCACCGTATAAGTGGCGTACCAGGCGTCCAGAGCCTCCTCCGGAGTAATAATGCCTTCAGCGCTGTCAAAGTCGGGGTCAGCGTCAAAGCTCCGATACAAGCCCGCAATGGTGCCGTCCTCCCCGTCCACCGCCACAGTGATGGAGTTGGTTGGGAAGAAATAGCCGTTCTCTTTTTGGGCATAGACGAAATAGTAGGCCGTGGAACCGTTCTCCGGCTTCTCCGAGTCATAGAGATCGCAGAGCTTCCACTGGTTCGGCCACAGGGCGGTAAGGAAGGACTCCGCTGTGGCCTGGGCATTCTCCAGAGACACCTTGGCCTGGAAGTCCTCACCTCCCCAGGTGGGGCCGGACACCGCCAGCAGGCCGCCGGTTTTGGCGTCCACCGTCACGCTGCGCCGCCAGCCTTCGCTGCCGCTGTAGCGGAGAGAGGCGGTGACCTCCCCGGTCTCCCGGTTCAACATGTAGCTGCAGGAGGAAAGGGCGGCTTCGGTAAGTCCCAGTTGTTTCCAGGCCCGCACCGCCCGGTCCAGAGGCTCCTTGGACTGGACCCCAGTCATCTGGGCGATGCCCTCCTGCTCCGCCTCTGTGAGGCTCCCGTCGGCGGACTCCCCCGCGGTGGCGTCACCGCTGCCGGCGCTGCCGTTCCCCTTGTCAAGATTCTCATAGAGCTTCGTCAGATCCACCAGCTGTCCGGCGGTGTCCACATAGTATTCGTGGACCGGCTCCGGCAGATACTGCAGCACCGCCCGTTCCCCGCTGTCATCCAGCACATACTCTATGCGCATCTCCAGCGTGCTCTTCAAAAGTACACCTGCCTTCTCCTGTGCGGTGCGCTCAGCAGCGTCGCCGGAAAAGATCTTTCCCGGGTCGGCGATCTCCCCTACATATCCGGAATACTGATCGCTTCGGGAGAAGCGGAGCACCTCCCCCGTCCAGGCATCCACGGTTGCAGACACTGTCACCGGAGTAGGCAGACCGTAGAGCAGAAGGTCGCTGCGGAACACATACTGGTCCGCCCCCACCGCCTGGCTCCCTGTCTCCGCAGGAAGGACGGCGCTCTCATTGCCCGACAGCACCCGGTCGAAGAATGCCTGAGCGGTCTTGGCCGCCTCTGCCCAGCTCACGGGTGGGAAGGCGGCGGTGTGGTCCGCCCCGTCCATCCGGCTGAGACTGTACCAGTAGACCTTCCCGGCCTCGTCGGCCCTCACCCGGAGGGACTCCCCCTCTCCCTCCCAATTCAGGGACCAGAGGGTCTGAAACTCCGTCTCCTCTAAATCGCCGTAGAAGCTGGAGTAGGTATCCGGGACGTTCAGAACCTCCTTCACTGCCTGGGTCACCTGGTTCAGGCGCTGGTCCGTGGACGCAGCAGCGGCAGGAAAGGCCAGAACCGCCGCCAGTACCAGGGCCAGAGCACTGCATAGGGCTCGCTTCATTTCTCATTCCTCCTCTTTCGTGTTGTCACAGATGTATGCCCTTCACAAAAAAAGACGCGGTTGGGAAAGAAATCTGCCATCAGATCTTCCTGATTCTTCCTGGATTTTTTCTAATTTTTACTGCTGCATTTTGTGTATTCTATCAATATAGGCTTCAGTCCGTGCCGGGAAATCTTGCCTGGAACGCCGCAGCCGTTACCAAAACAGATGGTTCTCCTTTCTCTCTCTGCACGCGGGGCCAATCATCTCCTTCAAAGCGGCGATCTTTGTCGGGTCCACAGTCCGGGCCCCAACAGGACAGACCGCCACGCAGCGCATGCAGGAGATGCAGCTCTCCTGCGCCGGCAGTGACGGGGCTGAAGGGTCGATAGCACCCGCCGGGCACTTTTGGGCGCACAGTCCGCAGCCGGTGCAGTCCCCGCTGACATGGATGCCGATAGGCATCAGATGACACTCCCGGTAGGGTCGGTTCCCAGGCAGCACCGGAGTACCGGCGTTCTTCTCCGCCAGCAGCCGCCGCATCCGGCGCCCCATATCCCGGAGGACTGCGGCGTCCTCCGTGTCGGGGCGGCCCCCGCCGAATTCCCGGACAATGGAGTGCTCCGCCACCGCCGCCACGCCGGCCGCTACCGTAAAGCCCGCCGCCTCCGCCAGATCCTGCAGCTCCACAAGGGTGTCCTCATATTCCCGGTTGCCGTATACCGCCACCACAACAGCCCGGGCGCCGTTCCCCCGGCAGGCGCCAAACCGCCGGGCAGCAAGGGCGGGAACCCGTCCGCCGTAGGCGGGCACGGCCACCAGGCACACATCCCCTTTCTGAAACACCGCCGGAACAAAGGTGGGATCGCACAGGTCCACGATGGCTGCCGTCTCTCCCATACCCTCCGCCAGCAGCGCCGCCGCCCGGGCGGTTCCTCCGGTGGGACTGAACAGAATCTGATAAAATGCCATTTCTGCTACCTCCTATCTCGTTGATTTTCCTCAGTATACCATGGTTTCCGCCCCTGTGCCAGAGTCTTGATCTTCATGGGGCAAAAAAAGAGGGACATGGCGGTCTGCCATGTCCCTCTCCTTATGGATGTTCCTGTGCGCCGCCTTTGGCAAAGCGTCTTTTACTGCATGAAGGTGCCGTCCATCATCTGATCCAGATAGGACTGGTACTTCTCCTGCTTCTCAGCGGGAACCAGATCGCTGATCGCACCGGCAGACAGCACGCCGTTCTGCATGGTGCCGTAGATCACCTCGCCGCCGAAGCTGTCGTTCTGCACAGCCTCCATGCAGAGCCCCACCAGGGAGGCGTTGTCGGTAACCTGGCTGCAGATGATGCACTCGTTCTGACCCAAGAGGTCGGAGGGCTGAGCGATGTCGTACACCTTAACACTGCCGCTGGCGGCATTGGCCTCGTCGATGGCCTGACGGGCGCCGGAATCGACGGCGGAGGCGTCGCCGAAGAACACGTCGGCGCCCTCATCCATCATGGCCTTGGCAAACTCGATGCCCTTA
Organism: uncultured Oscillospiraceae bacterium; assembly: GCA_944386985.1. Classification (GTDB taxonomy): domain Bacteria; phylum Bacillota; class Clostridia; order Oscillospirales; family Oscillospiraceae; genus CAJFPI01. The sequence goes on from CALXDD010000017.1 coordinate 9,892, forward strand.
TCGGCAGCGGAGAAGGAGTTGGAGTAAACAATGTCCAGAGTGGTGACGGTCTTGCCCTCCTGCTCACCCACATAGGCGGCAGCCTCGGCATAGCCGGCGTACTTGCCCTGGGTGGTGTCCAGCTCCATACCGCCGATGAAGGCGATGGTGCCGGTCTCGGTCATGAGTCCCGCCAGCGCACCGGCGATCCAGCCAACCTGCTGAGAGTCAGGCAGCAGAGAGGTCACGTTGCCGTTGGTGGCCTTCTCAGGGGTGTCGGTACCGCCGTTGAGGAGGGCAAAGGCAACTTCGGGGTACTCCTCAGCAGCCTGGAGCACCGCGTCGGTGTACTGGTTGCCGGGGGGCGTAGATCAGATCGTAGCCCAGATCACAGTAGGTGACGATGTTGTCATAGTAGGCGGACTGGTCAATCATGTCGGAGTAGGCGGTCTCCCAGCCGTACTCCGCCGCGGCATCCACCATGGCGTTGTAGCAGGACATACCCCACCCGCCGTCGGAAATGCTGGAGTCGCAGATCATAGCCACCTTGAAACCGGACCCGGAGGCGTCTCCCCCGCTCTCTCCGCCGGACTGGTTGCTGCCGCCGTTGTTCTGGGTAGTGTTTCCGCCGCAGGCAGCCAGGGCCAACAGCATGGACAGTGCAAGAAGCATCGCGAACAATTTTTTCATAACACATTCCTCCAATTCATCTAATCTGCTGTTCCTTCTATTTTCTAACAGCCGCAGAAGCGGCGGTTATTCCTTTTACCGCTCCTCCCGGAGGTAGGGCTTGCCGGAACCCTTGGGCCCCGCCTTCTTTATACCGATGAGAGCCAGCACCACCACTGTGGCGATGTAGGGGATCATCTGGAAGAACTGATAGGGGATGCCGGAGCTGCCCACCTGCAGGCGAATCTGCAGCGCGTCGCAAAAGCCGAAGAACAAGCACGCCAGCAGCACGCCGCCGCCGGTCCACCGGCCGAAAATCACGGCGGCCAGGGCGATAAAGCCGCGGCCAGCCACGTTGCCGTCCACATAGGTGTTGGCGTAGCAGGTGGTGAGGTAGGCCCCGCCCATGCCCGCCAGAGCGCCGCAGATGATGCAGGCCACATACTTCACACCGATGACGTTGATCCCCAGAGTGGCGGCAGCCTTAGGATATTCGCCCACCGCCTTGTAGTTGAGACCGGACTTGGTCTTGTTGAAGTAGATGGCAGTGAAGATCACCAGTGCGTAGGCCAGATACACCATGGGGGTCTGGTCTAAAAGCAGCTTCAAAAGGAAGTTGTCTGCGTTAATGTGCAGGGTGCTGGAGAGAGTATCCATCAGCTTTACCTGCACCAGCTCGCTGCCGGCGCCGAAGTACACCCGGTAGATAAAGGCCGCCAGGGCCGGGGCGAAAATGTTGATCGCCATGCCGTAGACGATCTGCTCGGCACAGAGGGTAACGGTGGCGTAGGCGAAGATCATATTCACCAGGATGGCCACCGCAGCGCCTGCCACCACGCCCAGCATGGGGCTGCCGGAGATGAGGCTCACCAAAAAGCCCACCAGGGACCCGATGGCGGCGAGACCCTCCAGGCCGATGTGGACCAGGCCAGCCCGCTGGGAGTAGAGCTCCGCCAGGGACAGGAAGATCAGGGGCGTGGCCATGCGGATGCTGGCCAGGATCAAGTTGGATATAAATTCCCAATCCATTTTACGCAGCCTCCTTTTTCGCAAACATACGGTCCATGACCGCCTTGATCTGGGGCAGTTTTACCATGGCGAGACCCGCCACAGTGAAGACGATCACCAGGGCCTGGATGATATCCGACACGCTGGTAGGCACGCCGGTGGCCGCCTGCATGGTGGTGGAACCCACCCGCAGCGCCGCGAAGAAGATGGCCACCAAGATGGTCGCCAGAGGATGGAGCTGCGCGATGAGTGCCATAGCCACGCCATCAAAGCCGTAGCCTGCGGCAAAGCCGTTGATGAGACGGTACTGGGTACCCAGCAGCTCCGCACTGCCGCCAAGGCCCGCGATGAGGCCGGAGACCACGAAGCTGAAGAGGACGTACCGCTTCACCGCGAATCCGTTGAACTCCGCCGCTGTCATGTTGAGGCCCACCGCCCGCATCTGGAAGCCCTTGGAGGTGTAGAACAGGAAATAGTAAATGAGGAGGCCCACCACCAGGGCAATGAGGAAGGCGGAGGTGGTCCGGAGGCCGAAGATCCGGCTGAGCTTGGTGGCGTCGGGGACAGAGGCCGTCTGGGGCACATTGCCCTCCCGCAGCCAATTGGTGTATACCACGCCCATGAAGAGAGTGGCCACATAGTTGAGCATAATGGAGATGATCATCTCGTTCTGCCCCCGGTAGACCTTCAGAAGACCGGGGATCAGGGCCCACACGCCGCCGGCCAGAGCGCCGACGATGAGGCACAGCAGAATGCCAGGAAAGCCTTCAATACCGCTCTGAGTGGCCACATAGCAGCAGGCCACGGAACCGATGATGAACTGGCCCTCACCGCCTAAGTTGAACACGCCGCAGCGGTAGGCAAAGCAGGCGCAGAGGCTGGTGAAAATCAGTGGGGTGGCCCGGGCCAGGGTGGTGCCCAGATTCCGGGTGTTGCCGAAGGCGCCGATCCACAGGGACTGCAGCGCCGTGGCGGGGTTGGCGCCCAGCACCGCCATGATCACGCAGCCGATGGCGAAGGCCAGCAGCACGGAGATGATGGGGACCAGCACGCTGATAAGCTTGTTGCTGTTTTTCATTCTCTCCCTCCCTCACTTTCCGGCCATGGCCAGGCTGATCTCCTGGATAGGCGGCTCCTTGCCGGAGAACACCCCCATCACCTGACCCTCAAACATGACCACGATCCGGTCGGACACCTCCAGGATCTCGTCGAAGTCCGCGGAAATCAACAACACGCCGCAGCCCTTCTCCCGGGCCTCCACCATGGTGTCGTGGATGAAGCGGGTGGCGCCGATATCCAGGCCCCGGGTGGGATGGACCGCTACCAGCAGATCCGGCTTGCCCTCCAGCTCCCGGGCCAGAATCACCTTCTGCTGGTTGCCGCCGGAGAGGTTCCGGGCCTCCTGCTCCACCGAGGTACAGCGGATGTCGTACTTGGTTTTCATCTCCTCAGCGTACTCCCGGATGGCCCGCTTTTTCAAAAAGAAGCCATGGGCAGCAGAGAACTGAGGGGTATCCGTGGACTTGAGAACGATATTGTCCTTGACGGTCATGTTGCCGATGAGGCCCATCTTGTTCCGGTCCTCGGGGATGTGGGACACACTTTCCAGAATAAAGCCGTTGGGGGTGAACTGGGCCACACGGGAGCCCTTCAGATCCACCCGCCCGGCGTCCGGGGTCAGAACGCCGGTGACCACCTGGGCCAGCTGGCTCTGGCCGTTGCCGTCCACTCCGGCAATGCCTACGATCTCCCCGCGGCCTACCGTCAGGGAGACGCCGCTCAGGCCGTTGTGCTTGGACTCCTTGTGGTAGTCCACCTTCTCCAGGGCCACCACCGGCTCCCCGGGCTGGGTGATCTTCTCGTAGTGCGAGGGAGTGAGTTCCCGGCCGATCATCAGATTGGCCAGCTCCTCTCCGTTGGTCTCATCCCGGTCCAGGGTACACACCGTCTGACCCGCCCGCAGAATGGTAATCCGGTCGGAGATCCGCAGCACCTCCCGCATCTTGTGGCTGATGAAAATGATGCTCTTCCCTTCTCCGGTGAGCTTGCGCATGATGTCGAAGAGGCCTTCCACCTCAATATCCGTGAGGGCAGCGGAGGGTTCGTCTAAAATCAGCAGTTCCGCGCCCCGATACAGGGCCTTCAAGATCTCCACACGCTGCTGAGCGCCCACGGCGATCTCCGTAATGGGCTTGTCAAGCTCCACATCCAGACCGTAGCGCTGGGACAGCTCCACAATCTCCTTCTTTCTCGCCTCCCGGTCGATGAAGATGCCCTTGGTGTTTCGATCCCCCAGGATGATGTTCTCAAACACCGTCATGGCCTCCACCAGCATAAAGTGCTGATGGACCATACCGATGCCCAGCTTCACCGCCTGGGCCGGGGAGTCGATGCGGACCTTCTTTCCGTTTAAGTAGATGCTGCCTGCGGTGGGCTGGTACAGCCCGATGAGCACATTCATCAGCGTGGATTTCCCCGCGCCGTTCTCTCCGAGTAGCGTGTGAACCTCGCCCTTCCGAATGGTCAGGTCGATGTCCTTGTTGGCGTAAAAGTCGCCGAACTTCTTGCTGACATGCTCAATTCTCAGAAACTCCTCCAAATGCCATCCCTCCTTACTTGGTTTCCGTCTGTCTGGACAGACGGGCCAGCATCAGCTGTTTTTTCTCCTGCAGGGTGTAGATCATGGGCTCTGCCCAGGAGTACTGCCGCATGAAATCCCCCTGAAATTGACAAATGGCGTCCTCGTCCCCCTCCATAAAGCGGCGGTAGTCGGAGTCTGTCAGCTCCATTCTGAGCTGGAGGCTGCCCCGCGCACGGAGGATCAGTTCCTCGGCGGCGTAGTCCCGGAGGGTGTCCGTCAGCTCCTTGATGGTGCGGCGGTAGCCGGTGCTCTCCGCTCCGGCCACATCCTCCCCCCACAGGCACTCCACGATCTCATGAATGGACACCGGGCATCCCTCCCGCAGAAGGCACAGGGCCATCAGCTCCTTGGCCTTCCCCGAGCGGAAGCGCACCGGCTCTCCATCCACCAGCATGTCAAACGCACCGAAGGTTCGAAAGTAGAAGCGCTTGCTCTGACGGCGGCGCAGGAGCTTTGCCCGGTCCAGCACATCCGCGATGTCCTCCCGGTCAAAGGGCTTGAAAATGATGTAATCCGCCTTCATGCGAAGGGCATCCACGGCGAACTTGGGATGAGCCGTGGCGAAAACGATGATAATGTCCCCACGAATCCGGCGCAGCCGCTGGGCCAGCTCCATGCCGTTCATTCCCGGCATATCGATATCCAGCACGGCAAAATCCACCACATGGCTGGCGGCGTAGGCGATGGCCTGGTTGGGGTCCGTGAATTTCCCAACGATCTCAAAATCCGGCATGTCGGCACATTTAAGCTCAAACAGCTGCAGATCCAGCAGCATATCGTCCACCAAAATGGTCTTCATGTCGCTTCACCTCGCTCTTTGTCTTAAGTATAACAAAAGGAGCGTACGAGAACCGTACGCTTCCTTTGTTAAAAGTTATTCTTTGTATAAAATAACGTGACAGTTGTCCCAGCGCCGGGGGCGCTCTCGATCCCCATGCCGCAGCCCGGGAAGCGGCTGAGACGGCGGCAGACATTCTGAAGGCCGATGCCTCCCTCCTCCGACTCCGCACCGGGATCGAATCCGAGACCATCGTCGGCCACCGTCACCCGCCAGCAGTCCTCCGTCTCCTCCAGGGAGACGGTGACGGTGCCGCCGCCTACCTTGGGCTTGATGCCGTGGAGAATGGCGTTCTCCACCACCGGCTGGATCGTCAGCACCGGCAGCCGAAAATCCACGTCCGGCACATGGTAGACCACCCGCAGCCGCTCCCCAAGCTGGGCCTGGTTGATGTCCGCGTAAGCTCGCACCGCCCGGAGCTCCTCCTTGAAGGAGCCGATGCCGCCGTCAGCGGTGCTGGCGTCCAGTGTGAAGCGGAGGTAGCGGGAGAAATCTCCCGCCATTTTATAGGCTTCGTCGGGCCGCAGAACAATAAGGGCCTGGAGAGAGTTCAGAGTGTGGTAGAAGAAATGGGAGCGGATCTGGCTGAGGAGCATGCTGGTCTGTTCCTGCTCCAGCTGGGCCTGGAGCTGCCGGATCTCTTGCCGGGCTGCCTCCGCCTGCATGAGCCGCACCTTTCCCATATAGTAGGTGCCTGCCGCCGCCAAAAGGCTCAGCAGCACGCTGATGGCCACATAGAGCCACAGGCTGGCCCTGGCATACCAGGGCGACAGCGGGGCGATGGAGATGGTCCACTGGGCGTTGAACAGTTCCTGCTGATAGGTCACCGCTGTCCCGTCCGCCTTCAGAGGAATCTCCGACATCAAAATGGTCTGCCTCTCCCCTGTATCGGGGTTAACCCGCCACACCTCGCCCGCAAAGCCCTGGGCGTTGACGCGGTCGATGGGATTGGTAGCAAGGACTTCCGGAAAATCCAGTGTCACCGACACGATTCCCCAAAAGATCGGATTCCCCGCCGCATCCTTTAGAAACACCGGCAGGCGTCCGGCGATGCCGAACCCCCCCCTGGATCAGCTCAAAGGGTCCGGCGATATAGAGCTCCCCCTTTTCTATGGCAGCCTGGGCCTCTCTGTTGCCCGCCCCCTCCTCGTTCATGTCGAGCCCGATTGCGGTCTCGTTTCCCGCCATAGGGTACACTGCCTCCACCACGCCCCCCGGGGCGAAAAGCACATTGCGGACGAAGGGCTCCTCCAGCAAAATGGGAGCGATGCGCTCAAAGCCCTCGTAGGAGCCGCCGGTCTGGATAAGATAGGCCTCCAGCACCCGGGTCTTGCCCATCTCCGACAGCAGCGTCTCGTAGGTCTCGGAGCCGATGGAGGTGGCGATATGCTCCATCCGGTCCCGCTCCTGCCGGATGGCGATATGTTCAATGTAGGCGGTCAGCAGCAGCGCCAGCAGAAGCACCCCGGCGAAGACGCCGAAGGCGTGGAGCAGCAGCCGTCTCTCTTTTTCCCGGTTCCGTCCCACCATGCCTGCGGCACCTCCCTTCTCTGTTCTTTCAGCATACGGTATTTTCTCCCGTTTGTAAAGTGGGGTAGCGGACAAAAGGAAGGCGCGGCCATAGCCGCGCCTTCCGCTCTCCTCTTATTGCTCAATTCTCTCCAAGGAAATTCTAAGCCGAACTCTTGGCAAATGTACCGCTCTCCCCCGGGTCTCCCGGGCAATGCTGTCTCCCCGAAACACTGACAGGGCCAGTCCAATAAGGCCCATAGCCAAAACAGTGTGGAGGTTTCCCGTCACCAGCGGGAATTCGGCGGCGAGAAAGGCGAACCCCAGGTTCCAGGCCACACTGCAGAGGGCCTCACCCAGAAGGGTCATCCCCACCGCCAGAGCTACCAGTCTCCCCAATTTGCTTTTTTGCCGGACACAGCGGCAGAGGAGCCACACCACCAAAACAGCAAGGGCCACCGCCACCAGCAGGAAGGGCAGCCATCCCATGCGGTAGATGAGGGTTGTGAGCAGCGCGCTCTGGTCGCAGTCCGGCACCATCATCTCAAAGCTTTCAACAGAGCCGCCACCCAAATCCCCCTCCCCCAGCCATCGGGAGATCTCCAGCACCTTTTTTATCATTATAGATGTCCATCCGGCCCCCAGAGGGTCCGTCTCCGGATGGAAGGCAGCTTCTAAGCGTGCGGCAAGATAGCCAGAAGAATGAACGTTATCAATTGCTGCAGCAAGCACGCCTGCCGCTGCGGCTGCCGGTAAAAGCAGGGACTTCCACCGGCCAATGCCAAACCAGTCCCAGGCTGCCGCCAGCAGCATCATCACAAACCCCGCCGTCAGCAAAAGCAGCAGCCCAAAGGCGTGGGGAATTTCCATACAGACCACCGCCAGAGGGACGCCGCCTAATATGGCAAACGCCTGTCCCTTCCAGCCCTTCCCCCGACAGCCGTACAGCCATAGGGCGTAGACCACCGGGAAGCACAGGGATACATACCGGGTATAGTAAGATACCCCGTTGGTATTGGGAAAAACAGCCAGCGACACCACACTCGCCGCCAGCGTCCCCAGATACGCCAGTCCCGGATACCGCCCCAGCCGTCCTACATCCAGAAAATAGCCGCAAAGAAGCGCCAGACAGCCCAGTACAAAGCCTCCGACGACATGGGAGAGCTTCTCCGCAAAATAAATGGAAAAATCCCGGGTCAGCCAGAAGCGAAGAAATGCCCCCGCTGCTGCCAGGAGAATCGTCAGGGCCAGAAGTCCCCACTGGGGCCGGGGACGGTGCAGAAGATCCAGCTCCGCCCCTACAGACACCGGGTCCCCCATCTCCGCCACCGCCAGTTCCTCCGGATTCTCCCGTCCCTCGGCGGCAAAGGCGTCCCGCTGATCCTCCAAGTGCCGCTCCAACTCCCAGAGCACCACCGGTCGGGCCCGTTTCCAGCGGATCTGCTCTCCCACTGCCTGGAGATAATCCTGAATTGTCTTACGCTCCGGCACAGCAGGTCCCCCCTTTCAGCACACGCCCCACCGCCCGGGCATACTGGTTCCAGGCGGCCTCCTTCTCCCGCAAGGCATCCCGGCCCTGCGCCGTCAGGTGGTAGTACCGCCTGGGCTTCCCCGCTGCGGCCTCCCCCTCGTAAGCGGTGACATATCCCTTCTCCTCCAGGCCGTGGAGCAGCGGGTACAGTGTCCCCGCTTTCAGGTGAAAGGTGTCGTCCGAGCGGCGCCGCAGCTCCTCGATCATCTGATAACCGTACAGATCCCCCGCCTCCAGCAGCTTCATCACCAGCAGCGGGATACTACCGCTGATCAAGCTCCGGTCCAATTCCATACTGTCCCCCTCCTTATATCGAAAATCTATATATTGGATTATAAGTAGATTACCGATATATGTCAAGAGGTCAGAAAAACAAAAAGGACACGACTTTTGTCGTGTCCCTGCGCGGGGTCCCACAATGCGGGGCGGCGCTTTTACGCCGCAGGCAAAACCTCGGCGCACTCCGCCGCAGCGGCGTTTGGGAGTACCCCCGTCTGGAGGGCAGCACTCGGCGCAGAGATGGCGGAATTCAGTTCACCCAAGCATTTCAAGCCACGGAGGGTGGAGGCGGCCACAGGCCGCCGGAACCCAAAACAAAAAGGACATCCTTTCGGATGTCCTTTTTGTTTGGTACGCCCTGAGGGATTCGAACCCCCGGCCTTCTGGTCCGTAGCCAGACGCTCTATCCAGCTGAGCTAAGGGCGCGTACCAGTTGCATGTCTCACAGACAGCTTAGTAATAATAGCACAGCTTTTTCCAAAATGCAAGGGGTTTTCCCGAATTTTTTCAAAAATTTTTGAATCCCTCAAAAAAGTTCTTACTTTTACAGGAACTTCTTCATTTGCTGAATATTTCTCTCCTCAATCTGGAGCAGCTTCTTGGCCAGCGCAACGGTCTCCTCCTCGGCGGCCTCCCACCGGTGGATCTCCCTGGTCATCTGCACCGTTCCCATGGTGCTGCCGCGGATCATCATTTCCGCCACATGGGAGGGGCTTTTGTCCGTCAGGGTCTGAGCCCGGATCATCATACCGCTCATGGCCTGCTGGAAGGCCCCCGGGTCCTTGGCCGGCAGCCCCCGGCGCTGAAGCATCTCCTCCGCCGTTTTGGCCACTGTCTCATACTCGCTGAGTTGGTGGCGCAGAGCCATCTGCATGGCCGGGTCCTCCACCGCATCCAGGACCACCGGAATGGTCCCCTTTCCCATTTCCGCATTTTTATGGATGCTGCGAAGCAGGATATCGCCCTCGTGCATATTTCTCACCTCAAGGGCAGTATGTCCCAAACAACGTCGGTCTATCCCCGGCGAGCCTCTTCTCTGGGGCCTGGCCGAAAGGTCTCCTCCATCAAAAGAGGCTCCAGACCACCTGCCGACAGCTCTGTAATCTTGTCAAAAAAGCCCTGGCGGTTCTCCGCAGGCAGCGTTACTGTCAGCAGGATGTCCGCCCCGAACTCCGTGTCCTCGATGATGCCGCCGCACTCCTCTGCCAATAATTTCATTCTTTCATATAAAGAATAGGTACAGGGCACCGCCACGGTGGCCCACAGCCGCATCCGGCTGACTCCCGCCTCGTTGAGAGCCAGCTTGGCAGTGCCGCCGTAGGCCCGGGTGAGGCCCCCAGCCCCCAGCAGAATGCCTCCGAAGTACCGGGTCACCACACAGCACACGTCAAAGACACCTTCCCTCTGAAACACGTTCAGCATGGGCTGGCCCGCGGTGCCCTGGGGTTCCCCGTCGTCGCTGTAGCGCAGCACGTTCCCCTGGCGCAGCACATAGCACCAGCAGTTGTGCCGGGCGTCATAGTGCCGCTTTTTCGTCTCTTCGATGCGGCTCCTTGCCTCCTCCTCACTCTCCACCCGCCAGACATGGCCGATGAAGCGGGAGCGCTTCTCCACATATTCTGCCTCCGCTTCCCCAAAGGGGATCAGGTATTCCTCCATAGTTCCTCCTCCCCTGCCGCCGGACGCAGCAGCAGATAAAAGTGGGTGAGATGGGTGCCGAGGTCATCCTCCAACATCTCGGAAAACATTTTTTGAAAGCCGCACTTCTCCATGACCCGCCGGGACCGGTCGTTGCCGTCGTAGCAGGTACCCCAAATGGCGGAGAGTCCCATCTCCTCAAAGCCGTAGAAAATGAGACGGCGGCAGACCTCCGTCATAATTCCCCGTCCCCACCAGCGGGGGTCCAGGGAGTAGCCCAATTCATCGTCGGGGCCATAGCCGCCCCGGGACCGGCCAACGAAACCAGCGGAGCCCAAAAGCGTACCGGTTTCCCGGTCCGTCACCGCGAAGACGTGGGGGGAGGCAAACACCGAGCGGATCACCCTGAGACTGTCCTCTACGCTCTGATGGGGCGGCCAACCGGCGGCATCCGCCACCTGATGGAGGCGGGAGAATTCATACAACGCCGTTGCGTCCTCGTCCCGGAAGGGCCGCAGGACCGTCCTATCTGTGGTAAGTATCATTCCTTGTCACCCATTGTCATCTCTCATCCGTGCGGCCTGCCAAGTAGTCCAGCGTCACCCCAAAGTGGTCCGCCAGGGCGCAGAGATTGTCAAAGCCGGGCTTTTGCTCCCCTGCCTCAAACCGTTGGTACTGCCGCACGGTAATGCAGATCGCTCCGGCGGTCTGCTCCTGGGTCTCCCTCCGCTCCTTGCGAAGGAAGCGCAGCCGATCTTTAATTTCCACATTCATACTAACGCACCTCTTGACACGACTAAAACTTCGTGTTACAATTCCCTACAGAAAATATGACTATTTAGTCGCACAGAAGGAGGAATCTACATGAACGACTTTATAAAGTGGCTTTATGTCAACTACATCCTGCCCCAGCTGGAGAAGGTTCCGCAGGGGGATGACGCCCTCTGGCTCTCCTCCTGGGAAAACAGCCTCGATCCCCTCCAGCGGGAGGATTGGGAAAAGGCGCGGGCCTTTTACGCCTCCCACGCCTTTCTTCTGGGCCTTCGCACCGGCCAGGGGCTGGCGCCCTGGACGAGCGCTTACAGTTCCCAGTCCTCCTTGGGCTCCACATATCCCTCGATATAGTCCTTTACCAGCCCGATGGCCCGGGGGTTGCACACCGCTACCACATCGATGGTCTCGTTGTACTCCACCGCCTCCACCTTGGCGTCCTCGTAGAGAAGATTCAGCAGATTCCCCTTGTTATACGGAAGGTGTAAGGTGACTCTCCTTGTCCCCTTGTCCAGGGCCTTGTCAATGGCCTGGAGCAGCTGGGGCACCCCCTCGCCGGTCTTGGCAGAGATGTTGACGGTACCCTCCCCGTGAGGGCGGATATCCCCCCAGAAGAGGTCGGACTTGTTGTAGACCCGAATGCATGGGGTCTGCTCCGCCCCCAGCTCCCGGATCAGGTCGTCCACAATTTTGGCCTGCTCCTGCCACATGGGGTTGGAGATATCGATGACGTGGAGCAGCAGATCCGCGTACTCCAGCTCCTCCAAGGTGGCCTTGAAGGCGTCCACCAGCTGGTGGGGAAGCTTACGGATGAAGCCCACCGTGTCGCTGATGACCACCTCTAACGTGTCGCTGACCTGGAGGAGACGGCTGGTGGTATCCAGGGTATCGAAAAGGCGGTTGTTGGCGGGAATCCCCGCATCGGTAAGCTTGTTGAGGAGAGTGGATTTGCCCGCGTTGGTGTAGCCCACAATGGCCACCACGGGGATTTCATTTTTCATCCGCCGCTGGCGCTGGGTACCCCGGACCCGGCGCACCTCCTCCAGCTCCTCCTTCAGCTTGTCGATTTTCCGGTGGATGTGGCGGCGGTCCGTCTCCAGCTGGGTCTCGCCGGGGCCCTTGGAGCCGATAGGCCCCTTGCCGCTGGTGCCCGCCTGCCGCTCCAAATGGGTCCACATACCGATAAGCCGGGGCAGCAGATACTGGTACTGGGCCAGCTCCACCTGGAGACGGCCCTCCCGGGTCTTGGCCCGCTGAGCGAAGATGTCTAAGATCAAAGCGCTGCGGTCCAGCACCTGGACCCCCAGCTCCTCGGTGAGCACCCGCATCTGGGATGGACTCAGGTCGTTATCAAAGATGACGGTGGTGGCGTGTTCCCTCTCCACCAGTTCCTTTACCTCCGCCACCTTGCCCTCGCCAATGAAGCTGCGGGGGTTGGGACTGTTGAGGTTCTGCAGTACCACGCCCACGGTCTCACCGCCTGCGGTCTCCACCAGAGCGCTCAGCTCCTCCATAGAGGCCTCGTCGGCGTTCTCCCGGGCCTCCAGCCGGGGACTGCTGAGCCCCACCAGCACCGCCCGGTCCCGAATTTCTTTGGTCTGATTGGTTTCCATAGTACCTCACATCGTGTTTCAAAAAAGTTGTCTTTAGTATAGCCGATTCTCAGGATTCTTGCAACCACTGGGAAAGTTCCCGATGCACCCGCTCCAGATCTCCGCAGGAGAGCAGCGGGATCAGCCCTTCGATCTCCTCCGGCGGCCGGTCCCACCACCGCAGCTGCTCCAGCAGTGCCTGGGTTTTATGGTCAAAGCGCCGCCGGACCAGCCGCGCCGGGTTGCCCGCCACGATGGTATACGGCGCCACGTCCCCGGCCACCACGCTTTCCGCCCCGATGATGGCTCCGTCGCCGATGGAAACGCCGGGGAGGATGGTCACATTCTGTCCGATCCACACGTCGTTGCCTACTACTGTGTTTCCCTTCATAGGCAGATCCCTCATGTCCGGCGGCTCCTGCTCCCAGCCCAGGATATAGAACGGGTAGGTGGACAGGGCGTTCATCTGATGGTTGGCGCCATTCATGATAAACTCCACACCGGCGGCAATCTGGCAGAATTTTCCGATAATCAGCTTGTCCCCATAGAAGGGGTAGTGGTGGGTCACATGGGATTCAAAGTCCCGGCCGCTGAAGTAGGTATACTCCCCCACTTCAATGTTGGATCGGGTGATGGTGGGCCGGACCAGGGTCATATCCGGAACATCGGGCCGTGGAAATACCACATTGGGATCAGGTATCATTCTGTCTTCTCTCCTTTCTCATAAGAGACGATCAGTCCCTCCGCCCAGGCAAGGAGCGGACCGCCCCAGGCGTCCAGGTTCTCCGCCGCCCCGGCCCGGAGGGCCAGATACCGCTCCAGGATCTCCCAGTCCTCACCGGAGAGGGCGTTGCGAAGGGTCGTGAGGTCGGGACAGTCCTCTCCGCCGTCGGCGAAGACCTTGGCTCGAAGGATGAAGCGGGCGGACTTGTAGAGGGCCGCCAGCATGGCTCCGCTGCGGTCGTAGAGGAGGTTGTGGCAGCAGGCGTGATAGAGAGCGCAAGCCCCGGCGTGAACCGCCTTTTGGGCCTCCTCTCGACCGGTGAGAGGCGTCAGCGCCAGCAGGTCTCCCTTGAGGGGCACCGTGTCCCGGACGAAACCGAAGAGTTCTCCCTTATCCCAGGACCGCAGCACCGCCGCCGAGGACACAAAGCCGCAGAGCTTCTCCCGGTATGGGAGGGTTTCCGCGGCGGCACGGAACACCGCCAAGTCCTCCGCCGTGAGGCGGTCCAAAATCACCACTGTGTCGATGTCGCTGTCCTCCTGGGCCTCACCCCGGGCCCGGCTCCCCTGGAGACCCAGGAACAGCAGCCGCTCCCCAAAGGTCTCTTCCATGGCGGCGGTGAACCGGGGCAGCCACAGGGTCAAATCCATATAAATCCCCTCCATTTCCCCAAAAAAGCGCAAAAAAACACCGTGCCGCAGACTACGGCACGGTGCGTTTTTTGTAATGCAATTACTTGTCCAGACCGAACTTCTTGTTGAACTTGGCCACGCGCCCACCGGTATCAACCAGCTTCTGCTTGCCAGTGAAGAAGGGGTGACACTTCGAGCAGACTTCCACGCGAATGTCCTTCTTCGTGGAACCTGTCTCAATTACATTACCGCAGGCGCATTTAATAGTAGTCTGCTGATAATTGGGATGGATACCTTCCTTCATTGCTCTTGTTCACCTCTTTCCTCGCAAAATAAGAGGGCTCTCTAAAAAGCCATGGATGATTGTACCACGGTCTTTCCAAAAATGCAAGTCCTTTTTTCTTTTTTCCGTCACAATTCCACTGTTGTGCCAGTATGGAAGTAGTAGAGCACCTGGCGTGCCACCGGACGGCCAAAGATCCGGGTGAGGGCGGCGCTGTAGGCCGCCACCTGGGAGCGGTAGTGCTCCGTCCGCAGCTTCTGCTCCTTCCCGCTGACCCGGTCGGTCTTGAAGTCCACCACTACCAAGCCCTCCGGCGTGTCGAAGAAACAGTCCACCACACCCTGGAGCAGCACCTCCTCCCCTGCCGCCCCGGGGCCTAAGCAGTCCTCCCCGGGCATAAGAAGGGAAAAGGTATACTCCCGCCAAACCCGACGGGCACTGCGGATCTCCCGGGCCAGAGCAGAACGGAGGAAGACATCGATCTCCTTGGAGTCGATGGCCGCCCCCTGCTCCGCCGTCAGCCGCTTGTCCGCCACCAGAGCGGCAATAGCTTTCCCGGCGTCGGGACAGGCAAAGTCGATGTACTGCATCACCGCATGGACAGCGGTGCCTCGCTGGGAGGGGGTGAGGCGCTTCTCCTCCTTTTGAAGGAACAAAGGTGCGGAAAACTCCTCCGCCGGCTGATAAACGTGGCCGGCGCCCTCGGCGATCTGGGCGTCCTTGTCCCGGCCTTTCAACTGGGTGGCGGTGACCTTGGTGGGCAGGACGGTAGCCTGAGGATAGGGATAGACAAAGTCTAAGAGAGCTGGGTCGAAATCCGGCTCTTGGCGTGAAGTCACCGGGACATCCTCTCTGCCCGCTCCGGCGGGACGGGTGTAGGAGGCCCCATCGTGGGCCGCCACCGTCCAGGTGACGCCGCCGGTAACCAGCCGGGGCACATCCATCTCCCCCAGGTCCCGCAGCACCGCCGCCTCTGGGCGGCACAGCAGGGGAAGCAGCACCCAATCAGCAAGGCAGCTGGCTGCTTCCACTGCGTTGGGCTCCGCCGGGCAGCCCGCCAGGGGCAGAAGCTTTTTCATCTTGCTGCCCATCCGCTTGCCGGAGGCCACCATGATGAGTTTCTCCTTGGGGCGGGTCATGGCCACATACAAAACCCGCATCTCCTCTGACCGCCCCTCCCGGCTCAGCTGCCGCTCCACGGCGGTGCGGGCCAGGGTGGGATAGGTGAGACGGCGGTCAAGGTCGATCCGGCGGGGACCAAGTCCTAATCGGGGGTGGACCAGCACCTGGGGATTGAGGTCCGTCCGGTTGAACTCCTTGCTGAGGTCCGCCAGGATCACGATGGGAAATTCCAGACCTTTGGACTTGTGGATGGTCATGATCTGGACCCCCTCCCCCGCCGCAGCGCCGCTGCCGGTGGGAGCGCTGCCGCTCTCCAGCAGCTGGCGGAGGTGGGAGACGAAGGCGAAAAGTCCCCGGTAGCCTCCGCTTTCAAAGGACCGTGCCCACTCCCCCAGTGTCACCAGATTCTCCCTGCGGGCAGCGCCGTTGTCCATGGCTCCAAAGACTCCCGGCAGGTTCAGCTCATTGTAGATGTGCCAAAGAAGCCGCTGAACGCTCATGTCCTTGGCGGCAGACCGGAGACCCGCCAGAGCGTCTTCCACAGCGGCGGCGTCTTCCTCCCCCCGCTCCGCCGCCCGCTCCAGGGCGGTGCAGTAGTCCCCGGTGGGGCAGTTTCCCCGGATTTCCGCCAGCCGGTCCGGGGTAAAACCGAACACCGGGGACCTGAGGACGGAGATGAGAGGCACATCCTGGTGGGGATTGTCCACCACCGCTAAGAGGTTGATGGCCACCGCCACCTCCATGGCGGCGAAGAAGTCCTCGTTCTCCTGAACGGCACAGGGGATGCCCCGCTCCCGAAGAGCGGCAATGTACTGGTAGAGGTGCTGGCTGGGACTGCGCATGAGGACGGCAAAGTCGCCGCTGCGGCAGGGCCGCATGGCGCCTCCCTCGTCCAGCACCTGAAAGCCGCTTCGGAGCATACCGGCAATTTTCTCCGCCACAAACCGCGCCTCCGCCCAGTGGGTGTCACCCCCCTCGTCCCCAGCAGGGACTTGAAGGAGATGAAACTCCGGCTGCCGGTCCCCCGCTTCCGGGTAGTACTCCGCTCCGAAGTAGAGCGCCTCGTCGGGGCCATAGTCCATCTCCCCCATCTCCTGGGAGAGAATGTTGGAGAAGACGAAGTTGGCGGCGTCCAACACCTCCCCACGGGAGCGGAAGTTTTTGGAGAGGAGGATCTTCCGGTCCTCTCCTTTTTCCGCCTCCTCCTTGGGACAAAAGCGGCGGTACTTCTCCAAAAAGATGGTGGGGTCCGCCAGGCGGAAGCGGTAGATGCTCTGTTTCACATCTCCCACACAGAAGAGGTTATTGCGCCCGGCGGCCAAGGCCTCAAAGATACAGTTTTGCACCTCGTTGGTGTCCTGGTACTCGTCCACCATGATCTCGGCATACCTGGCCCCTACCTGGCGGCAGAGGTCCGTGGGGGTTCCGTCCTCCCCCAGCAGCAGCTGGATGGCATAGTGCTCCTGGTCGGAGAAGTCCGCTGCATTCCGCCGCCGCTTCTCCAATTGGTAGGCGTGCTCATAATCTTCCGTCAGCTTCAAAAGGGCGCACATGGCCGGGGCCACTGCCCGGAGATCCTCCATGGCCTCCCCGTCGGAGACGGCAAACACCTCTGCCGCGTGCTTCACTTCCTCCTTGCATGCCTTCCATACCGCCGCCATACGGTTTTTGAGAAGCTCGTCGGTGACGTTCCGTGTGGGCTTCAGCCGCTCCGCCGCCGGAACAG
This sequence comes from uncultured Oscillospiraceae bacterium, assembly GCA_944386985.1. Classification (GTDB taxonomy): domain Bacteria; phylum Bacillota; class Clostridia; order Oscillospirales; family Oscillospiraceae; genus CAJFPI01. The sequence continues at coordinate 26,834 of CALXDD010000017.1, forward strand.
CGGCAGACACCTGGTCCCAAGGGATGTTCCCGGCGTTGGCCAGCTTGCCAAGGCCCTCGGCATAGTGGAGAAAGCCGGGGCAGTAGGCCTTCTCCAGCACCGCCTCTCCCGCCATCTCCGTGACGCACTGACGCAGCTGCCGCTGCCAGTGATCCGCTTTCCGCCCCAGTGCCTCCTTCAACACAGCGGCGTAGGGGGTGTCGTCAATGGAATCCGGGAGATTCTGCCACATGGCCTCCATCTCCCGGAGCCACTTGTCCGGGTAGGCATGGCTCTGAAGCTTCTCGCTCATACGGAGCACCAACTCCTCCAGAGCCCGGTCGTCCCGGCCAAAGCCGTAGGCGTCCGCCAGCTGACTACTGCCGTCTCCCTCCTCCATGGTCCCATAAAATTGCTCTAAGGTCCGGGCCAGTACCCGCTGGCGGAGGAGATCCGCCTCCCCCTCCTCCAGTACCCGGAAGTCCGCCGTCAGAGCGGGGCCGTCCCCAGTCTGGAGCAGATGGATGTTCTCTCGAAGGAGAGCAGAGCAGAAGCTGTCCACCGTTTTGATATCCGCCCGGTAAATGCGGTAGAGCTGCTGCTGGAGGTGGTAGTCCCCGGGACGCTGGGCCAGCTGCTTGCCCAGGTCCCCGGCGATACGGCTGCGCAGTTCTGCCGCCGCTGCCCGGGTGTAGGTAATAATGAGGAACTCGTCAATGTTGCGCCCCTCCTCCAGCACATAGCGGAACAGCCGCTCCACCAGCACCTTGGTTTTGCCGCTGCCGGCGGCGGCGGACACCAAGAGATTCCCGCCTCTGTCCTCCACCGCCCCCTGCTGCTGGGCCGTCAGATTCACTGCCATGTCGTCTTCTCCTCTCCCTGGGTCTTCTCCTCCACTGCCTGCCAAAACTCCTCCGGAGTAACGGAGCAGATGGGCTGGGCGTGGTCCCCACGCTGGCCGTCGGCAAAGTGGCAGGCAGCTGCAAATTCACAGTAGGTGCAGGCGCTGTCCTGCTCATTTCGGGTGTAGGGGTCGGCGTCGATGTTGCCCTCCCCGATCTCCCGGGCAATCTCCTCCAGCACCCGGTCCACATACCGGCTGAGGCTGCCAAGCTGGGCCGCCGTGGCCACCCCCTTGGTGATGTCCCCGTCCTTGTTCACTGCCAGGGGCAGGAACCTGGGAGATTCCGTGGCGCCGTGCTCCATAGCCTCCAGCACCTCCCGGTCCCCCAAGAGGAGACCGCTTCGCCGCAGAGTTTTCTCCATAGCGGACTTCAGTTCCGCATCGCTCATGCCCCGTTTCCCGCTCAAAAGCTCGTCCCGAGCGGGAAGATACAGCACTCCCGCCCCCACCACATCGTGGCCGAAGAGAGGCCGTCCCTCCTTTTCTAAGGTAAAGAGGTACAGGAGCATTTGAAGCCCCAGGCCATGGACGATATCGGCCAGATCGAAACTCTTCTTCCCCGTCTTGTAGTCCACCACCCGGAGGTACAGCTTGTCGCCCCGGAGCCAGCCGTCCACCCGGTCCACATAGCCGGTGACCTGGAGGCGGGTGTCCCCACGGGTAACGGAAATGGCGGGCATCTCCGCCCCCTCACCGCCAAACTGCAGCTCAAAACGCATGGGCACAAAGTCGGAGGACCGCAGCTCCTCCCCCACATTGTCTACCACCATCCGCACCGACTGGCGGAGGCGGCGGAGGAGGTACCGGAGCCGGGCGCTCCGCTCCTGGAGATCTCCCACAGCTTCCTGGAGATATTCGTCCATATACCGGTCCGTAAAAGCCCGGAGCTCCTCCGGCTTCGTTTCCGCGAAGCCTCCGGCGGCGGTGACGTCGGCAGTGACCTTCTCCAGCACATAGTGGAGAAGATTGCCCACCTGGATGGCATCGAAGGCGGCGCTCTGCCGCCGCTTGGCCCGAAGGCCGTACTGCATGAAGTAAGCAAAGTGGCAGCTTTTGATCTTGTCGATGCGGCTGGCGGACATCCGCACCTCGTCGCCGTAGAGGGTCCGCACCGCTGCGGGACTCAGGCGGCCCCGGGTCATGCCCGCCCCCCGCTCCATGCCCTGAAGGGCCGCCTGCCAGACCTCCCGGGCCTCAAAATACCGCCACAGCTTCCCACCCCGGAAATCTCCCGCCGCCTCCAAAGCCGGGATCGGTGCTGTGAGGCGAAATTCCTTGTCAGCTCCTTCCCTGGTATAACGCACCCGGGGAAAGAGGGACTGGATGCGCGGAAAGAGAAAGGAGGGCCTCTGCTCCGCTCCAGCGGCTCCAGCGGCAGGATAGGACACCCAAAGGCCCTCTGTGGGCTTGGAGAGGGCAGCGTAGAGATGGGTCAGTTCCATACCCAGCTTCTCCATGCCGTGAGGGGCCAGGCGCAGTCCCCCTTGGAGCAGCAGCTCCCGCTCGTCCTCGGTGAGGATAGAGTTGCCCCGGTCCACCGCCGGCATGGCGTCGTCAGTGGCTCCCAGGATGTACAGCCACCTGACGCTGTGGCGGTCGTTGAGGGTCAGCTCCGAGAATGCCACCTGGTCCAGAGCCGCCGGAATGGTGCCCACGCTGTACTGGCTCACCATCAGCTTCATAAGATGGAGAAATTCGTCGTTTCCAAGGGGGGCGTCCCCTAAGATTTCCACGAATTGGTCCATGATGTGGCAGAGGATCTCCCACAATTGCCGGTACTCCTCCGCCAACTGCAGCTCTCCTGCCTCTGTCATCCGGTCCGACCGCTCCTTCAGCCGCAGAGGCAGGTGGATGTCCTCCAAAAACTGATACAGGGCCTCCATCTTCCCCCGGGCTGCCGCGGCGGACTGGAGTCCGGTCTTCAACGCCGCCAGCTGGGGGCGCACCAGCTCCCGGCAGCGGTTCACCTCCTGGAGCTGCCACTGCCGCTCCGGCGTCAGTTCCGCCCCATAGCCCTCCGGGTTTCCCTTCCACGGCTCCTCCCGAATCCAGGCGTTGCCCCGGATGTCCCACTTGAGGACGTAGTTTTCCAAAAGGTCGCACTCCCGGTCACTGACACCCGCGAGACCGGTCTTGAGAAAGCGGAACATCTCCTCATACTCAAAGCCCCCGGTCACTGCCTCCAGCGCCGAGAGGACCAGGGCCACCATAGGCTTATCGGAGAGGTCGCTTCTCCGGCTCAAGTATACCGGCACGCCGTAGCGCTCAAATACGTTCTCCACGGCCCCCTCGTAGTCCGCCATGTTTCGCACCACTACGCCGAAATCCCGGAACCGGCAGCCCTCCCGGGCCACCTTGGCGCGGATGGCGGCGGCTGCCGCCTCCACCTCGGTGTAAAGGTTTTCCCCTTGATATAAATGAATTTCAGGGCATTCTCCGGAAAATACGGTTCCTTCTCCGAAGAACTGCTCCTCTAAATGCCGGAGGGCGTCCGGGGTCCCCTCCCGCTCCGGGGGAGCTATGGGAACTACGGGGCTGCCGCACCCGGCGGCCAGCTCCCGAAGGGCGTCGTAGGCCCGGTTCCCCGCCTGGAAAATCTCCTGGCGGCTGCCCGCCTCCCCCAAAAGAGCCACCGTCACTGAATTGGCACGGCGGAGGAGGATGTCGAGGACCGCCATCTCTTGGGCGGTAAAGTGGGCGAAGCCGTCTAAGTAGACGTCCTTGCCGTCAATATAGCGGGACTGGGCCAGCTTGGCGATGAGCTTGTCCATGTCGTCGGAGAGGTTCACCCCATCCCGACACAGACGGGCCCGGTAGGCCCCGTAGAGGAGGGCGATATCCCGGAGCTTCAGCCTGGTGTTCCCCTCCGCCCGTTCCGCCTGCTCCTCCAGCTGCTCCATGGTCACCTGGTAGCGCTGCAGCTCGTCCATAAGGTCGAGAAAAGCCTGGAGAAAAGCTGCCTTCTGGGAGGGACGGCGGTACACTGTCAGGTGGCTGGACACATCCAGCAGCGCCCGCTCCATCATCAGAAGCTTCCCGCCGCCGTCCAGAGACACAGTCTCCAGTCCACCGGTCTCTGCCAGCACCCGGCGGGTCAGCCGGGAGAAGGTGAGCACCTGGGCATACCGGGAGGCCTCATCCCCCAAAAAGCGGCAGAGGTCCACCTCCGCCGCATAGGAGGCCTGGTCCGGCACCAGGAGAATCTGCTCCCGCCGGGGACCGTTTTCTTTCATCAGGCTGAGAACCATCCGGGATTTTCCTGTATTGGCCCGGCCTCGGATCAGCTGCAGCATGGCCGCCACCACCCTTTCCATTGCAATTCGTCTCCCCAGTATCATACCACATGGTTGGGGCCTTGCCAATAAAAAAGCGCCCCCGCAAAACGCAGGGACGCTCTTTCAGGAGAGGGCAGCCAGGATGCTCTCCACCCACTCGATGGATTTGAAGCGGACCGTGTAGCCCCGGCTCTCGCCGGAGATGAGGGACACCTCCTCCTCGGTGAGGCCAGCCTCCTCCGCCGCGCCGGTAAAATCCTCCTGGGAGGCGGACTGGCAGAGAGGCGGATACACCACGCACCACCAGTTGTGGCCCTCTCCCGCCCCGATCACCAGCCGCAGGGATATGTACTCCCCTGCCGGAAGGGTAAACGTATCATAGACCCGGGTGGGATAGGTCTCCCAGGTAAGCGTGGCCTCCACCGGGTAGGAGTACCCCGACTCCCGGACTGCGGCCTCGGCCAGGTTTTCCAGCTCCGGCAGAGCCTCCGTCAGGTCCTCTTTGGCCTCCTCTAAGTCCTCCGCTCCCCGGAGGATCTCCTCCGCCCGGCTGAGGATGCTGTCCCGCACCTGAAGCTTCAGCGCCTGGTCCTCCTCGCTGTCGCTGTTGGCCAGCACATGAAGACGGATCAGCTTGTCCGCCAGCTGTCGTTGGCTCTGGTGGGCCTCGGAGGCCCACACCCCGGTACAGATCAGGGCACACAGCAGAGAGAGGAGCAGAATCGATCGCATTTTCATAGAAAAAACCGTCCAATCTTTGAAAGTACTCAAAGGTTAGACGGTTTCTCCAAAATCTATTCCGCTTTTGCTAATTTTTCATTCCAGGGCCTGGTCACATACACCTGCCGGTACTCCCGCGCCAGCACCTGGGCAGCTCTCTGGGCAGCCTCCTCTTCAGCGAAAATGCCGAAAACTGTGGGGCCGCTGCCGGTCATGGCGGCGGTAAAGGCATCCAGCTCCAGCATCTGCCGCTTGATCTCCCACACCCGCTGGTACTTCCGGGGCAGCACATCCTCAAAGACGTTGTAGACATACCGGCAGATTTCCTGCAGATCCCCCCGTTCGAGAGCGGAAAGCATCCCCGCCGTGTCCGGGTGGAATTTGAGCTTCTTCACCCGTACCAGGCCGAAGAGCTCCGGGGTAGAGATGGGAAAGTCCGGCTTGCAGAGCAAAATGGCGCAGTCAGGCAGTCCCGGCAGGTCCCGCAGGCGCTCCCCTTTCCCCTCCGCCAGGGCCGCGCCGCCCCGGACGCAGAAAGGCACGTCGCTGCCCACCAGGGCGGCGATCCGCTCCAGCTCCTCCCGACCCATGTCCGGCCGGTACCGCCGCCGGAGCATCCGCAGCACAGCGGCGCCGTCGCTGCTGCCCCCCGCCATTCCGGCGCACACCGGCAGACGCTTGGCGATGGAGATGTCCAGCCCTGACAGATTGACTCCTGTCTCCCGGGCAAACACCTCCGCCGCTTTCACGGCAATGTTGCTGCTGTCGGTGGGCAGATAGGCCGCCTTTGTGTGAAGGGAAATTCCTTCACCGCTTTTCTCTTCCAGGGAAATATCGTCACATAGAGCCACATTTTGCATCACCATCCGCAGATCGTGGAACCCGTCCTCCCGCTTGCGGAGGATGTCCAAGGTCAGATTCAGCTTGGCGTAGGCCCGCTCCTCCATGGTTCCCCCTCCCGTCTCACAGGCGCTTGCCGCACTTGGGGCAGACGCCGCTGCGGTCAGTGCGCAGAAGGCTCTGGCCACAGTGAGGACAGCGGACATACCGGTAGCTCACCAGGGCGGCGGCAATCCAGAAGAGGAAGGCCAGCACCACCATGGCCCAACCGGCGGCCCCCGAAAACTCTGCCCGGAGAAACAGCATCAGAACTCCCAGCACCACCAGCACATAGTAGAAAAGCTTCGCTCGAATATAGTTCATCCTTCGCTCCTTATCCCGCCCTCACCGCAGGCGGCCCGGTCCCGCTGAATCTGCTTTTGGTACCGGTCCTCCTCGGAAAAGACGCAGCCGCAGTATTTTTGCATATAGAGGCCCAGAGCCCGGGCCTCCGCCTGGCCCTGTCGGAATCCCACGCTGAAATCCCGGTAGAGAAATTCCACCCCGTGGCGCTTGGCGGCGGCCTCCCCCGCCCTTCGGATCCCCTCGTGATCCTGGTAGGGACTTACCAGGAGGGTGGTACCGATATGGGTGAAGCCGTGCTCGGCGGCAAACCGGGCCGTCTCCTCCATCCGCACGGCGTAGCAGTAGCCGCAGCGGTGGTCAATATCCCCCGCCACCGCCTGTACAAAGGACCGAAGGCCGTACTCCTCCTTCACAAAGAGGGGAAGGTTCACCGTGGGGGCGTAAGCCAGCAGGGTGTCCCGCCGTGCCTTATACTCCTGGTAGGGGTGGATGTTGGGGTTATACCAGAAACCGGTCGGTTCAATTCCCTCGGAGCGGAGGCTCTGGATACAGTAGACGCTGCAGGGGGCGCAGCAGATGTGCAGCAGCAGTTTCACGACTTATGCCTCCTCCGGGTCGTAATCCATCTTCATGCCCCGACGGTAGTACAAGCGTTCCTCCTCTGTGACCTCCCGCAGCACCCGGCAGGGACTACCCACCGCCACCACATGGGCGGGAATGTCGTGGGTCACCACGCTGCCCGCGCCGATGACGCTGTCCTCCCCAATGGTAACACCGGGCAAGACGATGGAACCGCCGCCGATCCATACGCCCTTTCCCACCCGCACCGGCAGATTATACTGGACCTGGGCCCGCCGGAGGTCAGCGTGGACCGGATGGGTGGCGGTGCAGAGGATCACATTGGGCCCCATCATCACGTCGTCCCCCACATAGATCTCCCCATCGTCCACCAGCATTAAATTGTAGTTGGCATACACCCGATTGCCGAAGTGGACATACCGTCCGCCCCAGCTGGCACTGAAGGGCGTCTCAATATAGCAGCCCTCTCCCAGCTCCGCAAACATCCCCCGCAGCATAGCCAGCTTCTCCTCCTGGTGAGAGGGCGGCAGCCGGTTATAGGCAAATACCTTGTCCAAGTAAGGCAGCTGCTCCTCTACGATTCTTTTGTCACCGCAGGGGTAGGGTCCGCCGTTGCGGATGCGCTGAAAAAGTTCCTCCCGATCCATATGGGTCTTCATCCTCTCGTATTGGTTCACAAAAATTCGGCCGGCAGGAAGCAATACTCCCGTGGGTCCGGCCCACGGGAGTATTGTAGCACAACCGATGTGTCTTTTCCAGCCTTACTTGATCTTCCGGCCCTCCACATAGTACCGCTTGTCCTCGGCATGGCCCATGGAGAAGGTCTTCCGGGGCAGCACGCCGTCGGCCATGACGGTCTTGAACAGCTGGTCCTTGCCCATGGCGGGGAGGAGGAAGCCCATGTTGCCCGGCTTGCTGCCCAGCTCCTTGGTGACCTCGTCGCCGTGGATGTAGTCCACCTCGCCGCCGTGGTCCTTGAGGTAGCCGTCCAGGAAGCTCTGGAGGGTGCCCACCGCCAGCTGGACCTTGGGATCGGGGACAGTGATAAAGCCGTCGTGGCCCTCCCATACCACCTCGATGGTGTGGCCCTCGCCCTTGCCCTCGTAGGCATTGGGGTAGGCGGCCTTGAACGCGTCCATAAAGCCCTCCGGCTTTACACCGAAGACCACACGGTGGATCGCCTCGAACTGGAGGGCATCATCGTGGAGGTTCACAATCTCCGCAAGGGCGTACCGGGCGGGCAGATCCGCCCACTGGTCCTCTGGAGTCACCTTCTTGAGATTCTCATAGCAGGTCTTGGCAGTGGCCAGGGAATGGTTGCCGTCACCCACGGCGAAGAGCAGGGGCGCCACGCCGGTGAGGCCGTACTTCTCCTCCATGGCCTGGGGGCTGGCCAAAGCCTCCAGAGCGTCGGCCAGAGCATCCATCTGGGCGTCAGTGAGCTTCCAGCCCTTCAGGTGGCCGCCCTTCATCATCAGCTCGAAGTCGTATACCTTCTCCATAGAGGCGGAAGCGGCGGTAATGGGCTCGATGCAGGTGCCCTTGGGATCATCGATGAGGACCATCACATGGGGCAGCTCAATGGGGGCGTCCTTCCGCACACGGACGCGGGGCGGAATGCGCTCTAAGACCGTGCCCTCGGTGGCCCGGATCAGAGAGCCGGAGCCGGGGGTGTAGTCGTACTGCTCCAAATCCACCGCCATCACCAGGCCGTGGCGGATGGTACCGTCGGACTGGCTGCGTTCGATGTAGATGACACTGTCGCCGTATGTCTTGAAGATATCCCGGGCCATATAGTCCGCCATGGCGGCGTTGATGGCGGAGATATGCTCCTCCACATCGGCGTCATTGAGCTTGGACTCCGGCAGAATCAGCCGCAGGGTGGAGGGCGCATCGCCTACAATGCGCTCCACCTCCTCCCAGTACTCCGGCTGGGAGGTGAACTGGTCACAGGCGACCACGGCCCACTTGGTCATGTCACAATCCCGGGGCAGCAGGATGTCGGCGGGCTTACAGCCCAATTTCTGGTACTTGGGATTCATATCGTTTTCCTCCAAAATTTATTGTCCAATCTACTGCTTTTGAAACAGCAGATTCAGCAATTTCGATCCGTCCTCCAACAGCGGCTCCGCATCTCCAGCCGCCTCATCGTAGACGCCGCCGCGGCCGGTGGGGGCGGTACTGTCGTAGAGGAGGTAGGGCACCGGGTCGCCGTCGTGGCCCCGGGTGGCGGTGAGCGTCTTGTGATCGCTGAGGAGCAGGACGCGGAAGTCCTCCCCCGCCGCCCGCAGCCGCTGGAGCAGCGGCGACACCAGGCGGCTGTCCAGCCACTCAATGGCCTGGATTTTGCCGGGGAGATCGCCGTTGTGGGTACACTCGTCAGGGGCCTCCAGGTGGAGACAGACAAAGTCGTACTCCTGAAGCTTCTGCCATGTGGCCTCCAGCTTGCCCTCAAAATTGGTATCCAACTCGCCGGTGGCGCCCTCCACCTCCACCATCTCAAGGCCCCGCAGGACCCCGATGCCGTGACAGAGCGGCACAGCGCTGATCACTGCGCCGCCGCAGCCGTACTGCTCGCAAAAGGAGGGCAGCTGCACCGCCGTACCCTCGGCCCAGAACCAGATGCCATTGGCAGGCATTTTCCCCGCCGCCCGGCGCTTCTCCGTCACCGGGTGGTGATCCAGAATCTCGTGGGCCAAACGCATGAGGCCGGCAAAGACCTCCGCCCGGTCATTGCCGCTGGGGAACAGGGGCCCGCAGGACTGTCCCAGGTGGTCGTGGGGCGGAATGAAGGTGATGCCGGAGATGTCGCTCTTGTGCTGTACGGCGATCTGACGGAAGGCCGGGAAGGTGTGGATCTCCATCCGAGCCTCCTCCAGGGCCTTGGCAAACCGTGGATCGCGGAGCAGCACGCCCATCGTTTCCAGAGCGGCGTCTCCCTCAATGGAACCGGCGCTGTGGGAGAGGATCTTCTTCTCCTCAAGGGGCATATCCCCATCCTCCAAAGTCACCAGATTGCAGCGGAAGGCGGCGTCCCCCTCCACCAGAGTGATGCCGGAGGCGGCAGCCTCCATGGGGGAGCGGCCGGTGAAGTATACGCTGGGGTTGCAGCCAAAGATGGAGAGAATCGCCGTTTCACTACCGGCGGGCAGCCCCGGAGGGACATTCCGCACCCGGCCCACCACGCCGTCGGCAGCCAGAGCGTCAATGGCAGGGATGTTGGCAACCTGCAGGGGCGTCTTGCCCCCCAGCTCCGGCACAGGGTTGTCGGCCATGCCGTCGCCGATCACTAATAGGTATTTCATGGAATTTCTCCCAATCGCATTGTAGAGTCCTTTACAGTATAGCGAAAACTTTCCTTCTTTTCAATGGTGAATCAATGGCGAATCAAAAATTCCTGGAAATTTTCTTGTGGGGCCTGAAAATTATTTAGTTCTCCTTCCGCAGGCATAAGGCAGCGAGAGCTGGACAGACTATGGGAGAATCCAACATGGATATGGAGGTTGAGACAACATGATCGCAGATAAAATCGCACTGATCCTGGTCATCATCGGCGCGCTGAACTGGGGCGCTATCGGTCTCTTTGGATTCGATCTGGTGGCCTTCATCGGCGGCGGCCAGATGGCAATGGTCAGCCGGGTGATCTACACGCTGGTGGGCCTTGCGGGCCTGTGGTGCATTACCCTTCTGTTTCGGGACCGCTCCGCCGGCGAACACGCCAGCTGACAGCGCCGGGGAGACGGATGACGCTCCGTCTCCCCGAGACTGTACATCCCTTCCCTGCCGTGGTATACTGGGAAAAACGACAGGAGGTTTCCCCTATGGATTTGAAAGAACGCTTTGTCACCACGGAGGATGTGGTAATTCTCCCCGGCGCCATGGTCAACGGCGATGTGACCTTGGGCCGGGGCTGTTCAGTATGGTTCAACGCGGTGATTCGGGGGGACGTGTCCCCCATCCGCATCGGCGAGGACACCAATATCCAGGACAACGCCGTCCTCCACACCTCCTTTGACCTTCCCCTCACGCTGGGCAGGGGCGTCACCGTGGGGCACGGGGCCATCCTCCACAGCTGCACCGTGGAGGACAACGTGCTCATCGGCATGGGGGCCATCATTCTGGACGGCGCGGTGATCGGCCGGAACTCCATTGTGGGGGCCGGGGCGCTGGTGACCAAGAACACCCAGGTACCCCCCGGGTCCATGGTGCTGGGAAGCCCCGCCAAGGTGAAGCGTGCTCTGACAGGCGAGGAGATCGCCGCCATTCGGGAGAACGCCCAGGTGTACCTCCGGGAGAAGGAGCGGTACCGGTAGTCTCTCCCCTTCCGCCAGAACCATACAGCAGCCAATTTCCGCCATCGAACGATTCTGACTTCCAAAAAATGCCGGTGCAGAAGGTCCCTTCTGCACCGGCATTTTCATTGTGCTTTTGCTCAGATTTCTGCTTCCATGACGCTGCCTTCAAAGGTGAGGCTTCCCTCTCCGCAGAGAAGGTCAAACAGGGCCGCAGGTACATAGAGCCGCCCGCCGATCATCTTCGGTGCGGCTCCCAGACTGACGGGGGCGGACATGCCAACGGCGGTGCTGCTGGCATACCAGTAGCTGTCCACACCGGGGTACACCGTAGTATGGATAACGCCGTTGTCCAGCGTCCAGCTGTCCTCTCCTTCCGTCTTCTCCACCTGGAAGGAGAAAACTCCCGCCACCGTCTCCAGAGGCACCATCTTCTGTTCCCCCTCCTCATACACCCGGAAGGGAATCAGATTGATGGGAGTACCGTTCACCCGGGTCTCCGTGATCTCCTGGGGCAGATCATAGCTGCGGGTAAAAGTGAGGGTCTCCCCCTCCACCACCGCGCCGTCCTCGCCGTACATCATGCCAAACAAGGACAGCGGCACATAGGTCTGGTTTTCCCGGATCTCCGGTACAGCCCCCAGCTCCACAGGCGAGGACATACCAATGGCGACGCTGCTGGCATACCAGTAGAGATCCGTTCCGATGGTGATGGTAGTATGGAGCACTCCGTCGTCCATGGAGATTGCACGGTTCTCACCGTCCCAGGTCACCGTGAAGCCCAAAGCTTCCGCTACCTGGCGCACCGGCACCATGGTGCAGTCACCGCTGACGTAGGTCTCTACCGCCCCAAGCCCCAGGTCCGTCCCGTTCAGCTGCCCGCCGGTGATCGCCGGGGCGGCCAGCGCCGTGCTCCAGGAGACCGCTGCGGTCAGCACCGCTGCTGCTGCGATTTGTGCCATACGTTTCATTGCAATTTCTTCCTTTCTATCCTGTGATGATCTGTTATCCTACTGAATGGACGCGATAAGGGCGGACAACGTCTCCGCCGTCTGTCCGGGCTGCGCCAGCAGCGCACAGTGAAGCTCTCCGGCGGTCCAGGTAGCTGTTACCCACCCCTCGCCGTCGCCCAGCAGTGTTACGGTACTGCCGCCCGCCTGGATCTCCATCGTCTGGCTGTGCTGGGCGTAGTCGCCGCTGACGTCATCCGGCCCCGCAGAGACCCGGTAGACAATACTCCCCGTCCCGTCGCTCCAGCAGATCTCGGCGATCTGTCGGCTGATGCTGGAAAGATACTCCAGGTCATAGTCCTCCGGCAGCCAGTCGGGCAGGGGGACTGAAAATCCCATCGCCTGGGACAGCTCTTCCGCCGTCTCCCATCTCTCGACGGGATTGACGACCTGCACGCCGTCATCGTCCGGCGGCAACACGTCCGGGCGGGTCAGGCCGGCATACAGCGCTGCCGCCAGACAGAGGCAGGCTGCCGCGGAAAGCAGAAGCTTGCGCCAAGGAACGGGCCGGCGGACATGGGCCGCCTCCTCGATCCAGCCGTCGTCCACCTGGCCCAGAAGCCGAAACAGTTGTTCTCCGTTCAAATCAGAATTCCCTCCTCCCTGAGAAAGTCCCGAAGCTGGCTGCGCAGGCGGAACAGGGCGGATTTCACCTGACCCTGGCTTCGTCCCGCTCTGCGCCCCAGCTCCTCGATAGAGTCACCGAAGTAGTAGCGCCGGAGAAAGAGCACCCGCTTCTCCCGGGGCAGCGCCCCCAGAAAGCGTTGGATGGCCTCCAGGGTCTGGCGTTTCTCCAACGTCTGCTCCACCCCCGCCTCGCCGCTGACGCACTCCTCCAGCTCAGAAAACAGCACCGGCAGCTCTCCGCCGCCCCGCTTCTCCGCTGTCCGCGCCCGCCACCGGTCCAGGGCAAGGTTCCGTGTCAGCTTCCCCAGCCACACCCCCAGCCTGGATGGCCGTTGGGGCGGAATGGCGTTCCAGGCGTGGAGCCAGGTGTCGCTGACACACTCCTCCGTGTCCTCCCGGTCCGCCAGGATATTCATGGCAATATGGGAGCAGTAGGGGCTGTATTTCTGGTCCGTCTCCCGGATGGCCTCCTCTCTGCGCTGCCAGTACAGCGCCAGAATGTCCCGGTCCTCCAACGCTCTTCCTCCTTTCGAAAGCCGCTTTCACCCATCTAAACGGAAAAACAGGCCGGAGGTTTCATTCCCTCCGGAAATTTTTCAAAAAAACTGCCGCCGCGGAAGTTTTCCGCGGCGGCTTTCCATTTCTTCACTTACTGGTTGGCAGCGTCGTTCACCGCACGCAGCAGGGCGTCACAGTCCACGCCGTGGACCTGGCAGGCCTCCTCCACGGTCTCGCCGCGGCTGGAGGGGCAGCCCAGGCAGTGCATGCCGATAGACAGGAAGATAGGAGCGGTCTGGGGGGCGATATCGAGAATGTCGCCGATGATGGTATCCTTGGTGATATTGATCATGATCGTTGTTCCTCCAACAGATGGTATATCAGATGATATCTGAAGTTCGCGCTCATAGTATACCCTATTTCCCCTGTTTCTTCAATAGGAAGTTTCTCATTCAGGGGTTTTTCCTCACTGCCCCAGCACCTGGGCGGCGTACCGGGCGGACTCGGCGGCATCCTTGGCGTAGAAGTCCGCTCCGATCTGGTCGGCAAAGCGCTGGGTCACCACAGCTCCGCCCACCATGACCTTCACCTGGAGTCCCGCCGCACGGATGGCCTGAATGGTGACGGCGATGTTCTGGGCGGTGGTGGTCATGAGGCTGCTTAGGCCCACCAGAGGGGCGTTCTCCCGCCGGATGGCCTCCACCACTGTCTCCGGAGCCACGTCCCGCCCCAGATCCACAATACGGTAGCCGTAATTTTCCAGCAGCATTTTCACGATGTTCTTTCCGATGTCGTGAACATCCCCCTTCACAGTGGCCAGCACAATGGTACCCTTCTCCCCCGCCCCTTCCGGCAGATACCGGTTGATAACAGTGAACGCCTCCTTCACCGCCTCAGCGGAGGCCATCAGCTGGGGCAGGAAGATGTGGCCCGCCTCGTAGCGGCGGCCCACTTCGTCCAGCGCCGTCACAATGTGGCCCTGGATCACCTCCAGGGGCGGCAGCTTCTCAAGCAAAGCCTCCGCCGCGGCGGGGACCTCGCTCTTCTTCCCGCTGAGAATCAGCTCCGACAGCGGAGAGGCGGGCTTCGCCGCCCCCTCCACCGGAAGCGCTTTGGCGTTAGCGGCAATATACTCCGCCGCCCCCCGATCCTGGCCGGTAAGCACCTTGCAGGCAGCCACCGCGTCCATCATTCTTCTGTCGCCGCTGTTAATGATGGCGAGATTCAGCCCCGCTGCCAGTGCCGCCGACAAAAATGCCGCGTTCAGGGCCGACCGCCCCGGAAGGCCGTGGGACACATTGGAGACGCCCAAAATGGTCTTCAGGCCCATCTTTTTGATCTGCCGGATGGCGTCCACCGCCACCAGGGCCTCGTCCTGACTGGCGGAGGCGGACATGGTAAGGCAGTCGATGAAGAAGTCCTCCTTGGGGATGCCCTGCGCCTCCCCCGCCGCCACGATCCGCCGTGCAGACTCCACCCGGCCCTCCGCCGTGGGGGCGATGCCCTTGTCATCCATGGCCAGTGCCACAATGGCCGCACCGTACCGGGCCGCCAGAGGCAGCATGGCCTCCATGCTCTCCTTGTCCCCGTTGACGGAGTTGAGGATGGGCCGTCCGCTGTACACCCGGAGGGCTCTCTCCAGGGCCACCGGATCTGAGCAGTCCAGAATCAGCGGCAGGGGCGACACCCGCTGCACCGCCTGGACCAGCTTCGGCAGGACTTCCCGCTCATCAATATCGGGGAGTCCCGCGTTGACGAGCAGCAGTTCCGCCCCCTCCTGCTCCTGGGAGATGGCCAGCTCCGCGGCGTAGGTGTAGTCTCCGGAGTAGAGGGCCTCCTTCAGGGCCTTCCTCCCGGTGGGGTTGATCCGCTCCCCCACCACAGCGATCGTGCCGAGGTCCAGGGTCACCACCCTCTGCCAGCCCGCCGCCCGGCAGAGTCCGTCCTTCTTCCGGATGCGGGGCTTTCGGCCTTCCATCACCTTCTTCAGGGCGGCGATGTGGTCCGGGGTGGTGCCGCAGCAGCCGCCCAGGAGGCCCACACCGTCGTCGAGAAAGGTCTCTGCCCATCGTCCAAACTCCTCCGGCCCCACGTCAAATACCGTCTTTTCCCCCTCTATATGGGGAATGCCGGCATTGGGCTGCACCAAAACAGGCAGATGGGTAGACGCCAGCATCTGACGGACCATGGGGACCAGGTCTCTGGGGCCAAGGGAGCAGTTGATGCCCACGGCGTCGGCCCCCAAAGCCGTAAGGGTAACGGCGGCGGTAGCGGGCTCGGTGCCCAGGAAGGTGCGCCCGTCCTCGCCGAAGGTCATGGTCACCAGCACAGGGAGGTCGCTGTGCTCCTTGGCGGCCAGGAGGGCCGCCTTGGCTTCCAGAAGATCGGACATGGTCTCAATGAGGATCAAATCCGCCCCCGCCGCCTTCCCGGCCTCCACCTGCCGGGCAAACTGGCTGTACGCCTCCTCAAAAGGCATGGGGCCCATGGGCTCCAGCATGGCGCCGAGGGGACCGATGTCCTGGGCCACCAGAGGCGCCCCCGCCTCACGAGCCAGGGCCACGGCGGCACGGATAAAGGGAGACGGGTCCTCCCCCAGCTTGTGGGCGCTGGCGCCGAAGGTGTTGGTGGTGATGATATCTGCCCCGGCAGCTACATAGGCCCGGTGGACGTCGCGCACCACGTCGGGCCTCTCCAGATTCAGCCGCTCCGGCGCACCGCCCGCCTCCATGCCACGGGCCTGGAGCATGGTGCCCATGCCGCCGTCCAGCAGATAATAACGTGTGAAATCCAACATCGCTCTTGTCTCCCCTCATACGCCCTCCGGCGCGGTTTTCGTTTCAGCATACCACAGATTTTCCTTTTTCACAAGTGGAACGCATATAGCAGGGCCCGCCGCAGTATGGAAATTCCTGCGGCGGACCCTGTTGTTTTGTCAAATCTTCTTACGGCTGAAGCACAAAATCCAGATACACCGGGTTGTGGTCGCTCCACTGAAATTCCGTGTCGATCACCCTGCACTCCTCCACTGTCACATTGGCGGAGACAATGAAACCGTCCACGGTTACCACAAAATCATCGGGACCGTAGGGCCGGTCGGCGTTGCGGCAAGAGGGCACCGGGTCCGCCTCATCCAGAGGCGCCATCACCGCCAGCCCCTCGGGAATCACCTCTGCGGGGATGGCCTGGGCCCAGGTGTACTCCTTGCCGGACACCCCGAAGATCTCCGGCGAGTTGCCCAGAAGATCCTTGTTGAAGTCGCCGCCGCCCACCACATAGTTGCCCGCCTCATACTCCTCCATCATGTCCGCAAACAGCATCTCCAGCTGCTCCTCGGCAATGGAGCCGTCAGAGGTGTAGGCGGAGAGATGGAGATTATAGATCACCAGCTCCCGCCCGTTGTCCACAAAAACGCGGGACTTGGTGTAACACCGGTCCAGATCCACCAGCTTCATAAAGCCTCCTTCAATGGGGAGGCTCCGCCTGAGGGCGCTGTCCACTGCAAAGGAACTCAGTGTGGCCATCCCCGCCTGGTTGGCCCCATGGGGGGAGGACAGCGGCCAGAGGAGATAGGGACTATCATAGTTCTGGGCAAAGACGGCCTCCCGGCCCTCCCCCAGCTGATCCAGAATCAATTGATATTCGTCTATGTGATAGCTGCGGGTGCCGTCAACGTCTACTTCCTGAAGAAACATCAGGTCGACATCCGCCTCCCTGACCTCCCCTATAGCGCCGTTTACATGGTCCAGCACCTCCTGAGGCGACCGGGCCCGGCTCTCCGTTCCGCCGTCCATGAAAAAGGTGAAGTCCGGTCCGTAGGCGCCGAAACCGATGTTATAGGATACCGCCCGGTACCGCTCTCCCGCCTCAGGGACCTCCGACGCCTCCCCTGTGACCTCCAGAGTCAAATTGTCATCCAGCCGGTAGTAGGTCACAAACACATAGATCACATAGATCCCCACCACAAGGAGAAGACCCGCCAGTAGGCACAGGAGGACCGTCACCCCCTGCCGGATTCCTCGCTTTGTCATCGCCCTCTCCCCTTTCCGGCGGCTCTTCTCCGCCATCCTGCTCTCCATCTGTTTTCTGGTAAACCCGATTTTTTGCCATTTTTACCATAGTATACCTGTTTTTTCTCTGTATGGCAAGAGGCTGTGTTTTCCCGGCAGAAACATAAAAGAAGGACGCAAGCCCCGCTTGCGTCCTTCTTTATGACTGTACAGAACTCACTCCGCCACAGTGGACTTGACGACCTTGACCTGACGGCCATTGTACGTACCGCACTCCTGGCACATTCTGTGGGGCAGGCGCATCGCACCGCACTTGGGGCACTTGACCATGCCGGGGACCTCCAGCTTCCAAACGGAGCTGCGCCGCTTGTCACGTCTTGCCTTAGAAACCTTTCCCTTGGGGACTGCCATGATGACACCTCCTCCTGTATATCTAAATTTTTATTCTTTGCTTTCGTTGTCTTTGTTCAAAAGCTTTGCAAGCACCGCCAATCGGGGGTCCGCGTCCGGCTTACAGCCACAGCTCCCTTGGTTGAGATCGGCGCCGCACTTGGGGCACAGGCCCTTGCAATCCTCCGAGCAAAGGGTTTTGGTGTCCATCTCCAGGATGAAGACCGTTTTGGCCAGATCCCCCAGGTCCACCTGGTCGTTCTCCAGCAAAACGATGTCGTCGTTCTCCTCGTCCTGGACCTCATCCGCCAGCATACACTGGTAGGTGACAGTCTTGGGATTGTCGAACGCTTTCATACAGCGGTCACACACAGAGCTGAGGACCGTGCTGGCCTGGAATTCCAAGAGAAGCATCCCCGCAATGTTCTTCACATCACCGGTAACCACAACCGGCTTCTGTATCGGATACAAACCACCGAATTCCACATCGGACAGGTCCATCTCAAAGGAGAAATCCTGTCGCTCTCCGGGGGCGTTGATGATCTTTTTGACATTCAGCAGCATAGCACACCTCATAAAGACACGAGTAGTATTATAGTGGATTCATTCCCCGTTGTCAAATACTTTTTTCCAAAATTTCTTGCAAATCTGCAAATTTCCCGATACAATACCCTTGGCAGAGGAGGCAGTCCTTTTCCACCCCTGCCAAAGCGCGCCAGAGGAGGCCGGTTATGCGGGAATTCACCATTGGAAAAAATGACGCCGGGCAGCGGCTGGACCGGTTTTTGTCCAAGACCATGCCCCTGCTCCCCCCTGCCCTGCTGCAGAAATACATCCGCATCAAGCGGGTGAAGGTCAACGGCAAGGGCTCCAAACGGGATGTCCGGCTGCAGGTGGGAGATGTGCTGCAATTATACATCAACGACGAGTTCTTTGACAAGCCCCGGGAGGACAACCTCTTCCTCACTCTCTTCGAGCCCCGCCTGGATATTGTTTACGAGGACGAGAATCTCATGCTCCTCAACAAGCGGCCGGGCCTGGTGGTCCACGCCGACGAGACGGAGAAGGTGAACACCCTCATCAACCACATCCAGGCTTACCTCTATCAGAAGCGGGAGTGGAACCCCCGGTGGGAGAACGCCTTCACCCCCGCTCTCTGCAACCGCATCGACCGCAACACCGGCGGCATCGTCATCGCCGCCAAGAATGCGGAGACGCTGCGGGTCATCAACGACAAGATCCGCGACCGGGAGATCACCAAGAAGTACCTCTGCATCACCTTAGGGCGGATGAAGCCCCCTGCCGGAAAATTGGAGTGCTTTTTATTAAAGGATGAGGGGAAGAAGCTGGTGCACGTTTACCACCGTCCCGTCCCCGGGGGTAAGACGGCGGTGACGCTGTACGACACTCGGGAGACCCGTGGGGAGCTGAGCCTTATGGAGGTGGAACTTCTCACCGGCCGGACTCACCAGATCCGCGCCTCCTTTGCCGATGCCGGCCATCCCCTTTTAGGGGACGGCAAGTATGGCCGCGGAGACGTGAACCGCCGGTACGGAGAGACCCGCCAGGCTCTCTACAGCTATTATCTCCGCTTCGACTTTCCCACCGACGCCGGGGTGCTGGAGTACCTGCGAGGGAGGGAATTTCAGGTGTCGGTCCCCTTTGTGGCCAAATACTTCCCCACAGGGAAGTAATGTCCCTGTTTCCGGGTGGAAAAGAATGGGGAAATCTGGGGTTTTTCCTGGAATTTTGTTGACAGCAAGAAGTGTTTTCGATATCATGAAGGTGCCTGCTTTTCTGGGAATACTACCAGGAGAAGCAGGCGCCTTTCTGCTTGTGTTTCCCTTGGGCAGAGAGAGATTTTTGGAAAGAAACGGGGGGAGGAACCATGGCCAAAGAGCTGATCCGTCTGGTGGATTGCTGCATGGCGTTTGACGACGAGCTCGTCCTGGATCACATCAACCTATATTTTAACGACAGTGAATTCCTCACACTGCTGGGCCCCAGCGGCTGCGGAAAGACCACCACCCTGCGCATCATCGGCGGCTTCACCACGCCCACCTCCGGTGAGGTGCTCTTCGACGGCGTTCGGATGAATGATATCCCGCCCCATCTGCGGCAGGTGAACACTGTTTTTCAGCGTTACGCCCTGTTCCCCCACCTGAACGTGTTTGAGAACGTGGCCTTCGGTCTCAGAATTCCCCGGACCGTGGAGGAGAACGGGAAAAAGAGCAAGAAGAAGCTTCCGGAAAAGGAGATCCGCCAGCGGGTGCTGGAGATGCTGGAGATCGTGAGCCTCAAGGGCTTTGAGAACCGGCGGATCAGCGAACTTTCCGGCGGCCAGCAGCAGCGGGTAGCCATTGCCCGGGCCCTGGTGAACCGGCCCAAGGTGCTGCTTTTGGACGAACCCCTTGCAGCCCTCGACCTGCGCCTTCGCAAGGACATGCAGAGTGAGCTCAAGCGCATCCAGCAGCAGCTGGGCATCACCTTTATTTATGTGACCCACGATCAGGAGGAGGCCCTTGCCATGTCCGACACCATCGTGGTCATGGACCAGGGCAAGATCCAGCAGATCGGCACCCCCGAGGACATCTACAACGAGCCGAAAAACGCCTTCGTGGCCGACTTCATTGGTGAATCCAATATTCTCGACGGCATCATGCACCAGGACTATGTGGTGGAGTTCTTCAACCGGAAGTTCAAGTGTCTCGACAAGGGCTTCCAGCCCATGGAGCCGGTGGATGTGGTGATCCGGCCGGAGGATGTGGACATCGTGCCGGTAGAAAAGGGCCAGCTCCGGGGCACCGTCACCGCCGTCACCTTCAAGGGTGTCCATTACGACACCATCGTGGACTTCAAGGGCTTCAAGTGGCTGATCCAGACCACCGACTACCACGAGGTGGGCAAGGAGATCGGCATCGTGCTGAATCCCGATGACATCCACATCATGCATAAGAGCCAATACTCCGGCATGTTCGGCGACTACTCCTCTTACTCCGAGGAATACGACGAGATCAACGATCCCACCTATATCGAGGAGGAGGACGGCAACCTGGGGGGGCGCGGCGATGAAGAATAAGCGCTCTCTCTTTGCCCTGCCCTATGTAGTGTGGATGGCTTTCTTCGTGGTGATCCCCATCCTGCTGGTGCTGTTCTACGCCTTTACTTCCGCCGCCGGAGGCTTTACTCTGGACAACTTCCGGAACATGGGCAGCTACCTGGTGGTCTTCACCCACTCCTTTGAACTGGCCATTATCGCCACCCTGGTGTGCCTCATCATCGGCTATCCCATCTCCTACTGGATGGCCAAGGAGGGTCCCCGGTTCCAGCGCATCGCCATGGTACTCATCATGCTGCCCATGTGGATGAACTTCCTCCTCCGGACCTACGCCTGGATGTCCATTCTGGAAAACACCGGGCTTTTGAACCGGCTCTTTGCGGCGGTGGGCATCATCGATTTGGGAAACCTCATCAACGGCGGCCTCAACAGCCTCTGCGCCGCTCTCAACGGCGCCTTCGGCCTGTCCCTCAACACCGCCCGGGACACCGCCATGACCTATTTCCAGATGATCAACACCTCCGGCGCCGTGGTATTGGGCATGGTGTACAACTATCTGCCCTTTATGATCCTGCCCATCTACTCCGTCATTGTGAAGATGGACCACTCATTACTGGAGGCCGCCCGGGATTTGGGAGCCGACTCCGTCACCACCTTCCGCAGGGTGATCTTCCCCCTGAGCCTCCCCGGCATTCTCTCCGGGGTGACCATGGTGTTCGTTCCCTCCGTGTCCACCTTTGCCATCTCCCGGCTGCTGGGCGGCAGCAGTGAGATGCTGCTGGGCAACCTCATCGAGATGCAGTTTACCGGCACCACCTATGACCCGTGGCTGGGCAGCGCCATCTCCCTGGTGATGATGGTGATCGTGGTGGTGTGCATGTATGTGATGAATCGCTTCGGCGAGGGCGAGGAACAGGCGGTGATGCTGTGAAAGGGAAAAACCGTTTTGGACGCCGCCTGTCCATGGCGCTGGTGTTTCTGTTCCTTTACGCCCCCATTTTCGTGCTGATGGTGTTCTCCTTCAACGACTCCTCCAGCCGTACCGTATGGCAGGGCTTTACCTTTGACTGGTACAAGGAGCTGTTCCAGGACTCCATCATCCTCAACTCCCTCTACACCACCCTTCTGGTGGCACTGCTGTCCTCGGCCATTGCCACTGTGGCTGGTACCTTCGCCGCCATCGGCTTTTACAACATGAAGCGCCGCTGGCGCACTCCCCTTCTGACCATCAACAACATCCCCATGACCAACGCCGACATCGTCACCGGCGTGTCTATGTGCCTGTTCTTCGTAGCGGCCTTCGGAGCATGGAATGCCTTTGCCCAGCAGTTCAATGCCGACCATGTGGCCCAGCTTCCCACATTGGCTATGGGCTTCGGCACCCTGCTCATCGCCCACATCACCTTCAACATCCCCTATGTGATCCTCTCCGTGAGTCCGAAGCTGCGGCAGATGGACAAGAATCTGGTAGAGGCGGCCCAGGATCTGGGGTGCACCTGGATGCAGGCCTTCTTCAAGGTGGTGCTGCCGGAGATCAAGCCCGGCGTGGTCAACGGCATGCTCATTGCCTTCACCATGTCGGTGGACGACTTCGTCATTTCCTATTTCACCGCCGGTCCCGCCACCTCCACCCTGGCCATGACCATCTACGGCATGACCAAAAAGCGGATCAGCCCCAAGATCAATGCCGTATCCACCCTGTTGTTCGTCACGGTACTGCTGCTTCTGGTGGTGGTAAATGTCCGGGAGGTTCGTCAGGAGCGGGCAAAGAAGCATCCGGCCCGTCAGCAGGAGAAAAATCCCCGTGGGAAGAAGTTTCTTCTGGCCGGAGCCGCTGCCGCTGTTATTTTGCTCCTGATTCTTTCCAATCAGAGTGATCAGCGGGTGGTGAACGTCTGCGGCTGGGGCGAAAACATTGAGCCCTCCCTCATCGAGGAGTTTGAAAAGGAGACCGGTATTAAGGTCAACTACCAAACCGCCGAGAGCAACGAGGCCATGTATTCCAAGGTAGTCATGGGCGGCTCCGGTTACGATGTGGTTGTCCCCTCAGACTATATGGTCTCCCAGATGCGCCAGGAGGGCCTGCTGGCTAAGCTGAACTTTGACAACATCCCCAACTACGAACTTATTGACGACACTTACAAGAACCTCTCCTTCGACCCGGACAATCAGTATGCCGTTCCCTACACCTGGGGCACCTTAGGCATTATCTACAACACCACCATGGTGGACGAGCCCATCACCAGCTGGAGCGCCCTTTTTGACCCCAAATACGCCGGACAGGTGCTGATGATCAACAATCCCCGGGACGCCATCGGCGTGGCCCTCCTCTATCTGGGCTATTCGGTAAACACGCACGATGAGGGAGAGATCCAGGAGGCCTATGAGCTGCTGCGGCAGGCCAAGGCGGAGGGCGTCTACCAGAGCTTTGTCATGGATGAGGTCTACGACAAGATGGAGGCCGGAGAGGCGGCCATCGCGGTATACTACGCCGGCGACTTTCTCTCCATGTACGACAACAACCCGGACCTGGCCTATGTGGTGCCGGAGGAGGGCTCCAACTGGTTCGTGGACGCCATGTGCGTGCTGGAGGACGCCGCCCACAAGGAGGAGGCGGAGGCCTGGATCAACTTCATCTGCCAGACCCAGTCCTGCCTTGCCAACATGGACTATATCTGGTACGCTTCTCCCAACGGCAAGGCTCTGGAGGAGTATCCCGCCTACTACAAGGAGCTGTACGGCGAGGAAATGGCCCCCGACCTCTACGAGGTCATGGCTGCCCCGGCGGATGTGCTGGCTCGGTGCGAGGCCTATGACGCTTTGCCTCCAGAGGTCAACGCCATCTATAAGAATCTCTGGACGGAGTTGGGCATTAAAGACGGATGACCGCCCTTCTCCCCATACAGACGCAAAGAGGACGCGGAACATAAGTTCCGCGTCCTCTTTTTGGCGCTCAGTGACAGCCTCTCCCTTACCGGGAGCAGCAGCACTTGGCACCCTCGTAGTCACAGGGCCGCTCCATGTTGTTGGGGGGGAAGAATTCGCCCACGGGGAAGCAGATGTTGCTGAAGAGCTCGCAGGGGTCCTCACTGCCGCACCCGCCGCTGCACTCCTTCTCAGGCATGCAGTAGTCGATGACGGGAATCAGCAGCTGGGTATCCCGCTCCAGGCGGACGATGGAGAACTGGCCCAGGGTCACAAAGGCCCGGCGGCAGTCGTCGCCCATGGTCAGCTCATTGCCGAAGCACTGGCAGACGCAGGCGGGGATCTCGCAGATGTCGCAGTCGCAGCAGCGGTTCTCGCAGCACTCCACCAGCTTGGCGTCCAGGACGATGGGGTCCACCGCCTCCACCACAGCCACGGGCATATTGCTCTGCTCCATCATCTGCCGGTCCAGGGCGTCCATACGGACCTTGGAGGAGAAGATGCGGGCGTTGCCCTCGCTGCCGAAGAGGATCACCCGCTTGTCGAAGACGCACAGGCCCTCCACCTCCACCGGACGGGGGCAGGAGCAGTAGGCGTTGAGGGTAACCCGGTAGAAGAAGCGCATATCCACGGTGTAGAAGCCGCGGTTGAACACCACCGGCTCCACATCAATATAGACGTGCAGCAGCTCTGCCTTGCCGCCCTTGATGGTGAGGGCCTTGTTCAAAATCTCCTGACCGCACAGGGTGGGGTAAAACCGCAGGTCCTCAATGCAGTCCTTATCATAACACCACCAAATTTCAAGGAGAGCCCCGGTCACCGGGGCTCTCCTTCCCTATTGATCCAGCCTGGGAACAATATCCCAGCTGCTCTCCGACCTCCCATACCAGGGCGCATCGTCCAGTGTGCTCTCCGCGTATCCCGCCGCGAAGTACAGGGCGTTCTTCTGGGCGTTGTTCAGGTTTGGAATGGCGTCAATGTAGTCCAGTACCTTGCGCTTCAGCGATCCCGGGATCGATGTCCCCGCCAAGGTCTTGTCGGCGCTGAGGCCGGAGGTCTCCTCCCGAAAGGTGATGTACTGCTCCGGCGTGATGCCGCGTTTCCCCACCTCCATCATGCTCTCATATTCCGAATCTGTCATCATCCCTTGCAGAACCGCCAACTGCTCCTGCTGGGAAAGTCCGTAGTTTACCACAGCGCGGTACCGCTGCAGGCTGCTCACGGACTGCTCCCCCTCCTTGGGCCGCAGCTCCCTCAGGGCACTCACAAGTCCCGCCGCCGTCTCCGGAGAGAATCCGTACTCCTCCACATACGCCATATACTTTTCTGCGTCACTGGTGGAAGCAAAGGGATAGGTCTCCATGATCTCCTCCCAGCTGATTCCCGCCTCCATGAGTGTCCGGAGGTCCCCCGGCTTCCGGCTCCCGCTGCCAGCGATCAGGCTCTCGTAGAGCTGCAGCTTCTCCTCATCCGAGAGTGCCGCTTCCGAAAGGGCCTGCAGCTTTTCCTCTGAGGTGGCGCCGCCGCGGATGTTCTGGATGGCATCGTAGACTTTCTGCCGGTCCGCTCCGCCCTCCCCCATCTCTGTGAGGATCTGGGTCTGCTTTGCGGACAGGCCGGTATCGCCCGATGCATAAAAATCCCTGGACTCCGACAGGCCGCTGTTGCCGAACAGCAGCGCCTGCACGATGTTGAAGGGGTCTCGCTCCACCGGATACTGGAGGCGCTGATCCTCGCCATACCCGTACATCCTCCCCTGATTCAGGATGGTTTGCACGCCCTGGGCCGTCTTCTGGAGCTGCCGCCCGCCCGGCAGCATAGACGCGCCGAGGGTCAGCAGCGCTCCGCCCATCTCTCCGGATAAGATTCCGGCGTTGTCCGCCGCCTGTCCCACCCCCTGTACCGCCTCCGCGATATTTGTCAGCGGCATGGTCTGGTCTCCAAGTCCCAGAAGTCCCGCCGCATTGCGGATAAAAGGAATGTCGTTGAGGAGATTATACACCAGATCGTCGGATGCCTGTCCCCAGTTGAAAGGTTCCTCCTTTTGGTCCTCATCGTCCCCACCGAACAGCGGCTCCCCGGTGAGCTTCTCCCATCCGGCGTCCACCAGTGTCTGCAGCCAGGCATTGGTGCTCATGCCAAGCCCGGAGGCTACGAAGTTAGAAATCCACCCCAGCACATCAAAGGGTGCCGGTGTGCCGCCATAGGCTGCCTCGGTGATCCGGTTGAGCAGGAAGGCGGACAGAAGTCCTTTGGTCGCTACTGTAGCCACTGCCCGAGCCGTAGCCTTCTTCCCGTGTTCCGCTGCAATTCTCCGATACTGCTGCGGAAGATCCTGAACAATGTGGTCCCAGCTGTTGACGGCCTCCACCTGGAACATGTGGAGCATCTGACTGATGAGATTCTTGCTTTCAAATGCCAATGGTCTGGAGCCCTTGGCCCGGGAGGCCATGATAGAGGTAGCAAAGCGATTCGCCTCCTCCATGGCGATTCCGTGCTCCACTCCCTGGCTCCGCAGCTGCTCGTATTTACTCTGTACTACGAGTGCGGAGAGCAGGCTGTCCATGGTATCCGCCGGCTTGAACAGCGTTGTAACGAACCGGTCCAACTTGCTGTCCTCCGCCGTCAGATACTCGATGCCCTTCTTGGTGGTGAGAAGGTCGCTCTGGTCAAAGAGCTCCGCCGCCTTGATGTTCCATAGTTTCCCGCCCGTGGATCGAGCCAGTTCCGCCGCAGCCCTGGCAATGGAGCGCCCATCCACCTCTGCCGTCAACTGGGCCAGCTGTGCGCTCTGGTTGAGAGCGGAGGATATATTTCCCGCTACCTGGGCCCTGGCAAAAGCAGACACCAATTTGTTGCCCACATTCAGGCTGGTGCGCCCGGCGGTATACTCCATGCCGCGGTCCGCCATGGATTGTTTTCCCGCCAGAATATTGGCGTAGTTGTCGATGTACTTCACGAACTCGCTGTACCGGGTCATATTCTCAATGTTCCCATACAGCTCGTCGATGTAGCGCTCCAGCTCCGCCCTGGTATCCTCTGCCGTCAACGTAGTTCCCCGACTGATCCGCCCGGCGTCCTTCAGCGCCT
>CALXDD010000018.1 GCA_944386985.1 uncultured Oscillospiraceae bacterium
GATACCTCCGCTGTTCTTACGATTATTTCAACCCACGCTCCCCTCGCGGGGAGCGACTCGGAAAACTCATCAACACACTTTTTCTTGCAGATTTCAACCCACGCTCCCCTCGCGGGGAGCGACAAAAACTACCGGGCACTCATTTCCCCTGTTTGTATTTCAACCCACGCTCCCCTCGCGGGGAGCGACCACGCCGCTTGGTCACGCGTACCTGATCCCCTACAAATTTCAACCCACGCTCCCCTCGCGGGGAGCGACAGCAGATATGTACAAATCCATACCCGCAAATTCAGGAAAATTAAACAAAAACTTTTATATTTTTGGAAAATTTTGCACAGTTATAAAACAATATAGTATCTAAGAACTGAAGATCCCCTCCTTTTAGGTGCGAACCTCCCATATCATGTATGTACGCTTCCGCTTCGCACCGCTATAGGATCAGTGGTTCCTCCGGCAGGTAGGATGCTTTGCTTCCAAAATGCTCTATCTTATTCTCATAACGATTCCCAAGATAATAAAATCGCAGACTGTCCTTTTCCTGATCCATAATCGACAGCAGCTTCGCCTGAAGCAATTTGCATTGAGCTGTGTCCAACAGGCACTCGAACACCGAACACTGTACCCGCTGCCCATAGTTGACACATTGCTTGGCAATCTGACGCAGTCTTCTGCGCCCTGCGGCGTCCTCCGTATTGACATCGTAAGTGATCAGCACCAGCATAATCCTCCCTCACTTCCACAAAAAGGGCGGATATGCATCCAGATCCCCCCTCAGATACCTTGCCAGCAGCAGCGCCTGCAGATAGGGCACCAGGCCCCACGGCACCTTTTCTCTCAGAAACGGGTGCGTCAGGGTATCTTTCTTGCGCTCCTGCCACCGCTGCAGGAAGGTACGTCTTCCGTTCTCGCTGAGAAAAACTCCGCCGTTTTCCCGACAGTCAAAATCCGATTTTTGAAAGATACGGTTGTTGATGCAGGTGAGGACGAACCGGTCCGCGATACATGGGCGAAATTCCTCCATCAGATCCAGCGCAAGGGAGCTGCGGCCCGGCCGGTCCCGATGCAGAAATCCAACATAAGAATCCAGCCCCACGCTCTCCAGAGCCCAGGCGCAGTCGTGAGAGAGGAGGCTATAGGCAAAGGAAAGCAGCGCATTTACCGGGTCCAACGGCGGCCTGCGGCTGCGCGTCTGAAACCGGAATACGGATCGATCCCCTAAAATCAATTGATCGAACACGCCGAAATAGACGGTGGCCCCGGCGCCCTCCAGCCCCCGCAGACTGTTCAGATCGGTCTCGTTCAAAAGCTGCGGCAGCAGGCCCTTCATCTGTTCTGACGCCTCCCTGAGGCGCTGGGAATCCACCCGCAGTCCGTGGTCCCGGCGGGTACGTTCCACGCTCCACCGGGCGTTGTAGACTTTACCGAAGACCATGGCGCGGGCAATGGCACAGCTCTGCGCGGGATCGTCCGCCGCACGGTACTGGGCACGGCGCAGGAGTACGTTTCCATTGGCCTCGCCGGTAACCCTGGCCAGGAATTTTCCCCGCGGCGTGCAGAACGAGAGGGAAATGCCCCGTTGGGCGCAGGCCCCCATCAGAGCCGGCGAAGCGCCCGGATAGGAAAAGGAGAGAATAGCGGACAGCGTGTGAAGGGGATAGCGTGCCACCACCTCTTTTTCCCGGTTTGCCACCACATTCTCCCCGTCCAGGGAGAGATAAATATCCTCTGAGGTCACAAACAGTGTATTCAGCAGATGTCTCATGCCTCTTCCTCCATTGCCTGACGCAGATAGGTATCCGCGGTCCGTCCCCTCATTAAAGCAGGCAGACAGATCTCTTTCAATGAACAGGCGCCGCATCCCTTGGACGGTTTTGCTTTGGGCGTATATCCCCGGCGGCAGAGCTGGTGCATCTCCTCCAGCATAGTACAGACCTGCCGGCGGAGCTCCGGTGTAAACAAAACGGCAGTCCGCCGCCTGGACTCTCCATAAAAGAGAGCCCCCTCCGCAATGGTACAGCAGAGCATCTCCTCCAGGCACATGGCCTGCGCGCACAGCTGCAGTTCATCTGCCCGGCAGGCTTTGGGGGCGCCCCGCTTGTACTCCACCGGGAAGGGAGACCAGAGCCCCTCCTCCCCATGAAGTGAAATACCATGCGGATCGATGCGAAACTCCACCACATCGCATTTTCCGGAGATCCCAAGCGTTGGAGAGGATACAGAAAGCCCACGCAGGATCAGGGTGTCGCCCCGACGTTCCCGGGCCTGTTCGTCATGGGCCCTGGTGTGGAACAGGCCGCCCTCCACCGTGCGCAGATTTTCTTTCCACTGCTGTTCGATGTGGATGAGGGCCCACTGACGGCGGCAGAAGGCAAAGTGCTGCAGGCCGGAGAGCTGGAGGTAGTCCTCCTGAGCATAGGTCACCCCATGCGCTGGCAGGTAATCCCGACGGGCAGGGCATCTGCATCCACCGTGACGGCGTAGTCCCCGTAGCAGCGGGCGGGGGCGGGATCATCCGGATTCTTCCGTTCCACCTTTACCGATTCAAAAAGCTTCCAGGCCGGGGCACAGCCCAGCTCGCTGTCGTGCTTAAAAACGATCAGCTCCCGCACCGCCATCTTGCCCCGGGCGGCAGAGTGGTCATGTTCAAACATATTGAGGATCGCCTCCCACAGAAGAGACAGGTCCTCCTCGGAAAAGCCGGTTGTCTTGCGGGCCAGGTTGGCGGAGATATAGCCCTCACAGCGGTAGAGGCCGTAGGGGACGATATACTTCCGTCCCATCTCGGTCCCCTTTTTCTCGGCGTCAGCCTCAGTGGTGATGGCCACCCGGGTAATGGTCACCTCCTGGGGAACCACCGGCTCCACGCTGCGGGCGAAGCCCAGCTGCACCGGTCCCCGCACCTGTCCGCAGTTGAGCGCCGCTTTGACGAAGGTGGTCATCACCGCCCCGAAGGTACGGATGTCGTAGAAGTTGGCGCACATCCAGTCCCGGATCTTCCGGTCCAGATCGGGATCGGCTTTTTTCTTCTCCTTGATATTTTTCTCGGTGATGTCCAGCGCGGTATACGCCTCATTGTCACTGCGGTTTAAGGGCACGCTGTCTTTCACATAGATACGATAGCCCTCGGCCTCCTCCCTGACGGTCTCCACATAGTTGCGGATCTTCCGTTTGAGACACACATCCGTGACGATACCGAGGCCCGTCTCCGGGTCCACCCGGGGCATATTGCCGGCGTCGGGGTCGCCGTTGGGGTTTCCGTTTTCCACGTCGAAAAGGATCACGAATTCATAGCGGTTTTTGATGGGCTCAGACATGCTTCTTTTCCTCCTTTTTTTCAAAACGGGCCTGTGTTTGGTGGTAGTAGCCCAGCTGGAAGGATCCCTGCTGGGGCAGACTCAATCGCGGGGGATAGCTCTCACCCAGCTTGGAAAGCAGGGTGGTGATCTGCTTATCATAGTAAGTACGCAGACCGGCGTCCAGCTTCTTCAGGTGCTTTTGGGCCAGGTTCAGCAGCACCGGAAATACGATGGCAGGGGTAGCGGAGGCGGAGTTGAAATATTTGTCCTTGATGGTGGCGTTGATGCCGGGATTTGCGGCGGACTGGACCGCCTCCAGCAGAGAGAACAGCCGCCCCAGGTTATAGGGAATATTGGTACTGTCAGCGTTGAGAGACACGGTCAAAACCTCCTTTGGCACATCGGGATGTATGTTTTTCAGATAATACGCCTTCAGAATAGCGGCCCGGCCCCGGGTCACGGTGCGCTCCGCCCGGATCCGCAGCACCACGCCATTGAGCAGGGTAGCGGGATAGGGCGTATCGGTGAGGATGGAGCGCAGCGCCTCGCCGGCCATATTGGGCGCCGGCGTTTTGTCGCGGCTGTTCTGATTGACGGTCTCATCCAGCAGCTTCCAGAGCGGAAGGGTTTCAAACTTGTCATAGGCGGGTCGAACGATCTCCAGCCGCTGCTGATGGGCCCGGGCGTTGCGGAGGAAGGCCCCGAAGCTGTTGCGCAGGAAAAAACGCACCGAGAGGCGGGCGGCATTGGGGGCCAGCCCCAGGATGTAGAAGTCCATGTTGGGGTCCAGCCGCTCCTCGTCCAGCACCACGGAAGTCCCATCACACAGATTGTTCAGCGCCCCCTGCAAATCGGTAAGCGTATAAGATGGTTTCGCCCCAAAAAGTGCCAAGCCCATTATATTCTGGTAGATATCTCCCCCGCATTTCGCCCAGCAGACCACGGTGGCGTCCCCCATCCGGTAGACGTGCTCCCGGTCGGAGAGCAGATGGTTGAGGGCGGTGGTATAGGCGAAGGCGGCATATTTGCTGGTAGGGGCATTGTAATTCTGTTCCTTTCCGTAAGAGCAGAAGGCAGGGGCATTGAAGGACACCAGCGCCGCGCCGCTGGACTGTGCGCCCTGTACATTTTTGATGGCGGGGTGGACGCTCTCCACCGCTCCCCGCTCCCCAGTGACCAGACAGACCATCTGAGGGCCGTCCTCTGCCGCCTGATAGTGGTTGTCCCAGGCCTGTTGGACCTGCGGGTCCTCATGAAGAAACGCCCCGTCATACCGGAATACAAGATTGCCGCCGGCCAGAATTTCTTCCCAGCAGGAAGCCAGTGCAGGGTGGCTGGCCGCCTGCTCCGGCTGCCAGGTTTGGAAAAAGGCCAGCACCGCCCGGGCGGCAGGGCTGTCAAGCCCGCCTAACAGTTTCTGGTGGAGCGCCTTGCACGCTTGAAAACACTCCAACGCCCGCTGGAGCTTCCCCTTATTATCGACTCCAAGCAGATAGCCGGAGTTATCACAGAGAAAATTGGCAGCCACCCCGCTGGAGCGCTTCACAGGAGCGGGAAGCCTCATGAGCCGCGGAGCCAGCACAGTCTTTTTTCCCTTCGGCTGTTCCGTCTGAACTGAGACCACCTGCTCCAGCGCTCCGTCCGCTCCGATGCACAAGGCATAGGAGACCTTGACCTGCCCCCAGCCCGGCGGGGAAATCCTGCCGCTGTCCGCCAGGGTCTGATAATATTCCGTCAGCGCCTGCAGAATCATCGCCGTACCTCCTCACTGTCCCAGGGCGGTACCTCCAGCACGCCATCCCGCAGAACCCCCCGGAAAAAGAGGGGCGTGATGTTCTCCGGATCGGTGTAATCCATATCATAGAGCATCCAGCCCAGGTCCCGTTCCCCCTTCAGTTCTTCAGGACAAGCGGGGAGCGCCTCACACAGGCGGAACTGGGCGGGAAACTCCCGGCAGCCGAAGCAGGGCTGGTGGTAGAATTGTCCCTTCTGAATCCTCCGCTTCATGATATCCTGAAATTTTCCGGGATTGTCTCCCGCAGCGGCCTTCTCCGTCATGTCAAAATGGGCCTCAATCACATACCGCACATCCCGCAGCAGCAGAGCGGCCCGCTGCTGGATGTCTTCCGATGTGCTGAGATACAACGCTCCCTTTCCGCTCTCCATCACCTTGCCGGCGCTGCGGGCGGAGATGGTGGATTTGACCTCGTTGCGCCGCAGGTTGGTAAAGCGGATGGGGGCACAGACCCGGATGCGGTCGATCCGCCACCGCATACCCGGATGCCAGAAAATGGCTTCCAACAGCCCCCGGGCCGCCGAGGGGGTCATCACATCATAGCTGACCCGCTCCACCTTCATTTCCGGCCGGGTGAACAGGGCGTAGTCCCCTCTAACCTCCAGTTTGATGGCCATTGGCATCACTCCTTTCGTTTGTTATTCTCAAATAAACAGCCCCTTCCCACTGTCCGCTTCCAGAGAGAGACCGGTGTCGCTGGAATAGAGGGCCGTATTTCGCAGGATCGCCGCACCGTTCTCCAGGATCTCCAGATCTCCCGCCTCATCCAGAGCGGCAAAGTGCTTCTCGTAAATCGACACTCCGTACTGCCCCAGCTGCCGGAACAGCTTCCGCCCCCTCTCACCAAGACGCAGCCGTTTTGCAAGCTCGGCCCCCCCGCCCAATGGAATATAGACCGTTCTGGCAGCGGTGTCGATGAGATGAAAACGCTCCGCCACTGTGCGGAACGGGAAAAATTCCGACTGGATCAGCGGCAGAATCCGCTGGACATCTTGTGCTTCCTCCCCCTTCAAATCCAGCAATTCCCGGAAATATGCGTGGATGGCCGCCGGATCGGCGAGATCCTCATACCGGTCCATGACCTCCCGCCCCGCGCCAATGGCCGTGGCAAACAGAGGCGGCGCATGCTCCTCGCCCTCAAAAATGGTTACCACGCTCTCTTCCAGCGGTCTTTTTCCCTCCCGGTTGCACCGGCCGGCAGCCTGGAGAATGGAGTCCAGCCCGGCCAGCTCCCGAAAAACCGCCGGAAAATCCACATCCACGCCCGCTTCAATGAGGGAGGTGGATACCACCCGGCAGGGAAGGTCCTCCTTCAGCCGGCGGCGGATCTCCATCAGCTGCCGCTTCCGATGGGCCGGGTACATGAGGGTGGAGAGATGAAAACACCCCTCCCCCTCCAGCCGGCCATATATCTCCTGGGCGGCCTTTCTGGTGTTGACAACGCACAAAATCTGGCTGTGCTGATTGAGCATAGCCGCAAGCTGGTCCCAGGTGAGGCTGCCCGCTTTCCGAAATACCACCCTTCGAAAGACGTCCCCCTGAAAGGTCTCCGGGGGACAAAGCTCCGTCATGGCCTTATCAGGCAAAAAGGTGTGAAAAACAGGACCAAGAGCAGGCTGTGTGGCGGTGCACAGAACGGCGGACACGCCATAGTGCGCCACCAGCTGAGAAATCCCATGGACACAGGGGCGGAGATACGGAAGGGGCATCATCTGCGCCTCATCAAAGATCACCACGCTGCCGGCAATATTGTGGAGCTTGCGGCACTGGGAAGACCGGCAGGCGTACAGCGATTCAAAAAACTGCACCGCCGTGGTCACCACCACCGGCATGTCCCAGTTTTCCGCGGCCTGGGCCAGACGGATGGTGTTGGGATTTGCCTCCCCTTCTATGTCATACAGCACATTGGAGTGGTGCTCCAGCACGTTTTCCCGGCCCAGGATTCTGCGGAACACCTCCGCCGTCTGCTCAATGATAGAGGTATAAGGAATGACATAAATGATCCGCCTCAGGCCATGCATTTTGGCGTGTGCTATGGCAAAGGCCAGAGACGCAACCGTCTTTCCTCCTCCCGTTGGAACGGTGAGGGAAAACAGCCCCGGCCTCTGCTCCTCCCCTTCCCGAATGCAGCGCTTTAGAAGCTGACAGCGCTGGCGGTTGAGCGCTCCCTTTGGCGGGAACCAGCCGGATATGTACCCTTGGAGCCGCTCCCACAGCAGATCCATGGACGTCTCGGTGTTCTCCCGGCCTCCCCCATTCATAAAGGCCTCTGTGTCCAAAAAATCGGCGTCCACCAGGCAGGAATAGAGCATCCGGGTAAAAAACATTCCCTCTGCCATCCCTTTTTGAAGGAAATCCGGGATAGCGGCCTGGGGAAGCTGTATCTCCCGTTCCCAACCGGTATAGGGTTCCAGAAGACCTCTCTCCCCTCGTTTGAGCCGCCCCATCAGCGTCGTCTGCTCCGCCCCGTCTGTCTGACTGCCGCCGTTGGGCAGGCCGCTGTGGTGACCGGCCACCGCAAAGGCGGCAAAAGGCTGCCGGATCCGCCAGCACTCCACCGCTCCCGCCGTGGCATGGTCCACCTGAACCGGGTCGCCCCTCAGCCGATTTTGAAAGGTCTGAGAGAACTTTCCAATGTCATGGGCCAATCCTGCCAGCTTCCCCTGCTCTGCTCCTCCAAAGGGACGGGAAAATGCTTCCGCCATAGCGGCAGTGCCCTCCAGGTGCGCCGAAATGGTTTGTGTCCGCCCATCATCGGCGGCATGGGCCAAAAAGGGAGAAAATTCCACAGCTGATCCTCCTTTTTTATGAAAGGGCGGCAAATACTTCTCTCTTATCCCTTGCATGCAGTAATCGCAGCCGCAAGGGCGTCCTTTTGCAGACCGAACTTGTCATGCCGCGCAGAACGCTCCGTTCGGCGGAGGCGGCGTTCAACAGGGCGGGAAGGAATCTGAAAAGCACCGACACATCACAGCCGTCACTTTCGGCAATTTTATATTGCTGTTATCTATTATATTTTATTCAGTTTGACTTTGCAATCCCCACAGATGCTCCATAAAATCTAATGGCGGTGCTCCTCCGGAATGATTCATTTTGACGCATCCATCCACCATTTGATCTTCCCTCACATGGCTTCCAGAAGTTTCACCAGGAGGTTGAGAAACGTGGTCTTGCCGCCGGTAGGCCCCACAATACAGAGAAACTCCCCCGCTGCGGATGGAAAACGACACATCGCCGAGGGCCGTCAGGTCCCCAAACTTTTTAGTCAGGTGCCCTCGCAGTCCTTGTCAATGCCCAGGATAATCAAAAAAACACTCCCTGCCGGACCACCACCATCTCCGTAGCCAGCACGCACATCCATCCGGCGGAGAGGGCGGTCTTCAGCCCATAGGACACTCCACCGAAGATGGCCGGGGGCAGTCCAATGACGCCCACCTCCCACTGTTGTACAGCACCGCCAGCAGTTCCACCACGGAGAGGGAACCGCCGACATGGCCGAGGCCCAAAGAGGCAAAGGGCCGGGCCCCATCTTCTCTCATGATCGCCCCCTATTTTCCTACCCGGACCGATTTCGTACCGTGGGCGCTTTTTCCATTGTCCGCTTTTATGGGACCGTTTCGTTTGGAGGCGCCGTGCCAAACCGCCAGGGAGCGGACTTATTTTTTGCAAAAGCCGCCGATATAGATAGTGTAAGAGCCGGCGGATACACCGTAAAGGCGGGACTCTCAAAAGCGCGCCGCCGCACCACGAGATGACCGGGGAGCCGCCGCGGCAGAGCCACTAAAAGAAAGGGACAGATATATGAAATACGAATTTACATCGGATTTGGTGACCGGAAATCAGCTTATTGACTCGGAGCACCGGCACCTGCTGGACACAATCAACGACCTGATGGACGCCTGCGGTCAGGGGAAGGGCCGGGAAAAGAGCATGGAGGTATTCCGTTATCTGCTCAGCTATGTGAACAAGCATTTTGCAGATGAGGAAAAGCTGCAGGCCCGTGCAAACTATCCTGAGTTTGCCGCCCACAAACAGTTCCACGACAACTATAAGAAAACTCTGGAGGGTATGTCCCAGAGCCTTCTGGCAGATGGGCCCACGGTAAAGACTCTGGGGGCGCTGAATCAGCAGGTAGCGGTTCTTGTCTCCCACATCCGCATGATGGACAAGAAGATGGCAAAGTATCTGCGGGAGCACAGCTGAGCGGCCGGCAGGAAAACGAAAGGGACTCTCCTCCCCGCGAAAAGCGGGCGGGAGGGAAGGCCGCTGCGCCGCATTATACAAGACAACAGGCTGGACAGCCCGGAAAGGGCTGCCCAGCCTGCTGTTTTTGCGTCGGAATTTGCAGATACTGTAATAAGCTGAATTTTCCCGCATGGGCCAGGGTTTGGTCCAGCCCCCCGAAACAGCGCGGGACTATCGGATCCGATAGTGCTGACATGTGGACTCCAGCAACTCCATAAAACGCGAGAACCCCTCCTCCGCTTTTTCCGGCTGGCGGTAGCTCCTGCGGTAATCCATCAGCATTCCGTGCATCAGATAGCACTGAAGGTCGCTGATGAGGCGGGCCTCATCGTAGTGAAAATATCCCATGACAGCGGCTCTGCGGACAATGATATAGTTTCGCTCCTGGATCTCGTTGTTGAAAAACGTGGAGGTAAAAAGGCCGCCCAGGTTTTTCCATTTGTCCGGGAAAATTTCATAATACTCAAAAATCGTGTCGCCCAACTGATTTTTGAATCTGCCCCAGAACAGCTCCAGATAGACGTCCACATTCTGAAAGGCAATGGCGGCAAATTCTCGCCATGTTGTAAGCAAAATCTCCAGTGCATCCCCGGACTCTGTAAGCGTATCCTGAATCTTTGTAATGTATTCCTCCAGAAAACGCACAGAGGCAAAGCGGATCAGATCGTCCAAATCGGAAAAATGCTTATAGACTGCTGCCGGAGAGCAGCCGCAGGCCTCTGCCACAGTGCGGATCTTGATCTCAGAGGGGGGGAGTTCCCGAAGTAACTCATACGTTTTTTCAATTAACGCAATCTTTTTGCTGGCGGCCATTGTTTCTTTGCTCCATTCCGTCTTTTGGTAATTTCGGATTTTTTATATTATAACATTCTTTTTTTTGCTTGAAAAGGACCATCCTATTAAAATGCACCGCATGACAACACATGCGGTGCATTTTGCTGAGAAAATTTCAGGAAATCAGAATTTTTCCATATAGCGGCGCATTTCCCGCTCCACGTCTGCAGGCAGAGTAGGCTCGCCGTAGTCGGCCAGGATCTCTTTCCATTTGGCATTGGCGCGCTGCTCGGCACTCTGGCTGCCGCTTGCGACCCACTGGGTATACGCTCTGCGGTCGCTGAGGGTGGGACGGTAGAACTCCTCACGGAAGTGCTCCAGCGTGTGATCCTCCACAAGATATGTACCCTGGTGGCCCACATCCTGGATGACATCGAATGCCAGCGTATCCTCGTCCACGGTAACGCCCTGGTCGATGCGCTTGAGGTTGCCGATGATCTCGTTGTCCACGATGAGCTTTTCGTAGGAGGTGCAGTTATAGGTCTCGATAATACCGGCTGCGTGAAGGATGAAGTTGCCGCCGGCCATCTGTGCCATCATCAGCGTGATGGCGGATTCGTAGGCCGCCTGGGAATCCATCATCTTGGAGTCGGACAGCGCGCCGCTGATCCGGCAGGGAATCTGGTAATACTTGGCCAGCTGCCCATTGAGGAGGGAGACGACGGCGTCCTCCGGTGCGCCGATGGTCAGCAGGCAGGCGCTCATATCGCCGCAGCTGCCGGAGGCGGAATAGACGATGGGGGTGCCGGGATTGATGCACTGGGCCAGGACGATCCCCGCCAGCACCTCGGCGTTTTGTACAGATACCAGGCCGGCCAAGGTGGCGGGGGTGGTCATGCCGGCGATGGACAGGGAGTTCACCAGCTGGGGCTGCCCCATTTCGGCATAGGCCCGGATCGCCTCCAGCTGGCGATTGTCATAGCTCAAGGGCGTCAGCGTGCAGGGGATGGAGGCGATGACCGGCTTGTTGCGGATGGCCTCAGGACCTCCGAAGGGGATGGACGCCAATTCGATGCACCGCTTGGCGTTCTCGTAGCCGTATACACTGCCCATCAGGGGCTTGCCGCTGTATTTCATGGTTTCAAACACCATGGCGAGGGGGCGCTTTTCCACCGGGATGTCCGTGGGCTCGCAGGAGATGTGACTTTGGATGTCGATATTCGCCAGCTTATCGCAGATTTTTACGATTTCAATGAAGTCGGACATGGTACCGCTGCGCCGTCCCCGATCCAGATCCGTGACAAAGGGGGAGCCGTAGGGGCCGGCGTAGGCGGTGCGCTCACAGTTGATCTCTACGTTCTTGCTGCCGTCCCGGCCATAGATGGTGTAGGAAGAGGGTGAGTTGCGGATGGCCTCTTCCACCAGCGTCCGGGGGAAGCGCACAATATCGCCGTCTACTGTGGCGCCGTGCTTTTTCAGGAGTTCTTTGCTGTAGTCGTCCGGCATGACAATTCCCACTTCGGCCATAATGCGCAGGGAGTTTTCGTGGATCTGCTCCAGCTCGCTTTGAGAGATGAGTTGATATCTTTGCATAGCACATAGCCCTCCTGGTCATTGAGAATAGTGTCTGTATGTATTTATGGGATTTGCTTGGTGAGAAAATGCTACCACACAAGGTGAACATTGTCAACTATTAAAATTTGATTTCAGAAAATATATATGATAAATGGCAAACGAAAATTTGCGCATATTATACAAAAATATGCGTTTCCAATTTGGTTTTACTGGTAATTGGCGGAATATTAGAATTTTTGTACAATAAAAGCAGAAATTATTAAGTTTATATTGTTCACCTTTATTTCGGATTTTTAATGTGCACGGAGGCGAGAATATGAATCTAAGTAAAAGTAAACGCATGATTGTCCTGCTGCTTCTCAGTTTGATTGCGGGACTGGTCTATCTGACTCCGTTCCTCCGCTTTTCTTTTTACGACCAGATGAAGACTGCGCTGGGTCTGACAGATGTGCAGATGGGCGTCATCGGCGGCACCTATGGCGCGCTGAACGTGCTGAGCTATATTCCCAGCGGGTTTCTCACAGAGCGCTTCAACACCAAACGCCTGCTCCTGATCTCCATGCTGGGAATGCTGGCCTGTACGCTCTGGTACGCCACATATCCGCCCTTTGCCGCGCTGGTGGTGATCCATGCGCTGTACGGTGTTTTCAGTGTGGGCACCTTCTGGTGTCCCTATCTGAAGGCCATCCGGAATCTGGCCTCCGAGGAAAGCCAGGGGACGATCTTTGGGCTGAGCGAAGGACTCCGGGGGGTGGGACAGACGGCGGTGGCCTTTTTGTGCCTGACCTCGCTGCAGTTTTTTGTGCAGGTCGCCGCCGAGGATTTGCCCAGAGAGACGCTTCTGGCCATGATCGCCAAGCCGGAACTGACGCTGTTCCAGATCCTGGAGATGTATCCGCTGGGGCACCTGCTGTGTCTGATTGCCATGGGGCTGCTCGTCACCTTTTTTGTTACGTCGGCCAATTCAGCGACCTTTGTCCTGGCGATGCTCACCAGCGGCGGAAAGCTGGATCCGCCGGTGTCGAAAAAAGTGTTTTGGGGACTTCTCATCGCAGTATTGGCGTTGGCGCTGATTTTTTCCGGCGGGATCAGTATGATTCAAACGATTTCCATTGTGATCGCATTTCCCTATCTGCTGTTTTTAATTTTAATTTGTATCAGCCTGGTTCTGGCCTTCCGGCGCGACAGCTCAGCATGATCAGGCCGCAGCGCCCGCTCCATCCTCTTTTGCCATCGGCACCGAGCGGGTATCGGGGAGTGAAAAAAGAGCATGAGCCGGAAGGAGAACCGTTTGGACAATGCCGTTAATGATCACTCTCTTAACTCGGCCATTTGGCCCCGGATGCTGTCTGCTGGTCAGAATATCGTGTATTGCTGCAAAGGAGGCAATACATAATGTACCGCTACACAGTAACCCTGCACCGGCAATTTTTCCGGGAACCGGACTTCTCAAAACCGGAGGCGGACATTGATTTGGTGCACGGTGACCTCTGAATTCGGCGTCAGTTCGTTCGTATTGATAGCCGGGCAGCGGGAGCGCTCCCGAAAGCAAAGAATACCTACCGCACCCTGCCATAATTGGCAGAGGATGCGGTAGGCATTCTAAAAGAGCAGAAGAAAAAGCGGGGAGCAAGCCATAGGTTTTCCTGTTGGCCACCGGCGGCCCCCTCTCCCCGGACAGTCTGCTCCACATGCTCCGCCGGGTGCTGAAACGGACAGGACTGTCCCAAAGGCGGTTTCACGATTTTAAACACACTTTCGCCACCCCTGCCCTCCAGAATGGCGCGGACATCAAAACTGTGTCCGGCACACCGGGGCACTTCAGCGCCGGATTCACCCTGGACACCTGCGCCCATGTGACCGACTCGGCCCAGAAGGCGGCTAACACCACGGAGAAGCTTCTCTCCGGCAGCGTCCGACACTCTCCAAAGCGTTCCGATCCTTTCCGCTGAATTTTTCACGGGTCAGGGTTCAGGGCAGATCGCAGATAAAAATGAGGTCAGATCTGCTGAACAGGTCCAGCAAAAGCAGGTAATGACAAAAGCCCCCTGATGTAGGAAACAGACTACATCAGGGGGCCTTTCCATGGAGAAACGAAATTACACACACGTTCAAGCACTGCCGCCTGAAAGCAAGGCTATGCCGGCAGAGGGGAAAACGCAGCGGGAACGCAGTTTTCTCGCCTACGGTTATCGGCGGATGTGGTTATAATTGAAACGTCAGAATATTTTCTGTAATCCCAAAACAGTGCTGAGGATTATGAAGAAGTATGACCTGTTGTCTGAAATCCGCCGACGCAGGAAATGGCGGCAGATGGGGCAGCATGTATACAAGTACAAGAATCTGCTAAATAGGAACTTTCATGCGGCTAAGCCTAACAACAAATGGGTATCAGCAAGATCTTTTGGGTAAACATGTTCTCGCGTGCGATATCCAGCTGTCTGCAGATACCCCTCTGATCCATCAGTGTGCTTCCGCCTGAATCTCCTTCCAATGGGCGTCTGCCTGAGCATAGATCGCATCCAGTTCCCGCTGGACTGCCTGATCCAACTGGTAATGGCAGGGCTGTGCATCGATCTCGTCATATTTCTCTCGGAGCAGAGCCAAGGTTCCTTTTTCACCTCCGCTCACCCAGCTTCTCCAGTTCATGGTCTCACAGACCGCCGGAAGCTCCAGATACTCCTTATAATCGTCCAGTGTCCGGTCGCTGCAGGAGAATCCTTCTGACAGCCCCTCTTGTACCTCCTGAAGGAACGTATCTTCCATTCGGTCGGCAGGCGGACCATCCAGAAGCTGCTTCACATACTGCAGCATTTCCAGATCCCAGAGCAGCTGCAGCGGGTCAAACAGTTCATCTAAACACAGTGTTCCCACACAGTAAAATTTCTTTGCGCCGCAAAGCGCACCGGACAGCATCAGCATGCCCTTTTCCGCTGCCGCTCTGCAGTCGCACTCCTTGGCAAAGGTATGGATGTTGACGCTGGAAAAGGGGACAGGCTCCTCCCGCAGAGCTGACAGTAGCTCATAGCCCGCCTGCTCCAGGAAAAATTTCAGCGGCGTGCCGAACGCGATGTTGAACCGCTTGAGATCCACCGGGTCCAGATTGGGCCGAATGTCCGCAGGGAGTCCTGTGACAGCTTCCATCAGAATGGCGCTGCCGACAGTCTCTGCCAATGCCTGGGCATATCCCATGGTAATGTGCATGGGAGCCGTGATCCCCATAAAGGGCATGGTAAACACATAGAAGGACTTCAGCTTGTCCTTATGCCGCAGTACGATCTCCGCGGAGTCGCTGCCAAGCGTAAGGGGACTGATGGGATAGACCGGCAGGCGGTCCATGGTCTTATGGGCGGCTTTTGCCATGGCGAACATATAATCTGATGCAAACAGGGCATCCGGTGTAGGGATGACGTCCTGACTGCAGCATTCCAGCGCCAGCTTGTACCGCATGAGGGACGACAGCTCTCCGGGCACATCTGTGGGATATCCGGGGACCACCGGCGACAGCGGATATTGCGCTGCCGCCTTTTCACTGAACACGGCAGCCTTCCGCAGGGAGTCGGTAGTGGTTTCTGTCACTTTCCCGCTGTGGGGATCCCGCAGGTAGCAGGAATAGAAGCTGGCCTCGCCCACAAAGCGGCTGTGAGGCGGCGGAAGAGGGCGCTTTCGGTATGCCTCTACAAAGCTGTCGAATTGTTTTTCGGAAATCAGCCAGCGCTCACTCTTTTTCTGAAAAGCCCCCAGAGCGCCCAACTCACGGTTCAGCTCTGTGCCGGTCACCTTCATGCCGGTTTTTGCCAGCAGCTCCCGGGCGCCTGCAATGATTTCTCTCGTCCGTGCAGCGTCCAGAACTGCATGCGTTTCCATTCTCATCGGCCGGCTTCCTCCGTGTGATATTCTGCCACGATTTTGGACAGATGACGGAAGCCATCTACGTCAAGACCCTTCTTTCGTGCCACAGCTTCTGCCAGCAGCTGCAGGGGAATGACCGTCAGCATGGGAGACAGCTCCTCAATGCCCGCAGCAGGCACCGGGATCACACGGCCGGGGAAACGGACAAAT
Source organism: uncultured Oscillospiraceae bacterium (assembly GCA_944386985.1). Taxonomy (GTDB): domain Bacteria; phylum Bacillota; class Clostridia; order Oscillospirales; family Oscillospiraceae; genus CAJFPI01. Next base: position 15,748 of record CALXDD010000018.1, read on the forward strand.
CGCTCCGGCTGATCCGTCACGATCCTGACTTCCACACCGAGGGATGCCAGATAGGAGGCGTGGAGATCCAGCTGCCGGTTCATCTCCTCACCAGCGCCCACCAGAATCACAGGAAGGCCCTTTTCGATCACTTCCACAGTTCCATGGCGGAAATCGGAAACAGAGGATCCGGCTGTGTGGATGAACGTCTTTTCCTTCATCATCAAAGCGCCTTCCACTGCCGTAGCGCCGTTGACGCCGGTTCCCAGAAGATACATCTGCATCTCTCCGCAAAGAGCTTCCGCCCACTGTTCGATCTGCGCCTGACAATCCAGGGCCTCTTTGACCTGCTCCGGCAGGCGGCGAAGCTGGCTGGCCACTTCCGGATCGTGTCCCGCCGCAATGATGGCCAGCAGCAGGAAGGTGGCTGTGTTGGTCTTGGTGGCGGAGCTCACCTCTTTCCCGCTGTGCAGCAGAAAAACCTCCGCAGCATTTTGAGCCAGATGGGATTGACCGTCATTGGTGATCCCCCAAAATTCGATGCCGCGCTCTTTCAAAATTCCGCTTACCAGCTTGGTCTCATAGCTCTCGCCGGATTGGGACACAAAAATCGTCAGCGTATCCTGATCGATCTGACTGAGCACATAGTGCATTTCATCCGCCGGCAGCACCGTGGGGATGTGCCCGCTGCAGCGGAAAAACAGGTATTTCGCCATCTGGCAGGCATAGAGAGACGCCCCGGTCCCTGTCAGCAAAATTTTCTTTTTTCCCTGCAGCTTCTCCCAAAAATCAGACGCTTTGGGCAGATACTGCGCCAAAATCGTTTCGCAGACTTCCACTTGGTCGTGGATCTCATTCCACATTGCAGTTTTGTTCATCATTATCCTTTCACCGATCCTGTCGTAAGTCCCTTGGTCAAATATTTTTGGAAAACGATATACAGCAGCACAGACGGAATCATGACGATATTCAAGCCGGCAAACAGCGTCACCCAGTCGGCCTTCAGCTTGAAGGTGGACATCAGAGAGACGATTCCCACAGGAAGCGTCATGTTTTCGTTTTCCTGAATTAACGTCAACGCAAAGATATAATCGTTCCAGATCCAGACAAAGTTAAAAATGATCACCGTGATGATCCCGTTTTTGGACAGGGGGAACACCACACGCCAGAAGGTCTGGTGCGGGCCGCAGCCGTCAATGGCCGCAGCCTCCTCCAGCTCTACCGGCATAGACTGGTAGAAACTGTTGAGCACCAGTACGGAATAGGGCAGACTGAACACCACATATACCGCCACCAGACCCGGTCTGGAATTCCAGAGACCCAGGCTGTACATCGTTGTAAACAGAGACGGCAGCAGAAGCGTCACCGGTACATAGAGTCCGGCAATGATCAGCATTCTCGCCCCGCGGCTCCAGCGCGTTCTCGTCCGGGCCAGGATATAGGACACGGTGGACGCCAGTACAACGACAATGGCAACAGACACCAGCGTGATGACGATACTGTTGAGCGCGTAGGTCCTGAAGTCTACCTTGATCCACGCCGAGACATAGTTCTCCCACTGCGGCGCCGCGGGAAGTCCCCACGGATCCGTAACAAATTCCTGGTTTGTCTTCAGAGACGTATAGATGATCCAGCTCAGCGGAAAGAGAATGCCGATGGCGTAGATGACGGCAAACAGGTCCCGCACAGCCGCAAAAGGAGTCCATCTTTTCTTCTTATTCATCCTTGAACCGTCCTCCCATCAGCTTCAAAACCCCAAAAATGATTACAGCAAGAACGGCAAACAGCAGCACACCAATGGCGGAAGCATACCCATAATCGCTGTACTTGAACGCATGCTCGTACAGATAGGTGGTCAGCAGCTCCGAGCTTCTGTTGGGGCCGCCTTTTGTCATGATGTATACCAGTTCAAAGGAGTAGTTAAAAGCTGTCACGCAGAAGAATACCATGGATGTGGTGATCTCATTCCAGATCCCGGGCATGGTAACATGCAAAAACAGGTCCCATTTGCTGGCTCCATCGATCCGGGCCGCCTCGTACCGGTCTTCCGGTATGTTCAAAATGGCGGCGATGAACATGATCATGTAAAAGCCCACATTGATCCATACCAGCGGCACCGTCAGCGCGCCCATGATCGTATCCTTTTCTCCCAGCCACACATGCTGTAGACTGGACAGACCGATCTTCTCCAGGAATGTATTGAGAAGTCCGAAAGAGGAATTGTAGATAAACGTCCACAAGATGGAAACGACCGCTGTGGACATGACATACGGGATGAAGTAGATGATTTTCAGCGTCTGATGAAACTTGTCCGTTTTTGAGGTGAAGAACACCGCAAAGGCCAGCGCAAGAACAAAGGTGAATACGGTACAGGCCACCAGAAGGAACATATTGTGACCCAGGGCGCTCCACACGTTTTTGTCCGACAACAGCCGGGCAAAATTGCTGAGGCCTACAAATTTGATGTCCTGAGAGTAGCCGCTCCACTCACAGACGCTGAGAACCAGAGATTTGATACAGGGATAAATACAAAAGACAATATACAGAAGAAAGGTAGGGACCATATAGGTCAGGACAAATCCTTTGTTCCGTTTGCTCAGCATGCCTCTTCCTCCTTCTGCTGCGAAGCAATAAACGCCGTGACCTGCTCCAGATCCGGACTTTTCCCCTGGCGGACATAGTAGCCGGATACGGCGTTGCCAAGACTCAGGCAGTCCTCCGGCGAAAGCCCTGAGAGGAGTCCGAAGGTAAAGCCGGCGTTGAAATTGTCCCCTCCGCCGGTGGCAAACAGCGGCCGTTCTATGTAGTATCCGGGACGGCTGGCTTCCCCGCTGCCGTGGAACACCATGGCCCGGTCCAGAAGGTGCAGCACCAGATAATCGATTCCGATGCGCTCCTGCAGTTCCCGTGCCTGCCGGGCCAGATCCATAGCAGGGGCGATGCCCAGCGCGCCGCACAGCAGACGGCACTCATTTTCGTTGACACTGAGCACCACGGTCCTCCGGTGGGAAAACCGGTGGAACAGCTGCAGGATTTCCCGGATCTCACTGGTCTGCCGCCGGGAAGCGTCGGAAATATCCACAAAGAGATATTTTCCTTTGTCTGCAGCCTGTCCCTCCAGCAGGTTTTCATAGAAGGCACGAAACAGCTGGGTAGAACCCTCCAGTTCGCTCCAGTTGAGCAGCGCGATCACATCATCCTGAGCAGCCCAGGAGAGCAGACGATCCATTCCCAGCTGCTCCGCCAGCCGTTCCCAGGTGATCTGCCGGAGCGTCTCCATGGAGGCCAGCATGAGTTTCCCGTCGTCAAACTCCAGCGCCTGACAAAAGCCGGGTTCACAGATCCCAAACCGCATGCAGCGGGGGTCCATATCCAAAAAAGGACCGCTGACAGGGCTGCCGAAACTGCCGATACAGTGCATGGTCACCCCCAGACGCCCCAGGGCGTTGGAATAGATGGTCATGTTGCCGCCCATTTTTTGGCATACCGTTTCCAGCTCAAAAGAGCCGCTGAGGCCCGCTTTGCTGCGGATATGGTCGGAAAACTCCGTGATGGTACGAAAATATGTTTTTTCCTGGCTCGGCGAAACAGACCGGACCACATGTGCAACCTGATCGACCACGGCATCAAAACCGGCAGTTCCGCAGAAACTGCCGCTGCCGGTTTTGAGCCGCTGAAGTTGCTGTAACAGCGTGTGCTTTTCCACTAATTTACTCCCTGTGCCGCAGTGTCCATCCGCTGGCAGAATCCATCCACATCCACTTCGCCCTGCACCAGCGCGTTGATGCTGTTGTTCAGCTCGCCCAGGACTTCCTTATACTTTACCTTGTAAGGAGCGCTGATCACCGTGACGCCATCCGCTTCGATGGTGTTCCAGATGGTCTGCACGCTGGCGGGAAGATTGGCGAGAACCTCTGCATCGATCTCCTCCAATGCCATCAGATAGCCCGTCTGCTCCGATACATATTTTGCGTTCTCCTGAGAGTAGAACAGCTGCAGCAGTTCCTTGATATACTCCAGCTTGCTGTCATCCTCCTGCTTGGGAAGGATCATGCATTCCACCACCGCGGTAGTGGACGTGGCTCCGCCCGCGGACTCTGCCGGTGCAAAGAAGGGAGTAAGCTCAAACTCTGCAGGCCACTGATCGCCCATTTCGCTCTCCAGCCAGCTGCCGGAAGAAACAAATGCGTCGTTGTGGGAGATAAAGTCGATCTGAGACTGGATGTGATCCATGGAGAGAGAGCCGGGATTGACATAGCCCTCCGCCACCATATCCGCAAATCTGCCCACCACTTCCTTTACAGCATCGCTTGTCCAGGCGCCGGACTCGTTATTGTTGATCGCCTCATAGGCTGCAGGGTCGATGTTATACAGCATGGGCATCAAAAGCGCGTCCGCCGTCATGAAGGGATAGGCGCCGGCATAGACCAGGGGCGTTACACCATCCTCGGAGATCTGCTGACACAGGGCGGTGAAATCCTCCCAGTTGTCCGCCATGGTCCAGTTCTTCTCGGTAAACAGGGCGTTGTCATAGAACCCGGCTGCCGCCAGCTTGGTGAGAGGCAGGAAGTAATGGCTTCCATCCAGCTCTCCCAGTTCCAGACCGGCCTGGAAGATGGTCTCGCTGAGTTTGGCAGTTCCCTCGTAGTTTTGCTGGTCCAGCAGGTCATCCACAGGGTACAGGAGGCCTTCCTCGGCAAAACCGTAGTAGTCCACATCGCTGATCCAAGAATAGAAAATATCCGGCGCCTCGCCGATATTCAGCAGGTTGCGGATGGTGGAATAGGCCTCCGCATTGGTCTCCAGATTGATCTCCACATCAGGATGGGCGGCGTTGAACTGCTCGATGGGCCACTCCCAGAAGCGGTAGGTGTCCTCCTCCTGCCAGAGAATGTCGATCACAACTTTCCCTTCGGTATCAGCGTCATTTTCTTCTCCTCCGCCGCCGCAGGCGCACAAAAACGCCATCTGGCTCAGCACCAACAGTAATGCAATGACTTTTTTCACTTCTAATCTCCTCCGTTTATTTTTTAGGCAGATTTGCCTTGTCGGACTACGTTTCGGGCACCCAGCGGGTCAGCACCATCTCTGCCGCTCCCCGCAGCACAGTCTTGCCGCAGTCTGCATCCACCAGGATCTGCGGCATGGTCCGCTCCTTGGCAATGGCGCGCATCTCTACTGCGTGATACAACGCCTCGCTGTGCTCGGGAAAAAATTTACTGGTCTCCCCGCCGATGTAGATTACCGATGGATTGAACATGTTGTTGAGTATGCTGAGAAGACTGCCCATAATACGGACATTTTCTTCCAATACTTTTTTGGCAATGCCGTCCCCCTTTTCCAGGGCATCGGAGAAAGCAGCCAGATCTTCCACACGGCTGTCGCCGTTCAGATTGTATTTTCGGATGTAGCCTTCCATCTGCAGATCAGATTCCACGCAGCCGTAATTGCCGCAGAGCCGGCATTTCAGATTCGGATTGCCGATGGGAATATGGCAGATTTCCGGGGCGTACCCCTTGGAGCCGGTTACCAATGCGCCGCCGGTAACAACGCCTACGCCAAGACCTGCGTCTGCAAAGACATAGATAATGTCATGGAGAAGCTGCTTTTCGCGGTCCGGCTGACGCATGGCTGCTGCACACAGATTGGACTCGTTGTCGATGTATACCGGTTTGTGCAGTTTCTCGCGAAACAGATCCCGCATGGGCTGATTGTTGAACAGGGGAATTTCAGAGGACACGATGTTGTGGGTGTCTGTCTCAAAAATACCCGGCACGGCAATTCCCACGCCGACAATGTTTTCTTCGCAAAAGCGAGGGAGAATGGCCTGTTGGTAAATCTCCGTACAGCAGTCGATCACATGGTGGATCTGACCGGCGGCATCATAGGACTCGCAGGTTTCATACAGGAATTTGTTCCATGCATCCAGTACCGCGGCCACGATTACGCCCTTTTTTGTCAAATCAAAGCAGACGGTCACAATCCGCTCTGCATTCAGGGTGAGCGGTGTCGGGATTCGTCCCAGAGTTTTTTCTCCGGACAGCTGCGTTTCCATCAGATAGCCCTTTTCCCGGAAGGCGTTGCAGATAGTGGAAACAGTAGCAAAGCTCAGGTCTGTCTCGGCAGACACTTGCCGCTTGGTCCCCTCGCCGTTTTTGCGGAAGTATTCCCATATTTTTTTGGCATGCAGGCGCTTGACGTCCACGCTGTTGCTGGCTTCCATATGGCGATCCCACCTATATTTTATTACTTATTTTAAGTGATAAAATAAGTATAAATGATTTGGTTTATTTGTCAATGCACGCTGCTTCTAAAATTTTGCTTGTTTTTTGTGCTTATTCACAATGTCAGGCAGGCCAAAAGAACCGAACTTTTCTTTGCGTGCAGAATTGCTGTTGGGCTGCGGACTAAATGCAGCAGGAAACAGTCCTCTTTTGGGAAAACGGGCATAAGATCACGAAAGAGAGCGGCGGGGGTGCAGATGTCCGTTAGGATAAAGCATCGATACACTATTTTAAAAGGAGATGCCAGAAAGCGAAGCGTGCGCGATGGTTAACTGAGAGGAAGCTTGGCCAGCTGTCCCAGTATTGCAATCTGTGCAGTTTCTTTCATCAACTCTGCATTTAAGACTGCCGCATGAAGGGATTCTCCAAAGGCAACTTGTCCATGACCTTTTAAAAGAAATCCCATAATATCCGGTGATGCTGCGTTCAGACCTGACTCAATTATGGGGAGGAACGATCTTGGGACGGCGCAGCTGTTTGAGTCAAATGCAGGCAGTGACCCTTTTAACTTTAATGTGGAATGATATGCAGCTTCGGGCAGAGGAAGCGCAGTAGCACTCCAGCTTTCCTAAAACTGTTTTGGCAGGAATCTATATATGGTGGAGTCCAATATGTCTGCGGCGCGATACAGCGGAACATCCTTCCAAGGCGGAGAAGGCGGTATCTTGGGAACCGCTATTGGCGCAATCATACTGACCACGATCGTAAATGTTATCAATCTGGTAGGACCGCCTGCCCATCTCCAGGGAGTTGCTGTTGGCTCAGTTATACTGGTTGTGGTTTGTATGGATATTTTCGACCGCAAAAAACGAATATGTTTTATTTGAAATTTGAGAATTTGCTCAGTTAGGTAAGTCCTGAGAATAAAAATCTATATTTTGTTTGTATGAACTCAAAGGGAGTTTACCATTGGCAACACAGCGGACCTGAGAGGCTCCTGCCGTTGAGCCGGTATGCTCATACCTTTTTTGCAATTCCGCTGATGTTTCATTGGCAAAAAAAGAACCCCGCAGTCCTTGATCAACAAGTGCTGCGGGGAATTGTGTTGTTACAGGGAGCAGGCATCAGTCGACCATGGCCATCAGCTGCTCCAAGGTGACCTCGTAAACCAGAGGCAATTCCTGAGACGGCGTCTCCTCCTGAATCTCCTCGGTTGGCGTCTCTTCCTCGCTGGGGACGGGATCTTGGACGAACTGCTCCTCTTCCCCAACGCTGTCAGCCTGGTTGGCGGCAAACAGGCGGTCGAACAGGGTGTCCAGCTCAGAGCCGGAGCCGTCGGCGGGCGGGTTGGACCAGTCCTCCTCCACAGGCGCTTCCCCGGCCGGGGCAAACCAGTCCTCCTCTCCAGCACCGGCGGAAGCCGGGACGGGAGCGAACCAGTCCTCCTCCGGAAGAGGGCCTTTTTCCGGCGCGGGAGCGGCAGACCATTTCTCCTCCTGAGGCGCCGCAGAGGCGGGAGCGAACCAATCCTCCGCCAAGGAAACAGGGGATGGCGCGGACCAGTCCTCATCCTCCAGAACAGGCGAGACGGCGGCAGGGGAAGAGGAGACAGGCTCCATTTTCTGTCGGTGGACTGTGCCCAGCTCGCTCTCCACCTCCTGGCGCACCACTCGGCGGATCTCACCCACCAGGGCCTCAAAGCCATACTGCTGCAACGCCTGCGGCGAAAAAGGACCGCCTCCGGAATCGCCGGAGACCACTCCCTGGGAAAGAGGCTCTTCTGCCTGGGCCTTCATATGCCTGGGCAGGGAGGCGGCTGCTGTGGGCGTATCATCCATTAACAGCACCTCTTCCTCCTCCACCTCCACCAGATCCACCCCCATGTCCCGGAAATTGGGCAGGGCCTCCTCCTGGACGTCATCTGTCTCCAGGGCCGGCTGGGCGGCGTCGAACTCCGCCCGCTTGGCCCGGCTGGGCGCGATGATCTCCTCCCAGGCCGCCTCCCCCTCCTCGCCGCCGAAATAATGGGTAGCGTAGATGGGGCTGGAGAACATCTCCTCAATGGGCTTGGGGGTCTCGATCCGAATGCTGGAGCGGCTGGCAGGGCTGGTCACCACAAAAGCCTGGCCCCGGGGAGCCGAGATAATCTGCTCCTGTTCGCTCTCGTTGATGCCGCCGGCCTTCTCATAGAGCGTGCACAAATCGTGCATATCGTTGGGGGCCAGTGAGAAGATGAAGCTGTACTGACAGGCGTTGATGATGGCGGTGGACTTCCGGGCCAGCTCCTCGCTGCCCACAAAGTCCTTGATGTTCTGGGTGATGACGATCTGCATGCCGTTGTATTTCCGGATGCGCTTGGCCAGCTGGAACATGAAGTCCAGGGCCAGCGGGTATTTGGCGTCGATGAACACATGGGCCTCATCGATGACCACGATGATTTTCCGGGCTGCGCCATACTTGATGTTGTATTCCCGGTTTTTAATAATTTCGTTGTCCAGATACTTCAACACCAACAGCATCTGGGCATTGGCCACCGTGTTGTTCCGGTTGGCCAGCAGGGTCTGGAAGTTGAAGACAATAAAATTTTCCACCGTGGACAAAGTGGAGGGGCCGTTCCAGATGGTTGCGTTCCGGCCGCCGGTGGAGAACTTGGCCACATGGTTCATCAGCACCCGCAGATTGGAGCGCAGATAGTCGCTTTTGGTGTGCTGGAACTCCTCCAGGATACAGTCGTACAGGTCGTCAAAAACGGGATAGTCCTCCGGCCGCAAAGCGGCGAGGCTGGTGTACTGGTCGATGCCCTTGCGGCTGTAGACCCGATTGATCAGGTTGTTCAGATACTCCATGGCGTCCCCGTCGATCTCCGGCAGGATCTGGCGGAAAAACTCCTCCAGAAACTGAAGATGGGCGGCGTAGGAGCTGGTCTCCTCTCCGTCGGCGGCCTCGTCGTCCTCTAAGGAGGTGATGATGTGGAAGGGGTTGATCCGCCCGTGGGAGGAGTTTGCCACGTTGATAAACTTCCCCTTCAGGTTGGCCGCCAGCTCGGTGTACTCGTTTTCCGGGTCCAGAACAAAAATCTTGGTGTCATCGGCGGCCAGATTGGTAAGGATGCTCTTTGTTGCGTAGGATTTGCCGCCGCCGGACTTGCCCACGATGACCATGTTGCTGTTCACCCGCTCGCTGTCCCGGCGGAAGAAGTCGATGAAGGAGGGGGTCCCGTCGCTGGAGCCCAAATTCAGGCCGTTCTCGTCCTCGGGGGTGGCGTAGATCCAGGGAAATACCCCGGCCACCGTACTGCTGGGCATACCCCGGGCTTTCTGCGCAAAGGGATCGTAGCCGTTGACCTGAGTGGCCACAAATGCCTCAAACTGCTGGCCGGTGAGATCGGTGAGCTTGAAGCCCAGCTCAGAGAAGGTGCGCTTGATATCCTTTTTCATGCCGCTGACCCGGGGCAGGACCGAGGGGGGCGGCTGGGGGACCAGCAGCTTGTTGTCCCGGGTGGCCGCGATGTCGTAGGCGGTAATGTACAGGTTTACCGCCATCAGATTCTCATTGTTGTTCTGGAGCATCACCAGCAGCTCAGACAGGGTCTCAATGTGGGTCTGCAGCTCGATGACCCGGCTGGAGACACCCGTCTTGTCCAGCTGGCTGTTCAGCTCGCTGATGGATCGGTCGATGGCCCGGATGGATTTGTCCCGGTCCATCTGGCTGAACTTCATCACCACCTTGGTCCCCGGGATATCAAAGAGGGACGCCCCCCAGGCGTCATCCACCTGGAGGGGATAGTTCAAAACCCGGAAGGTGTGGGTGATGATCCCGCCCACCTCGGCGGTCCGCATTTTGATCTCCAGGGAGGAGGGCATGATGAACTGGGGATAGTCTATGGGGTCTGTCGCTTCAATCTCCCGCTCATCCCCGTCCACTCCGTTGAGATACCGCAGAAACACCGCCAGCTCCTTGTCGTCCAAGCGGTGAGGGGCCATCTCCCCCTGCTGGAGAGAGGAGAGGGCGGTCTGCACCTGATTTTCCAGCTGGCGCCTATCGCTGTCAAAAAGCACCAGATAGAAGTGGGGAGTGAGAATCTTCTCCTCCCGGTTTTTCTGTTCCAGGGCGTTGATGCGGTCGTAGATGACCTCGATGCGCGCCTTCAGCTCCTCCTCAGAAAAGACGCCCCGCTGATAGCTGCGCTTGAGGGCCTCAATCTTCTCATACTCCGCATCGATGTAGTGATCCAACACCATGGGCCGCTCAATTTTTACCAGGTTGGCGGCATATTTGGGGCCTACGCTGCGGATAACACTGCCCAGAGCCCGATCAATGGCATTGGTTCGCCGGTGGGGGCTGAAAAAGCGGAACTCCACCGCCGGGATCTCGATGGCCGCCCCAAAATACTCCCCATCGTAGGAGATACAGCCGCCGTGGATCCCGGTGATTTTCGTCATCTTCTGAATGTCCTTGCGGTTGCGCTCCTGCTCGGCTATCTTGGCCTGGTAGTAGCGTTCCTCAGCCTCCCGCCTGCGGCGCTCCCGGATGGGGGCCTTCTCCTCCTCGGACACCTTCTTGCTTTTCAGAAATTTGTCCTCTGCCTTCCTGGCCTTTTTCTTCTGCTTGGCCGCCCGCTTTTTGACTATGGCGGCCATGCGGCGGTCGCGCCGGGTCAGAGGGAGGGTATCCAAATCCTCTTGGAGCGCGCTGGTTTCCCCCTCCTCACCCAGCATCGCATCCACGCGGCGCAGCAGATCCTCATCCTGGGAAAGGCTCTGTGCGGTGTCGTCCCGGCCGTCAGACGCCTGGGCAATGTCGTCCTGAACGGCGGAATCTTTGACGGTATCTGTCTCTGGAGCGGAATGCGGCCGCTTCTTCTCTCTTTTCCCCTTCTTCCAACCGTTTTTCTCCTCCCGCCGCCCGGCCTTCTGTTCCTGCCGGGCCAGCTTTCGCTCCCTGCGGGAGAGCCTTTCCTTTTGCTGCGCGGGAGCGGAGGCGGCGCCCATTTTCTGGAATCGCCGCTCATGGGAGAGGTGGCGCACCAGCTGAAGGAGAAACTTATAATTGGGATCTTCGTCAATGCGTACCAACAGCAGGCCGAAGAGGAAGAACAGAGCCAGCTCGATCCAAAGCTTTCCGGGCAGGGAGGACAGAAAGACCAGAAACATCACCAAGATGCCGAAAAAGCCCACCAGTATGTCCCACAGGGATATCCCTCGGAAAAATTCCGTGGATACCTTCGTCTTTTTGGGGATGATACGCATGGAGTCACCTCAATTCAAGCAATGGAAAAAAGTAGGCCGTCATTCTCTCCTTCGTCTGGGAGGGACGCCAGATCCGGAGCCGGAGCCGCCGGAGGAGGTGGAGGATGGAGAGGCAGGCGGGGAATGGGAGGATCTGCCGCCTGCCGCGCTGTCAGCAGGGGGAGCCGACCTGGCTCTGGGGGCGTCGGCAGTGGAAATGACAGCGCTCACATACTGCTCAGAGGGCGCTGCCGGCCGGGGTGTAATCGGGGAAGCAGACGGCGCGTCCGCGCCGGAGATGGAGGGAGGCGTCCAGCGCTTGCCCGCCACAAGATTGGAATAGCGTGCGGAGCCGCCCTCACTGGCGGAACTGCCCGAAGAGGAGGCCCGGGAGGACTGAAAACTTCCCGATGCATACATCTCCGGCGTGTAGGGGTTGCGGGAGCGGGTGGGAATGGGCGGAGCGGCTTGCGTTGCGGCGGCGGAGGCCGAAGCGGCATTGTGGGAAGCGCCAGGGGAGGCTGCGGCAGTCGATGCAGAGGCGGCCTTACCCTCCCGCTGGCTCCCGCCGTAGCCCTCGGCAGGAGGACGGCGTCCGGCCTGTATATTTCTCCGGTCGGCCACCGCGCTGGCCCGGTCGGCGGTTTTCTGCAGCTGCTGCGCCCTGCGCATGGTGCGGTTGACCTTGGCGGCGCTGGCGCCGGAGGCTTTCTGCTGTTCCGCCTTCTGGAACATGGCGTCGGCGCTGCCCTGTCTCGCCATGGCCTTCCGGGTGGCCAGATCAGCTCGCTGCCCGGCCTGCCTGAAATGGGTCGCCTGGCTTTCCCGGGCGGACTGGGGCAGATGGGCAATGCTCCTGGTGAGGCTCCCCGCCGTTCCCAGAGCGGCCATGGGGGCCCGCATGGCCCAGGCGGTGACCATGCCGCCGATGTGCCCCTCCTGCTGGATGGCGGCCATGCCCGGATTGCCTGCCAGGATGCCGGTGATCACGCTGCCGGACTGGAGCACCGCCCAGGCGCCGCCCAGCACCATGAGCAGCTGGGCCATACGGTTGAGCACAGCGGTGCCCACCCCGTCCCCGGCAAAAAACACCAGATCGTTGCTGATGACCAGGGGAATGATAATGAGGTAGAGGCGCATGGCGATGACCATGCCGAAGCCGGAGAACAGCTGGATGGCAAAGGCCTGGGTCCAGCTCTGCCACTTGCTGCCGTCATCCAGAGGCATGCTGGAGGCAAAGAGCGGAGCGGTGAGGTAGAGCAGCAGCAGATTGAACATCCGCACGATAAAGGTAAAGATACAGATGGCCATGATAATGACGAACACAATGCAGGCGATATAGCCCACCAGGTAGTCCATCTCCCAGATATCAAAGTCCTTGCGCACCTGCGTCAGGTTGTTGTAATCCTTCTCTCCGGAGACATATCCCTTGCGGATGGCGTCATTGAAGTCGCCGGTGTTATACATAGCGTTCTGGGATGCCTCCATGCCGGCGATGAGGAAGATGAGCACATCGGTGTCAATGGCCTGGGGGGCGGCAAAGTGGGCCGACTGGATGGGCGCGAAATCGGGGTAGGTGCTGATCTCCCGGCTCACCGTCTGGATGGCGGTGGCCACGTCGGAGTAATAGGTGTCCAGATTCAGCTCGGTGGTAAGGTCGGCAGAGGAGGCCAGCAGCGCCAATGCCCCCTGCCAGGTGTAATGGCCGTTTTCATCCAGAGGATAGTCATATTCAAAAAAGCCGGATGTATACAGGCTGAGCAGATCAGGGCGTATGGCGTTGAAGCAGCTGTTCACGTTGTAGCGGCTGTCCGCGGAGGGGTTCACCGAATAGTTGGCCACGGTAGCCAGAATTTTGGCCATGGTGGCGTACTCCTGGTCGGTAAAGGTCTTGTCCTGCTCCTCCTGGTCCAGCACCGCCGCGTTCTCCAGCGCGTAGTTGATGCGATCCAGCAGTACGTTGGTGATGTTGATGGCCGCCACCGTGATGGCGTTGATGAGGAGAATGATCAGCAGGCAGCGGAAAAAGTTGGACATGATCTGGCCCACCGACTGCCGCACAGAGCCCGCCACATCCGCCGCCTTGCGGGCCATCTGAAAGATGCAGAAGCCGAAGGCCAGAACGATGGCGATGAGGGCCATGGCCCAGAAGGCGTTGGTCACCGCGTCGTGACCGAAAAAGATGTTGATGAGAAAGTCGGAGTTCCCCTGATAAAAGACCTTGGCGGTACCTGCAAAGATATCAAAGAAGGATTCGATAAAGTCCACCAGATTGAGAAGACTCTGAAACAGGCGGTACAGCAGGACGAATACCCAGTCGAAGAGCAGTCGCTTCAGCCAGTTGCCCATAGTAGTTGCCTCCTTCAGAAAAATTTGTCAGCCCACCCGGGGATGGGTCCTGATATAACGGCTGTATCCATAGAGCGCGGCCAGCCCAGCCAGAATCAGGCCGATGGCGGCGATGGCGCTGAGATTCAGATACAGGTGGATGGTAAATTCGTACTCTGTGCTGTTCCCCGCCTGGTCATAAACCGTGAGGCGGTAGGTACCCGCATCCTGGATGACCGTGTCGGAAGAACGGATGACGCTGCTCTCCCCATCCTGGTCCAGCAGGATATAGGCGTCCGGCTCCAGGTCGGTCAGCGTGACCTGGGAATGGGCCTCACCGTCGGTCACCTCCGGCAGCGCCAGCACAGGAGCCTGGGTATCCAGTGTGAACGAGATGCTGTAGCTCTGGGCAATGTCAGGGCAGGACCACCGGATCTCGTAGTCTCCGTCCTCCAGCAGCTCCAGGTAGTTGGCGTACTCTGTGGTCAGCTCCTCGCCGTTGAGGTGGACAAAGTCAAAGGTAAAGCCGCCGGGCAGCGACAATTCCCGGAGAGAATTGGTAAGCTCCCCCAGAATCCGGAAGGAGAAGGATTGGCTATCCCCCGAGCTGCTGTTTCGTACCTCCAGAAGGTAGTTGCCCTCCTGGGTGATATTGGCCAGATCCGGGTTCTCCACTGTCTCCCCGCCGCAGTACAGAGTGCCGGTTGTTCCCGCGGGCAGGGTCACGGAAACGGTCTGGCCCTCGGAAACCACCGCACCGTTGGGGATGCTGCTGGTAAAGCTGCCGCTGCCCAGGGTGTTGACGTAGCACCGGTTTTCCCGATCGAAACTGGAAAGACCTTCCTGCAGGACGTAGTAGCGATTCTCCTGGTCGTCCTCGGCGGGCAGACCGGTAAGCGGGTCCAGCGGGCCGGAGTAGCTGGGGTCTGTCTGGGAAAGCTGAAAGGTTTCATACTCCAACGTTCCGCCCTCCGGAGCCGCCAGAGCGGGCAAGGCCAGCAGCCACGCCAGCGCACAGGCCAGCAGGGCTGTTTCCAATCTCTTGACCATGATCCCTCTCCCTTCCTGAATCTTGCTTTACCGCCGTCCGCCCTCTCCGCCGCCTCTCCCGTCCCGGGGGACGGGGGCGGTCAGGCCGGGGCGGCGTCCTTTTCGGGCGCCATCAGCTTGTTGCGCCGGGTAATGTCATAAAAGACCCGGTCGGCGTGGAATACGTTGGAGCGCACATCGCTCAGATCCATCTGCCCCATCTGATAGAGGGGGCATTTGTAGCTGGGGGTGTACTTGGTCCGCAGGGGGAAGTTGCCGAAGGTGACGATGATGGCGTTTCCTGTGGACTCCTTGTTGTTCAGCTTCTGCAGCTCGCTGGGGTAGATCAGGGGCCGGGTCTGAAGCTGGGTAGACACATTCATCTCCCCTTCCTTGCTGCCCATGGACGAGGACAGCGAGCGGGTGGAGACGGTGACGTTGCCGCACAGCTCGGAGAACTCCTTGCAGGTGCCGATGTCGTTGGAGCCGATGAACATCTTCACGCCGCAGTTGGACTTGACGATGTCGGCCACCTGCTCCCCGTAGACGTTGTTAAGCTGAGAGTAGCTCTGGACCACCATGTTGAACCAGATCTTCCGGGAACGGCCCACGGTGATCATCTTGTCAAACTTTTCGATCTTGGGCATGTTTCCAAACTCGTCCAGGATGAAGTACACGTTCCGGGGCAGGCTCAGATCCTTCCGGGCGGAGGCCACCTTGATGAGGGCCTTGTACATGCAGAGGATGAACACGGCGGCCAGGCCGTGGCGGGTATCCTTCTCGTCGGGGATCTTCATAAAGAGGGCGGTGGGCCGCTCGGCAAAGTCGGCGGGGTTGATGTCGGTGGCGGAGGTCAGGCCGCACAGGCCCCGGTCGTTGAACATGGACAGCTTGTCAAAGGCGATGGACATGTAGCTGGACAGGGTGGACTCGGCGGCAGACACCACCTGGCGGGACAAGGTGACGGCGGAGGACAGGGGGCTGCGGCCGTCAAAGTAGGCTTTCAGCTCCCGGAAGTTGTCCTCGCTGTTGGCAATAATCTTGTTCAGGTTGAAGAAATTGAACTTCTCCTTGGTCATGCCCAGTTCAGGCACCTCGCTGTCCTCCAGCATGGCCAGACAGGTGGCCATAATGATGGACCGGGCGCCCTTTTCCCACACCGGGTCGTCCTTGCTCTCAATGGGGCAGATGACGGAGATGAGGTCGTTGAGGTCCTCGTACATCTCATCGTAGATCTTCTGGCGGGTGACGGAGATGTCATCCACCAGCCGCTCCCGGTCGGCGTAGGCGTAGCCCCGGTACTCGTACCACCGGTCCCCCGGCAGAATGGTGCCCACCCACTGGAGATCCGGGTAGCTTTCAGGGCTGTCCTGGTGGACAAAGATACCCTTGCCCGCCTCCACATAGTCCTGGTACATGTCCCAGATGGACTCCAGGGGGTTCCAGCGGTAGGAGGAATAGGTGTCCCGCAGGTCCAGCACCATCACGTTGTAGCCCCGGGACTGGAGGTACTTGCTGTGCAGGGAAAAGAGCTCTCCCTTGGGATCGGTCATGATCATGGAGGAGCCGGCGGAGGTGGCCCCCAGGATCTGAATCATGGGGTTAATAAAGGTAGTGGTCTTGCCTGAGCCGGTAGCGCCGATGACCAGGGAGTGGGCGCCGCCCAGCAGGTTCACCTGGAGATGGCCCTTTCTGTCCAGCACCGCCCGCACGGGAATGCCGTCCTTGCTGGAGGAGGCGGCGTCGTCAAAATCAAAGCCGGGGAAATATTGGTCCCGCTCCTTGTCGGTGAGAAAGCGGCTGTTCTCCAGGGGACTGTCCACCCCCTTGGCCTCACCGCCCAGCAGCTTTTTGAAGCCGCTCTTCCGCTTTCCAAGGGCCAGCCACAGCACCGCCGCCAGCAGCACCACGCCCCAGCCCAGGGCCCAGGTCAATGGGTCTGTCAGGGATGACAGCTGAAAGAAGTCGGCCAGGGTAACCCCGCTGTACAGAACGCTGGCGTGCAGCAGGGGAACGCTGAGCACCATGCCGGTGACGGCTGCAAGAACCATGGCCAGCACCAGCAGCCCGAGGCAGCGGAGGACCAGCTTTTTGGAGATAAATTTCAGCATGGCGGGAGGGCTCCTTTCCTGACGCGCCGGGGCGCCCAATTTGCTTGATTTTATCTTACAACAAGTGTTTTAACCGTGGGGATGCTGTTTTTGCGGGAATCGTGCGGATTTTGAATTTGAATTGCGGCGAAGAAAAAAACTTGATAGCATCTAAACTGAGAAGAAAGAAATTGCGGCAGAGCGCCTCTGCTCTGCCGCCTGGGCTTACCATCGGAAAAGGAGTTGAAGATCCCGTGAAAGGCAGAACCCATCCTCACCATCACCGGCGTCGGCTGACCCGCCTTCTGTGCTGTCTGCTGGCGCTGCTGCTTCTTACCCCCCTTCCCGTCAGCGCCGCCGTGGACGACGAGCTGAGCGAGTACGCCGCCGCTCTGGCTCGGGAGAGGGGGTATCAGGTAGGGGGCCAGCTGTCCAAGGGAAGCGGCTCGAACCAGTTTGAGGTCAACTCCACCTCCGCCAGCACTGACCGCAGCCTCTATGTGGTGGAGGTCTATACCACCGTGGCCTACGAGCAGAACGCGGGCAACACCTCCAACTGCCACATGGACTTCTCCCTGTTCTATCTGGGCAGCGACAACAAGGTGTACTGGACCGACGACTTTGAGTTCAACGGGGCCTCCCAGGACTTTATGGGCAACACCGCCGCCCTGAAGGCCAACCAGATGGACGCCGTCTCCATCCAGCTGCCCAACAACTGCCGGGAGATCCTGGCCGTCTATTTCTCCAAGGACGGCGGACCCCTGCAGGGGAAGAACGAGTGGGCGGCCTCCTACCTGCGGGTGGCAAAGGTCTCCGGCGCCATCGGCTCCGTGAAGGACGACGGCTTAGGCTATAAATACCGGGACTTCCAGGGGATCTATATGGCGGGGGTCAGCGATCTGAACCAGCTTAATTACTATGGCTGGGGCAGCTACCTGTGGCGGCTCAACTGGCCCGAGGATAATGCCAACAACTCCAGCGGCAAGTCGGTCTACGCCGTGGAGCTGGTGACGGGCGGGGACGGGTATGTCCGGAAGAGCGGCAGCGTCACCGTCAACTACACCGACAGCCTGGGCATCACCTATGATCGGACAATCACCTTTGACGGGGGGTACGAGGCCCTCTTCCCCGCCAGCGAGGTGAAGGGCTCGGAGGAGAATTACAGCCACAGCCTCACCTCCCCCTGGCTGACCACCGGCATCACCGAGATGAACGGCCTGGCGGCGGGCTACACCGGCAACTACTACCCCTACAAGGATGTCACCGACACCTGCCTGCTGCCCTATACCGCCACTACCTTCCAGATCGTCATGCCCCAGAACCTGAGCAGGGTCAACAGCATCACCGTCAAGCTGGATGAGGACGACCAGCTGGAACTCCAGAGCGTCCGGCTGTATGAGCTCACCGAACTGGGCGCCAACTACTGGAACGGCATGTTTGGCCTGGAGCGCACCAACGGCTGGAAGGGCCGGCTGCTGGCCCAGTCCGCCGGCGGCACCTACACCGTCCTAGGTAAAAACTCCATCACCTTTACCAACGGCAGCCTGGAGACCCGGGGGCTGACCACCTACGCCCGGGGCCAGGGCCCCCTGGTGGACAACTCGGGGGACGGGGTGGCCGTCTCCCTCCAGCTGGCCGACACAGCGGGGGCGGGCATCGAGACCCTGCTGGCGACCAATATACTGCAGCTTGCCACCAGCACCGACCTGAACCTGATTCAGCGGGTCTCCGGAATGGCGCGCTTACAGATGTACAAGCAGGTGGGCGAGGACGCCTCCAACGCCTATTGGAGCCTGGGCCCCAACAGTCAGGAGTGCCTGACCCTGGAGATCACGTATCTGGATACCTGCGGCGCCACCCGGAAGGTATCCGTCCCCTTCCTGACCACCTATCTGGTGTCCATCCTCAAGCAGAATGACGGCAAACTCACCGGGGGCAGCTGGGAGACCGCTATCTCCGGGGTGTTCCAGCAAAATGAGAAGGTGGGCCTGTCCCTGCGCCTGGCCCAGTACGAGAGCCTGGTGGGCCTGCGCCTCACCTACGGCCAGGCCCCCGCCAACCTCACCACCAGCGGCGGGGCCATCGACACCGCCAGCGACACCATTACCGTGGAGAACCTCTGCTTCTATGAGGGGGTCACCGAAACCAACTTTGTCAACGAGTACGACACGGAGAAGCTGGCCTGCGTGCTGGACACCTCCCTCACCCCCGCCTACAGCTGGTCGTCCAGCAGCGGCGCCGGGCAGAAGCTGTCCACCGGCAGCAGCATCAGCGCCTCTCTCAGCGCTGAAAATCTGTCCACCGGAGCCCCCACAAGCCTGCGGGATTTTTCCTCCAGCTATGTGGTGCGCATCAAAACCGCCGACATTGAAACCGCCGATACGGACGATCCCGTCTCCGTCTCCATCACCTACACCAACCAGGCCGGCCAGCAGCAGAACACCTCGGTTTACAGCCTGCAGACCCTGGCGGACAATTTCTACGGCGCCAGCTATTGCAATGCCCCCGCCAACTACCAGTATGCGCTGCACATGCGCCGCAACTGCCTGTGCGAATTTACCGTGGACCTCCCCGGCGCGGCCACCATTGACGCCATCACCCTCACCCTGGAAGGGGCCAATGAGTGGCAGGTGGAGTATGTCTCCGTCTATAAGCTCAGCGGCCTGGAGCAGCGCCGGGGCGAGCGGGAGGGGAACGGCCTGGACGAGTCCCAGATCTACTGGCAGCGGGACTTTGATGAGAGCAATCTGGTGGCCAGCGCCCGCCAGAGCGTCCTGCTCTACGCCAACAGTCCCAGCAAAACCATCTGGTTTACCACCGTTGACGAGGAGGGCAACGAAACGGCTCCTGAGCAGCCGGTAAAGGAGGAGGAGTACCTGACCTCTCTTCCCACCTCCATGACCTACAACGACGCCCTGAAAAATCTGGGCCTGTCCATTGTCAAATGCACTTATCAGATCAACGTGAACGTGGCCGACGTGGAAGACGCGGGCAGCAGCAACTACTTCTATTTCCAGCTGGTGTTTGAAAACGGCACCAGCGCCGTGGTGCTGGCCAACCAGCAGCTGTCCTCCGACTCCTTCCGGCAGGGCATGACAGAGTCCTTCCAGATCAAGGCCACCCAGAACTACGGCAACGTGACGGCGGTGCGCATTATCTGCGACAACACCTCCTCCACCAGCGATGTCTTTGACAAGCTGAACATTGAGAGCATTTCCGTTACCCTGAACAGCAGCTCAGGCATCAGCAAGACCTGGCTGGTGGAACGGGTGGGCTGGATCGACATCACCTATGTGGACGAGGGGGCCGACTACGGAGTGGACGGCCTGGAGGAGTTCAGCGAGAATGACGGTCTGTCCAACGAGGAGATTGTCAAGGAATTCGGCGTCACCCGCACGGCCACGGCAGTGGATCTGCTGTTTTGCATCTCCACCTCCGCCGCAAGCGCGCCGGACAGCTCCAGCCCCCTGGGCAACGCCCTCCAGGGCCGGTTTGAGGCCACCCTCATCTACCGGGACAGCGACGGCATGGAGCAAAGCATGAACTTTGACCTCACCGCCAAAATTCAGGAGTATAACGACACGGACAAGACCTCCTGGCTCTATCGGCCCAACCATGTGGACCGCTTCACCCTGTCCATGACCGATATCAGCTCCGTGCTGGGGCTGACCATCACCCGTACCGGCGGGCGCAGCGACACCCAGTGGGTGGTGGACGCGGTGTCCGTCCAGCAGGTGGGCGGTCTGGGTGAGGTATATCTCAGCCCGGTGCTCACCGAGTATATGCGCGACCCCTCCTCGGCGGTGGATCTGGCTGTGAGCACCAACGAGAGCGGCGTCCCCTATGTCATCTCCGGCGATGGGAACGCCACCATCACCTTCACCGAGAACACCATCGATGTGGTCTCCCAGGAGGATTCCGAATCCTGGAATGCCACCATCTCCCGGGTACCCGAGAGCTCCAGCGAGACTTTGAACATTTACCTCTTCCCGGGCAGCACCATCGGCAGCAGCTATACCTTCACCTCCTCCAGCCCCGCCGTCCGGGCCACCGTGAAATATACCACAGTGTACGGCGGTTCTCTGGTGCAGAATTCCTTTGTCCTGGGCAATCTGGGACAGCTGAACGGCCAGACCGTTCTCTACGGCAAGGGGCTGAAGGTAAGCGCCATGTCCTCCCTGAGCACCATGCTTCTGAGCAGCACCTCCGCCGGCGGGGCACAGCCCTATATCGGCACAGCCGTGGTGGAGCGGGTGCGGGGCGGAGTGGTAATGGCCACCTACTACTTTGACTACGGCAGCTATTATCTGGGCAACGGGAATCCGGAGAGCGCTCCATCCTCCACCCTCACTGCCACCGCCATGCACCAGGTTCTGCACCTGCAGCCCGCTTCCGGCCAGGCAGCGGTGCTGACGGCGGAGACCAGCGATGTGGCAGTGGCCCTCCGGTATACCTCCTCTCTGGATCCGGCGGAAAATAAAACAGTTTATCAGACGCCCTATGTCTACCTTACCGACGCCGGGTATGCGGCGGTGCTCACCGGACAGAGGCTGGAGATCCCCTTCTCCGCCAGCAACGTAGGGGAGGTGGTGGGCCTGTCGGTGATCAGCTCAGGCCCCATTGTCTCCTTTGATAATGCCCTGGTCTATAACTACGCCGGCCAGGAGGGGGATGACTCTTCCCTGCTGGGCGCCTGCTATCTGGCCCAGACCTTTACCGCCAGTTCCATAACCAGTGTGCTCTCCGCCCAGGAGGAAACTGTGGTTCCCGCCGTGTTCCGCTTTACCACCGCCGCCGAGGAGGTGGCCGGAGGCGCGGCCACCTCGGGACAGGTCTCCATGACGGTCCGCTATATGGACAACAGCGGTCAGTCCCGCACCATGACCTTTGACGATCTGCTCAGCTATCTGCCCACGGATGTCACGCCCACGGCGGGCTCTACGGTGGAGGTTTCCCTGCTGCTCAACGACGCGGCCTACCTCCAGGACATTATCCTCACCGCTCAGGACAGCTGGTTTGTGACCGCCGCCTCCGCCGATCTCACCCTGCCCGACGGGCAGCTCTCCTCCAGCGCCACCACTGTGAACAACTGGGCGGACAGCGATGGCCTGACGGTGGATCTGCGGCCGGACGCCTACCGGGATACCCCCAACGCGGGCAATTTTATCCAGTCCTTCTCTGTGACCGGCCGGGGCCGTCAGGCGGGAGAGGCGGCCAGCGCCTCCGCCGGAAGCTCGCTGCTGGTGACCGCCTATGTGGGAGATATCGTGGATCTGACCCCTGTGATCACCGCCGTGGGCAATCCGGACACCTCCTGGAGCTGGAACACCGGCGCATACGGCAACAACCTGACCATCCAGAGCGACGGCGCGGCGGCCTTCTATGTGCCCTACAACGCCTCTCCCGGCGATACCTTTACCTTCTCGGTGACCTGCAACGGGGATAACCGGCTCACGGTGCCCATTACCGTCTCCGTGGAGGAGAAACCTGCGCCGGAGGTGATCCTTGATTTGGGGGGCGGCTCCGGCGCATCCGAAGGAGAAACCTCCTCTGTGGACGGCGCGTGAGTGACCCTTGCCGCAGCTGTGCAAAAATGACACTATCTGCGCAAAAACTGCAAAAAAGAGAGGGAAATTTATTGCTATAATGATATTGCGGCCAAATTGAAACAGGAAGGGAGGGAGCGCAGATGCAGGTCGGCCTGTACAGCCCCCGGAGTGCGCTGCTGGAGCAGCAGCGGACCGCCATAGAGGAGTTTAATCAAGCAGCCTGCCTGGATCTCACCCTCCACTGTTTTGATAACTACCGGGAGCTGAGCCAGGGTATTACCAACCTCCCGCTGGATATTCTGTTTTACGACACGGAGGAGAGCCGGGAACTGGAGAGCCAGCTGATGCGTGTGTTCCAAACCCTGCCCAACTGCCGTCTGGTACTGCTCAGCGACAGCGAGCGCCACGCCGTCTTTGGCTACGCCGTCAGGGCTGCCGGCTACCTCACCCTCCCTCTGGACAATGAGGATTTTCTGTCCGCGCTGATCCTTCTGCTGCGGGAACGGCTCCAGGCCAAGGAGCAGTTTCTCCCCGTGAAGGTCAACGGCGTGTGGAGCCAGCTGAATATGCGGCACATCACCTATCTGGAGTCCTCCGGACACAGCCTGATCTTCCATATGAACAGCGGCCAGAGTATCCGAGCGGCCGCGGGCTTCCGAGACTACCAGAATCTGCTGGATCTGAACACCGATTTTCTTCGCTGCCACAAAAGCTATGTGGTAAACCTGCGCTATGTGAAAAGCTGGGAGATGGACGGCTTCACCCTCACCGACGGGAGTGTGGTGAATATCTCCCGGCCCTATTGGCAGACGGCCCGCAGCGTGTACGCCTGCTACATGACCCAATCTCGGGATGACCCGCTGCTGGAGCGGCCCCGGCCTTTCCAGACCGGCGGAAGAGAAGCACGGAGATGATCCGTAAGCGACGTAAGCTTTAAATGTGAGCTTCAAAGGAGGTGCGGCGAGTATGGCGCTGTATGATCTGTATGGTTCCTATCAAACCCCGCTCACAGCCCAGGAGGAACTTCAGGTGGGCCAGGCCAGGGAAGCTGCCGCCCGTCTGGACGCCAATCCGTCCCTGACCCAGGTACCGGGAGGATACCTCAACCACGAGAATGCCTTTACGCCCCACCCGGTTACCGCCGCCCATATGGGCATTGCCATGAGCCGGGCTGAAAAGCAGTTCCAGGGGTTTCCCAGTATGCCGGAGGACGCCGAGACCCCCGTCCGCTTCCCAGGCATCGACCCCCTGGGGTGCTACAGCGTCATCGACATGAAGTTTGCCCAGCGCCAGGCCCGGGTGGAGGCCGCACTGGAAAGCCGCAGCCCCCAGGTGCAGGAGCAGCTGCACACCCTGCTTGGGGCGGCCAAGGACCGCCAGCCGGTGGTCCAGGTGACCAAAAAGATGCAGGAGGCGGCCAGACGCCACCGGACCCTCACCAGGGCCAGCAAGCTGTGCCTGGACCCGGAGGGCCGCCGCCTGCTCCATACCCAGGCCAGGAATATGGAGGCCGACAGGGCCGTGGAGCAGTACGACAAATATCTCCAGGGGTTGGAGTATGCCGCCGGGGTGCGCAAGGGACCGGTGCCCCAGGAGATCCGGCAGTTTTACGAGCAGCAGCTGCAGCTGCCCCTGGATCTTGAACTGGTGGCCCAGGCCGCCTTGCCCAGCCAGCAGCCTCGGGAGATCCATGTGGAATTCCAGAATCTGGACCACAAGCTGGCCCAGCAGCAGTTTGCCAATCCCCATAACTGGGGAAAGGGGGCCGATCAGCTGGACTGGGAGCTGGTGGACCTGGAGCAGGTCTCCGCCGCCATTTCGCCCTACGCCAGAGCCACCGCCGACCGGGCGCTGGAGCCCCTTTTCGGCGCTGCGGAGACGTCTACCGACGGCCATGTCAACCGGGGCGATCTCATCACCGTGGACGGGAAGACCATCCGGGAGATCATGTTCCAGCAGTACCAGGCCGCGGACATGAAGGAGACCTATCCCACCTTCAGACAATTCTACAACAGCAATTTCAAGCAGATGGCAAACGACCTGGTGGCCGCAGGACTGATGGCGGGCAAGCGGGTGGAGGCCTTCGTCCCCGACAGCCGGGGACGAATCCCCAAGGAGCCGGTGCAGATCACCAAGACGGGCTACGAGCCCAGCCCTCTGAAAAAGGTCACCCTCAACGCCTGGCAGCGGCACTTTGCCAAGCGGGGATTTTACCGGGAAAAGGCCGCCCAGGCCGCGGAGTACCAGCGGGTCGTGGCCGCCCGGGAGCGGGTGCAGACCTACAACATCAACGCCCAGTTCCACGCCGACGCGCCTACCAACGACAATATCAAGGAATTGTTTTTCCGGGACTGGGTCCGGGACAACGGTCCTATGCCCCACGAGGTGCCAAACGGCTACAGCGTCACCCGCTCCGCCCCCACCACCATCGCCTTCTGCGCCCTGGTCCGGAAGGGCCATTCGGTGGAGGATCTTATGAATCCGGAAAAGCTGCAGGCGGAAAAGCAGGCCGTGGGCCGGGAGGTGATAGACCGCCTGGTCCGGGGAGATCAGAAGTGGCTTGCCGAAACCCTGACCATGGGCGGCATGGCCCTGGTGGATCAGATCGACCGCATGACCCAGTCCCTGGACGTCACCGACGTCAGGCAGATGTACTCCCCCCAGGCCCGGCCTCTGGTGCTGGCGGCCAAAATTGGCTTTGACGCTTTCCAGGAGATGGCCCACTGCAAGGATGAAATCGTGGTTCAGGAGGAGGCCAAGATCCCCGGCAGCGGCGAGAATGCCTACGAAGCCTTCCGCAGCAGATGCTACGATATGGGCGCCTATGTCAAGTATGTGGCCGAGGGCATAAACGCCAGGCAGAATCTGCTGCTGGGGGATACCAGCAACACCATGGGCGATCTGGGCGCGGTGGCCTGCGAGGAGTACAACCGGCGGCTGATGGCGGAGAAGCTGAAGAGCAATCCCGGCAAGCCGGTTTCTTCCCTGGTGGATCCCCAGCCGGTGGCGCTTCTATACACCGCCCTGACCATGGATAAGACATTCAAAAGCTATGCCGCGGGCCTGGAGGAGAACCCGGCTCAGCTGGACGATATGCGTCGGGGATTGACGGACGGCAGCTTCCAGCGGCGCCTGCATTTGGATGTGGATATGCAAAAAGTACGGGCCAAGTTTGGCGTGGAGCCGGCAAAGGACGCCAAGCAGGCGCGGAGGACCCAGGAGCTGGAGCAGGCAGCGGCCGCCCATCCGCCCAAACTGTCCGGTCCGGGCCGCCGCTAAGGGCCGCTGTCATCGCATTTTTCCGCTCCGGCCGGGGACGCAGAATGTCCCCGGCCGGAGCGTTTTCCTTTGTCTGGCACAGGGGCCTGGCAAAAACAGCAGGATTTCCGCAAGAACATGGCTTTCAAAGAAACACTCCCGTTGGTACGATAAAAACAGAGAATACATCCCGCGCGCACTACGAGTTAGGAGGTTACACAAATGCCTACCGTCTTTGAACAATACGCCCCCTACCGCCCCGCCATCACCGCTGACGAGCAGGAGATGCTGGACGAAGGGCGGATAAACCAGGAGGAGCTGCTGGCCGACCCCACTGTGAAATACTGGAAGCGGGGCTGGATCGATGCGGAGGGGAGGCTGGCCCCCTATCCCCTCCAGCAGAACCAGATGCAGATCGCCCTGGACCGGGCGGATGCGCAGCTGCGGCGCTGGGGCGCGGACCCCGCGCTGTTTCCGGTGGATTTGGACACCACGGTGCGCTTTCCCGGTGTGGATCCCAAGGGGAAAGCCTGCGAGGTGGACATGGCCTTTGCCCAGCGGCGGGCCAGGCTGGAGGCGGCTTTGTCCAGCAGGCCGCCGGAGGTGCGGGCCTATGTGGAGCGGCAGCTGAAGGATCTGACTCAGCTGGGAACCCCCATGCGGGAGACCTGGGACAAAATGAAAATCGACTGCTACGATATCCGCATGACCACCCTGGCCGCAAGAATGGCGGTGACGGAGGAGACCTCCCAGTGGCTGCTGGAGGACGCCCAGGCCAGAAAGGGCAGCTCTAATATTAACAAAATGGGGAGCGTTCTGAATGTGCTGGAGTACCTCTCCGGCCTTACCGACCGGGAACCCACCCAGCAGGAGCGGGCACTGATGGCGGAGCTGAAGGCTCCGGTGACCCCTGAGGTGGAGAACCATCGCTCCGACTCCCTGACGGCCCCCGAACACATTGCGGTGGAGTTTGAGAACTTTGACCACCAGGTTCAGCAGAAGTTCTTCTGCGACCCCCGAAACTGGGGCAAAGGCCCCAGGCACATGCCGGAGGACATCGTCAACCTGGACGCCGCCCTGGGGGCGGTGAGCCGGTACAGCAAGGCCACCGCCGACCGGGCCATCTCCCCTCTGTTTGAGGCCATGGAGAACAAGACCCGGGGCGTCATCAGCCGGGGCGACCTCATCACCGTGGACGGCAAGACCATCCGGGAGAAAATGTGTGAGGACTATGTGGCGGCGGGTAAGAATCTGAGGGATTTTGACGCCTTCTATAAGCAGAATGTCAGGGAGGCAACCAACAGCTATGTCTCCGCCGCCCTGATGGCGGGCAAGCGGGTGGAGGCCTTTGTGCCCGACAGCCAGGGCCGCATTCCCGATGAGCCCACCCAGATCACCAAGGCCGGCTATGAGCCCTCCCCCCTGAAAAAGGTGACCCTCAACGCCTGGCAGCGCCACTTTGCCAAGTACGGCTACTACAAGGAGAAGGTGGCTCAGGCCGATGAGTACCGCCGGGTGATGGAGGCCCGGCAGCGGGTGAAATCCACCAATCTGTCTGCCCAGCTGGAAATGGACGGGGGCATCTACCCCCATGTGAAGGAACAGTTCTTTGGGGACTGGGTTCGGGAAAACGGCCCTCTGCCCACCACGGTTCCCGACGGCTTCAGCGTCACTCGCTCCGGTCTGACCACCTTTGCGATCTGCCGTCTGGCGGCTCAGGGGTACAGCATCGAAGCCATCCACGATCCCGCCCAGCTCCAGGCGGAAAAGCAGGCGGCGGGGAAAGAGGTTCTGGAGCATCTGATGGCCGGGGACAAGAAATGGGCGGGGGAGACCCTGTTCCGGGGCCAGGAGCGTCTGCTGGCGGACGTGGACCGGCTCACCGCCAACATGGACTTCTCCGATGACCGGCAGATTTTGAACAGCGCCAATCGCCCTCTTTTCTTTGGGGCCTACGCCCTCTTTGACGCCGGCCAGGAGGAGCGCAGATGTGAGGAGGAGGTTCTGGCGGCGGCGGAGCGTTTCCACCCGGGGAAAGGAAACCAGGAGCTCGACCGCATCAGCGCGGGAGGGAATTCCGTCTCAACCTTCTTCTCCATTGCCAGCCAATCCCTCGACCATATCAACAAGTACAGCGCGGGCGTCACGGACAGCGGGAGCGTCAATATGGGCATTGACCGCATTTTGTGCTACGAGGCCGCCAAGCAGGTCTTTGCCCGGAAGCGGGCGGAGGCCCCCGACCGGCCCATGAGCCAGTTTATGAAGCTGGATGGCCTGGCGGAGTGCTTTGCCTATGGCTATTCCGTCGATCGCAGCCAGAAAAAGCCTCTGTATGACCTGGCAGAGAAGGGGGGCGACGCCCAGCGATCCCTGGGCCGGCAGCTCCAGAGCGGCCGCCTTCAGGCCCGGTTCCGGATCAAGACCGATCCGGAGATGAAAGATTTCAGCTTCGGTCTGGCCCCGCCCTCCAAACAGATGGTAAAGGAGCAGAGCCAGATTCGGTCCATTGAGGAGGCCGCCCAAAAGAACGCCGCCAAATCCCCCGCCAAGACGGCAGGCGGCAGGACGCGCTGAAGACCTGAACAAAAAAGTTCCCGGAGTATTCCGGGAACTTTTTCTCTCTGTTTTGTTTGCCTGCCGGACAGGTTTGGATCGCCGCTCCGGCAGCTGATTTAGCGCAAAAAGATACAAAATTTGCGCGGCATGGTGAAAAATCACGGACTCTTTGCTATGCTGAAACGGAAACTGATCTTTTGTCTGCGTTGACAGGGGGACAGCAGACAGATATTCCCAGCCCACTGTTGGCCGAAATATAAAATGGGGGGATATTGGATGGATAAATGGATAATTTCTCTGTCGTGGGCAAACCTGGAGTCTATGGCAGAATCGATTGACGTGCAGCTGTGCTCCTGGAACGTCCCGACAGTCCTCCGTTTGCGGGTTCAGGTAATTCTGGAGGAGCTTTTCGCCGCATTGATAGAGGTGCGGCAGGGAGGGCAGGAGTGGCTGCGCTGCTCATGGCCGGCCCCCTGCACGCTCTTTCTGCAGTATCGGCTGGCTCCGGGAGGGCAGCCCCCCCGCCTGGAAGGTCTTTCGGCCCTGGCCAGGGAGCGCTGTACATATGGGCTGAAGGTGGAGTTGGGAGAGAACTGCTGCACCGTGCAGATCGGGCAGCGGTAGCAATCAGACGATATTCAGGATTCCACCAAAGCCGGTCATCTCGAATACCTCCATCACCTGCTGGTTCACATTGGTCAACGCCAGTGTTCCGCCGGTGCGGTTCACCTGCTTTTGCAGCATCAAAAGCGCCCGCAGGCCAGCGGAGCTGATGTAGGCCAGCTGGGCAAAATTCAGGGTGATTTTGGCGTATTCCTTGGCTACCT
Organism: uncultured Oscillospiraceae bacterium; assembly: GCA_944386985.1. Taxonomy (GTDB): domain Bacteria; phylum Bacillota; class Clostridia; order Oscillospirales; family Oscillospiraceae; genus CAJFPI01. The sequence goes on from CALXDD010000018.1 coordinate 44,816, forward strand.
TCAAAAAGGCCTCCTGGACGGCGGGAGCAGAAGTCGTATCCAGCCGTCCCTCCAAACGCAATTCCGCTCCATCAGGGGGACATTTTACCAACTTGATTGTCATCGGGCACACCTCTTCATTTTAGGTTGAGACCAGCATATCAGATCTGATTTTTTCCTGCAATCTCTTTTGCCTCCAACTGCAAAAACAGCACCTTTTTATCAAATTTGGAAATTGTCCCGGAGGACTTTTCCTTATAAGATAAGAGTGAAGATACATCAGGCGAGATCAATCTGTGCTTGTGTTGTTTGAAGGAGGTAATGTTATGTTTTCAACTGTGGTCGCTCCCATTGTAAGCTTGCTCAATAGCCTGATGGCTCCGCTGCTGGCCATTGTGGGAGCGCTGGGGGCCCTGTACTGCGTGGTATTGGGCGTCAAATATGCCAAGGCCGAGGAGCCTCAGGAACGGGAGAAGGCAAAAAATTCCCTGAAAAACGCTATCATCGGGTTTGTGTTGATTTTTGTTTTGATCCTGGCGCTGAACCTGCTTATGCCCATCATGATCAACTGGGTCAATGAGTCTTCAAATCAGACCCTTATCACCACCTGAGTTGGACAAAGGAGCCCAGCGGACGTCAAAAAACATCAGCCTGGTGCAAAACAGGCCGGTAACAGGAGATGAGAGGCTGACCCTTTCGGGGGCCGGCCTCTCCTGCCATTTGAATTCCGGTGCCAACGAGAGAGTCTGAACGAACATGGCAAAAGAGATGGATGGCACCGAAGCCCCCCTGATTTGGCGGGTAATTTTAATGCCACAACCAACCATTCCATTCAAGCAAGGGATCCACAAAATATTTAAAATCAATGAGGCCCGCCGCACGGGGCCGGGGGGTGATTTATATGGAGAAGGAACGCATAAACTCAATCTTTCTGGAAAATGAGCGGGAAGCAAATCGGTATTCCTGCCGCTGTCTGCAGGTTATGGCGCTCATTGCCGCGTTGGCCTGGCTGCTGAATCTGCTGAATATCTTTATCGTGCCGCCGCTTGTCATGAATATAGGGATGCCGGCGTGTATTTTCTTCTTTCTGCTGCCCACCATGCTCCGATCCAAAATGGCCATGCTGGGCGAATGGTTCCAATATCTCATTATGGGCTGCTGCATTCTGGGTATTACCGTGCTGTCCATCGCTATCCCCAAGCATACTGTGCTGGCCTGGATCGCCCCGGTGCTCCTCAGCTGTCACTATTACTCCCGGAGACTGACTGCCAGCGCCTTAGCCGCCTCGGTGATCTGTTTGAATGCCGCGGGCATTGCCAGCCTGTATGTAGGGGAAGGAGATCCCAATCTGATGGATGCCTTTCACGCAGAGGATGCGGTCATTACTCCGGAGGTTTTTAAGGAAGCGGTGCTGTTCTTCCTTCTGCCCCGTTCCGCGATCCTGGTTGGTATGGCCTTTGTGTGTATGACCGTGGCCAAGCGTACCCGCAGCCTGCTGGAACGGCAGGCCGCGGATTCCTCCGCCCGGCAGCGCATTGAGACCGAGCTGAATGTGGCCACCCAGATCCAGGCGGATATGCTGCCCCGGATCTTCCCCGCTTTTCCGGAACACAGAGAATTTGACGTCTATGCCAGTATGACCCCCGCCAAGGAGGTTGGCGGCGATTTCTATGACTTTTTCCTGGTGGACAACGACCACCTGGCCATAGTTATTGCCGATGTATCCGGAAAAGGTGTGCCGGCAGCGCTGTTTATGGTGATTGCAAAAACCCTAATTAAAAACCATGCCCAGAACAGGGAGAGTCCGGGGGAGGTGTTCCGCCAGACCAACGAACAGCTGTGCGAAGGCAACGACGCGGGGCTGTTTGTCACTGCCTGGATGGGCGTGCTGGAGATCAGCACCGGCAAGTTTACTTATGTGAATGCCGGCCATAACCCACCTCTGCTCCGGCATATTGGCGGTAACTATGAGTGGCTCAGGTCCAAGCCCGACTTTGTGCTGGCAGGCATGGAGGAAATGTGCTATCGGGAGAATATGTTGACGTTGGCGCCGGGGGACACGCTCTACCTCTACACCGACGGCGTTACTGAGGCCACCAACAGGGAACAGAGACTCTTTGGCGAAGATCGTCTTCAAAGTGCGCTGAATGAGCAGCCCGATCTGCCCGTTTATGAGCTGCTGCCTAAGATCAAAGGCTGTATCGACAGCTTTGTGGGCGAGGCTGAGCAGTTTGATGACATCACGATGCTGGGACTGAAATATCGAGGCGGGAGTGTTGAAATCAATGGTTGAACGAATTTTTCCGGCTACGCTGGATCAGATGGAGAACGTCCAAGCCTTCATCGGCGAGCAGCTGGAGCACTGCGGCTGCTCCATGAAGGCCCGCTTTCAGCTGGATATAGCCGTGGAGGAGATCTTTGTTAATATCGCCAATTACGCCTACCTCCCTGAACAGGAGGGAAAGGCCACGGTACGGTGCTGCGTGGGCGGCTCTCCTCTCCGGGTGACGATTCAATTTTTGGATAACGGCAAGCCCTTTAATCCTCTGTCCAAGGAGGACGCTGACACCACTCTGTCTGCCGAGGAGCGGGAGATCGGAGGATTGGGAATCCTGATGGTCAAAAAAAGTATGGACGAGGTGGAGTATGTCTATGAAGACGGAAAAAATATTCTCACCATTAAAAAAAGCATCTGAACCATCCGGAGTAAAGAAGAAGTGAACAGGTCCGGTAAAAACGGGCAGTGACAATACCCCCTGATGTAGAAACTATACTACATCAGGGGGTATTGTTATGGGAAAACGAAATTACAACATGTGCAAATGATATTACCGGAAATCAGGGCCATGCTGGCAAAGGGGAAAACGCAGCGAGAGATAGACGAGTTCTATGGATTTCAGGATAAGTATGTGGCAAAAAGGCCGCCTGAGTGAGAGTGCAGAAAAGGACAAAATCTGAAGGCCGGAATTGTCCCACGGGCCAAGGGCAGGCCGAGGAAACATACCGCTCCCAGAGATATCTTGGCAGAGCAGGACTGCAAGATCCAGCGGTTGCAGATGGATAATAAGCTGCTGCGGAATTTTCTGCAATTCACATGGAGGGAAGATACACTACCGGTCATAACCCGGAAACCGGCAAACCCATTTGCAAGAATGTGTTGGGTAGAACCCAATCCGAAGGGAAGGAGAAACCGACTACGCTGGACCTGCAGCAACTGTACAAAATCCTACTGGCTAAAGGCGGGTGGAGCGTCTGGAGTCCAAAGGACAGCCCAAGGGACTGAGCCCCAAAGCCGTCCGCAATATCCACCAAATTCTTTCTTCTGC
>CALXDD010000019.1 GCA_944386985.1 uncultured Oscillospiraceae bacterium
CGTCACAAAACAGAGTATCCCGTAGCAGTCATGTACAAATTCTTCGGAGTATCCAGAAGCGGCTACTATGCCTTTGTCCATCGCCTTGGCAAGCCGGAGAAGGACGCAGCTCTTGTGGGACTCATCGCACAGCAGCGGGAACGCAATTCTCACACCTACGGTTATCGGCGGATGTGGTTATGGTTGAAAAACCAGAATATTTTCTGCAAGCCCAAAACTGTACTTAGAATTATGAAGAAGTATGACCTGTCGTCTGAAATCCGCCGACGCAGGAAATGGCGGCAGATGGGGCAGCAGGTATACAAGCATAAGAATCTGCCGAACAGGGACTTTCACGCGGACAAGCCTAACAGCAAATGGGTAACGGGGACATCTTTTATATCCACACCAAACAGGGCGTGCTGTACCTGTCCATAATCCGGGATTTCTATGACAACAGCATTGTGGCCTACAAAACTGGAACGGAACAAACGGTGAATCTGGTTCTGAACACCATTCGTCTGGCAATGAAGCAGGAGAAAAAGAAAGTCACTGCGGAGTTGCAGCTCCACAGCGACCAAGGTGCTCAGTACACCTCACAAGCATATTTTGAACTAACTCAAACTACGGCATTACGCCGTCTATGTCAAGACGAGGAAACCCCTATAACAATGCAATGGCGGAGAATTTCTTCTCTATCCTCAAAACAGAATGTATTTACCGCCACAAACCAGCTACCTTCTCACAGGCCAATGAGTTGATTGACCGCTATATTTACTTCTACAACTATGAGCGCATCCAGTTAAAAACTGGAGAGGCGTTGCGCCAGCGGCGCCTCTCCGCTTAAAACGCAATCTTTCCTACCAGGGGCTCTTTTTTGTACTGTCCGCACACTCTGGGGTAGTTCAATCATTTCCACGGGGGTGATCTTTTTCCTCTTCGTCGCTTTGTCGGTTCTTCCATTTCTCAAATTCCCGCTGTCCCTCGTTGCTCTTGAAAAACGCCCAAATATCCGGCAGCAGCCAGCAGGAGGAGAGCATTGAGGGGCAGCCTCGGGCGTACAAACAAGTACGCCCAGCGCAATGCGATGACCGTACTTTCCAACTGCGTTGACTGGACCTTGTCCGCCAAGGCCGGAAACCGCCGCAGTTTTCCCTGCGGCAATTTTCGTTTTACCACAGAAATACCACAGACAAATCTCTGTTTTGACCACTTGAGGGGCACTCCTTTTGTAAGGAGCGCCCCTCTTCTTGTTTACAGCAGTCCAGGATTTGAGGGGACTCTTTGCTCAAAACAGATGCCCTGGCAGTTTCAATTTTTCCTTGGGCGGGAAGTTCCGGTCAAATTCCTCCGCCGCGGCCTCATCCACATAGTAGCCCTTCGGCGTGTGGTAGACGCCAGTGACACCGTTGAGAAAGCCGGGCTGGAGTTCGTTCAGCAGGACATAGGGAACGATCTCCTGTTCCGGTTCCCCGTGGTAGCGGATGCCTTGGGTTCCGGCCACCACAAAGCCGGACTTCCCATAGAAGTCGATGTTTCCCTCGATGCACAGGACCCCGGCCCCCAGTTCTCTGGCCAACCTCACGGAATAGTCCAGCAGATATTTGCCCAGGCCCTGCCGCTGAAGGTCAGGGCGGATGCTAATGGGACCGAAGGTCATCATGGGGATCTCCCGGCCGTCATCAGCCACGATTTTGGCCCTCATATACATCACATGGCCAATGAGCTCCCCGTTCCTCTCCATGACCAAGTCCAGCTCCGGTACAAAGTCCGGATCTTTGCGCAGCACATGGATCACATAGTGCTCCAGACAGCCGGGGCGATACACATTCCAAAAAGCCTCCCGGGTCAGATGCTCTACGGCAGCGTAGTCTGCCGGCATCTCCCGGCGGATGATGATATTGTCCTGTCTCATAGTTCCTCCTCGATATGGTACAGTCGAAGTTATGATCTCTTTATCTGCCTGCAAAAACAGGTTTCCTCGTGGGAATTGATGACTCCCACCGCCTGCAGGTAAGAGTAGATAATGACCGTCCCCACGAACTTCATACCCCGGCGCTTCAGGTCCTTGGAAACGGCATCCGACAACTCTGAGCTAACCTTGCCTGTCTCATAGATTTCTTGTCCTTCCGTCCAGTGCCAGAGATAGCGGTCAAAGCTCCCCCACTCCTGCTGGATGGTTCGGAATATCCTGGCGTTGTTTACGGCGGCGCGGATTTTCAATTTGTTACGGATAATGCCGGAATCCTGCCCCAGCGCCGCCAGCTTTTCCTCACCGTATCCGCAGACCTTCTCCAGGTCAAAGCTGTCAAATGCCTGTTGGAAAGCCTCCCGCTTGTTGAGGATGCATTCCCAGGAGAGCCCCGCCTGGAAGCTCTCCAAAATCAGCATTTCAAACAGTTTGCGGTCATCGTGAGCAGGGACGCCCCACTCCTCATCGTGGTATTGAATATAACGTAGGTTCTTAGAGTCTGCCCAACGGCACCGAACTTTTTCCTGCATATCGTACTCCTTCATTGCTGCAGTTTCAGCAAAAATTTGCTGGCCAACTGATATATCTGCTGTACTTCCTTTTTGGTAAGATCCCTGGTATACAACATCAACTGCGGATATTTTTGCTGATACCTTTCAGCGCGTTTCCTTTGGACTTGCGGACATACTTACTTTTATCGCTACGGAGAGCGCTCCGCAATTCTACCGCCGTTTTGGGACGCTCCTTATCCATCCCCATAGCATCGCACTCTACCGGAGTGTAGGACCTGTGATATGCCTCTGCCTCGGTTTTCACCAGCTTCATGCCGTCTGCCTCTTTTTTCACTGATCAATTGTGTTCTCAGTATAACCCCTTCTCTTTTCATTCACAAGCGGTTATCCCTTACGCGGACTATCAGGTTTCATTCCTAAAGCTCCGCCACTGAATAAAGAAACACGAAGGAGCGTAACACACTTTAAATGTGTACCCGCTTCTCGCTATATCATATTTGTTTTATACTTACCTTTGAAATTCCGCCCAGGTGATCTTCCCCACCGGCTTGTCCCCCAGGTGAGGATTGATATTTCTCTTGATATAACCCCGGCGGCCCTCCAATGTAGAGGGTCACACCAAGGGGACAGTGTATCCCTCCAGCCAGCGGCCCAGCCACTGACCCAAGGGACCATGTTGTGCTCTCTGCTTCAAGAGTTCCTGTGCCTGCTGCCATTTCTGCCGCTCCTCCATTTGTATGCCAATGGGAAAATGGCGTAGGCCTATCGTTGTTTACACCGTACTAAAAGCAGGTATCTGGCGGTTCGATCCTCTTTCGCAAGCAAGGAAGGGCAGCGGGGATATATCCCCGCTGCCCTTCCTGCTATGGTGAAGTGAGACGGATAAAAACGATTATTGTGCCAAGGTTCCAGCAAATCGCATCAGGATGGTGGCGGCCTGCGCTCTGGTGGCCTGCCCTCTGGAATTCAGCCAGTCATTACTCACACCGGCAATCAGGCCTCGCTCCACAGCCCAAATCATGGCCGGCTGCGCCCAACTGCTGATCTGTGCCCCATCCGCAAAGGATGAGAGGCTGCCATCCGCATGCGGGCTCCCTGCATACCGCCACAGCATGGCGGCCATCTGCTCCCGTGTAATGGGGTCATTCGGGCCAAACTTGCCGTTGCCATAGCCAGTGGCCACACCTGCGCCGGCGGCCCAGCGAACCGCTTCGCCATACCAGTTCTCTGGCGTTACATCGTCGTAGTCCAGGGAGGCGCTGACAATCGGGCTGCCTTCCAGCCGCCAGAGAATGGTGACGATCATGCCCCGGGTAATGGCGGTATTGGGTGCAAATGTGTTTTTGCCGGTGCCCATCATCAGGCCGTTTTCCACACAGTAATGGACACCGTCGTGATACCAGGCGCTCCTGTCCGCATCGGCGAATGGAGCCAAGGGGCAGCTTTCGTCCCGGGGACAGTCGGATACGCCGGTCAATTCCCGGAAGGTGACGGTAATGGTCACACTTCCGTCTGGCTGTGTAAAGGTGTAGGTTCCATCGTCATTGGGGGTAACTGCTACCGGATTTCCGTTGGGACCGGTGACGATGACCTCATCTGCTGTGAAGCCCTCCTCGGGTGTGGGGATAATGGTCACTTTGTCGCCCTTCTGCGGGTTCTTCGGGCCGGTGGTAACCGAGCCGTGCTCCGTCTGTTCTATGTTGGGGGGATAGGCAGGCGTAGATATCCCGCCTCCGGAACCACTGCCGCCATCCGGAAGAGTAGGTGTCACCGGCGCATCGCTGTATCCGATGGCATAGGTGGAGAAGCATTTGACATACAAGATCAGGCCGGTCTTATCTCTGCTGACAGCAAAGTATTCGCCCAACGCATTCTTGTTAGCTTCCCCTTCCTTCAGTTCTTCCGCCTGCTTATCCGCAGCATTTCCGGTTTCGCTGTGAACACGGTAGACGGAATAGCTCGCTTTACCCTGCAGCTGCGCAGACAGCGGCAGCAGGATCTCCAGCAGGACGCTGGATTGGGCGATGGGGGTGATTTTGCCGGACGGCTGATCCTCATCCGTCACCGTTTTTTGCAGCGCATAATCCATGACCAGACCCACGGTAACGGAGTCATCCATCGTTGCCGCTATTTTTTCCATATCCCCGGCGATGGTCTGATCTTCCTTTTGTTTTTCATCAGCGATAAAGGTGATTTCCACCTTGCCGCCTGCGCTGACCTTCTCTTGATCGTCCTCTGTGTACACTGTCCCATCAATGTTTTTAAATATGGTGTCCAGGTTGCCCACCACGATGTCGGGACTGCCGGGAATCACTTCCACAACAGAGTTGGTGGCGCCTTTCGGAAGGACAGCGTTACAACTCTTGTCTTCGGTGAGCTCCACCTTGCTGGTGACAGTACGCACATCCTTGGTGACCACCAGGTTATAGATGCCGGGAACGAGATTTACAAACTTGAACTTGCCGTCCTCCCCTGTGGCAACCTCGCTGATCTTGTTTGCCCCCAGCCACAGGCTGACCACTGCATTTTCCGCCTTGGTATTCTCTCCATCTGTTTTCTCCGTGACGGTGCCCTCCACTTCAAACACCGCCTGCCACTGGGCGGTGAAGGTCACATTCCGGGCGGGCATGGCAAAGCGGTCGCCGGGCTGATAAATCCTGGCATCGCCTTCAACCATCCAGCCGGCGAAGAGGTAGTCCTCCTTCGTGAAGGGGTTGGCAGGCAAAGTGATCTGGCCGCCTGCCACGGCAGTCTGCGCAGCTGGCGCGGTACCCTCGGCACTCTTCCCGCCTTCAAAGGACACTGTATACACTATGGGCGGAGCCTGCGTGAGGGTAAGGACGCCCACCTGCATCTCCGTGCTGCCGTCGGTGTGGCGGTAGTTGGGATTGGTGATCTCCACCCAGATCTCATAGCCGCCCTCCTTCTTTGGCGCGGACACCTCTTTGCCATCCTGCCGGTAGGTGACGGTATAGGGACACGCGGTATCGTCCGCGGTAATAGATGCGTACTTTTCGCCGCCGTCAGCCTGTACTGTATTGCCCGCCACGGCGAAGATCACAGGCTTGGGTTGGATGGTCAGGGTGGCTGTGCTGTTTTTCAGGGTGTAGTTGGACGCGTCGTCACCGATGAGGGTGGCAGTCAGTGCATAGGAACCGGCATTGTCCGGAATAGCTTCGTTGACCTTGGCTGAGACCTTATCACCGCCCACGATACCGGAGATCTTTACCTGAACCTCCTCCTCGTCACCGTACACTTGATCCAAGCCCAGCCAGGCGGTGGAAATCTCCTTGGGGCTGATCTTCACCGCGACCGCGTCGCTGGCGGCCGTTTGGCTCTGGCCGCCGTCGTTGGCGGTGACCTTGACCATATAGCTTCCGCTGCCGGCCACATCCGTCAGGGTCAGGGAGGAACCGCTTGCGTTGGTGATGGGTGCAGCGCTGCCGCCCTTATACCATGCGTAAGTATAGGTCACGCTGTCAGCTGCATGATTGGGGACGGCGGTGAGAGTGATGGTCTCGCCATAAACGGCGTTGGTCTTGTCAGCAGTAAGTTCCACCGCAAACCCCTCCATCGTCCAGTGGGCGGTGTAGGTTTTGTCGCCGGTCGTACCTGTGGGAATGGTAACGTTTTTTTGCGGCGTTGTGTCAGCGTTTTCCGTCCAGCCTGCAAAGGTATAGCCCGGCTTGCTCGGATTGACCAGCGAAAACGCCGCCGTTTCCACCGTGTAACTCTTGGGATTGTTCTGCCCATCGGCAAGACTGCCGCCGTTCAGTTCATAGGTTATGGTATAGACAACCGCCGTCCATCTCGCCTTGAGGGTCAAATCAGCTGTAACGGTGTCCTTCTCAAAGTCCCACTTTGTTTCGCCATTGTACCAGCCGTCCAGGATATAGCCGGTTTTGCCGGCAGCAGGCTCGGTCACTGTTGCACCGTAGGCAAGGCCTGTTGCATCCGGGACAGCGGTTCCTCCGTTTTCGTCAAAGGTAACCGTGAGGGTCCGGGTACCTGCTCCGATGGTAACTTGGGTCTGCTCACTGGCGAATACGGTTTCGTTTGCCGGATAGCGAACATTGACAGTCATTTCCGCAGGCAGACCGGTCAAGGGACTACCGGTGCCATTTTCCCAATCGCCAGCGCCAATCTGATATTCCATGCCGGAGGTGATACCGAAGACGGTACCGTCGCCCCTGCCTTTGACGGTCTCGTCGGTTTTGGTAATACCAGAGGGGGCTGCCGGGCGGGGCGGAATGTGAATTTCTGTCCAGTCCGAGGGCGTGTGGGTCTCGCTGCCCGGTCTGAGGATGTAGAGCGTCGAGCCGGGGCTGACGGTACCGCCGGAAGCTACCGCGCTGCCGCCCGTCTTTTCGGTGTAGACCTCGTAGCCATCCAGCACGGTGATCGTTTCCGTTTGGTAATGGATAATATAGCCTTCGCCCTCGGCAGGCTTGGTTTGGCTGGCCTTTGTGATCGTCACGGCAATTGCGTTGCTGGATGCAGCGGCTTTTTCCCCGTTGTCCTTTCGTGTGGCGGTAACTTCGCACTGGTAATAGTATGTACCCACTGCAAGATCCGCCGAGATGGTGCAACTGCTCCCGGTGGCTGCTGATAGTTTCGTACCGTCGCTGTACCACTGATAGGTATAGGTGTATCCTGCATCCTGTACAACATCGACCCAAACCGTACCATTTTCCGTGCCGTAAACCTGTGTGACGTCATTTCCGGCAGACACCGCCGGTGCGGCGGCCGGAATGGCAGTCCACATGGCGGCGATGGTAAGATCCGCCGTCACCGCCGCACGGAAGTCATAGGCGGTGCCGTTCTGATACCAACCGGCAAAGGTATAGCCCGCACGGATCGGATCTGCCGGCCGGGTGGCATAATCGCCTGAAACCACCAGCTGCGGGGGGACCGCGTGGCCCTCACCGTCAAACATCACGGAATGTACGGTGATATGGGCGCTTCCCGTGTTATTGGCAGCGTCTGTGGCCGTCACAGTGTAGGTTCCGGCCGTGTACGCGATAAAAGTTCCGGTATAAACGCCGTCGCCGTCCGGCATCAGTGCAACAGCTGGATTTCAGCCGCCCTCAATGGTAACACTGGGCGGGGCACCGCCTTCCTCCAGCACCGATACATGAATTGTCAGCGTTTTTGCACCGTTGGAAGCAGCGCTCAAGCGCACCGTGGGTGCCACAAGGTCTTGCTGTATGCTAACCGTCATAGGATCGCTTGTCACCACATGACCGGCCGCGTCCGTGACGATGATATAATAAGCGCCGCTTTGCGTAAAGGTCAGGCTGCCGGTAATGGGACTACTCGTGGGAAAGGTCACAGTTTCATCCAATGCAAAGCCTTCCGGCAGCTGCACAGAGACAATGGCAGAGTCCCCCGCGGTAATGGTGTAATCGTAGGTCACACCATGGTCGGTTCCGGCTTGTGTCACGGTGACAGCAGGCGCGGACAGATTTACGGTATATTCCCCTGATGTGTCGTTTGCCGTGTTCCCCGCGTTGTCCGCAGTGGTGACGGTCAGGGTCCAGGTACCGCTCTGACCGGGGGATGTCGTGGTATAGACACCGCTGCCGCCGGTAAATACAGCGGCCACATTTGTGCTGCCGTTGCTCCATGTCCCCGTCACAGTTCGGATCCCTGACTCGCCGTCGCTGGCGCGCACCGTCAGGGTGACGGCTTCGGTGTGGCTGGTATTGGTGAGATCCACGATTTCCACTGTGGGAGCGGTTTGGTCCAGCTTGGACACTGTGACCATTTTGGTAATGGTTTCGTCGTTACTCTGAAGGGTAAAGGTGTAGGCGCCGTTGGACGTGGCGGTATAGGTGCTGCCGGAAACGGCCATGGTCGTTCCGTTTGGCGTTTTTACCTCTACCGTGGCGTTGGCGGGGCTGCGGTTGACCGCGATTTGGCGGGACTGCGCCCAGTTGGTGTTGTCCGTCTCCACGGTAAGGCTGGGCGGCTGCACGGGTTCACTGCCGGTGAAAATATAGAAGTTGCTGGCGTAGGTAGATACGCCGTCGCCGTTGGTGGCCCGGGCGTGGAGATACCAGATTCCCTCTGTCTGCCGGGTGGAGACGGTGCTGCCGCTGGCAACGATCTGCCAGCCGATGGTGGGGGTAGCGGAAGAATCGCTCCACACATATTCCAGCTTGGCGCCGGCGGTGCTGGTAGAAACGGCTGCGCTGAGGGTGCCGCTGGTGTTGGTGATGTCGCTCACCGTGACCGTGGGTGCGTTGGCGCCGGTGCCCAGGCCGGCGCCTGTATTGCCGTCCGTTACGCTGCCGCTGGTATTCGTGCCGGTATCATCCGCCATGTCCTTGATATTTTCGGCGTTGGTGATGGACTGCACCGCCAGGGTGCCGGTGGCGTTTTGGGATACGCTGCCGGTAAAATAGAGCACATTGGTATTTACGCCGCCGGCGTAGTGGAGGGTGCCCCAGTTGGTCACTACCTGCACACTGCTGATAGACGAGCTGTTGGTACTGTCCACAATCTCGTCAAAGACCAGTGCAACCGTGATACGGTCCCCCGGCAGGTAACTGCCCCCCGCCATTGGGGCCACGCCCAGCAGCTGGGGTTCTTCGGCGTCCAGATATTTCAAATAGTGCGTGACTTCCTTTGTAGTCCACTCATCATCTCCGCTGCCGCTGCCGGCAAAGCCAACGGTCAATTCTTCTGTACTCACCGGGAACTTGATATAACCGTCTCCCTTGTAAGTAGTTTCTTCACGCCAGGTTTCCGTTTTCAGATTTGGAACGCTGCTATTAACATTAGGGAATGTATAGCCTGCGTATGTGCCATTCTGCTTATCTCCTCCATGTGTAAAAATCGCAGCATAGACGGCGCTGTCCATGGTACCTTTCCAATTCCCCTCATATGGATACTGGCTCAAGTCGATACCCTCTCCGGGTGAAATCTGGATATGCTGATAACCGTCATTTACTTCCTTCGCCTGAAACGACAGTTTGTATTGGATATTTTGCGCAACAGCGGCCGTATAGCCGGAAGTCGGAAGGATATTGCTGACTGTGACAATCTCCTTGGCATTGCTGCCTTCTTTAGGGTTCGTATTGCTGTCATTATTCGTCCAGCCCTTGCCTACTCCGTCATAATCTCCACGAGACGTTTCGCCGGAAGGTGTGGATGTCCAATACTCGTTGAACAGCTTGGCGTCCACTCGATAATCGTCGCTAACAGTCATGGTGCGCTGGGCGCTTTTCTTGTTACTGTCAATGGCCGCGCCGCCGACTGCCCGGTAGATCTCAAGGAAATAGGTACGGTCGGCGTTGGAGTAGGCGGTGGCGGCGTTCTCACCGTAGGTGCTGGTCACGCTGTACTCTGAAACTGTGACGGTTTTGCTCGTCTCTCTCGCCGCAAAGGTCACGCTGTCAGCTTGGTGCTCAAAATGCGTCCCGCCGATGGCGGAGCCGTTGACCGTGCGGTAGTAAACGGTCTGTTCGCCGTCGGTACCGCCGGTTCGGGTGATGGTGAACGTATGATCGCCATTGTTGGTAACAGAGAACGTTCCATAGTATGGAGTTCCCACGCCAAAGCCCTCGCTCTGTTCACCGTAGATGATGGTGCCGTCACCGGCAATCGCGTAGGCCCGGGCGTAGTAGGTCACGCCATAGGCCAGCTTGCTGCCGTCTACGGAGACGGAAAGCGTGCCGCCCTTTGTGTCTACAGCGGGGCTGGTGGTCACCTTACCGTCGTTGAGTGTCAAAGTGGGATTTTGCACAGCGCCGTAGACAATGCCGGTCTCAGTGTAGGTCAGGCCGCCGGTATAGGTCATGGTGGAAGAAAGAGCGAATGTCCCCGTCCCGCTCACGGTGGTCTGCGTCAGCGCCGCAGGCTGGGGCAGCACAGTGACGGTGAGTCGGGCGGTGGCAGGCGTAAAGCCCTCTTTTTCCACTCTGTAGGTAACTGTCTTTTCTCCCGGCATATTGGCGTCAATGGTGCTCGGAGAGATGTCCGCCGTATCAGAGTGGGACTTGATAAAACCTCTGAGCCATTCTTCATCAAGCCCGGTCCCCCCCTCCATCACCGTAACACTGCTTGTGATAAGGCTGATATATGGCGCAGCCACAACGGTGACGGGCCTGCTTTGGATCTCCGAAATGCCGCCCTCTTCCGTAGTGCCCCAATAGGTGAGGGTGGTCTCTCCCGCAGGTGTATCCTCCGGCAGGATGCCGGTCACAGCGAAAGTGCCGTCATCGTTCACACCGGCCTCGTATTCCTCGCCGCCAATGCTCACATGGACAGTGTCGGGGGGATTGCTGCCAGAACCGACAGTGCCGCTGATAGTGAACTCCTCTCCCGCCTTCAGGGTGGGAACATCATTGATCAGCGGCGCATCGGGCGCCGGGGGCAGCTCACCGGCGCCGATGAGCACATAGCGGCTCCAGGTCTGGCCGGGGGCCACGGTTCCCTTCCACGACCAGGCCATGCCGCTGTCTTTGCTGTAGGGGGTATTCTTGTCAGAAAGGTCATTGAAAATGTTGATATACGCCTTGGAGTAGTAGCCGTACCACAAGGTATCGCAATCCGGGGCAATCAGACTGAATTGGTAGTTGTTCTTGGGGCTGCCATTCATGGACAGACCGGTATATTTACCGGTGCTGGACTTTACCCCCACCACCTTGGCATGGTCGTTGTTGTCGATCATCACATCGGCGCTGGAGCCGATGCGGAAATTTTGGACAGCGGAGCCGTGATTGGTCACTTCATATGTGACTTTCACATAGCGGCCCCCGTAGACAATTTCAAGACGGGTCTCCGCTGTGAGAGAATTTCCCACGGAGATGGGCTCGCCTCCATAGAACACCGACATCTTTGTGCCGCCGTTTACAGAAATGGCGGCACGATAGCCGGCGTCCGCATAGGTTGTCTGGATCTCATACCCATCGTCCAAACCTTTGATGTTAAAAAAGGTTGAATTGGGTAATCTTTTTCCAAATTTGATGTAGTCGCTACTGCCATACAGCAGGTCGTCCGACAGGCCGTTTACCATCATTGCAGGCCGCTCCAGCACAGAGGGGTCATAGGCAAAGGTCTCGCTGGACACCGACTGCTCTCCAAGGGTGACGGTACAGCGGAAGCCGTAAGCGGTGAAATCCTCCTTGGAGAGGATCAGGCTGGAACTCTCCCCTGCCCAGTCAGACCAGGACCCATAGGAACAACTCTCCCAGGCATAGCTGTCCCAGTCCCCCGCCACGGTGAGCACCATGTCGCTGCTGTTCTCTTCGTCCAGAGGCTCACAGGTCAGGATGGGCGGCGTCAGGGCTTCGGGAACAGGTTCCTCTGTCTCCTGAACGGGCTTTTCCGTCCCCGTGGCGGGCTCCTCCGTCTCTGGGACGGGCTCCTCCGTCCCGGGAGCGGGCTCCTCCATCTCTGGGAAGGATTCTTCCGTCCCGGGAGCGGGTTCTTCCTGAGCAGTCAGTGGACAGCTTTCTGTGTGGGTAACGACACCCGCCTCATCCGGCTGTGCGCCGCAATTACATTGTGCGGCCACTGCCGGTGATTGCCCATCCTCGGGCAAAGTTTCATCCGTGGCCTTCGCCGTTACCGGAAATAGAGCAAGCAGAAGGGAGAAAATCAGCCCCCAACTCAACATCCGTTTCATCATACTTGTTCCTCCTTGAACCACTTATCTCCCGACTTCATCAGCTGCCGGACACAGCACCGGCCCTTACCGGCCTCCTCAGCCCGATCCGGCATTGTTCCGCTTGCACGCACTACACGGCCTTACCTATGTGTATGTACAGCCGGCAGCAGATCCCCACCTCCAGCGCCACTGGTCGGGTCAGACGAAAATCCGCACAGGGGCAAAACCAGCACTGGCTGCCGTCCATAGGCAGATGCTTTTTCTGGCGGCAAATACCGGGCGGCTCTGCTGCAGCCTCACGCTGCCGCCTGGCTTTGGGATTGACAAAACCTCCTGCCGGTCACAGTATGCTGAACAGCCGCATCTCCGGGCCTGCTTTGAACGACCCTCTTGACGGCTTTTCGCTTCCATGCTATGTTCATAGTACAAATCAAGGTGAAATTAGAAAGCGAATGTTCAAAATTCGGAGTGATTTGTGCAAAATTTGCGTGTTACGACGGAGAGGAGGACAGTCATGCTGTGGATCGTCCTGTGTGATGACGAAGAAAAACAACTGAACCAGGCAGCAGCACTGCTGAATACCTGTCCCAGACATCGGCAACGAATTTCAAGAAAACCTGAGGGGATGACCGGCTGGAGGAGGGGAACGCATGGTAGAGCTGTTTATCATGGAATATTTGACGGTGTTATATATGATTATGGCGTTTCTGTTCATGGACAGCCGATATTCCCGGCGGCGCACCCTTTTCATCGTTTCCAGCGTCACGATCCTGCTGATGGCAGCAGTGGCCCTCCTGCACCGGGCGGTGGATAGGGATGCCGCCTTTTGGATCTTTGCTATTACCATCCACATCCCGCTGATCCTGCTCCTTTTCACGCTCAGCCGATTCCGGGGATGGCGGCTGGTATTCCAGCAGCTCTCTGTCGTCCTGTTCTGTACGCTGATTCACCACATATCAGGGCTGATCTACTACCTGTCTGGCAGCCGCTTCTGGGTACTGGCGCTGTCCTGCACGGTCCTCAGCACCTGGGTCATCTGGTTTCTGGTCCGCTTTTTGCGACCGCTGTTTTTCCAGATACTGTTGGAACTGCACCGGGGCTGGTGGCTGATATGCCTGGTAATGGCAGCCTACTACATCATCGCCGTCTACCTGGTCCCCGGATATGCAGGCTTCGATCCAAGAAGTACCTTCATCAAACCGGCGATCGCTCTGCTGATGTTGGGGGTTTATTCCATTTTGATGTTTCTCTTTACCAGCATCAAAAATGAGATGGAGGCCCGGCACAGCGCCCAAATGTCCGCACTGCAGTTATCAGCTCTCCAGAGCCGCATGGAAGCGGTGAAAGCAGCTGAACATGCGATCCGCACCGAGCGCCACGATCTGCGTCACCGGCTCCAGGCTGTCGCAGAGCTGGTGTCGCGAGGAGACAAAGACGCCGCGCTGGACTTTCTGGATGCCGCTCAAAAGCGGCTGGATGATCAGAAGGAAATCCGCTGGTGCCGCCCACCGGTGCTGGACGCGGTGTTTTCCTCCTACTTTGACCAGGCCCAAAATCAGGGTATCTCCGTGGAGGCAAAGTTCTCCCTTTCCGACACTCTTTCAGTCAATGAGGGCGAATTGGCTGTTGTCCTGGCCAACGCCCTGGAAAATGCCATCCACGCCAATCTGAATCTGCCCCAGGGTCAGCGGCAGATCCGATGCAAGATGGTAGGAACTCCCGGTATCATACTGGAAATCTCCAATCCGTGTGCCGCCACTGTCGCCTTTGACGGCAATGGCCTGCCGGTGGCGCAGAGGGAGGGACACGGCCTTGGGGTGCAGTCCATCTCTGCGTTTTGCCGTAAAAACGGAGCCGTCTGCCAGTTTGATCTGACAGACGGTTGGTTCCGGTTAAGATTGGTGCTGTAAAATCATGCAAATTGTCTTGTCTCTATGTTCTGAAAAACAGGAGGTTGTTTATGCCAAAGCCGCGCCATGATTCCTTTCTAATATCCTGTTTTCTGAGCATTTTTGCCCTGGCATGCTTTTTTGCCATTCTCTTTCTCGCACTGCGTTCTCCCGCGTCCTGCCAACCCGAACTGCATCAGCAGCTTACGCAAATTAATCCGGCGGGCCAGACTGAGGATGGCGCCGACACCATCTATCAGAAGACGCTGCCGGATCACCGCTGGAGCCAGCCTGTCTGTGCCGTTACCGCCAAGCGGACTCCTTATTCCCTGTATCTGGACGGTGTGCTTCTGCATGAATACACCCCCGGCGCATTTGATCACGGCGGGATGATACACTGGATCTCACTGCCCGAAAGGGGACTGGCTGGACGCGTCCTCACTGTGTCCGCGTCCTCCGAAGAACTGACGGTTCTGGCGGGCGATTACAGCGATCTAATCCTGCACTACCGCAACGTCAACGCTGCGACTCTGATATTCTCTGGGCTATTTCTGCTGTTTGGCATTCTGATCGGTCTGCTGTCTCTGGGAGCCAGGGCGGCCATTGGGGCCAAACGGCTCCGGACGCTGCGGTATCTCAGTGCGCTTGTGCTGCTGGTAAGTCTATGGATATCTATGGATTCGGCGGTGCTCCAGATGGTCCGCATCAGCGGCGCAATCATGTATGTATTGGCTATGTACGCCTTTATGGCCATGCCGCTTTTTATGATTCAGTTTTATCGCAGCATGATGGATGAGGACAGCCGTTTGCTGCGCCTGCTCTACCGGCTCCATCTGCTGAATCTCTGTATCTGCAGTCTGCTGCAAGCCCTGGACGTGGCCCCACTCCACAAGATGCTGCTCCTGACCCATGTGCTGATGATTATAACGCTGCTATCTCTGCTGCGCCTTCTGATAGCCCGGCTCCATTCCGAATTCCATTGGGAGGCGCGGCTGATGCTGAGCGGCTTTGGCGCCCTTGGCTGCTGCTGCGCAGTAGGATTCCTGGACTATTACCTGTGGGGGAAGCGATTGTATCGCATTTATTTCAGCGTCGGCATCCTGCTGCTTGTGGTGTCGCTGCTGGCAGTGTCCATTGGATATGTGTACCAGGAGATGGTCAAGTCCTCCCAAATGCGCTACTATCAGAAGATGGCCAACACGGATCTGATGACGCAGCTTGATAGCCGTACAGCGTTTGAGGAACGGGTCCGGCAGGCCCCCATCCTGAATGGCTCCTGTGCCTGTATTGTCATGGATATCAACAATTTGAAACAGGCCAACGATACCATGGGCCACTCAGCCGGCGACGAGTTGATCTGCTCCGCTGCCGAGTGCATTCTGTCTGTTTTTAAGCCCCTGGGCTGCTGCTATCGCATGGGCGGCGATGAATTCGCAATACTGCTGCAAAACATTACCGAGTCCCAGGTAAACAGAGCCCTGCTGCAATTGGAATTGTGCATCAGCCGCAGAAATCTGACACAATCCTTCCCGCTGTCGGTGGCCGTGGGCCATGCCATGGGGCAGGATGCTCCTATCGAGCAGTTGTTCCGCGAGGCCGATGCCGATATGTACCGGAATAAGAGCCAGATGAAATGTCACGCCATAGAACTATGACTGCAAAATAACATATTGCCGTTCCCTGTTTGTAATACCCCCTTTGTTCGACCGTTGGGGCGAGTGCTTCTTGTTCATTCAATTGATACGGAAAGCCGCTGGAAGCAGCACCTCTTGGGTGCGCTTCCAGCGGCTTTGCGGTAGTTTTATTCGCTGTCACGGATCTGATCGATCCGGCTTTGCAGAGTGTCTATCTGGTCTTTCACGTTTCCAATCAGAGGAGCGCCGATGATGTTCCCTTCGCTGTCCACCACATAGGTAGTAGGATAGCCGGTAATATCGGCGATAAAATCTTTATAAAAATCATGTTCCGGATTGGGAGAAATATTCTGATAGGTCACACCCTTTTCTTCCAAAATACTCTTGGCAAGTTCCAGCTGTTCCTCATTTTCGCCTGAATCCGCTCCAACGCCGATTAAATTGATATTGTCCTTCTGAAACTCCTGATACATTTCCTCCAGTTCGGGCATTTCCGCAATGCAGGTTCCGCAGCCGTTGTTCCAGAAGTTGACAATGGTCACATCATAATCTGCAAAAATATCGTTGGTGATGGCATTGCCTTCCGTGTCTGTTTCCGAAAATTCCGGGAATGGGGTCTTGGATATCAGATCCTGCTCCTGAGAGCCGCAGCCCGCCAAAGCAGCTGCGCTCATTGCCAGAAGCAGGAACATGCTAAGGATTTTTTTCATATGCTTTTACCTTCTCTCCGTCTGTTGATTTCAATGAAAAAGTCCTGTTGATCGCCTGATGGGGACAAGTACGGATGCAGTCCCCGCATCGGATACATTCTGTGTGGTTCGGTGTGCGGAATACCTCCACATCCATCTTGCATACCTTGCTGCAAACACCGCAGGATGTACACTTGTCTGCATCGACGCGGAACCGGTACAGGGAGATTTTATTGAACAGGGCATAAAAAGCGCCCAATGGGCAGATCCACTTGCAGAACGGGCGATAAAAGAACACAGAGAGCACCACAATGCCAAGCAAAATACAGCTCTTCCAGGTGAACAGCTCTCCAAGGCCGGCACGGATACCCGCATCGGCGATGGACAACGGAATACCGCCTTCCAGGATACCGGCCGGGCAGATATATTTACAGAAAAACGGATCTCCCAGTCCCACCTCATTTACAATCGTCATGGGCAGGATGATTACGAAGACAATCAGAATGACATATTTGAGACAGGTGAGGAAATGCAGCTTTTGGGTGCTGAATTTTTGGGTAGGGAGCTTATACAGCAGCTCCTGAAACCATCCAAAGGGGCACAGGAAACCGCACACAACGCGACCCAGCAATACTCCGATCAAAATCAGGAATCCTACGATGTAATAGGTAAACTGGAACTTTGAAGAGCCGATCACAGCCTGCAAAGAGCCAATGGGACAGGAGGCGGCAGCCGCAGGGCAAGAGTAGCAGTTCAGTCCGGGGACACAGACAATTTTGGAACGCCCCTTGTGGATCTTCCCCTGAAAAAAGTTCAGAAAAAACGGATTGGAAGCAAGAGCCGCCGCCAGTTGGAATTTCCATCGGTGTTCGTTCTTAGCCAATGCCCACACACTCCAAACACAAATTGATTCCCTTGTTCAAAACCGTTGCCGCCTCTCCCCGCAAAATACCGGCACCGATCATCACAACTGCTGCCAAGAGAAGCAGCGGTGCTTTGCAAAGTCTCATCCCATCACCGCCATCCCATTGCTTTCGGCAGCATTTTCGCCCATGTCTTTCTGCATTTCCACAAAACCGGCTGCGTCATCTGCCAGTTCTTCCGCCTCGGCGCCGAAGAACCATGCGGACAGGAAAGAGCCGTTCACACACCACGAGGCGGTATTGGGCAGTCCCTCGATCATCTCTTTGTGGTTTTCTACAGCGGCTTTCAGGGAATCGTTATAATGGATCACGGGGAACGGTGCGTCCTCGAACAGTTCGTTTCCCTCCTCGCTCTTGGTGCATACCAGAATTTCCGCACCGTTTTCCTTTACACCCTTGTAACCGTCAGCCAGAGCCTGATAGAACGTCTCTGCGTCCGGATCGGTCGGGTCGAGAAACACAAACAGGGTGACATCCGCCATCTGTGCCAGGGTAAACGTCTCCCCGGAGAGAGTCGTGGAAGTAAACTCCCCGATGGCGCCCGCCTCCGTTTTGCTCACGGCGGGAACACTCTGCTGCTGTGTATATTCATCCGCCCACTCCTGGGTGACCCAGCCCTTGTCTACTGCGTCCTCAATGGTCAGGCTTCCACTTTCAATGGCCTGCTCAACCTCGTCCAGACTGGGCTGCTGGCTGCCGCAGGCCGTCAGGAACAGGGCACAGGCCAACGCCAAAACAATAACGGTCAATCGTTTCATAAAAAAGCACTCCTTCTGCCGTTTGATTTGCAGAAGGAGTATAGCATATCCCATATAAAGCTGCTGTTAAGACGGAAAGCTGATTTCAAATATACTGCCGCAAGGTTGATTGGGGCGAACCATGATTTTGGCATGGTGCCGCTCCAGAATTTTTTTACACACAGCAAGTCCCAATCCGCTCCCTCCAACAGCACGGCTTCTGGATTGATCCACCCGAAAAAACGGCTCGAACACGGCGCTGCGGCAGTCTTCCGGAATGCCTTCCCCCTGATCGGCGACCTGTACCTTCAGGGAATCCCGCTCCTGCCGAAAGGCGATGGAGATCTGTGTCCGGGGAGGGCTGTATTTCACGGCATTCTCCAGCAAGTTATAAAAGACCCGTTCCAGCAGATTGTCCTGCCCCAACACGAAGCATTCCGTTTGCTCGATCTGGATTTTTATTTCTTTTTCGTCTGCCACTGCGGACAATTCCTCCGCTACATCGCAGAGCAGCGGATATAACGGGACTGGACTTGTCTTCTCCAGCGGCAGATCCTTGCTGAACCAAAGCAAATCTTCAATCAGTTTGGATAACCGCTCCAGCTGCAAACGCATGGCGGTCACCATTTCCTGCGTTTCAGAATTTTGTCTTTCTGACAGGTCAAAAACGTCCAATTTTGCCCGCATGACGGTCAAAGGCGTCCGCAGCTCGTGGGCGGCATTGGCAGAAAACTCCTTTTGGAGCTGGAACGACTTCTGTAAATCCGCCATCATCTGGTTAAAGGATACCGTCAGCTGTCGGATTTCATCCGCACTTTGTGGAAGAGCGATCGGTTCCCCCAGATTTTCTATGTTTCGCCGCTGCACTTCGTTTGATAGGTCCCGAATCGGCTTGAGCACATATCCCGACGCAAAATAAGTGGTGACGCTTCCAATCAAAACAATGAAAACGGTAGCAATCACAGTTTTCTGCTGAAAAACCTGATAGTAAGCATTGCCTACGGGCTCAGCAGGCTCCAATGGCAGGATGGGCGTGGAATCCCCCTCCATAGCGGGTACCACAGTAACGGCTTCGATCATATGTGCCGCCGATACATTGGAAAGCAGCGTCAACGTGACACAGGAAGCCAGCAGAAATAAACTGGCAACCAGCGTAAAACGAATCCGCAGCGGAATCTTTTTCAACATAAGAGGTACCCCTCCCCGATTCTCGTTTGAATGGGGTCTCGCCCCAATGCGCTTTTCAGCTTTTTCCGCAGCGCGGACATATGTACTCGAATGGAATTGCTGAATGGATCTGCGTCCCCGTTCCAGACGTGTTCGATCAACTCCTGCTGGGTGATCAGGCGTCCCTGATTCAGGAGAAAATATTCCAATATGGCAAATTCCTTTGTAGTAAGGCTTACAGGCGCTCCATTGATTTCGATGGTTCGATTCAGGGTGTTCAGAGCGATCCCCTCATAGATCAGGCAGCTGGACTGCTGGACAAATTTGCGGTTTAACAAGACGCGGATACGCGCTTCCAATTCGGCAAAATGGAACGGTTTTGTCAGATAATCGCTGGCTCCCATTTCAAAACCGGACAGCTTGCTGTCCAATTCGGAATTGGCCGATAAAATCAGCACTTTTGTTTGGGGCCGTTCCCTTCGCAGCTCCTTTAAGATGGAGAAGCCGTCCATTCCCGGCAGGTTCAAATCCAATACCACCAAATCGTAAGCTTCATCCAGCGCCATTTGGCAGCCCGTTTTTCCGTGATCCGCCTGATCGACAGCATAACCCTTTAGCGTCAAACCCTTTGCAATATCCTGCAATAATTCTGTTTCGTCCTCAACAATCAAAATTCTCATGTGCTAAGATCCTCCGTATGGGTGAGAGCCATCATTTCATGTACAGCATCAGGCTCATTGTAACAGAATTTTTTTCTGTTCACAATGCCACCCAGCCACACCGTCTCTCAAAACACAGCAGCATGAAGGCTGCTGCCGGATTTGTTCCCACAACGGCAGTTTCATGGGGCCGGACCACTCTTCATGCTGACAGATCATTGGTCTGCGGATTGAACGTCACCGGACAGGCGTACACGTCGCCTCTGGTTATATCGAAAATTTGCTGTTTCACAACGTCTGTTGTTTGTCACGGGATTTTTCCGTCCATGGATATTGTTACGGGAAGATAAAGATTATATAATATCAGTCAGAATTGTGAAAGGAAAACAGCCGTCAACATCAGGCTGGCTCATACAAAACAGGAGGACATAATGGAATTTCGGTTGATCGACCCCAACACATGGAAGCGAAAAGAATACTTTGAACATTACTTTGCGCACGTTCCCTGCACTTACAGCACAACGGTAAAGCTGGACATCACCGGCTTGGAAACCGGGCAAAAAAAGCTGTATCCCTCGCTCTTATATGGCCTTGCCACGCTGGTCAATCAACACGAGGAATTCCGCATGTCCATCAATGAGGACGGTCAGGTCGGGATCTTTTCAGACATGATGCCCTGCTATACGGTGTTCCACAAGGATACAGAAACATTTTCCAACATCTGGACCGAGTATTCCGATGATTACTCTGTATTCTGCGACAGATATGCCCAAGATCTGGCCCGTTACGGCGGCGTGGAAAGGATGATGGCAAAGCCAAATCCCCCAGCCAATACCTTTCCGGTCTCCATGATTCCCTGGACCACCTTTGAAGGATTCAATCTCAACCTGCAAAATGGATATAACTATCTTCTTCCTATTTTTACATTCGGGAAATATTATGAAGAAAATGGAAAATATTACATTCCGCTGTCCATACAGGTGCATCACGCGGTGTGCGATGGATTCCATACCTGCCGTTTTATCAACGAACTACAGGAAGTGCTCCTTAAGTTAGGGGCGTGAATACGGCAACAAAGAGAATCATTATCCTAAGTTGATCGTACATTATCAAAAGAAGGATAGCGCCGCCGGATCACCGGCGGCGCTATCCTTCCTATATACTTAATCATGCCAATCACAACATCTCGCCTTTTGAACAATGATAGTTACAGCAAATCCCCAGATCGTCAATGTATTCTTTCAATATGCGGTCAGGCCGGGAAAACTTGGACATCTCAGCAATAACACCTTCCGGCCGTTCCTCAGGATTTTTGAGAGAAGAGCCAAACGCTTTTCCGTATCTTCACGCTCAAGAATATAGCGGTACAGGGAGCCGTCTCAAATGAGATGTTCCCCGTCATCCATCAGAGGCGTCATACCGGAGAGAGCCAGTCCCTCCCCTTTTACCTCAATCTGCATCCAGGACAGGGGGGGCGCCTCTCCAGACGCTGCCCCCCGTCCGCTGCGCACAGCCAAAAACGGATATTCCATCATTTCCATCGTCTCCGTCACATCCCAGCCGAAAAGAGCATCTTTTGAGTGACAGCCTGGTCCGATGTATTCGACGCCGCCGGATGCGCCGCCGCATATTCGGGGAGCTGACAGTAGAGCGGATGCTTCTTCAGGTTATATTTTCGAACAGCCCTGGGGGCGCTCCCACGTTCAAAAAGCCATGCCTCTCCCAGGGGCATATTCAAAATTCCCCATTCCGGCTTGTTGGCCTTGCTCCCGATGAAACGGGCTGTATCCAAACTCTGACCACCCAGGTACAGCAGATGGTCACAGTTGTCAATGATGGTCATCGCTTTGGCGTGGCCGTAACCGCTCTCCAGCTGCGTGACACTTTGAAGCATTACACTGACACTGATTTCCCGACTGCGGATGACGGAAATGGTCTTGTCAAAGTCGGGAACGTTCAGATTGGCGAAGTCATCCAGGTAGAGACGCACCGGGATTTTAAGGCGGTTGTCTGGACGGCCGTCCGCCTCCGCAATCAGCGTCTGAAGCGCCTGTGTATAAAAAAGTGAAGTCAGGGACGCAAGGGAAAAGTCACAGTCACTCACTTTCACAAACACCGCCGTCTTATGGCGAGACACCTCCGCGAAGTCCAGCTGCCGCGGGTTCAGGAACATCTTTTCCGCCCCGCTGAAACCGAAGCCGGAGATCTTCTGGGAGAGGATGCCCAGAATGGAGCCATACATCTTATCCGCTTTCTGACAGGTTTGGAACCGTCTCCATCGGCTGACTGCGAAGCTGTTCGGGTTCAGTCCGGACAACTCCATCATAAGACCGTCCAGTACCTGCGGAGACCCCGTTTCTTCAAACAGGCGGATAACGCTGCCCATATGGTGCTCCTCAGGCGGCAGGCACTCCAGCGTATAAGCCACCAGCGCCTCCATCATGTTGCGGGCAATGAGTTCCCAGAAGGGCTGCCTCGGGTCATCCACAGGAACCATTGCTGCCGAAACGGTCAGAATGTCCTGCTCCTGGTGACAGCCCCGCTCTTCATCCCAACGGATGAAGCGGAAGGGGTTGTAGCCCCATGGGGAGTGGAACAGGTCGCTGAAATCCAGTTCTATGACCTGAAAGCCTCTTTGCTCCAGCAGAGGGCCTGCCTGCTTGCAGAGGCTCCCCTTCGTATCGGTCACAATAAAGGACTCCTGTGTGTCCATCAGATTTGGCAGGACGTAGCTTCGGGTCTTCCCGCTCCCAGTGGGTCCAATAATGAGATCGTTGTTGGCAAGCCCGGTCTCCCAGGTGTTGTTGCTGACCGATACGCCTTCGGCCAGCACGCGGAAACTGTTGTGATTCATATTAATGATTCCTCCCTTCATTTTCTTCTGTCCGCAGACTGTCGACGACAACATCCGCCAGGCCGAACGTTACCGCTTCCTCCGCATCGAACCAGGTGTCTTTGCGGGTTACCCGATAGATCTGCTTCAAAGACTTGCCGGTATGCAGGGCAAGGATACCGCAGAGAATTTTGCGCGTACGCATCAGGCGGGAGCTCTGCTCCTGGATGTCCAGCGCGCTGCCGGAGACCCCGCGAAGCGTCAACGGGTCGTGAATTAAAAGTTCACTATGCCGCAGCATTTCCCGGCGGTCACCGGCAGAGAAGAGAACCGCCGCCATACTGGCCGCCGTACCGACGCATACCGTCCGGATTTTACATGGAATCGCATGCATGACATCATAGATGGAGAGCCCTGCACCGACCTGTCCGCCTGGACTGTTGATGTAGATGGTGATGCCCTTGTCGGGCGCCTCGGCGGCCAGGTGCAGCAGCTGGCTGTTGACGGCATCGGCGGTATCGTTGCTGATTTCCCCCGCCAGCCAGATTTCCCGGCGCTGAAACATAAGGTCCTCCAGGTGAACGCAGTCTGTTCCCTGGCTGGTCTCTCGGATAACCCGAGGTGAAATTTGCAGATAATTCATAACTTATTGCTTCCTTTCTTTTTGATTTTCTCCCGCTTTTTTGATTGCGGCAAATGGTTCGACGAGTGTCCAGTAAAGGAGCTTTTCCAGTGCCTCATCATCAAGCTGCTCCGCCTGTATGACAAGGTCAATCACATTAACACGCGTCTCATCATTACTTCCATACATACAGATATACGACTGATAGACCTGGTCGTACTTTTCCTTTTCTCCCGTCATACGGCCGATTGTGCGGAAGAAGTCTGCATCGCACAGGCCGACAGCCAGAGGGAACGAATTGGCGCCCCGGGCCATCTGCAGGCGTTCCGCAAGGGGAATCCGCCGGATTTTCTTGTTCTCATCATGCTTCATGTTTTTTCCTCCTCTCTTTTCGCTCCCCAGATTGGGCTGGCCAGTATAAGAAGCTCCACCAGGAACTCCTCGTCAGTCTCCTTAATCATTTCGGCCACCTCCTGATAGGTTGGGTTTGCCGTCATTTCCAGTCCAAGCCGGCGAAAGAGTCCTCTCCATTGTAAGGAACGGCCAAAATATGCCTTGACGGGCATCTCCGCCCATTGCCGAATCAGACAGGGGCAGTATTCAGGCTGGCTGACCAAGCCACATTTCGCGTTCTCTATCCGCTCGGACAAAGGAATTGGATGTACCGCCATGTTAAGCCCGCCCCCTTCCCATACCGGAATCCTGGCGGCTTGACTGCGGACGGAACGATTTCCGGGATGCAGGCTGACCTGCACGCTGTGAGACGCACGGAGACGGAGACTGAACCCGTTCCGGCGCGGATCGCGCTTCCTGACGGATGGGATAAACACCTCTCGCGCTGAGACAGGTTCGCTTCGTCGGACGGCCCTCTCTGTCCAGATAATAGTCTGTCTGAACAACATAGCGCACCTTAATGCAGTCCCCCTGGGAGAGCCCGACACAATAGTCTTTGTGTCCCGCCGGGACATACGCAACCAGTGACGCCTTATGATTCAGCTGATCATTATTGGGGTTCCCGGTTCGGGATTCCACATTCATTCGGAACAGATAGGTGCAGGAGCCATCCCGGTTGTGATAGACCATCGGATTCGCGCTCAATGCGCCTGTAAGTGTCCCCCACATGCCCAGATACCGCGGCCGGAGATGTCTGTCGGTTTTCTGAAGCTGACGGCTGGTGCTGCCCTGATTCGTAGTATTGATAATCATAGTAGTTACCTCCATTTATGATTTAAATAATTGATTGAAGTTTAATTGTGCTGGGAAAGAAGTTTCGACGCTGTTCACGGCCTGTAACAGCCTGGTGTTGATTGTGGTGCGCCGGCCCGCTCTCGCCCACGGGCCGGCATGTTGGCTTCCGTCGGGTTTGTTCCCGACCGGCAAAACATTTTTATAGAGAGACCGCCGGCGAGAACTCGCGGCCGCTCCTGGAAGCCATATAGACCTGAAACCGGAGATTGATTCCCGGTTCAGACTGAATGGCATGCTTACCGCCATGTCGGCGTTCACAGATTGGGAGGCGCTCTTTCGTTGTCCGGTTTATCTTCTCCCTCCCCGCCATCAAAATCGCAGGGTGCCATCCCAGACAGCGATAGCATCTGTGCGATGTACTGGTCCACCTCTGCGGAGGAGGGCGTTTCGGACATCATCTCGTAGAGATAGGTGCGATAGGACAGCTCGTCCCAGCAGCCTGTCTCCCTGAGATTTTGGAGCACCGTCACGGCGTCTATCGGAGCCGAGCGCCGGCTTAAGAAGCGAATGCTCAAGTATATCTCCCGATTTTGTCTGACGAAGAAATCATCCGGCTTCAATTTGTTCAGAATTTTCGGGACGCAGTCGGGGTCCAGAAGCATGGAGCCCAGGATTCTTTGTTCTGCTTGTGCGCGGTCTGCCTGTCTCGATGTATGCATGATAAGCACCTCCATTTGAATTGATTTTTACAGGCAATCTTGTTGACAGGTACGGATAATTTGAACGGAAGTGAAATCCCTCCTTTCATACTGGCTGTCCGCCCGTTCTCCGGGCAGCGCCATTAACTTCACGTTTTCAACCGGTAGGGCCTTGCCCTACAAGCATGGCTGTACGAAGTCGCTCTCCGTACTCCTCATCCACAATTTCTCCCGGCAGGGCTTTGCCCTGCAGCCTTCGCGGTATGAAGTCCCTCGAAGAGAGCTTCATGGCTTTCGAGCTCCTTCATCTCTGATTTCAACCGACGGTGCGCGCACCGTGCGTAAGCTGTACGAAGTCACTCTCAAGACATTTGTACTACAGAATAAACCGGCATCGCCAGATGCCGCATGGCGTATCCCTCAGGGATCTCTCAATCATCAATATGGAGCTCCGGAACAGATTTCGATATGCGTCGATTGCCGGAGAGCTCCGTCCCGTACCAACAGGTACGGGCAATCTGCTATAATTTTGCCGCAAAGCGGCAAAGGCCCGCAGGGCGGACCGGCAAATTGCCGGTCCGCCCTGCGGGTCGATTAGTGGGGGGGTAAAACAATCATTTTATGTCCCCCCACAACTTATTAACTTATAGCCGCGAAAAAACCGGAACTCCTTTGTGGCGCAATGGATTTGCTCATGGTGAAAAATTGATTTTTA
Source organism: uncultured Oscillospiraceae bacterium (assembly GCA_944386985.1). Classification (GTDB taxonomy): domain Bacteria; phylum Bacillota; class Clostridia; order Oscillospirales; family Oscillospiraceae; genus CAJFPI01. The sequence continues at coordinate 25,834 of CALXDD010000019.1, forward strand.
CTTTTTAAAAGCTATATTTTCCAGTTATCAAATCAAAAATTGCATTTAGCATATGTTGACGTATCACCATTGTAATTCAAAAAGGGGTAAACGCCCTATGCTTGCTGTTCTGTGGTAAACCACACGCCAAATCCCTCTTCCGCTGTCAGCATCTGATACTCCACCGATTGGAGAAGCCCACCCTTCTGCCAGCCATCCAGCATTTGAGCAATGGTTCGCTGTACTTTCTGTGCCACCGGCAGGGGATCCTTTGACTCATCCTCCGCATCCGGGATGATGTCCAGAATCCAGAGAAGCCCCATCTCATGTCCTTCCTGATCCCGCTTCAGCAGCCGGAGACGCTGCTCTGTTACTTTATTGTCCGGGTATTTGAGAACTTCCAGCTCCTGGAGCAGGTAATGCCGCAAAAGCAGCGCCCGATCCGTGTTATTGCGGCGATCCCCTCCATCATCGGGATCATCCCGCAGGCTGGAGAGCGGGATCTGGATCAGCTGCCGATGATCCGCAGCGTATTGATAGAGAGGCATCGTTTCTCCAGGAAGAAATTGAAATTTCAGTCTTCCTTGGTTCACTGACCAGGAGATGGGCAGGAACGCCCCCTCATAGAGATCCCGCTCCACCTGATGGTCGTGGTCGGCGAGAATATGGATTTGGACCCCAGCCAGTTTTGTCAGGCGGGACTCCAGATCCACCCGCCGTTTCTCTCCAATGCGCAGGCCCGGTGAACCGGAGATCAGCCGGGCAATCGTCTCAGCCTGAAACGCCTGCCCGGAGCCGCTGGACATCAGGGTGTAAGCCGCGTTGGCCACCACCATGTCCATACAGGACAGATCCTCGCTGATGAAATACTCAGCATAGTCGGCCGCGTCGTCGGGACGGCGTACCTTGGTTCCAGACAGTGAGACCTGGTTCACACACCCTGAAAGATCCCGGTACTTCCGCAGCTCATTGGCGATTTTGCAATTATTCATCACAAAATGGTCCATCTGCCGCCAAACTGTTTTCTCTGCCATAATTCTACCCCCTCAGCCGACGGGCCCGCTGATGAAAACCGTCGTGATATTGTACTGGGTAGGCGCTCAGCGTCTTCCGCAGTTCCTGTATACGGGAGGACATGGCCACTCCGGCGCCGTCTGGCTGCAGGAAGCAGGAACTGTCACTATAAAAATGGAGAGGGATACGGACACCATCCTGGCCATACCGCATTTTCAAAACCGTCAGTTCCAGTTCCCGTGGTCTCCGGGCTTTGGCCGAGTCCAATGAAAAATTCTTCCTGCTGATCTCCTGGTACTGCATCCCGAGTATCACATCAGCCGAGTATTCAATAGAGCCGGATTCCTTGAAGCTGTTCAGCGTGATGGGACGGTTATAACTGACCCGGTTCAAGGCGCTGATCAGCAGGATGATTACTCCCATTTGATCCCGCATCTTGCAAAGCTCCCGCACATTATCATCCACGATCTGTTTGTCGCTGGCGTGCAGTGTCGCTTCCCGGGGAGCCAGGATCTGCAGATAATCCACCACCACCATCAGGGGAAGCCCACTATACCGCTGGCGGTGAAAGGTCTGAAAGGAACGGACACAGTCCTGAATCTCGCCGATATTCGTCAAACCCGGCCCCTGTTCATAGAGATACAGGTTGGCGGTCTCCTGCTCTACCCGCTCTCTGGCCTGGTCAATCCTCTTCCACTCCCGAGCGGAAAAGGCATGTGACTTTTCGGCATTCAGCAGATCAGCCACCTGGAGACCAGTCCCGTGGTGAAGAAGGAAATCGGCGCGGCTGATGGATTTGGCTGTAATCCAGGTCCGGTTCATCTCCAGTGCAAAATAGAGCACGGGGATCCCCTGTCCGGAGAGATTACATGCGATCTGAAGTGCAAGGGTGGACTTACCCAGGCCAGGTACGGCGCCCAATACATACAATCCATTGGTAAGCCCCCCACCCAGACTGTGATCCAACTGCGGAAAGCCTGTGGAGACACGGCGGGAGGCAATTTCCCCGATATGCTCTTTTGAGAAAAGTGCCGCACAGTCACGCAGGGAGATATGCTCCCAATCGGTGCGCTCATTCTGCTCGTTCGACATATAATAACTCCTTTCCCAAAAGTCGACCGGGATTCTGATTCTATGTGTCATGGACGATTCAGAGTGATTACAAACGGATCTTGCGACATAGCAAACCGCAGCCTTTCAATGTACGCAACCTGGGTCTATTCAAATGGTGCGATTTGTCATATTGCATTAATGCAATGTTAGCATATTCGTTCTGATGAATCAATTACGATTCGTTTCTTTTTGATTGTGACCTTGGCTGACTCCGCCACAGTGAATCCCTACTCTTCCATCTCATCTTTTCACCTGCCCACCGTGTTTTCGCATATGCTGAAGCTGTACGCCGTCTGATACCGACAAATCTGAAGCTCGCCTCCGTCAAAAAAAGAGGCAGGCCCCCAGAGGGAGTATTCTCCCCCGCAAAGGCCCGCCCCCACAGGTACGGATCGTTCAGTTGATCTTCAGATCCCCCTCTTTGATCCAGCCGATTTTCCGGAAGAAGAGTCCAAACAGCCAGGCCAAAACAGCGGGCAGCACAAAGCAAATCAGAATCATCCCCGCCCAGTCGAAGGCGGTAATGGCATCCTTTACCCCGGTGGCCACATCGTTGACCCATCCTGCGTAAACACCGATCTGCCCCACCAGACCGCAGGTCCCCATACCGGAGGCCACGCCGCCGGAGGGGTCGTTCATCTCCAGGTGGAACACACAGGTGGCAAGAGGCCCGGTGATGGCGGAGGTGAGAATGGCGGGCAGCCAGATCCGGGGATTTCGGACAATATTGGGCATCTGCAGCATGGAGGTGCCGATGCCCTGACTCACAAGGCCGCCCCACCGGTTCTCCCGGAAGGACATGACCGCAAAGCCAACCATGTTGGCACAGCACCCCGCCACGGCAGCGCCGCCGGCCAGACCGGTGAGGGTCAGCGCTGCACAGATGGCGGCGGAGGAGATGGGCAGCGTCAGGGCGATGCCGATGACCACCGAGACGACAATACCCATCCAGAATGGCTGCAGCTCCGTGGCCCACATGATGAGTGTACCCACCTGACTGGCTGCTGCGCCGATGGCAGGCGCCCACCATGCCGACAGGGCCACGCCCACAAAGATAGTGACCAACGGCGTCACCAGAATGTCCACTTTAGTCTCCTTGCTCACCGCCTTGCCGATTTCCGCGGCAATGATGGCGACAAACAGCACTGCCAAGGGGCCTCCCGCCCCGCCCAGGGTGTTGGAGGCGAAGCCCACTGTGGCCAGAGAAAACAGCACCAGCGGCGGCGCCTGGAGGGCATAGCCGATGGCGACCGCCATGGCCGGACCGCTCATGGCCGAGGCCAGTCCGCCCACCGTGTAGCTGATGGTGTGCTCCCCGCTTCCCAGCGTGGCCACCACATCGGTGAGGAAAGGAATATGAAACTGGGTTCCGATGGTATTGATGATGGTACCGATGAGAAGGGAGCAAAACAGTCCCTGGGCCATCGCCCCCAGGGCGTCAATGCCGTAGCGCTTGGCAGAGATCTCAATGTTCTTGCGGCGCAGGAAGCCCTGAAAGCCCCCTTTGGCGGAAGCATTTGACATGGATGTTTACCTCACAGCAAAATAGTTCAGACATATGTCAAGACACATGTCTGAACTATTGTACCGCAGTTTTTTCGATTGTCAATCCCTGTTTTCGTTTTTTTCCTCTTCCCAGACCGCCATTTTTCTCTTCAGCACCTGAGCCAGGACGATACCGGCCACAATCATCACGATTCCCACGATCATAATGAGGGCCCCGACGGTCTGGGGAATGGACATCATGGCGGAAAATCCATTCGAAGTGCCGGTTACCCACTCCGCCCCCTCCGTCGTGATCACCGTGCCGCCGGAAAAATCCCACCCTCCTATGGTTCCAAAGGGGTCGCCCATCACGGAGGAGGCCGCCCGGCCCATCTGCCTGGCTACAATGGAGAATATTAATCCGATGACAAAAGGGCCCAGGCCGTAGAGAGACAGAATATACCCCGCCATATAGCCCTTCCGGCGGATGAGTCCCCCCAGGTGCCTGCCATAGTGTCGCAGCTCCTCCTCCGGAAAAGTGCCGCCCGGCTCCGTCCTCCGGTGAGCGGATGCCCTCTCCTCCCCTTCCGTATGGACATGGTACCGCAGCGGATCCTCCGCCGTCGTCTCCTCCGGGGGGGCCGGACTAAGGAGCTGATCGGTGGTGACGGCAAAGGTCCGGGACAGGCTGAGCAGCTTCTCCACCTCCGGTGTGGCCTCCCCCAGTTCCCACTTGCTCACTGCCTGACGGCTCACACCCACCTGTGCGGCCAACTCCTCCTGGCTGAGTTTGCATTTCTTTCGGTAATAGTAGATTTTTTCTCCTAATGTCACGAAAATCGCCTCCTTCTGTCTGGCTTTATGCTGTCTGTATCCTACCAGACCAGGGCGGTTGCGGACAACCAAGCGGGGCTGGAAGTTTCCGCAACCATCAGTTGCGGCCCCTCAAATCACCCGCTTCCGGCGCCCTCAGGGTTCAAACAAGATACCCAGCTTCCTCAGGGCCTCCCGCACCCGCTCCAGAGCCTCCTCGTCGGGACAGAGGAGGGTGTGGAGATGGACCCCCTCGGTGAGAAGGGACAGAGGCGACGCTCCCTGAGAGCGCTCCACAAACTGGTCTACGTCGTAGCGGCTGCGGATCTGCAGGCTGCCGGTGAGCTGGCCGTACACCGGATGCTCCACGATCACGTCCACCACCGTGCAGCCGTTGTCCACCATGGCGTACAGCTCGTCCCCGGTCTCTCTTGCGGTGTGACGGCAGGCCACCTGCCGCCGGAGCCCCGGCTCTTCCCGGCTCTGGAGCACATAGCCCCGGGGAGTGGCGGCGATCTCCTCTCCTGCAGAGCGCAGCAGAGCCACGTCTCCCACAATGATCTGGCGGCTCACCCCCAGCTGCCGGGCCAGCGCGCCGGCACTCACCGGCTGGCTGCTTTCCTTCAGCTTTTCCAATAACATTCCCCTCCGGATCTTTCCATCCATGACACAGGTTCCTCCTTTCCCGCTGCCATTTGCCGCATTTTGTTTTTGTATTGTACCACAGCCTTTGTCCGGTGGCAAGATTGGGGAAATGTGACAAAAAAATCCTGTGGGCCGCGTCTTGCATCTGCGGAAAAAGCAGAGTATAATATAGACATTAAAAACAGATGGAGGTGAGTCCCATGGGTCAGGAATTTGAGGAGATGACAGAAGATATTTTAAGCCACCCGAAGTTCCAGGCGCTTCGGGGGCACTGTCATCACGGCGGAGAGAATTCTTTGTTCAATCATCTGCTGGATTCCGCGAAGGAAGCGTACCGGCTGGCAGGCATTTTTGGTCTGAGTGATGAGCGGGTGCGGGCCGTGACACGGGCCGCTATGCTCCACGATTTTTTCGGGTACGACTGGCGCAGTGATTCCCACAAGCAGATGGTACACCAGTACACAGGCTGGAAACGGGTTACTCATATGCATGCCTTTGTCCATGGCACGATGGCGGCTGAGCGGGCATCGCGGTATTTTACGCTGGACTATCGCCAGTACGCCGCCATCCGAACCCATATGTTTCCTCTGGCTCCCCTGCCCCGCAACAGCGAGGCGTGGATTGTGACCCTGGCCGACAAGATTGTCGCTACCCGTGAGGTGGCCGCCACTGTCGGCTGGCAGATTCGCCGGTGGTTCCGGCGGGACTGGGCGTCTATGGCCTGCTGAGGAGTGCTGTGGATCGTTTGATATACAAGACCGGGGATGGCTGCAGGTTTCTTATGAAGAGATATCCTCTGGGAGGTGCATTCTCCCGCCTGGAGCGGTTATGATGCGGCTCATCTTCTTTTGTTGGGGAAACTCCGGCGCCCGTTATGACACGGCACGCCACAAGAACAAGGTAAAGCGCGGAGCGCTGGATTTCACAAGGCAGGAGCGGAGACGCCGATGCCGGCCAACCTGATCGACCGGTTTGAGATAGCAGCGGCTTACAAACATTCGAACAGGAATTGAACCAACGAACCTATGTACAATCCCTTTTTCCAACCCCAATCAAACGATTTGTTCTGGATCAGATACAATCTCCAATGTTTTGATTTTTCTTTCATCCCTAACCCCTAACTTTTACTCCTTACCACATTCCCGAACAGAGGAGCCGTGATCGGCTCCTCTGTTTTTGTCATCCCATCAAAAAAACGGCGCGGGAAAGGCTGACTATGGCCTCAGCTTCCCGCGCCGAATTGCTTTTTTATCAAGGATATTCCCTTGCCTGTCTTTCGGACACAGTGATTCAGGGAATCATCAAGAGCTTTTGGAAAAAGGCCACGCCCTGGGGCAGCACTGCCTCGTCGTCAAAGTCGAATTCAGCAGCATGGAGGGCAGGGGCCGCCCCTACGCCGAGGAAACAGAACATCCCCGGTACCCGGTCCTGGTAGAAGGAGAAGTCCTCCGCCGTCATGTCCGGCTTCTCCAGCATCCCCGGCGCATCCTTCCCCAGAGCCTGACACACCGTCTCCACCAGAGCCGGATCATTTACCACCGGCAGATACCCCTCGCTGAACTCCGCCCGGGCTTTGCAGCCGTACTCCCGCTCCAGGTCCCCCGCGATCTCCCGGCAGCGGCGGACAATACGGTGAAAGGTATCCATGGAGAAGACCCGGACGGTGCCTTGGAGCTCTGTGTGGCTGCTGACGGCGTTACGGACGGTGCCGCTGACCATTCTGCCGAACTTCACCAGTCCCAGCTCCCCCGCCGGAAGTTCCGCCGCCTCCATGTCCCGGATGCACCGGAGGGCCTCACAGCCGATCCACAGGGCGTCGATACCCTGCTCACTTCTGGTGATGTGGGCGCTCTTCCCCTCGATGATCACGTTGATCTCACTGTTTTTGGCCATCATGGCCCCGGGCCGGGTCCACACCGTCCCTGCCGGGAGCCCCGGCCACAGGTGAAATCCGAAAACCCGGTCCACCCGATATTTCTCCAAAACCCCCGTTTCGCAGATACCCTTAGCGCCTCCCTGAGTCTCCTCGGCGGGCTGGAAAATAAGAAGCACGTTCCGGGGCAGATTCTCGCATTTCGCTGCCAGTTCCCCCAGAGCCAGCACCATGGCGGTATGACCATCGTGGCCGCAAGCATGCATCTTCCCCGGGTGGCAGGAGCGGTAGGGAGCATCGCCCTTCTCCTCCACCGGCAGGGCGTCCAGGTCTGCCCGGAAGGCCACCGTGTGCTCCCTCCCCCTGTCAAGCCAGGCACAGAGGGATCCGGCGACAGGCGAAAACACTTCACAGTCAAGTTGTTCCAGCACTTTCCGCACATAGGCGAGGGTCTCCGGCAGATCCCGGTCCAGCTCGGGGATCCGATGAAGATCCCGGCGATAGGCGACAACGGATGGAGTCATGGGACAGTCCTCCTCACAGCTCCCGCCCGGCGGTGAAGCCGGACAGGATGGGAATTTTGTCTCCCATCATACCACATCCCCCGCCCCTTGTACAGTCCGGCGGCCGTCTGCCAACGTGTGCTATAGGGAAAATTTTTTATTTTTCCTCTTGCAAAGACATGATAGTTGTGTTATGGTTGTTATCAATAAAAACAAGATAGAGGCGCGGATGCGACGATGCTGTGGGAGCCGGCGGGCTGGGAACACAGCAGAAGCAAGTCCGCCGAATTCCTTCGCCAGGCGTGGCGTTGGGATGGGGGCGGGGAGAAGATCTCCGTCACTGTCTGTGGGTTTTCCCACAGTTGCGCTATCTACTAACTGTCACAGGAATATTTTTGTGTAAGTCGGTAGAGAGCCTACCGGCTTTCTTGTTTTTCAAGATTTTTTGATCAGGAGGAAAACAAGGTATGAACAAGTTGCAGGGACTGAAGGGCTCCATCGTAGCTCTGGTAACCCCCTTCCGCGAGGACGGCAGCGTGAATTTTGAGCAGCTGCGGCAGTGGGTGGAGTGGCACATTGAGAACAAGACCGACGCCATTTTGACCCTCGGTACCACCGGTGAGTCCTCCACCATGAGTCACGAGGAGGACGACGACGTCCTCCGCTGCGTGGTGGAGACGGTGGCGGGCCGGGTGCCCGTCATCGCCGGAACCGGCTCCAACAGCACCCAGACCATGCTGGAGAAGAGCCAGCGGGCGGAGGCTTTGGGCGCCGACGGCCTGCTTCTCATTTCCCCTTACTACAACAAGGCCAACGCCGAGGGCATGTACCGCCACTTCGCCACCGTGGTGGATCAGGTGAACATCCCCGCCATCCTCTACAACGTCCCCGGCCGTACCGGCTGCTCCATTTCTGTGGATGTGGTGGAGCGCCTCAGCGTCCACCCCAACGTAGCCGGCATCAAGGAAGCCAGCGGCGACATGTCCTACGCCATGAAGATCGCCCACTGCATCAGCGATAATTTCGCCCTCTGGTGCGGCAACGACGACATCACCATTCCCCTCCTCAGCATCGGCGGCAGCGGCGTTATCTCCGTATGGGCCAACATTATGCCCCGCCAGTGCCATGATATGGTGATGAATTATTTCAATGGCAATCGTGAGGCTGCTGTGGAGACCGCAGTGAAGTACCTGTCCCTTATGAACGGCCTCTTTATGGAGGTGAACCCTATCCCCGTGAAGACTGCCATGAATATGATGGGCATGAACGCCGGGACCTTCCGCCTGCCCCTGTATGAGATGACCTCCGCCCACCAGGAAACCCTGCGGGGCATGCTGAGAGAGGCAGGGCTGCTGGCATGAAGATCCTCCTCATTGGTCACGGCCGCATGGGCCAGCTCATTGAGCAGACCGCCCTGGCCGCCGGGGATGAGATCACCGGCGTGATCGACATCAACAACTTTACAGACTTGGAGTCTATGGGCCCCTGCGCCGACGTGGTCATCGATTTTTCCAGTCCCGCTTCCCTCTCCCGGGTGGCGGACTACGTCCGGCGCACCGGCACGCCCCTCCTCAGCGGCACCACCGGCATGAGCGCAACGGACCTGAAGGTCTTTGACCGCCTGGGCCAATACGCCCCGGTGCTTTACAGCGCCAACTACTCCGTGGGTGTGGCGGTGATGCGCCGGGTGGTGGCGGAGATCTCCCCCATTTTGAAGGGAGACTTCGACATTGAGATCGTAGAGGCCCACCACAATAAGAAGGTGGACGCTCCCAGCGGCACCGCAAAGCTGCTGCTGGACGCCATTGACCCCAACCATGAGATGCGGCCTGTGTACGGTCGGGAGGGGGTCTGCGGAGCCCGCACCCAGAACGAGATCGGCATTCACGCCATCCGGGGCGGCACCGTGGCCGGAGAGCACACCGTCAGCTATTTCGGCGTGGATGAGGTGCTGGAGATCACCCACAAGGCCGGTTCCCGGCAGATCTTCGTTAACGGGGCCCTGATGGTGGCCCGCAAGCTCATCAAGATGCCCAAGGGCCGGTATGAGCTCCAGGATATTTTGTTTGGAGGAAACAACGCATGATGACAGCCCAGGAGATTATCTCCTATATTGGAAGTGCTGAGAAGAAGACCCCGGTAAAGGTCTATGTCAATGAAACCGCCCCCATCGATTACGGCAGCGCCTCTGTCTTTGGTGAAGGCCGCAGCAAGGTGGTTTTCGGCGACTGGCGGGAACTTGGCCCCATTCTGGAGGCCAACGCCGGCAGCATTGCCGACATGGTGGTGGAGAACGACCGGCGCAACAGCGCCATTCCCCTTTTGGACCTGAAGGGGATCAACGCCCGCATTGAGCCCGGCGCTCTCATTCGGGAGCAGGTCTCCATTGGGGACGCAGCGGTGATCATGATGGGCGCTGTCATCAACATCGGCGCCGTCATCGGCAAGGGCACTATGATTGACATGGGCGCTATCCTGGGAGGCCGCGCCACTGTGGGCGATCACTGCCACATCGGCGCAGGAGCTGTGCTGGCCGGTGTCATTGAACCCGCCAGCGCCACCCCCGTTATTGTGGAGGATGACGTACTCATCGGCGCCAACGCCGTGGTCATTGAGGGCGTCCACATCGGAAAGGGGGCCGTGGTAGCCGCTGGCGCCGTGGTCATTGAGGACGTGCCTGCAAACGCGGTGGTAGCAGGCTGCCCCGCCCGAATCATTAAGATGAAGGACGAGAAGACCACGTTGAAAACCGCCCTGGAGGACACCCTCCGGCAGCTGTAACACGCAGAAAAAGAGCCCCCCGGACCTGCGGTCCGGGGGGCTTTCGTATGCTTTATTTCTATAAATGGCAGTCCCTTTACACCCCCGCCATCTCTGCAAATTCCTCCTCTGTGAGAACGGGGATCCCCAACTCCTGGGCTTTCCTCAGCTTACTGCCCGCGTCGGCTCCGGCCACCACATAGGTGGTCTTTTTGCTGACGCTGCCGCTGGCTTTGCCTCCCCGCTCCTCAATGAGGGCGGCGGCCTCGGTGCGGCTGAACCGCTCCAGGGCTCCGGTGAGAACGAAGGTCATGCCGGCAAAGCGGTCGTCCACCTTCACCGCGGCGCTGTCCATGGAAACTCCAGCCTCCTTCAGGCGGCTGATGAGGTGCTTCCCCTGAGAACTGTCAATCCACCGGCGGATATAGCCCGCAGTGATGGCACCCACATCGTCGATGGCGGTGAGCTCCTCCTCCCCGGCGGCAGCCAGAGCATCGAAGCTGCCGAAATGGACCCCCAGGATTTTCCCCGCCTTCTGGCCCACCTGCCGGATACCCAGGGCATACAAAAGCCGCTCCAGGCCCCGGCTCCGGGATGCATCGATGGCCTGCACCGCGTTGGCGGCGGACTTCTTCCCCATCCGCTCCAGCTCCTCCAGCTGCTCCGCTGTAAGGAAGTAGAGGTCGGCGGCATTTTTCACCAGACCGCGGCTGATAAGCTGCTCCATCACCGCCGGGCCCACGCCGTCAATGTCCATAGCGTCCCGGCTGGCGAAATGGACGAGATTTCGCAGCAGCTGGGCTGGACACTCCGCACCAGTGCAGCGCAGGGCTGCGCCGTCCTCATCCCGCTCCACAGGGGCCCCGCAGACGGGGCAGGTGTCCGGCAGATGGTAGGGCACCGTGCCCTCCGGCCGCTTCTCCTTCACCACGGCCACCACCTCGGGGATGATCTCCCCCGCCTTCTGAACGATCACCGTATCCCCGATGCGGATGTCCTTCTCGTCGATAAAGTCCTGATTGTGGAGGGTGGCGTTGGTAACAGTGGTACCCGCCAAACGCACCGGCTCCACCACCACCTTAGGGGTCAGCACCCCGGTGCGGCCCACCTGAACCACAATGTCCTTCACCACTGTCGGCTTCTGCTCGGGCGGGTACTTGAATGCCACCGCCCACCGGGGACACTTGGCCGTGGAACCAAGAATTTCCCGGTCTGCCAAGCTGTCAAGCTTTACAACAGCGCCGTCCATATCGAAGGGCAGATCCTCCCGGGTGTCGTTGAGCCGGGCGATCTCCGCCAAGATCTCCCTGGGCGCGGAGAGGCACTTTGCAGGGATCACCTTGAAGCGCTGGCTGCGGAGGTAGTCTAAGGTTTCCGTATGGGTGGTGAAGGTCCTTCCCTCCGCCAGCTGAAGGTTGAAGACGGCGATGTCCAGCTTCCGCTGCGCACAGACTTTGGGGTCCAGCTGCCGCAGGGACCCGGCGGCGGCGTTGCGGGGGTTCGCCATCAGCGCCTCCCCACGGATCTCCCGCTGGCGGTTGAGTTCGGCGAAGACGGTCTTGGACATATAGACCTCTCCTCGAACGATGAGCCGGGGCAGCTTTTCCGGCAGAGTCATGGGAATGGAGCGGATCGTGCGGAGATTCTCTGTCACGTCCTCCCCGGTGCGGCCGTCACCCCGAGTGGCACCCCGGACAAAAACGCCGTCCCGGTACTCGAGAGCCACAGAAAGACCGTCCACCTTGGGCTCCAAGCTGTAGGAGGCATTGGGCACCGCCTGGGCGGTGCGTTCCAAAAAGTCAGTGACCTCGGCGTCGTCAAACACGTCCTGAAGGCTCTCCAGGGGCACCGGGTGGGTGTAGGAGGGGAAGTCGGTAACGGGGGCGCCCCCCACCCGCTGAGTGGGGGAGTCGGGGGTGATCTCCTCTGGATGCTCCTTTTCCAGATCCTCCAGACGGCGGAGCATATGGTCGTATTCATAGTCTGAAATAGTGGGGTCATCCAGCACATAGTAGCGGTAGCCGTGCTGGTTCAGTTCCCGGCGCAGCTGCTCCATCTCCTGACGATAGTCCATACAGGGGTTCCTCCTTGGTAGGGCCGGTTAGGGACCGGCGTTGTTCATAATGTAGTCCTCGGCTTCCTCATAGTTGCCGTTGAAATAGACATAACTGCCCGGCACGGTACCCACAATCACAGTCTCCGCCACAGTGAAGTCATTGGAAACCTTCGTATAGGTGGAAAAGCCCGGCAGCAGGATGGATACCGACACATCCACGCTGAGGATGATGCGGTGCTTGGTCTGGTTAATGCCCGCCTCGGTAAACTCGTTTTCAAAACGGGCGGTGGAGCTTCCCACAAACTGCATCCGCACCCGGAAAATGGGACCACGGCCTGCCAGCAAAGCAGAACCGGTAAGGGTACCCAACGGGATGGCCAGGTCGGTGGTGGACACCTCCGACATGCGGGTGAGGACATCGTCCACAATGGCGGACTGAATGCGGTTGAACTCCGCCATATTGGTCTGAAGGGCGGTGATCTGACCCTGACCATCCTTCTCAAAGGTGATGAGGTCGTTATAGCGGATACCGCCGCTGTTAATAGTATCGGTGACGGCAGCGGAAACCACCCGGTTGACGGTGTTGGACACCCGGGTCACCGCCAGGCTGGAGAGGACGCTCTTCAAATGAAAAGCGGCCACCAGGAAGAGGGTCAGCAGCAAAGCTGCCAGCAGAAGACACAATAGCGCGGCCCGGTGGCGGGGCGCCATAGGGGGCCGGGGATAACGGCGGCGCAAAGGGTGCCACCTCCTTTTCTCGGGAGTTTTCCCGGGAAAAGATTATGCCGGCCCTGGTCGTCCCTATACCACATATTTCGCAAATCTGCGGCACTGGGTATTATGTCTACTCGCTGCCGGGACTGGCTCTTTTTCCTGCTGACGGTGGCTTTTTCTTTTGGCTGGCAGTATACTGCCTGGTGTTTTGCCTCCGGCGGGTGACTTTTCTTGCGGAAGAAAAGTCACCAAAAGTCCGCTTAAAACCTACGGTTTTAAGAATTCCCTTGTCCTGACGTATACTGTCAGTCCCCTCTGGCTATTGCTGCCATTGATGCCTCTGACGCTCCGTCGACGTATCCGGTACAGTCTAATACCGCGCTTCGGCGCGCTGCACTGGTGGGTAGACGCTGATACTTTCGTCTACCGCTTCTTCCGCGAATGAGCGACTGCGGCGTTGGCGAGTCTGTCACTTTCGGACATTGCAAAAACCCCCGCAACCACCAAGGCAGCGCGCTGAAGCGCGGAAACAGGGGGACTCGGTCGCCCCGCTGCAGTGTCAGAAGTACCCAATCCATGCAAGAGCATCAAGACAAAGTACAAGGAACCGAAGGAGTCCTTAGAACCATTGGGTCTAAGTCAACTTTTGCCTACTTTTCTTTGACGAGAAAAGTAGACCGCCGGAGGCATGACAATGCACCGAAATACCGTCGGGTACCAACAAAACGAAACTAACTCCCGTCAAAAACCAAAAAGTAAATTTCCTTTACACCAGCTGGTGTACCAGCTCCTTGAACACTTTTCCCTTCTCCATGAAGTTTCGGAACATGTCAAAGGACGTACTGGCTGGGGACATGACCACCACATCCCCCGCTTTGGCATGGGACGCTGCCAGTTCCACCGCCTGCTTCCAGGTGCCGACCTCCGTAATGGGAATGCCGTCGTAGTTCTCCGCCTGCTCCACCGCCTCCCGGATCACTTTGGCCGTGGCCCCACAGAGGATCAGCTCCTTCACATGCTCGTTGACTACAGGTCCCAACGGCGCATAGCTGATTCCCTTGTCCTTCCCTCCCGCCAGGAGAATGATCTTCTGCGGGAAGGAATTGAGACAGGCGATGGTCCGGCTGGGACTGGAGGCAATGGCGTCGTTGTACCACTTCACCCCCCGCAGCTCCCGAACAAACTCAATGCGGTGCTCCACACCGCCGAACTCCCCGGCAAAATCCCGGATCACCTGGTCCGGTACCAGCCCGTCCACCGCCGCAATAGCGGCCATGTAGTTCTCCACATTGTGAATACCAGGCAGCCGGATGCCCTCCAGGGACAGTACCTGCCGTTCCCCCGCCTCATCGCGGACCCAAATGGCCCCATCCCGAAGGAACGTTCCCCGCTCTGGCTCTTCTTTTCGTGTAAAGTATCTCACCTTTCCAGGTGTTTTTTCAGAAGATCTCCTGGCAATCTCATTGTCCCAGTTGCATACCAGAATGTCCTCCATCCCCTGGTGGGCGAAGATGGCCTCTTTGGCCGCCACATACTCCGCCATATCCGTGTGGACGTCTAAATGGTTGGGCGCCACGTTGGTCAAAACGGCGATGTGGGGACTCTGGTCCATGGTCAGCAGCTGAAAGGAACTGAGCTCCAGCACCGCCCAGTCCTCCGGCTGCATGGCGTCGGCCTCTGCCAGGAGGGGGTGACCGATGTTGCCCCCCACATGGACCGTCTTCCCCGCCGCCTCCAGGAGTTTTGCGATGATGGTGGTAGTGGTGGTCTTCCCGTCGCTGCCGGTGACCGCTAAAATGGGACAGGGACAGACCTTGAAGAACACCTCCATCTCCGAGGTAATCTCGCTGCCCCGGCGGCGGGCCTCCTCCAAATACTTGGGATGGAGCCCCGGGGTCCTGAAGATGATATCCTGGTCGAGGTGGTTCAAGTAGTCCTCCCCCAGCTGGAGGCGGCAGCCCCGCCGCTCCAGGTGGTCTGCCAGTTCCCCGAAAGCCGCCCGGTTTCGCTTGTCGCAGGCCGTGACGGAAATGCCTGCGTCCAGCAGCAGCTCTAAAAGAGGTGTGTTGCTGACACCCACCCCGATTACCGCTACCGTTTTATCCTGAATGGAAGAAAGATATTCCCGCAGTTTCATGCTGTCCTCCCCGATCATCTGATCTCGTCTCCCGCTTTTCCCTGCCTCGGAGACATACATAGGTAGTATACCCCATTTTCCTGGGAATGGCAATGCTGTGCTGTTGACAAACCGGCTCGGGTTTTGTACAATAGGCTTCACGAGTAAAACAGACAGTCGCGCGGCGATGCCGAAAGGCCCGCCGTGAGGAAAGTCCGGGCTCCACAGGGCAAGGATAACGGGTAACGCCCGCCGAAGGCGACTTCAGGAAAAGTGCAACAGAGATATACCGCCGGCCGGGTTTCACCCGGCCGGTAAGGGTGGAAAGGCGAGGTAAGAGCTCACCCATCGGCTGGAGACTGTCCGATGCTGTAAACTCTATCCGGAGCAACACCGTGGCGAGGACACATGGCCGGCCCGGCCGTCCTCGGGAGGTGGCTGGAGCACTCTGGCAACAGGGTGTCGAGATAGATGACTGTCAAATACAGAACCCGGCTTACAGTTTTGCTCGTACCAGAAGAGAGTAGGACCATTGGTCCTGCCCTCTTTCTTTTTTGGAAAGAAAAAAGTGTTTTGGGGAATCTCTCCGTACTATAGACGACCGGTCAGACCAAAAGCAAGAGGTGGTTGATTTGAACGACGAAGCGATCGCGGCGGCGATCCGCAACCGGGATCAGCAGGCCATCCACACCGTCATCACCCGCTACTCCAGGCTCCTCTGGACCGTGGCCGGGGCAGTGCTCCGCCCGGCGGGCACGGCGGAAGACGTGGAGGAGTGCGTGGCCGATGTGTTCCTCTACCTGTGGCAGCACCCGGACCGCTATGACCCCAGCCGGGGCAAGCTGAAAAGCTGGCTGGCCATGGTGGCCAGAAGCCAAGCCGTGGACCGGTACCGGGAGCTCATCAAGCAATCCGCCCTGCCTTTAGAGGAAGCCGCCCTCTCCGGCTGTCCCGGGGCGGCGGAGCATCTCATGGAGGCGGAAACCCGGGAGGCCCTCCGCAGGGCTGTGGACGGCCTGGAGGAGCCGGGCCGGGAAATCCTGGTCCGCCGGTACTGCTGTGGACAAAAGCCAAAAGAAATCGCCTTGGCGCTGGACCTGCAGGTCAAACAGGTGGACAACCACCTCTACCGCGCCAAGCGAAAACTGCGGGAAGCGCTCTCCCTGTAACAGGAGGTCGATTATGGAACACTTTACCCATCAAAGACAAGTCAGCATCGAGGCCCGCTTCTGCCAAAAGGCGGGACTCCCCTTCTCCCCCCGGCAGCGGCGCCCCGTCCGAACCGTTCTGGTCCTGGCGGCGGTGCTGGCCTGCCTTCTCTCCCTTACTGTCTTTGCCGCCAGCCTTTTCTCCCCTCTCTCCGGCGACGAACTCTCCCTCTCCGCACAGTACCAGGGGGCGGGAGTGGTAGCCGTGACGGTGGAAAACGGCTCAGACAAAGTCCTCACCTTCCAGCCCCAGCTGAAGCTGCTGCGCTGGTCTACTGCCCAGGAGGTGGAGCCCCTCTCCGACGGCACTGTGCAGTTTGAGAATCTCCGGTTTGCCCCCCACTCCAGCGGGGTAATGACTGTGGATCTCAGCGGCGCCTACGACGTGACGGCCCTGGAGGAACCCCTCCCCGGCGACCACTACTATTTCCTCCTCACCAACCAGGACTTCGTCTTCGGTCAGGACTGGATCTGCTCGGTCTGGTTCTCCGACGGCGATGAGGGATCGGAACCCCTTCCCCCGGCGGAGACCTCCGGCCCCGACGAGGCCCTCACCGCCCAGGCAGAGGTCCTGCTGCGGCCCTTCCTGGAGAACCCCGCCACGGACCCCGACACGCGGCGGCAGCAGGCCCAGGACTACTGGGCAGCCTGTCAGGAGGTGATGGCGGCGGCGGAAGGCCGGGTGGTATCCTCTGTCTCCCCCATGATGGCCTTCAGCAAGGAAGACCCCACCGTAGTCTTTGACAACACCGTCCCCGCCGGGGAGCAGTTCCAGCGGCTCACCTTCCAGACCTGGACCCTCTGGGACAGCTTCGGCATCCCTGTAGGCGGCTATGCGGCGGAGCACGCCCTGGAGATCAGCGGCCTTGTCCCCCAGTACCAGGGCCAGACCGACGGCGGGGCGGCGGTGCCCCTCTGCTACTTCATGTTCTATGACCGCGCCGACGCGGAGGACCCGGAGGCCCTGGCGCTGATTCGCGGGCGGCTCCTCACCTTCAGCCAGCTGGAGGACGCCAAGGTCTGGGAGGACGGGCAGTACGTCTGCTACGACGTGACGGACCTCTTCTACACCGACCTCAGCCGGCATGTGGAGAGCATTCTCAGCCAGTACACCGATGTGTGCATGGACGATCAGGCCGCCGCGCGGCTGGAGGCCATCGCCGCCTACTATCGGGACCGGGAGGTAGTGAGAGACGGGTTTACGGATCTCTCCAGCCGGTGATGCTGAGCGCGCCCCGGGCGGCCGGGGCGCCGCACTGCTGAGAAAAATAAGCTGCGGGGAATTGCTGTTTTGACAATTCCCCGCAGCTTTTTTGCGGTCTGATTTTCTTTTATACTGGGCGGCGCAGGACCCGGCCACGGTCCATGGCGGCGAACTCCCCCTCTTCAATGGCGGGAACACCGTCCACCAGCACATACTCCATGCCTTCGGCGTACTGGAAGGGGTCCCGGTAGTCCCCCCGCTCGTGAATTGCCTTTGGATCAAAGATGCAGAGATCTCCATCCATCCCCGGGGCAATCGTCCCCTTTCCCTGGAGTCTCAGCGCTGCGGCGGGAACACTGGTCATCTTCCGCACCGCCTGCTCCAATGTCAGCACCCTGTCCTGCTCCACAAATTTCTCGATGATCCGGGCAAAAGTACCGCATACCCGGGGGTGGAGCTTCCCCTCAGTGGGATAGGTGCTGTCGGAGATCACCCCGGCGTGATCGTCCCGGAGAATCCGTCCGATGTCGCTGTCGGCGGTGATAAAATCAATCATGGTGATGGCACAGTGCTCACTGACCAGCAGGTCATAGGCGCAGGTGAAGGGGTCCTTCCCCTGGGCCTCTGCGATGGCGGCAATGCTCATGCCCTCGTAGGGCCGGTTCTCCGGCTGATTGAGGGTGGAGCAGAGAATGTTCTCCCACCCCACCATCCCGGCGATGTTGTCAAAGTCCCGGCCGGTTTTGATTCGCTCGGTGAGGATCGCCCGCTGGCGAGGGTCCCGCAGCCGCTCCGTCACCGCCTCGGTCCCTCCGGTGAGAAAGTCGTGGGGCAGGATGTGGATGAGTTGGGTGGAGCCGGCGGTGTAGGGGTATACATCGCAGCTCACATCCTGGCCCTCCGCCCTTGCCTTCTCCATCCGCTCCAGAGCCTGGGGAATCAACAGGTCCCAGTTCCGGCGGCCCATGGCCTTCAGGTGGCTGATGTGCACCGGCGTCTCCAGGCGGCGGCCCACTTCCAGCATCTCCTCCAGAGCCTTCAAGACCTGGTCGCCCTCCTCCCGCATGTGGACGGTAATGGGAAGTCCGCTGCCCTTCAGTGGCTCCAGGGCCCGGACCAGCTGGTCGGTGGTGTAGAAGCACTCCGGTGCATAGCCAAGGCCCAGGGATACACCGAAGGCACCCTCCTCGATGGACCGGCGCAGCATCTGGTGGATCGCGTCATATTCGCTGTTATCTATCTGTTCCTTATTATAGCCCGCCGCAGCAGCCCGAATGGTCCCGGCCCCCGCCAGCATGCCGACATGGATGGGCAGCGCAACGCTCTCCGCCGCAGCTAAATAGGCCCTCAGACTGTCTGTGGGCACCCCTTCCTTCGCCGGGCCGGTGATGGGCCGGAGATAGTCCTGGATCTCCCTCTGCCAGGGTCCGGCGATGGGCGCTGCCGAGAGGCCGCAGTTTCCGTTGATGATGGTGGTCAGTCCCTGCTTCAGCTCCAGCCGCCCGAACCCCGGCCGGAAAACTGCGTAGTCGGCGTGGCGGTGGATATCGATGAATCCCGGTGTCACCACTTTTCTTCCGGCATCAATGACCTTTGCGGCCCCGCCGGACAATTCCCTTCCTACCGCGGTGATCTTTCCATCGGAGAGTCCTACGTCCCCCCGGAATGCTGCCGTACCGGTTCCGTCGATGATCCATCCATTTCGGATCAGCAAATCAAACATGGTTTTCACCCCCAAGGCGATTGTACCACGGGGGGCAAAAAAGTCAACCGGGAAGCAGAGCCGCGATCCGCTCCCACTCCCGCAAAGCCACCTCCTGCACACCGCTGAAATCCACAAAGGGGT
Source organism: uncultured Oscillospiraceae bacterium (assembly GCA_944386985.1). Classification (GTDB taxonomy): domain Bacteria; phylum Bacillota; class Clostridia; order Oscillospirales; family Oscillospiraceae; genus CAJFPI01. The sequence continues at coordinate 45,163 of CALXDD010000019.1, forward strand.
GATACACCTGCTCCAAAAGATCATGGGAGGCCTTGGCCTGGGTGAGGGCCTCCATGCCCTCCTCCAGCAGCACCCGGTGCATTCTGCGGCAGAACCGTACCCGGGCCCGGTTCTGCCGCAGGGCCTGGGGATGGAGGAGACCGTCTAAATGGAGCCGGCGGTAGGGCGAGCCGGGGAACGTCCCCTCCTGGGTCAAAAAGCACACCCCGGCCTCCGGAACAATGAGATGGCGCAGCCGCTGAGGGTGCTCCGGATCCGGACAGCAGATGACATCATACCCCCGGTCCATGGCCTCCCCGGCAATCAACTGAAGCATCGTATCCCCCAGACCCCAGCTGTCCAGCAGCAGATAGGCACGGGAGGCCAGGGTGAGGGCCGTATCATAGCGGCAGATGGCACCCTTGCAGGTCTTTCCGCCTAAAAACCGTTCCACCGCCGTGCCGGCGCCGCTTCCCCGCCGTCCCAGCTCCCGACGAAGGATCCCCTCCGTCCGCCGCAGCAGCTTCTCTCTGTCCCAGCCCGCTGTCACCTGCTCCCGCAGCTCCTCCTCCACTTCCGCCGCCGCCCGGAAGGCCCGGTAAGCCCGACGGTAAGCTCCGCTGCAGGCGGCGGTATAACCTTCCACCTCCGTCCTGTGGGACTTCAGCGCATCCACATCGTAAAACCGTCCAAGATCCAGATACCGGTCCGCCGCCGCCGGATATTTGGGCTCCACCACATGGGGGGATGTGCCGTCTACGGCGATGATCCCCAACCGGGATAAGCGAACAGCATCCAGGGAATCGGGATCGCCGCTGCACCAGATGTACTCCACATCTTCCCCAGCCTCCTCCGCCCGCTTGCCTATGTACTTCATGAAGGTAGATTTGCCCACGCCGGGGCCTCCCTTCAGTACCATCAGATCCCGCAGCGGCCCGGGATCTGTGAAACCGTCGTAGAGGCTCTGAAAGCCATCGCCGCTGTTGGCGCCTAAGAAGAAGTTTGTAACCATGTAGCCGACCCTCCGTTTTCCTTGTTCTCCTTCCCACTGTATGCTGAAGCCCTCCCTGTTGACAGAGAAAACGATGGCATTCCTGCTATTTTAATTTCCAGCATCTTTCGCCTGCAGCCCTTTAAATTCATGCAAAGACAGAGAATATTTTTAATTCTGCATTGTGCTGCTCAGCTGCAGTCACTGGCCCCTTTCAAAAAAGAACCGCATCCCTTCCGCCTTTCTTTTTTCTCCGCTGTGATCCCCGCGCCGCAGCCTTGGATAAGAAGGCATTCAGCTGCTCCCCGCTTTCAAATCGCCGCCTGCGTCTCACAGGCAAAAGCAGAGCAACGCAAAAATTCTTTCGGTGAACAATCTGTAAAAATGGACCGCTTTCTGCTGTTTCATTTTTGTCAATCTTGTCCTTTCCTTTTCCAAGACTTTAGATATTCTGCACATTTTTAATCAGATAAATCTACAGTATATTGTGCGTATTCAACTATATTTTTGAAACAATTGCATCTATCACAGCGAGAAGAAGAAAATTCCGCTCTTGACAGTCTTCGGACAGAGTGGTAGAATTCGTGCAACTTGATCAAACGCGACGAACCGGAAAACGGTGGGCAGGTAGTCTTCAGAGAGCTGTCGTATGGTGCGAGACAGCGGCGAGCGTTCACTTTACTGGCCGGGGAGCGGGCTGGCTGAAATGGAAAAAGTAGGCGGCACGGAGTTCCACCGTTAGAGGGAAAAGCAATCGCCTTTGGGCCGTTGTGCAGAGTGGGCGCGTCTTCGCGCCAACCGGAGTGGTACCGCGACATGTTCGTCTCCGGCGTCCAAAAGGACGCCGGAGACGTTTTTTTATTCATAGACAGCAGGAGGAAAGAAACATGGAAAAGAACATAGCGGTGATCCGCGGCGACGGCATTGGACCGGAGATCGTGGAACAGGCCGT